>JBFMFO010000062.1:0-1029 GCA_040754095.1 Thermodesulfobacteriota bacterium | reverse complement strand
CACCCGATCAAGTACCAATGAGAGAAATGCATTTTTTACACTCCCTGGGATATGGCAGCAGGGAGGAAGGAAATATAATTTTCCTTGCTGAAAGTGGTAACTATACCACACTGATTTTTCATCAAACTCACAGCATTACCATTCCCAAAGGAGGTAAGGTTATGGAAGACAAAAGGGAGCAGGATAAGCAGGACATTGCCCTCTTCAGGTACAGGCTGATTGCACCAGTGTTAAACGAGAGCGGAATCTGCCAGATGGAATACTTCAGACAGATGAGTCAAAAGGAGTTTGAGGTGCCCCATCTTGGCAAGAAAAGATATAAAGTGGGCACTTTGAAAAGCTGGCTCAGGGACTATCGAAGCAGTGGCTTTGATGCACTCAAGCCAAAGGTGCGCTCTGATAGGGGAAGCTCAAGAAAGATAGACGAGGAGTTGGCCAAAATTATCAAGGAGCGGGTCAATGCCTTTGCCCATCTTTCTTCGGCAGCTATCTACCGGCTTCTTATCAGTGAAGGGGATATAAAAGCTGACTGGATTGGCGAGGCAACCCTGAGAAAGTATATCAAGGACAACCAGCTCAAAACAGCAGCCAGGCCTGTAGTGGAAAGGAAGAAGTTTGAAAAAGAGCACATCAATGAGCTGTGGATCAGTGATTGCCTGCACGGCCCCTGCCTGGTGCACGAGAAACGAAAGCGGCAGGTATTTTTGATCTGCATCATCGATGACCACTCCCGCTGTATTGTGGGCGGCAGATTCTTTTTTCATGAAAACAGCGTCAGTCTTGAAGCAGTGCTCAAGGAGGCCATCAACCGCTTTGGCCTGCCGAAGGTTTTTTACTGTGATAACGGCAGCATGTTTGTCTCATCGCACCTGCAACTGGCCTGTGCCCGGCTTGGCATTGCCCTGGTCCACAGTAAACCGTATGACAGCCCATCGCGAGGCAAGATTGAGCGGTTCAACAGAACGGTGAGGGAGAAGTTTTTGCCCCTGATAGACGCTGAGACGATGGATCTGGCCCAGTTGAATATCT
>JBFMFO010000061.1:0-1033 GCA_040754095.1 Thermodesulfobacteriota bacterium | reverse complement strand
TATCTTCAGCCTGAAACTTATGTCCCGTATTTTCATGCCTTCCCTGTGGAGTAAAAAAATAGCCTTACGCTTGTCCTGATCGATCATAGAACTCCTTCAATGACTTCGAGAAAATGGGCAGCTTACTCAAAATTCCTCCTGCCAGAAGGTTGGCCTGGGCAAAGAAGGAATTGTTTTTAAACCGCTCGTCCTTCCCCTGATAGATAACCTTGCGCATATATTTTTGTATGATCTCAAGACTCTTGAGCATACTGCACTCAGGTTCACTCAAATTGCCTCCCGCCTGGGGCATCTGCCGCAACTGATCCAAGGCCCACACGATATGGCCGCTTTTGATCTGCTCCCTGAAATGATCGGGGCCATTGAAATAGCCATGCGCAAGCCTTTCTATGTCCCTGATGCTCAAATTCTTGCCAGCCACCAGGTTTACAAATTCGTCAACCTCACTGCCCTGCCCGGAATTCGAGTTCATACGTATGAACTGGCGAAGAGTATACATGTAGGAATAAACCGGGAATTCCCCCTTGAAGAGCTTCTCCATCACGCTATCGCTTATCTTTTCTATGATTCCAAGCCGCATACTTACCCATCCCTTGCTCCTCTCCAGGCTTTGGGCTATTTCCAGCAGGCCCATCTTGTGTACCTGCACAAGATCATCAATCAGCCTGGCCTGCTCCAGGATAGTCAAGCTCCTGGCATTCGAGATGCGTATCAGGTGGATAATCCCCATAGCCTCATCGGTTCCGAGCGAGCAATAAGGCACCATCCCGATACCCAGCTTCCTGGCACAGCGCAGGCGCTTGAACCCATTGAGCAAAATCCGCTTATCTTCTGTGCCTGCCCCCGTGTCAACCCTGGTGTCAACCCCCTCCAGGGGATCTCGGATGCCATAGTCTGAAATTGAGCACAAAAGCGCCTTCTCGGCTCCCTCATGCCTCATCCGGTAGCTTTCATACCGCAAATCCAAACTCGATATCTCTACCTGCTCTACCTTCTCCATCCTTTTTCCTTCCTCATGGCACCCTCTTTCCTC
>JBFMFO010000060.1:0-1051 GCA_040754095.1 Thermodesulfobacteriota bacterium | reverse complement strand
CCACCGGCTTAGCCGGTGGCTTGATTACGCCCTATAAGGGCTCTATTACTTGCAAGCCTAAAGGCTATATGTTGCTCTTCCTGCCAAACTATATGCTTTCTGTGCAACTATTACTGGCAATCCTAAAGGGCTACTTTGTTACGGGCTTCCCTTAAAACAGATTCCTCGGGTCCGGAGGTATATACTTGTCGTTGGCCATGTCGTCCACTTCCTGGTTCTTTATGTATTCCCGCACCTTTGCTTCGTCTAAGCCCACGGTATTCACATAATACCCTCTTGCCCAAAAGCTATTGCCTTTGAAATTGCTCCGCAACTTGCTGAATTTCTCAAATATTATCATCGTGCTCTTGCCTTTTAGATACCCTATTACATTGGCCACTGCGTACTTCGGTGGTATCGACAAACACATGTGTATGTGATCTCTACATGCCCTGGCTTCTATTATCTCTACCCCTTTATATTCGCATAATTTCCGCAGTATATAGCCAATTTCTCTTTTTAATTTCCCATATACTACCTTCCTTCTAAATTTGGGAACCCATACCACATGGTATTTGCATTCCCATGCTGTGTGTGTTAATTTATTACTTGGCATTCTTTCTCCTTCCCTATAGTTTGGCAGTAATCGCAACATTGCCAATTATATGAAAGGAGATTTTTTTGTTCAATACTCCGGCATAGCCTTTGTAATTCTCCCCGGCTTAGCCGGGGGCTTAGCGCTCAGTTATCAACCATGGCCTTTTTATATTGTCAAAAGAACCGTCCCCGTGACATCCACACGTGGCAGCCTGAGTGCCGGGCCAGTCGCGGTAGAGGCTCTCCGCCTGCTCCATAATCACGACCACCAGCGCCTCGCACTCCGCCGGCTTGTACCTGTAGCGGTGCAGCAGCCGCTTCTATTCCGAAGCCCCTCTTTTCGTTTCCCTTTTCTCACCTTTCTTTCGCCGCTTCTTCTTACCGTTGCCTTCTTCCAACGGTGGCAAAACCAGGGGCAGCATCCACATCTGTTGCGTAACAAAGGCGATGAGAAAAGAAGCTACCGCCTTCGCGG
>JBFMFO010000059.1:0-1108 GCA_040754095.1 Thermodesulfobacteriota bacterium | reverse complement strand
ATCAGTTATTCCCCCTTTTGTAATACTCAGCACCACGTGTAAAACCATACTGGGATGTCTCCGGGGGCGTTTCCGATGCAGGTTTGTTATCAAGCAGCTTGTCCTGTCCGGATTTAAGGATTGCCTGTACATTTTTTAGGCTTGGATGGACGGTATAGGACAGCGTCTTTGCGCAAGCGGCTTCTAGACGTTTTACGGAATACTTATCTGCAAGTTTGAGTAGAGCCATACAGGACTTGTATCCTTGCTGCTCTACCTTGTGGGCACTGAGGAAGAAACGAACAACAACAGCGGTATTTTCTCCGATCTTTTCGGCCCAGCTGATGAATCTTTCTGCGTTCCACGTTACATACTTCTGGTGGTCTGGAGGCATGTGTGCCTCAATAGTGCTGTATTGGCCACTACGTCCGTACAACCTTGGGTGGGAGCTGATCCGGTTACCTCCAAAGAAAACCTCAATGACATTCTTAGTGAGCCTGACGTCCACTTTTTGCTTAATGTATTCATACGGGACTGAGTAATTCTGGGAATCTACGCTGATATGGTAGTTGAACTGGACAGTGGCAACTCGCCATGTGGCCAACTCAAAAGGTTTTGGCGGCAGTGGTAGCAGGAACGGTCTTTCCTCTTCAAACAGACTGGCTCTGCTGCCTTCCTTCTTCTGGAATGGCTTGTTATTAAACTCTTTTAGCTTCTGTCGGATAGCTTCATTTAGCTCATGCAGGGAGAGAAACTGCTGGTTGCGCAACGCCGCCAGGATCCATGTGGAGATGATCCCTACTACGCCCTCGACAGTTGGCTTATCCTGAGGAGCTTTTACCCGGGCAGGGATAACAGCTGTTCCGTAGTGTTCCGCTAATTCCTGATAGGTCTTGTTGATTGTAATCTCGCTTCGTGAGTGCTTTGTAATGCCGGTCTTTAAATTGTCCGGGGTGAGAATGCGTGTAACACCACCGAAGTAGTTGTAGGCATTAACATGGGCGGTAATCCAGCACTCTTGGTTCTGTGATAGAAACCCCTCCACGTAGGCGTAGCCGCTGTATGAAAGGGCAGCAACAAAGACGGAAACATCTATTAACTCACCTGTATCAGTATTTACAATGTGCGC
>JBFMFO010000058.1:0-1404 GCA_040754095.1 Thermodesulfobacteriota bacterium | reverse complement strand
GTTCAAGTAAGCTTTCGCAGAATTGTTTAATAATAACAGTACATTAAAGTAAGGCTTAGGGATGAGCCGACCCGCATTTGAGGTGGCGGATATATTTCGCCAGTATGGCAAGGCCTACCGAACTGGACACAAACTGACCAGAAAGCAACACCAAGTCATGTGGGCGATTGAGCACTGTCGAACCGACCGGATGGGTTACCATGTCGATCAATGCTACCAGTGCGGCTATACGGAACAGGCCTTCAACTCCTGCCGGGATCGGCACTGCCCCAAATGCCAGGGCGTAGCCCGACATCAATGGGTCAACAGCCGGTTGGAACAGATCCTTCCGGTATCCTATTATCACTCTATTTTTACCCTGCCGCATGATCTGAACCCGCTGGCGGCCTACAACCGGCGCCTGATCTTCAACCTGCTGTTTGACAGTTCCGCCCAAACGCTGCTGGCCTTCGGCCGGGACCCTCAACGGCTGGGCGGCGAGATCGGTTTTTACGGGATTCTGCACACCTGGGGCCAGACCCTGTGGCCTCATCCCCATGTACATTACATCGTCCCCGGTGGCGCGCTTACCAAAGACGGCCGCTGGATAAACGCCCCCCATCGATCCAAGTTTCTGTTTCCGGTTAGAGCCCTGTCCAAGGTCTTTCGCGGCAAGTTCATCGACGGCCTCAAGAAGGCCTACCACGAAGGCAGACTGATCCTGCCGGATGATGAGTTGGCCGATGCCCGCTGTTTTGAGCTCTGGCTGGACCGCCTGACCTCACGCAAATGGGTGGTCTACTGCAAGGCGCCCTTCAAAAAACCCGAACAGGTCGTGCGCTACATCGGCCGTTACACTCACCGCGTGGCCATCAGTAATCAACGCCTAATCAATATCGACCAGGGGCAAATCAGATTTCGCTACAAGGACTACAAGAAGAACAGGATTGGCTGGCAGGAGATGGCCCTTAGTGCTCAGGAGTTTATCAAACGCTTCCTGTGGAATGTGCTGCCGGCCGGATTTCATAAAATCCGCCACTACGGGTTCATGGCTAACAGCCGCTGCCGGGAACGGATCGCAACCATCATCAACTTGTTGTCTGAAGGTAATTCTGATAAGACAATAATCGCAGAAGGCGATTCAGCCCCAACCTGCCCCCGATGTAAAACAGGGGATCTGATCCCCATATTCATATACAGCTTGAAGGGAACGATAATCAGAAACAGATGGCTATTAAATACATCATAAATCTGTTGCAAAAGAGGTTCGCGGTACTTTTACCCATTAATATTGAAGCGCTTACCTGAACCTGCCGTTGAAACTGTCAAACTGGCTGCCATTAAACACTGACGCGGAGAAAAGAAACCAAATGACGAACATTAATTATTTCTCTCCTCGCCAGTTAGCAGCTTAACTCAGACGTT
>JBFMFO010000057.1:0-1458 GCA_040754095.1 Thermodesulfobacteriota bacterium | reverse complement strand
TCCGATAAAATGAGAAAGATGGTCTCCTTTGAGGCGGTAGCCTCAATATGTTAGTGATAATGCTTTCCACAGACACACACTAACAAGAAAGGAGACCATGATGGACGATACCATTTATGATCATTATGTTGCAATAGACTGGGCAGCCAACAATATGGCCATTGCGCGCATGACGAAAAAATCAAACAAAATAACAGTGATCGACGTTCCATCGGACATTGAGGAGTTGAAGCTTTATTTAGAGCGGTTAAAAGGAACCAAGGTTCTGGCCTTAGAGGAGACGACGACTTCTCAATGGTTGTACACGGAACTGAAGGAACAGGTGGATAAGATCGTGGTGTGTGACCCTCACAGAAACAGGCTGTTAAGCGAAGGCCCCAAAAACGACAAGATTGATGCGTCAAAGCTGGTGCAATTGTTAAAGGCTGGTCTCCTGAAGGAGGTTTTTCATACCAACGATGATTTCATACTTCTTCGTCGTCTCGTCAGCGGTTATGAAGACCTGGTTAAAGCCGGGGTGCGGTTGAAAAATCAGCGGTATTCGTTGCTCAAAGCCTGCGGTAATCAGGAAGTTGTTGGAGAGAGTGCTTTTGTGTTGGGCTGTTTAAACCGGCAGATTGACATTTACGAGCAAGAGAAGTCCGTTTACGAAAAAGAGTTTGTGCGTCTGGCCAGAAAATACCCGGCGATAAGGCATCAAAAAAGTTTGCCGGGGATCGGAGATATCAATGCCGTCAAGGTTGTAGCACGTGTAGTTTCTCCATTTCGATTTGCGGACAAGGGGCACTACTGTAGCTACGCGGGTCTCATCAAGCATGAAAAGATCAGCGGCAAAAAGAGTTATGGTAAGCGTTCCCCTCGATATTGTCGCCAATTAAAAGACGTGTATAAGACGGGTGTAAGTGCGGCCATTGGCGGAAATAATCCGATTAACGATTACTATAAAAATTTAATAGCAGAAGGCGAACCCGAATATGACGCCCGACACAAAGCATGTCGGAGATTGGCGGTGTTAAGTTTTGGTGTTTTTAAAAGCGGAGAAAAATATCAGCCTTATAAAAGGAGTCGCCAAACAGATAGCGTGACCGTGAAATAACCAGGCCTGTAGACCTCTCTTGAGCCGACGGTTTCATCATACTGGATGATGGTCTGTGCAGGTGAGGGGAAAGAGCTCAAGTCAAGCCGTAAGACATCTGCTTTAGCAGATGATTTTTAGCTCGTCCGATTAGCCTCCCCTCTATTCCTGGAATTTATCGTAACCCATTCTCTGCGAGCAGAGATAGAGAGTTCAGATAGGCGGATAAGGAATACTGGATAAAGCAAGACCGGAAAAACTACGTTACGTTACCTCGGCGAAAAGACACTGGTGGAAAGGCAAGGCGGAGACCGTGAGCAAAAAACGATTTTTGCTAATAGAGGAGTGTTTTTTGTTGACTCACTTTCTCATAGGCGGCTTGA
>JBFMFO010000056.1:0-1762 GCA_040754095.1 Thermodesulfobacteriota bacterium | reverse complement strand
ACAGGCTGTCCAACAGCCTGTCGTTTGAGCCCCCGTTTTTATGGTTAAAAATTACAATTTTTTTTCTTTAAAAACCAGTCAAAAATCAAATTATATGCTTGATTTTATTGAAAATACGTTATATTTTAAACTCCAGATCAAACATTTCTTAAGGAGTTTATTTTGAGAGTATCTGAACCGAAAAACGTCAGGCCCTATTGCCAGAACCAAAGCCTTTTGTTCCCTCCCAACCTGCTGGACTTTATCCAACACGATGACCTCTGCATGGTTGTCAATGATGTTGTCAACACGCTTGATCTCTCCTGCCTTTACCGCAAAACATCCCATGAGGGGAACATGTCGTATCATCCAAAGATGATGCTGAAAGTCCTGTTCTATTCCTATGCCAGCGGGATCTTCAGCTCACGTCGCATTGCCAAAGCGCTGGGTGAAAATGTTGCCCTGATTTATCTGGCTGCCTGGCAACGGCCGGACTTTCGTACGGTTAATAACTTCAGGCGCAACAATTTAAAAGACCTCAAAGAATTATTTGTTCAAATTATCCGTCTCTGCCAGCGGCTCAAAATGGTTACCCTCGGTCATATATCCATTGACGGTTCCAAGTTCAAAGCCAACGCCGCGGATCGGCAGTCATATGATCGGGCTCGCATTGAAAAAGAAATGGATCGTCTTCTGGAGAAGGCCGCGGAAAAAGATCGGGAAGAAGACACGCTTTACGGTTCGGATAAATCCGGAGACGAGCTTCCCGAAGATGTCCGGGACCGTAGCCGCCGTATCGAAAAGTTAAAACAACTTCGGCAGCAACTGGATCAGGAAGACAGGAAAAAGCTAAACGCCACTGATCCGGACGCGGTTTTCATGAAAACAAAAAACCGTTTTCAAACATCATACAACGCGCAGGCCTCGGTCGACGAAACATCTCAGATTGTTGTTGCCGCCACGGTTATCAATACCAACGACCGGGACCAGTTGTTGCCGATGATTGAGCAGACAGCGCAAAACACACAGACGGCGGTTCATATCGTCAGTGCTGATGCCGGTTACAGTTCAGTCAATAACCTTGAAAAACTGGAAGGCCTCGAAAGCGTCGACGCTTACATCCCGGATGATACCTACCAGAGCCACAGCCGCAGACATAAAGACACTCCTTTTGATAAAAGCAAGTTCATTTATGATGAATCGGCTGATGTGTTTACCTGTCCCGCCGGCAAGATGTTAGCGTTCTGGCAAAGCAAGCAGGACAAATGCGCCGCTTATCGCGTATATCGCTGCCGGGACTGTAAAGCCTGTCCGCATTTTGGCGAGTGCACCAAAAGCAAACGAGGACGGACCATCTGGCGGATGGTGGGAGAAGAACGGATCAAAGCCATGCGCTCAAAGCTGGACAGTGACACCGGCAAGGCCATTTACGCTAAACGAAAGCATATAGTGGAACCTGTCTTCGGGCATATAAAAGCAGTCATTGGCTTTACCGGGTTCCACCTGCGGGGGCTACATAAGGTCAATGGAGAGTTTTTGTTGGTGGCCATTGCCCACAATCTGAAAAAGATATCAAAATGGGGTTACAAAAAAGGATTTGGCCTTACCCCGATGGCAGCAGAAGCATAATACGGAGGCTGAAGAGGCTGGATCTATGCTCCCAGCGGCAAAAAAGCCTGGCGTCGGAGATGTTTTAAACAAATTTTCAAAGAGCAGGCGATCAACTAACGAAATCGGATCGCAAAAAGTCAAAAATATATAGGAAGGCTGCGAGACAGCCTGT
>JBFMFO010000055.1:0-2010 GCA_040754095.1 Thermodesulfobacteriota bacterium | reverse complement strand
TCAGAGTTTAAGGTTCCGCTTTGGACCGTGGCCAGTTTTAATCATAACATCGAATCCGAAAAGCACATCGTAGTCGGCGACGCCCCGCAGGAAACTGACATCGCCGTCGCCAACGCCGCGCATTCCGGCGATATCGTGGTTACGCAGGACTGGGGCCTGGCCTCCATTGTCCTCGGCAAGGGCGCGTCCGCTATCTCCCCGGTTGGGCGTATCTACAAACCCGAAACCATTGCCTTCCTGCTCGAGGAGCGTGAACTGAAAGCCCGCCTGCGGCGCGGCGGCGTCCGCACCAAGGGGCCCGCAAAACGCACACCGGAGGATGACCAACGCTTCGAGGCAAATCTGAGAAAGCTTCTGTCTCTAAAGTAGAATCACTTGAAGGTTATTATTGTTAACTATATAATAAAACTATTAAGAGAGGTCACACAAACGATGATTCTCCAACGCCACCCGTTATATAATTCAAGAACATTGTGAATACCTCGAAGGTACCCACAGGTACCGTTATTGTGCGGGTATTAAAGGAAACATTATGAACAATAACAGACATCCCCTAGAAGCAGAATTCGGTCTAACTAAAGAGGAATTGCTTGACGCAATAAACCGCCGATTCCGGGCAAGAGTGACTCTTGAAGGGGCAGTTGCTGAGGTGCATCTTGGTAAACATATTCGTGCATTGTATGAAAAAGGTATCATCAATCGATACGAAGAGCACGACCAGGACAGTTATCCGGACTATTCCATCTGGCTGCCTTTTAGTCCAGAGAAGGCTTTCCGCATCGAGTGCAAGAATATCCGGGATAAAGACGAGGCATACAGGGAAAACGGCGAAGTCGTCGCATATAAAGTTGAAACTCAAAAAACGAGGACCTCGAATAGCGACCGTAGCAGTAGATTTTACGGGTATGACCAGTTTGAAATTCTTGCTGTCTGTCTCGGGAAGAAAACACATGACTGGCGACAATTCATGTTCATCCTGAGTAAGGATTTGGCCCATCATCAAAAATACCGAAAGACAAGATTGCTGTAATACATCGGGTTCCTTTACCAACTTCAGATGTAAAGCCACCCTGGTACTCATCCCTGGAGTTTCTCTTGGAGGTTTTGCACCTATGAAACCAGTGTATTGTACGGCATACGGTAAAGCCTATTGCGCAGATTCTTTTTCCGTGATGCGCTATATGGAACAAGACTCAGTCGATTTGGTCGTTACATCTCCACCCTACGCACTCCATTTCAAAAAGGAGTATGGCAATGCCGACCAAGCGGATTACATTAATTGGTTTTTGCCTTTTGCAGAAGAGATAAAGCGAATCCTGAAACCAACTGGAAGCTTCGTTCTGAATATCGGAGGAACATGGACTCCAGGAAATCCTACTCGTTCGCTGTATCATTTCCGTCTTCTTCTTCATTTATGCGATAAGTTGGGTTTTTCCCTCTGCCAGGAGTTCTTCTGGTATAATCCGGCTAAGATGCCTGCACCGGCCGAATGGGTGAATGTCAGACGTATTCGTGTTAAAGATTCAGTTGAGTATATCTATTGGTTGGGTAAAACTCCAAATCCTAAGGCTGACAATTCCAAGGTTCTTCAACCTTATAGCAAGGATATGCGAAGGTTGATAGACCGTGGAATCAAGGCAACCGTGCGACCTTCCGGGCACAACATTAAGACGTCATTTGCACAGGATAAAGGTGGATCGATCCCAGGAAACTTGATTTCATGCGGCAACAACGAAAGCAACAGCAACTACCTGGCCTTGTTGAAACAACAAAGTCGCAAGATACACCCTGCAAGGTTCCCTGCGGAACTGCCCCGTTTCTTTATTAATTTTCTGACTGATGCTGATGACTTGGTGCTCGATCCCTTTGCCGGCTCTAATACAACCGGCTTTGTGGCTGAATCACTTCAACGTCGATGGATTTCTATTGATGTTAATTCTGAGTATGTAAATGACTCCAGGTTGCGTTTTTCTCATACCGAGATTACCCCTCACGTTTCAACTGAAGAGC
>JBFMFO010000054.1:0-2197 GCA_040754095.1 Thermodesulfobacteriota bacterium | reverse complement strand
CACCTGATCTAAACAATAAAATAGCCAAAGGTTGAGGTAAAAATAAAGTTAGCTAAGGAATAGAATTATAGGTTAAGGGCAAGAGCACAGAATTATTCTTACCTATCTGTATGGTAGATAAACTAAAGCAGTGATAGATTCATCAAGAAGTCATAAAGGGGAGAAAGATCATGGAAGGGTGTATAAGGCAATATATCTACCTGCCCAAGTTGGGGGTACCCATTGCCTTAAGCAGCACCAAGGCCCAGGCTCTTTTGGGACTCCAAGGTGAGCTTTGGCACTGCGTGAGCTTTGGCACTGCTTTTAAGGCTTGGGGCGAAGTAACAGCTTGTTGCAGGTAAGATAAAAATTCTCCAGTGAGATAAAGGTCTTAAAGATCTCTTGGCCTTGGTTAGAATGGCGGTGATACCCCATCGGGGTTCGTGGACACATCGATGACGCAGTAGTGATTATTCTGCCTGGCCACGTAGACAAAGCATTCCCTGCCGATGATCTGTTGTGTTGAGATCTTATGATCTGGTGAATAGCCCAGGATGTTACTGATCCATCGGTAGAATTTGCTTTGCTTGAGAAGAGTTGGCTTCACGGTTCCGGAGAACTGGTAGTGATTGAGTTGTCCTTCCTCAATGATGAGGAAAGTAATACGCAGATATTGACCAAAGATTCCATTTTCCCTTTTTATCCGAGAGACCCTGGCTTTAAAAAACCCCTCCGGTATGTCGTTGAATACAAACTCCATAGATTCATCTTCCATAGTTTCATCCCTCATTTTTGTCTACAGCCTGATCTATAACTCTATAACTCCTTGGATGCTCTGTAGACTTCCTCCTCAGTTAAGGTATCCTTCTTCTCCAATGCTCCTATGGTCAGGGTTTTTAGCGCCAGTTTATTGATGAGGCGACAGACCCCGGCAGAGACCTGATAGATGGCACACAGGGCGCTTTGGTTAAAGATGGGGCTTTTGGCACCAGCCAGGTGCATCTGATGGTTCACATAGCTTTCGGTCTCCTCTTTCGACAGGGGAGTGAGGTGGAATTTGAGCAGGATGCGCTGATTGAAGGACTGATAGACTGGCCCAAGGAGCCTGTCTCTTAAGTGAGGCTGGCCAGAAAGGATGAAGATGGCCGGATCGATGGAGTCAAAATGGAAGTTGGTAATGATTTGCAGTTCGGAGAAATTTTCGTTCATGAAAAGGTGGGCCTCATCGAAGATGATGACCGGGATTTTTTTCCTGTTCTCTACATAATCCCGTATGGCACTTTGGATACAGACAAAAAGCTGTGCTTTGCGATAGGGGGGCTCAACTCCCAGATTGGCTGCCAGTTGCCGGTAAAAGTCCAGGATATTCACGGTAGACAAGGGAAGGTAGAAGTAGTGGTAGAGATTTCTATTGAGGCTGTCTGCAAAGGCCCTTAACTGAACAGTTTTTCCAGCCCCGGGGGCTCCGGTAAGCAGCATGATTCCTCTGTGCTGTTTAAGGTACTCCAGGCGCTGGCGAAGCTCTCTGGTGCACTCAGAGGCAAAGATATCAGTGGGGGCGATATCTTTGGGAAAGGGTGTCTTTTTCAGGTTAAAATAGACCTCGATCATCTTTTACCTCCTTTGTCTGGCTGTCTGCTGGCTTCTTATCTTCCCGGCTGTCTGCTGTCCTTTTATCTTCCCGGCTATCTGCCTGGCTGTCTGCCTTCTTATCTGTCTGCGGTTGATCAAATTTTATTCCCCAGGCTGGCAGGTTGGCATTTTCATGAAGATTGACCCTTTTTACCTTGCAGACAGGCTGGTCATTTTCGTAGATGCTCAGATCCTGTGGGTTATCCGATGGGTATCTGAGCTCGATCACCTTTCCCATAAAGCCAGGGGGAGTCTCATAGAGAATAGAGTTAACCGAGATGGTGGAATCGTTTTTGACCCTTCTTTTTATGCTGATATAAAAAGCAAGATCAAGCTCCTGGGCCGCTACCCGCCTGATCGGGGTAGTGGCCAGATCCGTCATCCATCTATCGAGAGGTTTGGTTTGGATGCCGTGATGAAAACTTTTCTGATACTCCTTATCGAGCCAGCGGTCAAAGGAGATATTCAACTGGGCCAGATCCATCGTCTCAGCGTCTATCAGGGGCAAAAACTTCTCCCTCACCGTTCTGTTGAACCGCTCAATCTTGCCTCGCGATGGGCTGTCATACGGTTTACTGTGGACCAG
>JBFMFO010000053.1:0-2608 GCA_040754095.1 Thermodesulfobacteriota bacterium | reverse complement strand
GTATCGTAGACCGCATGGCTCATTCGCTTTATAGTCATGCAGCATACTATACCAAACTCTTAAACAAAGGTAACCCTTTCCTCCCCGTGCTCCCGCACGGGGTATCCAGGGTTGTTCTTTCATGAACAAAAGCGCCGCCGAAATCACGAACAACATTTTCTGTAATTTCATTGGAACCTCCTCTTGGTTATTGGTCTTATGCCTGATGGAGAATTCACCCGGGGGCAGCAGCGCTCCGGTGAAATGACATGATTATGCCAAAATTTCTTCTACCGGTAAAATCTGCTTGCCATGCCGGATTGTGAGAATTGATATTTGTTTCTTTTCAATGCGATATATGATGCGATAATTGCCGTATATCAGCTCCCTAAATTGGTCATTTCCAATCTCAGTAACAACCCTGCCGATTTTGGGTGAAGATGCCAGTTGCCCTACTTTTGAAAATACCGTCGTGATCCATTTATCCGCTGCTGATGGCTTATCCAAGGCTATATATTCAGCGATTTCCGAAGCTCTATCGACAGCCAACGGTGACCAAATAATTTTCATTTGGGGAGTTTTCTCATAACTTTATTTCTTGCCTCTTCGTGTGCAATTCCCTTTCCGTCTGCGAGTTGACTGAGAGATGTCTGAACATCTGTCAGAAGCTC
This sequence comes from Thermodesulfobacteriota bacterium, assembly GCA_040754095.1. GTDB lineage: Bacteria > Desulfobacterota > QYQD01 > QYQD01 > QYQD01 > QYQD01. Next base: position 1,958 of record JBFMFO010000053.1, on the reverse strand, counting down.
AAGCCTCTCCTGCATGTTTTCATATTCAGAAACATCTAATAAAACAGCGACCCCTTTCCCATGTTGCGTAATTATTACCGGCCTCTTTGTATCACGAACTTGCTTGATATAGTTTGCAATACCTATCCTTACCTCAGATAATGGCTTGATGTCTTGATCAATTTTTATTCTTTGCATTTTACGCCTCATAATGTTCCTAAATTTTGTACATTATAACGTACATTATTTAGTATAAGCAAGGATTTTCTTATTCGATCCCCCTCCCCCACCACCGGGCATCCGCCACGGGCGGGTCCTTATCCCAGCCTCCTGCCTGCCGGCAGGCAGGTCGGCTCCGCTAAAACCCGGATCGGGGACTCTCACCCCGATAACCCTATGCCATGCCCGGTACACACGTATCTCTCACTTGCAGGTGTGGAGCAACAGCGGAACACCTGTCAAGTGCAGAAAATGGTTATGCAAAAGAATGTTGATCTCTGGGAATTGGTTTCAGGCGATTAATCTGTTTTGCTTCAGGACTGTTCATTGCATGCCAAAGATCCCAATCCTGTTGCAAGCCCAGCCAGAAATCCGCGGACATACCCAAAACACGGGAAAGTCGCAATGCCGTATCCGGAGTTACCGAACGTCTGCCTTTAATAATTTCGTTGAGACGAGGGAAAGAAACGCCCAAACAACGAGCAAGTTCTGTTTGTGTAAGGTCAAGCGGCTTGACGAATTCCTCGAAAAGCATCTCCCCAGGATGGGTCGGCGGACGATTTCGAGGCAGCCGCCTCCCAACATCAGTGGTAATCTGTGATTTCGATCTCGTAGACATGGCCTTCCTCCCATGTAAAACAAATTCTATATTGTTGATTAATGCGAATACTATATTGATTCTGCCGGTCACCTTTCAAACGTTCCAAGCGATTACCAGGAGGTACTTTAAGTTCATTGACATCTCGAACTCTGTTAATTTGATCCAACTTTCGTCGAGCAACCGGCCAAGTGGATTGCGGGCAGCGCCTTCGAGCTGCTTGCGATGCCACACCATCAAAAATATCCTCGGTACCAGCAGACTTAAAAGTTCTTATCATGGGTCATGTTATAATGTAGTCCATTATAGATGTCAAGTTGTTTGCAAAATATGCCTAACATTATATAGCCCAGCCCAGTAGGGTGGGCAATGCCCAACGCAATGAATAATTGATGTCTCCATCCGGTAAACGCCAAATGCAGTGCATATGATCCGGCAGCAAACCCCACGCCTCGATAATAAAAGGATGCGAGTCGCGAATTTTGATAAGGATCTCACGTAACAGTGCTCTCGATTCCTCCAGACAAAGAATCGGCTGCCGTTGGTACGTAATCATCGTGAAAAAATATGTATTTCCCTCCCCTGCCCTTCGATAATTCGGCATTTATATGACCCGTATCCATAAATATTGTCAGCGGTTTTGGTGGTCTCAGTGGTTTCGGTGGGCACAATAACGCTGTGCCCACCCTACGGGACTGCCGATAAAACAAGCAAAAACACCACCGAAACCATGAATAACATTTTTTGTAATTTCATTGGAGCCTCCTCTTGATTATGGGTTTTATGCCTGACGGGCTGCTCAGGGCGCGACCCGCCAGGGCCGTCGGCCCTACAGCGAATTGTTATGCCTGTGCATGTTATTGCTTCAGCCCAGACTCTCTTGCCCAGGCCAGTACTTGCTCCTCGGACATAATTACTACCCGAGACCTTGGCTGCGCTTCCGCATATACCCACTTGTACGCGCGCTGCATTAATTCCTTTCCCACCTCTGCCTCGGTCATTGCTGCAAAGGTCCTTGTGTTCTTTTGGGCCTGCTTGGGCTATACTGATATCTATGGACAGAGTTGCTTGAGTATGGCAGGAATGAAGAGATGAAACAGAACCACAGTTACAGTCCAGAACTTAAGGCTGAAGTTATTAAAATGGTAATTGAACAGGGGAT
>JBFMFO010000052.1:0-2869 GCA_040754095.1 Thermodesulfobacteriota bacterium | reverse complement strand
AGGATCTCACGTAACAGGTTTCTCGATTCCGGGAGACATAGAATCGGTTGACGTCGATATGTAACAACCGTGAAAAAATACGCATGCCCCTCCCGTGCTCGTCGATAATTCGGCATTTAATTTGACCCATGTTCGCGACACATTACAGGTTTCGGTGGGCACGATGAAGCTTGTGCCCACCCTACGTTACTATTCATCTTTTAAAATTGGTAGATGATATATGGTTTCTTGTGATGGTTCATCTGGTAACATTCCACTCGATGTAACCCTACGTTTTACACGTTCTTTGTCAAACTCGATTTTTACAATGTAACTCTCTGACGCATCACCGCCAGTAAGCGTCAATATCGCTTTTTTTTGCTCAATCTTAACCTCTGCTGTATTCAAGTCAGCTAAATCGCAAAACACAGAACGAGGAACAAGAATTGCCTTATCATTTACAATAATATCTATGTAGTCAACAATACTGCATGGATATTTGCTATACGTGCAACTTGAGCGGATGACGTCTGGCCTTTTGTCACTCGGCTTGCCGATTTGAACTTCATACGTTCTAATTTTGACCTGAACGTTGAACTTTGCAGATTTAGCTACAACAACTGTCTCACCTTTTGAAGCTACTATAGCTTGACCGGGCATAATAAGAATACCTGCACCAGTAGATTTATCCACAATAACTACCTTGCCTTTTGATGTTAGCGGCGTTTGCTGTTGAACTGTCTCAGCGTGTAACCCGGATATCAAAATAATCCACAGACAACTAAATATTCCAAATGCCTGCTTCACGGCTTAACCCTCAATGTTGTGTCACCGCTACGGCCAATTTGATTACGGATGTCCGATGGTAAGATGATGCAACCTCTTGACGAATCCATTGTTGAGAAGTTACCACCGTGAATTAGAAAGCCACTGCGACCGAAAGTATCAGTTCCAGACCGGGGTGTTAGTTTCATAGAGCCTGGTAAGACTGTGCCGCTACTTGTGACATTTGTCTGCTGAGCACCTATCGTATAAGTCCCTTGGGGAATCGGACCAACATTCGGAACATTCTGCATAGCAGGGTTATTCAAACCTCTTCCATGACCAGAATAACCTGTGCCTATTGGTGTCACAACCCCAGTCTGATTATTCAAGTAAGAAAGTCGACCACTGGTTTGATAGTATAACCAATCCTCCCCTAGCGGATCAATCAACACAACCGGATTATTTCCCACATACGCATACAGATTCACATCCCCGCCCTCAAATCCGATCGGGTCTTCGGAGATGAACCGGCCTACGTTGGGGTCATAGTATCTGGCCCGCATGTAGCAGAACCCGTTGGGCTCGGTCATGACTCCGTACTGGCCCACAAACTTGAAGGGCTGGGGAATGGCCTCTTCCTGATTTGTGACCTTGCCAAAGGGATCATAGGCATATTTGTTCACCATGGTCTGGCTGCTATCGGTCATGGCTACGGTGCTGCCTGTGGCATTGTAGTAGTAGCAATAGACCTCATCTGATGGAGTTACCATCGCCACCAGGCCAAGACCGTGGATGTAGTATCTGGTGATGTTGTTCGAGCCATCCGCCTCGGCCAGCAGATTACCGGCTATATCTAATTGACTAACCCCTTTGATTTTGGTAATCTTACAAAAACTATGACCAAGGTGATAACAATGCCTGTCCAAGCCGAAAAACAGAAAAAAATAATAAATATTTTGAAAAAGTTACCCCCTGAAAAACTTGACGAGGTAATAGACTTTGCCGAATTTTTGAAAAATAAAAGAGAAGCGCCGCCAAGGTTAAGCAAGAAAACCCCGCCTCTGACAATTCCGACCTTTCATCTCGGTCATATCGCGAAACAGGCATTTGACCGGAATAAACTTTACGGGGAATACCTTGACCACAAAATTGATTGATACAAACATCCTTGTATACGCCAACAACGAGGACTCTAAATTCCATGCTGTCTGCAAATCCCTTGTTGAAAAAGCTGTAAACGGCAGGATAAAAACCGTTGTCTCTGTCCAAAACCTCATAGAACTCTACGCCGTTATCACTGATCAAAGAAGGGTCGAACATCCTCTATCCCCGATAAAAGCAAAACAACTCATTGAATTTTATAAAAGTAGTCATATCCGGGTGATAGTCCCCCTGGCTCAAACTGTGGATACTGTAACCAAGCTCATCGAAAAACACGGTCCTAAGTCGCAGTCTATTTTTGACTACCTTCTGGCAGCCACCATGCTGGATAACGGCGTCCATGGAATTTATACTGCCAACAGCGAACACTTTAAACCTTTCGATTCCATCAAAGTCATCAACCCGATTTCCTAAATAAAAAAGCTGAAGGCTAGTACCGTAGGGTGGGCATTGCCCACCGTCTTTTTCGTCCTTCATTCTCTACCGGCATCGATTGGAATCTCTACCGGTGTCGCACCCCAATCCGGTAAGTAGATTTCTTTCTCAACATAGCGATGAAAAGTCGAATACGGCCAGTCCCTCGGTGCATTCACAATCCCATGCTTTACCGGATTGTAATGGATGTAATCACAATGAGCCGAAAAGTCCCGGTCGTCTCTAATCATGTGTTCCCAAAATCTTCGTTGCCACACCGTGGCCTCTCTGTGCTTTTCCCGGGAGATAGTCCCCTTCGGCCGGTCAAGCCACGGCCTGGATCCTTTCGTAAATTCCGCCTTGATTAATCCCCACCGCAGTGAATAGTTCATATCTCCTTGAGGCAGCCGCCAAATACAGTGCATATGATCCGGCAGCAAAACCCACGCCTCGATAATAAAAGGATGCGAGTCGCGAACCTTAAAAAGGATCTCACGTAACAGGTTTCTCGATTCCGGGAGACATAGAATCGGTTGACGTCGATATGTAA
>JBFMFO010000051.1:0-3343 GCA_040754095.1 Thermodesulfobacteriota bacterium | reverse complement strand
CTATGGCGCTCAGCAAAATTGACCCATGTGCGCTCAGATAAATTGGACCGTTCATCCACACTGTAAATCGATAAGCTGGGTATGAAGCAGGAGTTGTAGATGTGGATAGAGGTGAGGGATGAGGTAATGAGGTTATTTTACTTTTACGGACAAGCTATTGAGGGGCAATGGGTTGCTTTTAAGGAGGGAGTAAGATTAACTTCTTGACTTGTCGATCAAGACATCATTCCAATCATGTTTTGATGGCCGGAGCCTTTTGACAGTTGGGTACAGGGCGATCATCTTTTGAGCTAGCCGATCTCCGGTTTCATCAGAATCGAATCCGCAATAAATCTCATATCCATTATCGATAAACGATGCCAGCCAGAGAGGGTTTGGATTGGCACCTGCTGTTGACACAGCCAGGAAAGTGGGGCAAAGGGCAAAAAAGGAGATAGCATCGATGGCAGATTCGCAAAGTACCATATTTTTGGCAGAGGGGTTTTCGACACAGAAGTAGCCCAGGTCCTTTCTCGATCCAGGAGCCATACCTCGCCACCGTATCCGAGTGGTTCCTCGAAGTTCAGCACCTACCACCTTTTTTTCTTTTCCAAGGAGTAAAAAAACTGCATTACCTTTTATATCAGCATAGAGTTTGCCTGAATGAATGAGAGATTTTATCAGGGGCAGGGGAATAGATCGAGTATTCAGGAGGTAATTTACTACCTGTGGCAGTCTGGTATCATCTTTTGGGGGTGATTGGAAGGTGGACTTTGGGGTGATGAACCTTGGGATGCATCTATCCTCGGATTCCTTGATGAGTTTACTATCACAAGGTCTGTGCATATCACCGGAGAGGAATGTCCTGGCCAGCCAAAAGACAGCGGTTTTGAAATCGAAATTGTTTAAATGGATAGCCAGATCAATGGCACCGCCACCTCCAATACCTTTATTCCAGTTGATGAATTTGGTACCTGAGACAGAGATAACACCTTGTGAAGTATGCCACTTATGCTTATCGGATTTATCCTGGACAGCTTCGATCAGCTTTAAGACCGATACCAGGTCGATTTGGCGAACAAGGTTGGCCTTATTTTTTATCTCGTTGAAGGTATCAGACATATAGGGATGCACTTGCCTTTTCTTCAGGCTCTCTTTTTGCCATCGGGCAAAAGGTAATTAACTTTGGACGAGGCGAGGCCGCAGGCTGAGACAGTTTTTCATATTGATAACATGACTGTTTTCCGTCAGGCGGTCGATCAGTGCTGCTGTCAACTGGTCATTTTTGAGAAATGAAATCCACTGCTCAAAGCCAAGATTGGAAGTAATCAGGGTCGTCTTTTGCTTGTGCCTTTTTTGCATCAGGGTAAAAAACAGACCCACCTGAACAGGTTCAATCTCGACATAGCCAAGCTCATCAATAAGCAGGCAATCATAAGAGGCAAATTGTTTAATCAGTCTGTGTTCGGACATGTCGGCTCTTGATTTATAGAGTGCCTCGATGAGGTCGGGGAACAGGATGAATCGCCCGCTGTAGCCATGATTAATGGCCTTGATGAGACATGCTGTGGCCAGCCCTGATTTGCCGGTGCCTGTTGGACCGATCCAGATTATGTTTTGTGTTTTGGCCATATAATCAAAGGAGTCATAGATGGCCATGATCTTGTTTCTGTCCAGATTAGGTTGTCTTTGGAAAGGGAAGGTTTCCATAACCAGTTGTTCAGGGATTTGTGCCCTTTTGAGCCTCATTTTTCTTGAATTTTCCTTCTTGTTTTTATATTCCTCTTCGATGACATATTTGAGAAGGCGGGGATGGGAGAAGTTTTCCTCCTGAGCCATAGTCAGGAACCTGTCCCAATTGGCCAGCAATCCCTGAAGGCGGAGGAACTTTATCATCTTGACCAGTTCCTCGTCGATCATGATTCATCCTCCTCCACCTTCGGCTCCACCAGCACATCCTCCAGCAGCTTCTCATACACGGCCAGATTCGCTTCATCACTCAGGCGGCCCTCAAGGTAGGCTGGTCTTTTTTGAAATTCCTGGTCAATGGGGACATGCCTGATTTCACCCTCACCGCCGGTCAGGTACAAAAGAGCGATCCTCTCAACACAGCGGCTGTCGGTGATGCGATAGCATAGAGCACGTTTGATGGTCTTGATGAACAAGGGCATGGTGATCTTCTGATACAGCCCGAACAATTCTCTGATAACTTTATGCTTTTCTTTGCCTTTTTTGGATTTGAGAACAAACTCAAGGTAGGCATCCACATCCTTGTCCAGTGCCCTCAAGTTTTTTTCTTCCTGGGCAGTTGGCTCTTTGCGGTTCTTTGGTTTATATTCTGGTTTTGGCACCCCGCCAGGGGTAAAGAGCTGGTTTTTCACTCCCCAGGGAGGCAGGCGATATTCGGCCAGCAACTTTTGAGCCAGGTAAACTTTAAGATCACTGCTGTATTGCAGAAGGAGGGCCTCTCCCCGTGAGGTGCCTGGCACCCAGTAAAAGTTGCCATCAAAGGCTACATACCCATACTGGTCGATGTCCCTCTTATGGGCAAGGTAAGGTGGGGAAACAAAGGGGGGCAGTTTTACCAGATACGATTTTTCATGCTCAAAGGCTTTGGCCGGAATAAGGCCGCTTCTGCTCACTGGCCGATTGGCCATTCTCAGCGTTGCCCACTCAAGGGCTTTTTGGTTTAAATCCTCCATGCTCTCAAAGCTGCGGCCTGGGAAGAAATTGGTCTCCACCGTGTAGAAACTGCGTTCATTACCGGCTTTCCTGTTTGGGTGATTCAGCTCGTGACAAACATAGGTGAAGCCGAATTGTCTGGCGAACTGCTCCATTTCAGGTACGATAATGGCATTTTTCCCGCTGCCCCGAAGGCGGGCCAGGTTGGTATTATCAATGATACACACCCTGGCACTGTAGCCGAAGAAGGTAAGCGCCTCATGAAAAAAACATTTCATCTTAAAGCGGTCGAATGAGCGGTAGAATTTCAGATAGCGCACCTTGGAGTATCGGAAGTACAGGATGCTGCCTATGACCTTGATACTTTTGCCGCCAATGGGCAGAATATAGGATGAGGTATCGTGCTGCATTTCTGCCCCAGGCTCATCCGGCACACGACAGCAGCGGCCCTTGGCAGCCCCGCCAAGGCCAAGCTCTCGGATGAGGCGGCTCAAGGTGGAGTAGCCGATTTTCACCCCCTCCTCTTCGGCCAGTTTTTCGTGTATTCGCTGGATTCTGCCTGCACACTCATCGTAGAGCCGGACGAGAAGCTCTTGATCGATCATGATCTTGTCCCCCCGCACAGAACAAGGTGCCCTACCGCCTTGCTTGATGATAGAGCGCACCGTATTGCGGCTTATCT
>JBFMFO010000050.1:0-3470 GCA_040754095.1 Thermodesulfobacteriota bacterium | reverse complement strand
GTGGGGGGGGGATTTGGTAGTTTTCGGATGAGCACCAATTAGTGAATGTTCAGCTTCCTTCAGACGGTCTCTCACGATTCCGCCCTTGCCTTCAGCCAGCACTTTTGCTAAAGTATCAACATATTAGCAGGGTTCGCCCTGTTAAATTTTCCGTATGGAACCCTATTAAACAGGGTGAACGCATAAGGAACTTATACCCCTTAAGTTTACGTCCATTCCGGACGTAAACAAATCATTCCACCGGGCTCGGAAACAATACCGATGGGGATGTTGATTGACAAAGCATCTTTTAAGCATTACTATAATATTAAGTAATACCGAAAAGAAAGGTAAGGGGAAAGGTAAATGACAACAGCAGCGATAAAGATCACCAAAAAGGGCCAGGTCACTATTCCCAAAAAAATACGGGAGGCGCTTAAAACCAATACCGTGTATTTTGAAATTAGGGACGATACTGTTATAGTAAAGGCGGTGAAGGACGCGGCCGGCTCTCTGAGCGAATATGCGAAAAATGTTAAGCCCGGCACACCGATGAAGGATATAAAAGAAAGGGCGTGGGAGGAGGCCGTCCGTGAAAAAACCCTTAAAAAATCTTCCTGACACAAACGTCATAGTCCGCTACCTGGTAAAGGACGACCCTGCCCTGTACAAAAAGGCAAAGGATTTTTTTGATAAAGTGAAAAGCGGCGGCCGGCGGGCCGTTATCCTTGAAAGTGTCATTGCCGAGTGTATATATGTCCTGACAAAGATTTACAAAGTTCCGAGGGATAGGGCCGCAGGGAGCCTGGTGGATATCCTGCACTATAAGGGAATTGTCAACAACGACCGGGAGGAATTAATCGCCTCGTTGCATTTCTTTGCAGGCAGCAACGTGGACATTGTCGATTGCATCTTATTGGCAAAGTCAGAAAGCAGCAACAGTTGCCTTTTCTCCTTTGACGAAGGATTGAACAGGTTTGCGACCAGGATAGGGCAAAGCGATTTAAAAAGCTGACGTATTTGGAGCGGGACGTCCCCATCGACTGTTTCTCACGGTTACCGCTCTCCGCAGTCGTTCTCGCCGTTGACTCGTGGTCTCCGCTGCGCTCCGGACCCCTCAGACGGTCTCTCACGATTCCGCCCTTGCCTTCGGCCGGCACTTTTGCTAAGGTATCAACATATTAGCAGGATTCACCCTGTTAAATTTTCCGTAGGAAACCCTATTAAACAGGGTGAACGTAGAGGGGACTTATACCCCTTAAGTTCACGCCCATGCCGGGCGTACACCTACGGATTGAGCAGACGTCCTCCGGGCGCTCCTCATCCGCAGCCCGTTATGGAGTATTTACTAAATGCTCGACTATATTCTAAAGAATAAGGAGTGGATATTCTCGGGTGCCGGGGTGTCGGCTGTTGGCCTACTTTTCTTAGCTCTGAGGTACTTCTTTCGTAGGAATGCTTTGATTCATAGAAAGAACGAGCAAAGCATACCGACTAATACTCCCGAATCTCAACCTCATAGGATGATTCAACCTGGCGACATTCCGCAAGAAGACGTTTATAGAATTCTGCAAGAGCTGGAAGAGATGCCACCACTACACCTTGAAGATGTTATACAAAACTATATTGGCCTAAGCGTGAATTGGTTGACTGAGTATGGCTCGGCCTATAAAAAGGACGATGGGTTAATTAGAGTCCTTCTAACGCTGATAACAAAATCCTTTAGGCCCATAAACGTCTCCTGTGAGGTTAACCTTTCCGAGTATAAGCAATTCTCAATTCTAAAGAGAAAGGCCAAGGTAAGGGTTATGGGCAAGATCTCTAAGTTTGAGCCCTATTTTTTCGAGCTTTCGAATGTAAAGCTGTTTTTTGAGAAATAGAGACAACGGGTATTTTCCGGGGGTGGGATGGGGATATTGTTAAAAACTATGAACCACTGGCGGGACATTGTTTCCTGCATTACTTTTTGATTTAAAAAAGAGGGTAAAAGAAGTACGTTTCGCCAGTATTGCGCAAGTGATTGGATAGAAGGCGGAGTGGGGTTTATGCAACGTAAGAAACAACGTCCCATTCGCCCCATTCAGCACTCGCCAGATTCTTTGAAATAAGGCACAAGAAAGCAGATGAAAATTTATCAGGGTACCTGTTTTATAGATGGTCGATACAACATTATTTTCTAATTTTATCTGAATTATTATTCGCTGCTTATTTCATCCATGAGCAGGATTCTCTAATAGAGAGCTACAAAGAAGCGGTTATTATTATCGCATTAGCTATATTCGGACTTTCTCTACTCTTTACAATCGCACTGTATCGAACTGAAAAGGAACTATATAAAAAAGAGAAAGATGCTTAACAAAACGCTCAAGAAAAACCGCTGGCGGAACGTCCAATCCGCCACTTAGGGCGAACGTTGGCCTGACGGAATAAGCACATGGCCCGAGCAAGAAAGAAAACTGGCACCTGTTGCATCTGTGGAAAAGAGGGTAAATTGTCTTTCGAGCATGTGCCTCCGCGGTCGGCATTCAACGACCATCCAGTGTTCGTGGCCAATATCAAGGAATTGATTGGCAACTGGGATGGCGAGTTAAAGTCCATCAAGGGAAAAGTCCATCAATTGGGGGCAGGTAATTATACCCTATGTGAGAAATGCAACAACAACACAGGGACTTGGTATGGAAATGCTTTTGCGGATTGGGCATACCAAGCCTTTCGGGTACTTACGTTTGCGAAGGGTGAGCCCACGCTCTATTATCAGTTTAGGATTTTTCCACTACGAGTCATAAAGCAGATAGTATGCATGTTCTTCAGCTCAAACGGTCCCGCTTTCAGAACTATTCACCCCGATTTGGTCAAGTTCGTCTTGGACCGAGAGGCTAAATACCTGGACCCTTCGATTCGCATATACACTTACTACAACTTGGCCCCTGTTTCCCGACAATCGGGCGTTGCAAGCTTGCTCAAAATAGATAAGCGGGAAAGCTATACGTTTAGTGAAATAGCCTATCTACCCCTTGGCTATTTAATGACCCTAAAGTCCGAGGTTCCCGACAACCGCCCGATTGATATTTCTTTCTTCGCCAACTACCGCTATGACGACTGGAAGGAGTTTTCCTTTAGGCTTCCGGTTTTGCCGGTATACACATACTTTCCGGCTGATTACAGAAACCGAGATGAAGTATTGGCGACAGGTGAAGAGAATAGAAACCGCAGAAAGAAGGCTAACGATTTGATGCGGCCGACTCGTTACACTCGCGGCTGATCACCGCGTTATATTCTTGAGCACTCACATGCACTTAACAAAATTGATGGGCGGAAAAAGAAGAGAAGGAACTGAAAAGATAGGCAGATGAAACTGACGGATAGTAAAGAACCCCGTGCTTCCGCACGGGGCATTAGAAGTCAAATCTTAACTGCTTAGGATTTTTTTCTTCATGTCTATGGTACTGAATATATTTCTTTATCGTTTCACTCGTCACTTTGTCGCCCAC
>JBFMFO010000049.1:0-3971 GCA_040754095.1 Thermodesulfobacteriota bacterium | reverse complement strand
AGCTCCGATTAAGCAAGATCAGGGCTCTATTGAGACCCTCGAATTACCAGGGTCGAGCAAGGTGCCACAGCTAAGATTACTGATAAAAAGATCATTTAAAAAACTTGACAACAATAAACCAGGTCGCCGAGAACGCTGAGGTAACATATTGAATGGTTATAGTTTTTCTCTGCGGACTCTGCGTGCTCAGCGGTGAAAAAGCCTTTTTACGAAGCCGTCAATACTCACAAACTACCGGGCACTTGAAAACATCAGAGGCCAGGAGCACCCGTTTGGCCTGCTCCACTTTCTTTTCCGGGAGCGGCTTAAAATCTACCCTTTCCAGCCATTCCAGGGCCTGAGCCTTGGAAGGAATGGCCTCCAGTCCCTTGCCGGTCACCTTTCCCGTAACCGTATCCAGCAGTTCACCTTCCTCGCCATTGGTCGCCACAGAAAACGGTATCTGGTAGCTGTCCAGGAGCCTGGCCATGGATAATACTTCCATCTCCCGTGAGACTACAGAGCCGGGGGAACATTTGATGGCTATAAGCCTCTTATCCCGGAGACGAATCACAATGTCCAGGACCGGCGCCACCCTTTTCTCTCCGATAACCACCTCCACGGCCTGAGCCAATTCCAGGTCTTCCGGGGCATAACCTTTCTCTTCGCGCAGGAACCTCTCTACCTTCCCACGGATGTTATATCTGGCTTCTTCAGGAATCATACATTGTTATCCCGCAAGACTTGAGACCTGACAAGGCTTACCGCTACAATTATCCATGCCCTTCCCCTAAAAATCCACGGAAAACAGATTCCTCTCTCCCCCTGAACGGCATCAGGGCGTCCTTTTTTCTATCTTTTTATAAACTTCTTTCCGGTGGATGATCCCGAATATCCGGATTTCGCTATTCACTACTTTAAAGACTACTCTGTAATCTCCTACCCTGAGTTTCCAGTAGCCTTTAAGAGTTTTTCTTAAAGGCTCCCCGTATTCATGGGGAGCGGTCATAAGGCGGGTTTCTATGGCGTTTTTAATGCGTTTTCTTAACCTTTCCTTCAGAGCGGGGATATCGATCTCTTTGACGTCAGGATGGTATCGGAGTTCAAAGAGCAACCTACCAGACCTCCTCGTGCTTCAGAGATTTCTCTTTTACAAAGGTCTCTGCCCTGGCTTGTACAAAATGCGCTAAAGCGATATCCTCCTCGATTTCCAGGGCCTCCTTTATCAAATCACGGACTTTCATGGATAGGGAGACGCCGTCTCTCTTCGCCAGGCGTTCAATGTTATGATAAAGGGGCTTTTCGAGAGCGACGTTGATCCTTGGATTTTTTGTGGGCATGATATTCGCCTCCGGCAAATAATGGTGTGCCACTTATACTACACCGATTAAATACGTTTTCAAAGCAAAAAATACGGCAAGTTCTCAAACGATTAAGGCTGACTCTCTTTGGAGCCATTTTTGTCATCGTGAAACAGAAAAGAAAGGAGTAAATATCGTGGGAGGCGTTTTCTTGCGCACAGCGGTTTTGGTGGGCCTAGCCCACCCTACACGGCTATACTTGTTCAAACTATCCCGGTAATAACCCCGGAATCGTTCGGGCCCTGGAAAGCAACGCGCCGGATTTCCCTCACACCGGCCCCGGCCAGCATATCCATGATCTGTTTTTCCGAATAAGACTGCCCCCGGGCCGTGCCCAGAAGCATGTTGAGAGAAAAAAGCGCCGGGAAAAGCGGCCCGTCCATAGTATTGTTTAAAATGAAATCGTGGATGATAACCATGCCGCCCGGCTCCAGGACGGAAACAGCCTTCCGGATAGTCCGCTCCGCGTCTTCCGGCCCTTCCCCGTGGAGAATATGAGAAAGCCAGGCCACATCATAGACCCCTTCGACACCTTCCTCCAGGTAGTCGCCATTCATGAAGTCTATACGGTCGCTCAGGCCGAATCTTTCGATAGTCTTTTCTGCAAACGGTCTGGTAGTAGGGAGATCATAAACCGTGGCCTTGAGCCGGGGATTGTTAAGGCAAAAATGGATGGCATAGGTCCCGGGCCCGCCGCCCAGATCGAGGAGGTGTCTGCGGCCGGAGAGATCTATCTCAGTTACCAGCTTGGGGGCCAGATTCATGGCCAAGTTGAACATGCCCATAAGGAAGCTCTCCCGCCATTCCTCATTACTGTAGGACGCCCTTTTTCGCACCGGCTTACCGGTCTTAACGGCCTGGTCCAACTGAAACCAGGAATCCACCAGATGGTGATGGTGCATAATCATGTGGCCGATGTACTCAGGAGACGTCCTGGAAAGAAAAGAAAGTCCGGCAGGTGTGTTAGAATACTTATCATCTGCTCTTATCAGCAGATTCATGGCGGTAAGGGCATTGAGGAGCATGGTTACCCCTCTTTCATCCCCGTTCAGCCTCCGGGCGACCTCCCCGCCGCCAAGCCGTTCGGCGCCAATCACGGTAAACACGCCGAGCTTGACCGCGGCATGAAGGGCACAGGTCTTCCAATAACTTCCGGATACTTCCAGCAGCTTGCCCGGATTCCATTCCGGCCTGTCCATATCAGGACCCCCTTCTCTCTTTTGGCCTCTATCAACCAGCCAATTAAAAAGGGGCTTGCAAAATTATGCAAGCCCCTTTTTCTCTCATTGGCGCGCCCAGCAGGAATCGAACCTGCGACCTACGGATTCGTAGTCCGTCGCTCTATCCGCTGAGCCATGGGCGCAAGTTATCGGGTGGGATGTATTCTTAACCTCTTTGCCCTGTTTTGTCAAAGACAAATTACCCCCGTTCCGGCAAACAGGTAGATATGGTTTCAGTCAGGGCCGCCTGTTTTTTTCTTATCGTATTGATCCTCAATACGGCATGATTGGCTCATTCAGGTCTTGATGCCGAACCTGGGTAGAATCCACTTATTCAAGGCAAACCAGACAAAGATTATCAACAGAACCGTCAAAACTAATCTCATAATGTACCCCGCACAATTTATATTCGTAACACCTTAGCTCTTTGAAACGGTTATTGATACCAAAAGCTCCAATCACTTCGGGATCGAAGCCAAATCCAAAATTCGAATATCGAAATCCGAAACAATATCGAATGATCAAAACCCAAATTATCAAAACGAATTGACTCCGCTGTAGTTTTGTTTTGAACATTGAGACATTAGGAATTTGAATTTGTTTCGGAATTCGTGCTTCGGATTTCGAATTTGAGATCGAACGTATCAAGAAATGTAGCATATTTTCAGTCAAGCACAAGCTATTAATAAAAAAAGCCGTGGGCTTGGGATGCTTTTATGGCATTATCATGAAAATCTTCCTCTCTGTCGATAAGTATAAAAAAGCTCGGCCATCATGGAGATAAACAAAATGGACTGGGGATTTTTACAACCATTAAAAGAACTCTGGCCTCAGCAGTTGCCCGAATTTCTGGACAAAATTGACTGGCAGGCGCTATTCCATAATCCTTATTTTATCGGCCTGGCGGTCATTGTCCTGGCATATGCAGTGTACAAGCGAATGTATAAATTTCTGGCCTTGGTCTTTTGCAGCGGCGTCTTCTATTATGCCTCACGTTATATCGCAACCGGCGGCGAAGATGCTGTTCCTCTAAAAAATATTATTTCCTTTATCGGCCTGTCTATTGTTATAATAGCCGTCGCCGTCTATTTTTTCTTTATCCGCCCCGAATAAATGAACAAGGCTCATCGTGAAAGATTGTGGGTAAATTTCTCTTAAAATAAGGCATGCCTCTTATTATCCTCCCTTTAGTAAAGGGGGGGGGATTTAAAAATGCTTGGTAGTAACTATGCTTTCGTATAATAAAAGCCTAAGACAGTTATGATTTGTAAAATCTCCCCCAAACCTGGTTTATTTTAGTCAAGCGCTTTTTTTATAACATTAACATACGGAGGTCTTAATTGAAGCACCTTGCCTTACCCTGGTATTTGAGAGTCTCAACAGAGAACAGAGCTCTTATCTTGCTTCATTG
>JBFMFO010000048.1:0-4511 GCA_040754095.1 Thermodesulfobacteriota bacterium | reverse complement strand
CCTTAGCTCCGATTAAGCAAGATCAGGGCTCTATTGAGACCCTCGAATTACCAGGGTCGAGCAAGGTGCCACAGCTAAGATTACTGATAAAAAGATCATTTAAAAAACTTGACAACAATAAACCAGGCACAGAGGGCACCGAGAGTAAGAGCATTTTGATTTGCCTGGAGATATCCGCAGATCAAATTTCGTAATAACGGCAGATTTAAATGGATATAAACGATCTTTCCGGTGAAGTCATCAGCGCAGCCATTGAGGTTCATAAGATTCTTGGACCCGGCCTGTTGGAATCTGCTTATGAGGAATGCTTGTGTCGTGAGCTTGAATTAAGACAAATTCCTTACGAAAGGCAAAAGGAGCTTCCTATAGAGTACAAGGGCATCAAATTAGATTGTGGCTATCGCTTGGATGTGCTCGTGGAAAACAGGTTAGTTTTTGAATTAAAAGCCTGTGATGCTCTGCAGCCGATACACAAGGCCCAGCTTCTGACCTATCTAAAATTGACCGGTATCAAAGTGGGTCTCCTGATTAACTTTAATGTGCCTATCTTAAGGCAAGGAATAAAGCGGATGGTCAAGTGAGAGAGGGATTAAGATTTATTCACCACTGAGACACAGAGGGCACCGAGAGAGACATGTTTTTATATCTCTGTGTTCTCTGTGACTCTGTGGTGAAAAGGAGGGGATCATGGATATAGTGGAAGCCATTCATAATCGCAGGAGCACCCGGGCATTCCTGCCCAACCCGGTTCCAAAGACCGTGATTGAAAATATCTTGGATGCCGCCCGCTGGGCCCCTTCCTGGGGCAACACCCAGCCCTGGGAATTTCTGGTCGTGGGCGGAGAGGCCTTAGGGAAGATCGGCAAGGATTTTTGCTGCCGCCTGGCAGAGGGCGCAAAGGACAATCCCGATATTCCCATGCCGGCGGACTGGGATGAGCCTTATAAGGGCCGCTATCAGCAGGTGGGTAAGGGTCTTTTTGAGACCTTCGGTATTGCCCGCGACGATAAGGCGGCCCGAAATGCGCACTATCAGAAGATGTATGCCTTTTTCGGCGCTCCGGCGGTCATCTTTATCCTCATGGGAGAAAATCTCGGCCGGTATTCCCTCTTTGACTGCGGGAGCGTCACCCAGACTATCTGCCTCCTGGCCGGAAGGGAAGGGTTGGGCACCTGCGTCCTGGCCGCCGCCGTTCGCCACCCGGATATCATCCGGGCGCACCTATCCGTGCCTCCCGGCAAGAAGTTCGTTATCGGCATAGCCATCGGCTATCCCGACCCCGGTTCGCCTTACAACAAATTCCGGAGCAACCGCGTGCCGCTGGGGGAGATTGTAAGTTGGGTGGACCTATAAAAGACGACGGAGTTTTTTGAGGATTGCGTTATGGCGAGAACAGATGACCTCTTTGCCCTGGCTGAAAAAGACAAACTCTCATATCAGGAGGCATCAGATATATTTGAGAGACTCCTTAAGCTCGATTTCCCGCCGGTCGCGGTGAAGTTTTTCTTTGATGAAGAGGAGATGGGGCAATACAAACCGGACAGGATTCCGCTGCACCCCATAACCTTCTGCGCCTTTATTGCCGCGTCAAGGTCTTCCGGGTACATTCTGGTAAGCGGGGAAGAAAAACTCCTGTGTGCCAGCGCAAAATATGTCTTTGGCTGGAGGCCGTGCGATGATAAGGAAATAGCAAGGCATATGAAGTATGCCAAAGATCGCGGGCAGGCGGAAAAATTCGCCAAGGCCAGGCCCAGGCTCCCCGAAGGGACATTAAAGGGCTTCTTGACCTCTCCACTGGAAAAGACCCCGGTTGCCCCGGATGTTGTTCACGTTACCTGCACCCCCTTTCAGGCCTATCATATTCTAAATGATTACATGGCGGCGATGGATGTGCATCTTTTGCCTGTTACCCAGATGGTAGGCTCTGCAGTCTGCGGCGGCGATGTGATAGCCTATCAAACCGGCAGGGCCAACATGAATACCATGTGCAGCGGGAGTTACACATCGGGAAAGACGGAACGGGGAGAGGTTAATGTGGCTGTTCCCGGGGATCAGATAGAGGCGGTAGCGAAGAGGATGCTGGAAAGGACCGTTCGCAACAAGGGAGTCTCGTTCCTGCGCAAAAGGGAACCCTATCCCGGCTTTGATGTCTGCGGAGGGTGTCCGATGTTGGTGTTCAAGTAACCCGAATGCGCTCCTTTCAGGTTTTTGGTCTGGGACAGTGCTGCCTGGATTATATCGGGAAAGTGGACGCCTATCCTCCGCCGGATGTGAAGTGCGAGTTTTCCGACATGGTCATCCAGGGCGGCGGGCCGGTGGCTACGGCCCTGGTCGCCCTGGCCCGCTGGGGCGTTTCGTGTACCTTTGCCGGTGTGGTGGGGGATGATGTATTCGGCGGCAGCATCAAGGCCTCACTGGATGCTGAAGGCATAGATACCGGTGGTATCCTGGTCAGGAAGGGCTTTGCCTCCCAGTTCGCCTTTATTGTAGCTGAACCCGGAGTAGGGAGGCGCACGATCTTCTGGCGAAGGCCCACCGGTCCTCCTCCAGCCCCTGAAGAGATCGACTACGGCCTTATCCGCAAGGCCAAAATATTCCACACAGACGGCCTTTTTATCGAGGCCTCCCTTGCCGCTTGCAAGGCCGCCAAGGAGGCGGGAGTCCGGGTCGTCGTGGACGCCGGTTCCCTCCGCGAGGGCATGCTGGACCTCGCCCGGTTGAGCGATTATTTTCTGGCCTCGGAAACCTTTGCGAGGGCCTTGGTAGGGGCGGACAAACCGCTGGAGGCCTGCTACAGGCTGGCCGGGCTTGGCCCCCGTGTTGTCGGCGTAACCCTGGGGCCGAAAGGCTATGTGGCCCTGGCCGAGGGCGCGATTATTGAGCGGCCTGCCTATCCGGTGGAGGCCGTGGATACTACGGGCTGCGGCGATGTCTTTCACGCGGGCTTTATTTACGGCCTGATGCAGGGATGGGATGCCTGCAAAAGTCTTGATCTTGCCGCGTGGGCCGCGGCCATGGTCAGCCTCAAACCAGGGGGAAGAGCCGGCATTCCGTCCCGAGAACAACTCAGGGAAAAAGGTTACACCTAACCCAGTAGGGTGGGCTTTGCCCACCGTCTTTGCTGTATCCACAACATATTGTCGGCGGTTTTGGTGGGCAAAGCCCACCCTACATGGCTATTGTGGTTCATACAAGTCAGAATATCGGCTTAAGCTGAATAATTGGGATAAGAGGGTCTGCCTTGACAGGATTGCAGTTACCTTGAAAAGTCTGTTGACATAACAGAATTTTCAAGGTAAGTTTTTATTATGATTGACAGAAAACATGAATTAAAAAAGCTTATTTCTCTTCTGAAACGCTATCGTGTTGTCGGAATTATTGGCGCACGTCAGGTTGGAAAAACAACGCTGGCACGCTCTCTCCTCAAACATCTGCACACTGCCTCTACATACTACGACCTGGAAAATCCGGAGGATTTGGCACGGCTCGCTGACCCGATGTTTACCCTCAAGGGGTTAAAGGGGATTGTCGTCATCGATGAGATACAGCGATTTCCTGAACTTTTCCCCATCCTGAGAGTTCTTGTGGACCGCCCGAAGGCGTCAACACGCTTTCTGATTCTCGGGAGCGCTTCTCCGGAACTCCTCCGTCAAGGGTCCGAATCTCTCGCAGGCCGTATTGTCTATCATGAACTTGGAGGCTTTTCTCTGGATGAGGTCGGGATGAAGAACCATCAGCGATTGTGGTTGCGGGGAGGATTCCCGCGGTCATACCTTGCCTCCTCCGATGCGGTGAGCGAGGAATGGCGGCGCGGATTCATACGGACTTTTCTCGAAAGAGACCTCCCGCAGATGGGGATTACTATTCGTTCAACTACCATGCATCGATTCTGGAGCATGCTTTCGCATTATCATGGCCAGATATGGAATGCTTCTGAATTCGGGCGGTCTTTTGGCGTTGCCGACACAACTGTTCGCAACTATCTGGATTTGTTATCATCAGCGCTGGTCGTGAGGCAGATACTGCCGTGGTATGAAAATATTTCAAAACGCCAAGTTAAATCGCCGAAGGTCTATATTGCAGACAGCGGTCTGCTTCATACGTTACTCAGCATCAAAACCCGCAGCGATCTGGAAAGGCATCCCAAGATCGGGGCATCATGGGAGGGATTTGTCATCGAGCAGGTTATCCGTTGGATGGGATTCAGGAAGGAGGACTGTTTTTTCTGGGCGACGCATGCCGGTGCGGAACTGGACCTTCTCGTGGTCAGGGGAAGAGGCAGGTTGGGATTTGAAGTCAAGCTCACAAGCTCCCCGCGTGTGACTCCCTCGATGCGAAGCGCTCTTTCAGACCTGAAACTTCAGCGCTTGTATGTAATTCATTCAGGGGAAGTGGGGTGTACTGTCAATAGTGGACAGGGCCACTTTAGGCAGCTCTCCTTTTAATAAAATATTTCTGTGCGAATACAGCCGGAGCAACGTTGCCTATAGCTGAGTGTCTCCGGATACGGT
>JBFMFO010000047.1:0-4685 GCA_040754095.1 Thermodesulfobacteriota bacterium | reverse complement strand
ATTTTACAACCGTATCCGGAGACACTCAGCTATAGGCAACGTTGCTCCGGCTGTATTCGCACAGAAATATTTTATTAAAAGGAGAGCTGCCTAAAGTGGCCCTGTCCACTATTGACAGTACACCCCAGTTTGTTATCAATGGTCTGGACATTTCAGCAAATTCGGCATAATAAAATAGTGTTCATCTGGAAACTACCGTTTCCGGCTTCACTCCGATTTATATGCCCCGTGCGGGAGCACGGGGAACCATATGCTGGGGGTCGAGGGGGGCGCTAAGCATCCCCTTGTCAAGGGCGGGGTTAATGCCCCGCCCGCGAAGACGAGTTGAGCGAGCGCATTGTGCGAGCTCGACGAGTTTACTAAATGCTTTAAGGAATATTGCCGGGACGGATGGAAAATACATGCAACCGAATGAGTACCAAAAGAGATTTTATCGGGCCTGGATCAGCGCTCCGGGGCTGGTTGCGTTCCAGGTGCAGGTCAAGGAGACCGATCTGCACATACAGGCGGAAAGTCTCCTGACCAGTGAGACCGAAGAATTAGTCCTGTCTTATCGTCATCAGATAGAAGCTTATATTGTCAAAAATCCGGATTTTCTTACCTCTCTGGTTCCTGTTCCCCAGGATGTTCTGGCGCCTCCTATCGTCCGGGAGATGATAGAGGCCGGGCGGCAGGCCGGTGTCGGCCCTATGGCGGCAGTGGCCGGGGCTATTGCCGGGAGGGTGGGCCGGGACCTGCTGGACCGCGGGAAGACCGGGGAGATTATCGTGGAAAATGGCGGGGATATTTTTGTCGCCACCCGGAGTGAGGCCCGGATAGGCATTTTTGCCGGAGCATCTCCCTTAAGCGGCAAGGTGGGTATAGCCATTCCGGCCGGTCAGATGCCTGTGGGCGTCTGCACTTCTTCCGGCACGGTGGGCCACTCCTTAAGTTTCGGCAAGGCCGATGCCGTTACTGTGGTGGCGCAATCTACGGCCCTGGCCGACGCGGTAGCTACAGCGGTGGGCAACGTGGTTAAGGAAAAAAGAGACATAGACTCCGGGCTGTCTCTGGCCAGAGATATAGAGGGAATATCCGGTGTGGTAATAATCGCAGGAGATAAGATCGGTGCCTGGGGGGATATCGAGTTGATAGCCCTTGAGTAACCCTGGATTCACCATCCGAATATTAATATGTGTCATCTCGGATTGCCAGGAAGCTATGTTGAAACCCGAAATCCGAAGCACTAAATTCGAAACAATGCCAAATAACCAAAATCTAAAATCCGAAACGATTAGCTCCGCCCTTGTTTGGAGCATTTGGATTTTGAGAATTTGAATTTGTTTCGGATTTCGATATTCGAATTTCGGATTTAAAATCAGTCCGCACAGGAAATGACGTATCTTTCTATCAAAATCCAAATTTTTGTAAAAAGAAACGGTGGATTTGGGTAATGAAGGGCGTGGGTTGTTTTTTAGCTGGAATTGCGGTATCAGTATTAGAAAATTCTAAAGACAAAATAACCTTAGCCACAGAGGGCACAGAGGACATCGAGAAAGACTAAAAATTTCAAAAACGTATCAGCTTAGCTGTTGAAAAAAAGTATTTTAAAATCCCTCCCCAACCTCCCTTTTCCAAAGGGAGGAGAAACACTTCCCCCTTTTTCAAAGGGGGATTAAGGGGGATTTTTGAGGCGCCGTTTTCTGGATGACAAGCTTTTTTTAAACAGCTAAAGTGTTACAAAAAAATATTTTTCTCTGTGATCTCTGTGTGCTCTGTGGCTAATCTTGATGTCCTATGATTAATAAAATCACCCCGATGATCCAGCAATACCTGGAGATAAAACAGAATTACCAGGACGCCATCCTTTTCTATCGTATGGGCGATTTTTATGAGATGTTTTTTGATGACGCCCTTAAGGCGTCGAAGCTCCTGGACATCACCCTCACCAGCCGCAACAAAAATGCAGAGGAAAGGGTCCCCATGTGCGGGGTCCCTTATCATGCCGCCTCAGGCTATATCAACCGGCTTATCTCCCAGGGGCTTAAGGTGGCCGTCTGTGAGCAGAAAGACGGGGAAGAGACAAAGGGCCTGGTCAAACGGGAAGTGGTTCGCATCGTTACCCCCGGTCTGGTCATTGACGGAGACATGCTTGAGGATAAGGTTAATAACTTTATAGCCTCTGTTTATCCCGGAGAAAAGAAAACCGGCCTCGCTTCACTCGATATTTCCACCGGCGAATTTCGCCTGATGGAATCTGATGACGTTAACTCTATCGGGGATGAGATGGCGCGCCTGAATCCCTCGGAGATAGTGGTGGCCGATAAGATAGAAGGAGAGGGAGGGTATTCATTTCTGGAGGGCTTCCGTAGGGGAAAGGCCTTCACCGGTCGTGATGATGCCTCCTTTGCGCCGGATGCCGCCCGCGAGTGTCTGCTCAAACACTTTAAGGTCGTCTCGCTGGAGGGATTCGGTTGTGAGAATATGCCGGCCGGGATTCAGGCCGCCGGCGCGCTCCTTCAGTATGTGCAGGAGACACAGAAGACAGGTCTGGAACATATCCGGAGGCCCACGCCCCATTTCACCGGCGACTACCTGATTATCGACGACACCACGCGGCGGAACCTGGAACTCACCCAAAAGGCGCATGGGCCGGGAGCGGGCGGAAGGCGGGGATCTCTCCTCGACACCCTGGATATTACCATGACCTCCATGGGCGGCCGTATGCTGCGCCGCTGGATGGATTATCCGCTGAGAGACCTTCGCAGGCTACAGGCGCGTCTGGAAGCAGTTTCCGTGCTTAAGGACCATCACTCGGCCAGGCGTGAAATCCGGGCTATCCTTGATGAGTTCTACGACCTGGAGCGGCTGAACGGCCGCATCGTCCTGGGGAATGCCACGCCGCGTGACCTTCTGGCCCTGAAGAGTTCCCTCCTGAGACTGCCTGATCTCATAGCCCTGATCCCTTCCGGGACCAGCGACCTGCTCAAGGAGATGGCCGGAGGCATTGACCCCCTCGGCGATATAGCCCGTATCATTGATGAGGCCATAAGGGAGGACGCGCCCCTCGGCCTGCGGGATGGGGGCATAATAAAGGAAGGTTATTCCCCGGCCCTGGATGAACTTATCTCCATACAGCGGGACGGAAAAGACTGGATTGCCAGGCTGGAGGCGGCGGAGCGGGCCAGGACAGGCATAGCCAATCTCCGTGTGGGATTTAACCGCGTCTTCGGCTACTATATTGAAGTGACAAAAAGCAATCTTTCATCCGTCCCCGGCGATTATATCCGCAAGCAGACCCTGGTCAACGCAGAACGCTTTATAACCCCTGAACTCAAGGATTATGAAGAAAAGGTGCTCACGGCCGGAGAGAAAAGGACTGACCTGGAATACCGCATCTTTCAGGAGATTCGCCTGCGGGTGGCCGCCGAGACCGTGCGCATACAGAAGACCGCCCATCTCACGGCCCAACTCGACGTCCTGGCCTCTTTTGCCGAAAACGCAGACCGTCATGGATATGTGTGCCCAAAGGTTAACGACAGCGATACCATCTTGATCCGCGACGGGCGGCATCCGGTCGTCGAACGCACCTTGAAGGGACAGCGATTTGTACCGAACTCGGTACTTATGGATAATGACCAAAACCAGATGCTGATTATTACCGGGCCCAATATGGCGGGTAAATCCACTATCCTGCGGCAGGCGGCCCTGATTGTCCTTATGGCCCATATGGGGAGTTTTGTCCCGGCCGAGGAGGCCTCGATCGGCCTGGTGGACCGTATTTTCAGCCGGGTGGGGGCCATGGATGATCTGGCCCGCGGGCAGAGTACGTTTATGGTCGAGATGATGGAAACGGCCAATATATTGAACAACGCCACAGGGAAAAGCCTGGTCATAATGGATGAAATAGGCCGCGGCACCAGCACCTTCGACGGTTTGAGCATTGCCTGGGCGGTGGCGGAGTATCTGCTGGATAAGGGAGAAAAAGGGGCCCGGACCCTTTTCGCCACGCACTATCACGAGCTGGCGGAACTGGCCCAGAGCCATAAGAATGTCAAGAATTACAATGTCGCGGTAAAGGAGTGGAACGAAGAGATAATATTTTTGCACCGGCTGGTTCCCGGGAGCATGAATTACAGTTACGGCATCCAGGTGGCCCGTCTGGCCGGTCTGCCGGAAGATGTGGTCAGGCGGGCCAAGGAGATATTAAAGAAGATCGAGGGTAATGAGTTCGGGACTGCGGTGAAGAGGATGCCGGATAAAGGCCCGGTCCAGTTAGGTCTGTTCAGCGCTGACGAGAGCAGGATTCTTCGTATGTTGAAGGACGTCGATATTGCGTCCCTTACGCCGCTCGAGGCCCTGAATCTGCTTAATGAGATACAGAGCCAGATAAAGTAATTATTCAGCCACAAAGTCACCAAGGCACAAAGGATTGCTGTGAACATGCATAGCAAGCGCATTCCCCGCAGCTTGCTGCGGGGAGCTTCAATTTTAAACCGCTATCCACAAGAGAAAAAACTATTGCTATAGACTTAGTGACTTGGTGTCTTAGTGGCTAAAATAAAGTGACCGGATATTCACCGCAGAGCTTGCTATATTGCAGTAAGCCTTGCGGATAAATGAAAAAGGCTATACTCATTTTGATTTGAGCCAATAGCAAGTTGGTTAACGCAAATCAAAAGAGGAGCATAGCCGTGAAAAAGAGT
>JBFMFO010000046.1:0-6452 GCA_040754095.1 Thermodesulfobacteriota bacterium | reverse complement strand
TGAATGACCTGCAGTCGCGCGGACACATCGCGGCTGCATGACTTACACCCCTCATCGCACAGTCCGCCACACGGAAAAGATGATGACCGCCAGCATCCAACGCTTCAGCGCAGTGTGTATCCCTCCTTACCTCTTCCCCCCACATCCTGCCGCATCATGAAAATCGCCGTCGCCGGAACCGGATACGTAGGCCTTTCCAACGCACTGCTGCTGGCCCAGCACCACGAGGTGGTAGCGCTGGACATCGTGGCGGAGAAGGTCGCGATGCTGAACGAGGGCCGCTCGCCCATCGTCGACGCCGAAATCGAGGCCTTCCTGCAGCGCGATGATCTCCACTTCCGCGCCACGCTGGACAAGGAGGAGGCCTACCGCGACGCCGAATTCGTCATCATCGCCACCCCGACCGACTACGACCCGGACACCAACCACTTCGACACCCGCTCGGTCGAGGCCGTCATCCGCGACGTGCTGGCCATCAACCCGAACGCGGTCATGGTGATCAAGTCCACCGTCCCGGTCGGCTACACCGAACGCATCAAACGGGAGATGGGCACGGAGAGCATCCTCTTCTCCCCGGAATTCCTGCGCGAGGGCCGCGCCCTGCACGACAACCTCTACCCCTCACGCATCATCGTGGGCGAGAAGTCTGAGCGTGCGGAACGCTTCGCCCAACTGCTGGTGCAAGGCGCGCGCAAGGAGGACATCCCCGTCCTCTTCACCCACCCCACCGAGGCCGAGGCGATCAAGCTGTTCGCCAACACCTACCTCGCCATGCGCGTGGCCTTCTTCAACGAACTCGACACCTACGCCGCCAGCCACGACCTGGATACCCGCCAGATCATCGACGGGGTCTGCCTCGACCCACGCATCGGCCAGGGCTACAACAACCCAAGCTTCGGCTACGGCGGCTACTGCCTGCCCAAGGACACCAAGCAACTCTTAGCCAACTACCGCGACGTGCCGCAGAACCTGATCCACGCCATCGTCGAGGCCAACGCCACCCGTAAGGACTTCATCGCGGACTCGATCATCCGCCGCAAGCCGAAGGTGGTCGGCATCTACCGACTGATCATGAAGGCAGGCTCGGACAATTTCCGCGCCTCCTCCATCCAGGGAATCATGAAGCGGATCAAGGCCAAGGGCATTGAGGTCGTGATCTACGAGCCGGTGTTGCAGGAGGAGACCTTCTTCAATTCGCGGATCATCAGGGACCTCGACGAGTTCAAGCGGACTTCGGACGTCATCGTCGCCAACCGCATGACCGACAGCATTCGGGATGTGGGAGATAAGGTCTACACCCGCGATCTTTTCGGAAGCGATTGAAACTCAAAGAGCACCCAAAAAAGCATTATCTGCTTACGACATAATTAAAATAATAACTTCAAAAAAACAGCACATGCAACTAATCTTTAGATTAGCACTCCACCGATATAAATATGCTACTGCCAAACACCCACGAAGTGACCAAAAAAGCAAGGAAAGGTATTTTAAAATATTTAGGACAACACCTCTATGTTTAAGCGCTTAGCACCACGACTTCTAAACGTGGCACTTAGAGCACTAGCAATGGGAAGTCGATTTGCTCTTATCATAGTCCTAGCAAAACTGATCGAGCCAGTGGATCTAGGGCTACTTGGACTGGTCCTTAGCACCATTGCATTTGGCGTCCTAGTGATAGGCGGCGACTACTACACCTATAGCCAACGAGAATTGCTTGCACTTCCAAAGGAACGATGGTCCTTTGTATTGCAACACCAGGCCATAGCCATAAGCATACTATACATCACCCTAATGCCAGCCCTCCTGCTTCTCTTCTCGATGCAGCTTCTTCCGATTCACTTGGTGTTCTGGTTTTACATTTTACTAATATTAGAACACGTCGCTCAGGAAATCAATCGCCTCCTCGTAGCCATGCAGCGCCTACTCCTTGCCAGTTGTATACTATTCCTGCGAATGGGAGCATGGGTGTGGGTATTGCTGATGATCATGTGGCTAAACCCTGAAGCAAGAACACTCGAGACAACCTTTCAAGCTTGGGCCATTGGCGTCGCAATAGCGATCATCGCAGGCTTAAGAGGAATCCACAACGAGGTTAAGCCATGGCGCACATGGCCTTTGGACCGTGCCTGGCTTACGCGAGGTTTTAAAACCGGTCTTCTATTTCTTCTAGCAACACTGTCTTTCAAGGCACTGACAACCATTGATCGATTTATTTTTCAACACATCAATGGACCAGAAATGCTAGGTGTGTATGTTCTGTACGCAGGCATGGCCATGGCCATCATCAACTTCATGGATGCGGCGGTATTTTCTTTTCTTTACCCTAGATTGATTATTGCCCACACGCAGGGTGATGATGTTATGTACACACGCATTTATAAAGAGATGATTTGGTCAACCATAGTTGTGGCAGTCGGACTAGCCATCATGATCGCCCTAATAGCACCCCACATTCTTCACTGGAACGGACGCCAAATATATAATGAACACCTATCATTATTGTGGCTCCTCTTGATAGCTTCAGTCATTTACAACATCAGCACACTTCCGCACTTCGGACTATACGCCAAAAAAAATGACCAAATCATCCTTGCCGCACATATCTCTGCACTAATCATTTTTATCGGAACAATAGTCGCAACAACCACATGGAACCCCTTGCACACTGTCCCGCTAGCACTGATAGTCGCGTTCACATGGATCGGATGCTTTAAACTGTATTTCTACGTTAACAGACCGTGGAACAAACAAAACGTTTCAACAACATAAATCAACCATCTACTTCATAACCAGCCTCCCACCCATGCGTCTCCGACCAGCCCTGCATTCTGTAATTTTCATTAACAAGTCACCGACTAACGGCTTTCCTGCACACATCCAGCAGCGGATGCGCAGACACGAGGTTTGGGGGCTGAGGGGCCATGCGAGCGAGCATGGATAACAGCATGCCCGCGCGGCACATTATTCGATCGGAGTGGAAGCACGGGGGAGAGACCAAACTAGAACCAGCCTTCCAAATGGATTGTGATCCAGTCGATGAATAACATGAGATCACTCAACGCACCCACAGAATTCGGGCGAAATTTTTTTCGAGCGCGCTCGAAGCAAAGCAAAGCGGTCAAGGCCAAGAACCAAGCCCCCCGCCCAACCTGAAACGGACGTGGATCATACAAGCAATAACACCTACAAAGCCACTGGGATTATAATTACATAAAAGCAACTTCTAAATAAAAATACAAATGCACATCAACACCAGAACTCCATGTCAAATATATATTTGCGCCACACCCTATCATGTCATGCTTGCCCATATGATAGCCATGAACCAAACCAGATCGGAGCACGAGAGAGTTCTAATACTAACCAATACAGCGCGTTCAAAAGATGCAGAGCGACTTATATTTAAAAAAACATGGAGCTTAGTAACAAGAATACCGACAAAAGGGCACTGGCGCGCCACAGCAAAAATAAGAGAACTCACCTCGTGGCGCAAAGAGCAGCTAGACAGATACCGCCCTAGAAGCATTGAATGGTTTTTAGCAAATGACACTGACTGGACACATCAATGGGTAATGTCTCAGCTTGGTCAAGGCCACATTAATTTATTTGAAGACGGCATGGCTTCTTATATCAACAACAGAGGCATGAACCCATGGCCAAAAGTTTTATTCAGAAAATTATTCTACCGCGCAATACTTGGCAAACATTACACAAACCCTCACGGGATCGGCCAAACCCCCGCATCAGACTACTGGGCACTATCTAAAGACGCTTTCCCACAGATACAGAACAGGCAAAAAATAAAATTAATTACTATTAATCATGCCTATCAGGCTTACTTGAATCAAGCCATTCCTCCGAACTTAATCAATAGCGATATCTTCAATGACGGCTTAATACTCACACAACCACTCCATGAGTACGGTCTAGCATCGAGCAATGATGAAATCACCATATACACCGAACTAGGGAAAGCCGTTGCTAAAACCGGATGCCGAATCGTTTATGTAAAAAAGCATCCAGCAGAGAAACCTGAGCTTTTCTTGGAAAGACAGAGAATCATAAGGGAGCAGAGCGGGCTCCCCATACAGCAACTTTCTGATCCCACCCCAATTGAAACATACTTCCTGGGCGGCATTCGTTTTCTTTGTATCGCCTCGATTACATCTTCCGCCATCATCAACGCATCTCACATGCGCGCCGCCCCTCATATTTTTAGTGCTTTTGACGCTTTGCCACCACGCTCCCGGAAGAAACAGGCGGATTGCAGAAAGACTCTTGTAGGATCCGGAATTCAAGTCATCGCCAAACCAAGGTCAATGCAGACGTGATCAGCATGAAAAAAACGACTGTTTACGCCACATTCGCTGCAATCCTATTATTACCCCTATCCTACCTTAATCCGCTGTTTCCAGGCGACTACAAGTTTGATCATCTTTGGTTTTTTGCATATATCACAGTTATATTATTGACTTGGAGCGCAAACATTACGGACCGTAGCGCATTTAAGTTTTATGACGCATTGATACTTGCCCCGCTTCTTGGCCTTTCACTGCTCACTGGAATTTCCGCATTTATGACAGGAGAATTCAAACCTTTTTTATTTTACATTTATGCCCTGCTTGCGTTCTTGGTTATCCTGACCCCCCCCCCCCCAGTAGCGAACCAAACCAACACAACCAAATTCTTTTTTCTCGTTACGCTCCTGGGCGCAGCACTCGGAACTCTTTTACCCGACCTCACCAATGAACAAGGGAGATACAAATTTCTATTCCCAAGCCCCACGGTTTTTTCCGTGTGGCTTATCGCATGCTATGCATTATTCATAATGGAGAACCCGCATAGATTAACCAAATACGCCGCGTTTGCCGCCACCTCATTGATTTGCCTCATGACGGACACTCGGCTAAGCATCGCATTTCTTCCTATTGTCCTAATATACACTTTTATAAACAGACCATTTCGCACATCGACCTATGCCTTCCTATACACAATGACAACCATCATGCTTGGGTCGCTCTACTATGTTTATGGGATTCTCTCAAAGCACGCAGGCGTTGAGCAGATTCATCACAGCCACGAAATTTCCACTGACAACTCCTACGAGACGCGCACCTATCTATTCGACATCACCTTCAACTCATTCAACCAATCCGACTGGACACATAAAATATTTGGCATCGGTGCAGAATCGGCCCGCAACGAAGTCATAAAAACCGCAGGCATAGACCTTCTCCCTCATAGCGACTTCATGCGCATTCTCCATGACTTCGGCTTCCTGGGATTGGCTCTTCATTTGACACTTATTTACCTACTCTCTCGGCATACCCGTACCAGCCAGGTCTTGGGCCTGCTCACCCTCACAGCATTTATGCACAATATGATTTACTCTTATTTCCTTATTCTCGCCCTCATCGTTTCTTACACCCTCACACCCCCTTTAAGCAGACAGGAGCATTACATCCTTGGACAGCACAACAATAACCAACATGCTTGAAATTATTACGCGTAAACCAAGCAATCACGCGCTTAACTCCAAGATCACAACCTTTGTCAACCCATACTCATATTTCATACTGAGAAAAAAACCAGACATTTATAGCCAATTTGATCATATTTATTTAGACGGATTTTTACTCGTCACACTTCTACGTCTTTTCGGGTTCCGAAACATCGAAAGAAAAAGCTTTGACATGACCTCCATGGCGCCCGAGGTTTTCAATGAATGCGCAAGCAAAAATAAAACCATTTTTTTTGTCGGATCCCATGCTGACGAAATAGAAAAAGCCTCCCTAAATATTAAGAAAAAGTTTCCGGATCTTTATGTTTTGGGCTGCCACCATGGCTACTTCGACACAGCGAACCCCATAAAGACACTCCTGGAGGACCTTGCCAAGGTGAACCCTGAAACCGTTATTGTCGGCATGGGAACCCCCCTTCAGGAGTTATTCCTATTGGAACTTAGGCACCACGGATGGAATGGAACAGGATACACTTGCGGCGGTTTTTTTCATCAAACAGCCAAACACATCCAGTATTACCCCAACTGGGCGAATAAACTTAACCTACGCTGGCTATTTCGCATAATTGATGAACCAAAACTTATTCGCCGATATGCCATAACCTATCCCGCAGGCGTCCTTCTATTTGCAATCGACATGCTAAGAATGAAATTACCCAAGCCCCATAACGCATCGACTGGAGGAGACAATCGCCTCTGACTAACAGGCCGTTGAAAAACTCCCCCGCAACCGTCCGTGTTGCCGGTACCATGTGAGCCGGGTTCTACCCCGTTTTCACGGACGGTTGTAAAAGGCTCAAGAACTTCTGATCCTGCTGTGCGACTCTACGCCGCATCCGAGGGTTGTGGAATCGCTCGATGTAATCAAAAACATCGGATCGGGCGGCGTCCATGGTTCGATAGATCGTCCGATTGACCCGCTCCCGTTTAA
>JBFMFO010000045.1:0-8904 GCA_040754095.1 Thermodesulfobacteriota bacterium | reverse complement strand
CAGAGGGAGACGGTAACGCACCAGCTTGCCTTTCAAATATGGCAGGTACGCATTACTTCGTCCATGCCCCGTAATGGCCTACTTTTAAACCGGCAATTCTGGCCTGTTTTCTGACCGGCGGTAATACAATTTTATTGACAGGGGAATTTTTTGTGCTATATTATTGGCATATGCTAATAATTAAGAGAGACAATCATGCCGCGGCCTTTTAAATGCAGACGGGTTTGCGGCGCTCCCCGCGCGGCTTACTTCAAGCCTGCGGGAATCCCAGTATTTGCCCTGGCACAAGTCAACCTTACGGTGGATGAATTTGAGGCTATCCGGTTGGCTGATTTAGAAGGGCTGTATCAGGAAGAGGCCTCTAAGCGGATGAATATTTCGCGGCAGACCTTCGGCAATATCATTGAATCTGCCCACAAGAAAATTGCGGATGTGATTGTTAATGCCAAGGCGCTGAAGATCGAAGGCGGGGCTGTTCAAATGATGCAGCGATACCTTTTATGTCCAGACTGTACAAATGAATGGGTGGTTCCTTATGACACCGGTGGGCCGGTTGAGTGCCCGAAGTGCCGGAGCAAAAATATTCGCGAAGCGCTTCAGGATCATGGTTGGGCAGTCGGCGGCGGGCCGGGCAGAGGAAGGGGCAGGTGCCGCCGTAGAGGCGGGATATAGGGTAGGCAATTTCAGTTATAGTAACAGTTTGGCCTTTTGCAACTTGTCCCGATGGATTTCGTGTCCGGTGCGATCTCAAATCCGAAATCCGAAGCACGAAACCCGAAACAATATCGAATGACCAAAACCTAAAATATCAAAACGGATTCTTTCCGCTGCAGTTTGGAACTTTTTGAGATTTGAAAATTTGAATTTGTTTCGAATTTCGGTATTCGGTTTTCGGATTTAGCAATGTAGGGTGGGCTTTGCCCACCAGGGAATGACGGTGGGTATCAATTTATAAATGTGGAACGATAAAGATAAAGCGGAGGTGAACGAGTGTGAAGATAGCGATTAGCGCGAAGGGTAAAGGGTTAGATGATGAGATTGACCCGCGGTTTGGCCGGGCGGCATATTTTATTATAGTTGACCCCGAAACCATGGAATTTAAGGTGGTGGACAACACGCAAAATATCGAGGCCATGCAGGGCGCCGGTATCCAGGCGGCGCGGACTGTAGCGGAAGAAGGCGTCGGCGTGCTCATTACCGGCCATTGCGGGCCAAAGGCCTTTATGACCCTGCAGGCCGCCAGGATAAACGTGGCGGTTGGTGTGACAGGAACAATCCGAGAGGCGGTCGAAAAATTCAAGAAAGGCGAAATTTCATATGCGGCCAGTCCCAATGTCGAAGGACACTGGCGCTAAAGGAGGTAAGATATGCCTATGGGAGATGGAACCGGACCGGCAGGAAAAGGGCCGGGCACGGGAAGAGGCTTAGGTCGGGGCGGTGGCCGCGGCCGGGGCGGTGGTTTGGGCCTGGGGCCAGGCGGAGAGTGTGTCTGTCCGAGCTGCGGACGGACGGCTCCCCATCAGCCGGGCGTCCCCTGTAACACTATTAAGTGCCCGAATTGCGGCGGACAAATGACAAGGAAATTTTGAAAGGAAGGGGGTGAGGAGGATGCCGGGATTCGATGGTACAGGTCCGATGGGTATGGGGCCTATGACCGGTAGAGGCATGGGGCCTTGCGGCCGCGGATATGATCGGCCGTTTGGTTTCGGTCGCGGCTGGAATAGTGGTCGAGGCTTCGGCTTTTCCGGAGCGCGGCGCGGTTACTATGGCCCGGCTCCGGGATGGAGAGAGCCAATCCCCGCGGAGGAGATGAGCGACCTGCGGGCAGAGGCTGAATGTTTGCGAGGGGAATTAAACCAGATTGAAAAACGTATCGCCGAGTTAGAAAAAGGAAAGGAGTAAGTACCTGAGATGGTAATCAGTATAGCCAGCGGCAAGGGTGGCACAGGGAAGACTACCGTGGGAGTAAACCTGGCAGTATCATTGGATAAGCGGGTAAGGTTTTTCGACTGCGATGTGGAGGAACCCAACGCCCATCTCTTTCTAAAGCCGACTATCGATGAAAAGACTATAGTTAATACCTTTGTTCCAGAGATAAACCTTGCTAAATGCACCTATTGCGGAAAGTGCGGCGAGATTTGCCAATTTAATGCCATTGCCGTGCTGAAGGATTATGTACTCACTTTCCCTGAGCTGTGCCACAGTTGCCGCGGCTGCCTCTTTGTTTGCCCGGAGAAAGCGGTGCAGGAGTCAAGTCGGGAACTCGGCGTTATTGAACAGGGGCGGGCTGGCCAAGTGGAGTTTATTCATGGCCGTCTGCGCATAGGAGAGGCCATGTCCCCGCCCCTGATCAGGAAGGTTAAGGAGCGGATAGATAAAGGCCAGATAAATATTATTGATGCCCCGCCCGGTACGTCCTGCCCGGTGATCGCCGCCCTGAAGGGTTCTGATTTTGCCCTTCTAGTGACTGAGCCTACGCCTTTCGGCCTGAATGATCTTATATTGGCCGTAGAGGCCGTGCGGGCGCTCAAGATACCACTCGGGGTGGTACTCAATCGTGCAGGTAGCGGTGATAGTCCCATGCAATCATACCTGGCAAAGGAGGGCATCCCGGTACTTTTGGAAATACCTCTTGATAGAAAGATTGCGGAGGCTTACTCGAGGGGCCAGATGATAGTGGATGTCATGCCGGAATGGAAAGAAAAATTCAGGGGACTGTACCAGAAAATAGAAGACATACTTAACGGAAATAGGTGGGGAAACGCATGAAGGAACTGACCATAATCAGCGGCAAGGGAGGGACCGGGAAGACCAGCCTGGTAGCGGCCTTTGCCAGTCTGGCAGTAAACAAGGTTATTGTGGACGGCGATGTGGACGCTGCGGATATGCACCTGATCCTTAAACCGGAGATAAAAACCCATGAGGAGTTCAAGGGCGGACGGAAAGCGGTAATTAATCCTGATTTATGCACAGCCTGCGGTCAATGCATAGAATTATGCCAGTTTAAGGCCATAAGTAAAGACTATGTGATAGATGAGTTTAGTTGCGAAGGCTGCGGGGTCTGTGTGCATTTTTGCCCGGTTCAGGCCATAGAATTTCCGGAGAACATTTGTGGAGAATGGTTCGTTTCGGAGACCAGGCTTGGCCCTTTTGTCCATGCGAAGCTGGGCATTGCCGAAGAGAATTCCGGCAAGTTGATTACCACGATAAGACGGCAAGCGGAGAAACTGGGAGAAGATCGCGGCCTGGATATGATCCTCATAGACGGGCCTCCGGGTATCGGCTGCCCGGTCATCGCGGCCACCACCGGGGCCTCGGCGGTGCTGGTTGTCACCGAGCCGACCGTTTCCGGAGTACATGATCTGGAGCGTGTAGGCGAACTAACCAAATATTTCAAGATTCCAGCCATGGTTTGTATCAACAAGTTCGACATTAATTTGGATGTGGCGGATCGTATTGAGAAGTATTGTGTTCAGGAGGGCTTTGAACTCGTGGGCAAAATTCCCTACGACCCGATTTTTACAGAGGCGATGATAGCAGAAAAGACGATTATCGAGTACTCCCCAAACGGGCTTTCGGAGATGGTGCGTGGAATGTGGGGAAGGATAATGAGTGTGTTATGAATTCTTAATTATTCGGCCACAAAGTCACCAAGACACAAAGTTAAAAAAATCGAAATTCGAAATTAATATGACATCTTAGTGTCTTCGTGTCTTGGTGTCTAAGGGGTTATTTTATTTTACGATGGAGGTAGTACAGATGAAAATAGCATTGCCAGTTGTTGACAACAAGCTCTGCACCCATTTCGGTCACTGTGACAAATTTGCCATTCTGGATATCCAGGATAACAAGATTGTAAACAAATCGTTAGTCATCCCGCCGCCCCATGAGCCGGGCGTGTTGCCCAGATGGCTGGGCGAGATGGATGTTAACGTCATAATCGCCGGCGGCATGGGGCAGAAAGCCTTAATGCTGTTTGCCGAAAGGGGGATTAAAGTCATCACCGGAGCGCCCGTTTCATCCCCGGAAGAGCTGGTACAGCAGTACTTAAGCAATAGTCTTGTGTACGGCTCTAATGTGTGTGATCATTAAATAAATCTCCTCTGTCCCCTCTTTAAAAGGGGGACCTCCCAACCTCCCTTTTTCAAAGGGAGGAGAAACACCCCCCTTTTTGGGGAAAGGGGGATTGAGGGGGATTTTAGTCCCGTAGGGTGGGCTTTGCCCACCAAGAGAATGATGGCGGGGAAAAACCACCGTTCGGGGCTGTCCTACGGGTGCAAGATTGAACATAGACGGGATTTCCGGATGAAAACTGAGCAGCTTGCATGAAAGGGGAAGCGGCGCTATCGCCCGGACAATGAGGTTTGAAAAGAGCGAAAAATTAGCCTGTTACTCTGTTGCCCTTAGCGTCTTTCTGGTAGGCTTCAAGTATTTGCTGGGGACCCTTTCCGGTAGTATGGCCCTGATCGCGGATGCGGTCCATTCTTTTGCCGACGTTATTTCTTCGTTTGCTGTTTTTATTGGTATTCGGCTATCAAAGCGTAAATCCCGTGCCTTTCCTTACGGCCTTTATAAGGTCGAAAACCTGATCTCGCTGGTAATCTCCCTGCTTATTTTCGGAGCCGGGTTTGAGGTCGTAAAAACGGCCATAACGCAGGAGAGGGAGTTGATACTTACCCATGTGTCTTTGTCTATAGGGAGTTACCTGTTTATTATGACTGCCATCTATGCCTTTTCCCGTTATGAGCTTCGTCAGGGAGAAGAAACGGGATCCCCCAGCCTGATAGCGGATGCCCAGCAGCTCAGGGCAGATCTGTTTTCATATCTGGTCATTATTGCCGGTCTCATAGGAAGTTACTTTTACCTTTCTCTGGACCGGGTTATGACAGTTATAGTTGCTTTTTTTATAGGACGTTCAGGATGGCGTATCTTTGTAGATGCCATCCGGGTCCTGCTGGATGCCTCGGTGGACTTTGCCACATTGGACAGAGTAAAAACCATTACGTCGCAAGATCCTCATGTCCGGGAGATAAAGGAACTGCGGGGCCGAAGCTCCGGACGCTACAAATTCATAGAGATGATTCTAACGCTGAAGGTTCGCAGTCTGGAAAAAGCGCACTATGTGAGCAAAAATATCGAGACCAGGGTTAAAGAAAATATCCCACAGGTGGACCGGGTGCTCATACACTACGAACCCGAGGAGAAGGACACGGTCACCTATGCCATCCCTCTGGAGAAGGATAAGGCCTCGATATGCGCCCATTTCGGGAGCTCACCCTTTTTTGCGTTGATTACTGCAAAAGACGGCGATCTTGTTAATGAAGAGATAGTATCTAATCCTTACTCCCAGGAAGAAAAGAGGAAGGGAATAATGACCAGCAAGTGGCTTATTCAAAAGGGGGTGGATGTGGTGTTAAGTAAAAGCAGCATGGAGGGCAAGGGGGCCGGTTATCCCTTGACGGATGCAGGTGTAGAGATAAAGGCCGTGCCTTATGAGAGGATAGAGGAAGTAGTCAATTTTATCATACATCCTTGAACAGATGAGTAACTTTAAAAGAGGAGGGAGAAAAAATGGCAAAAATAGTGATTCTTTCTTGTAAGAAAATCAAAGACATCACCTGCGTATCGTGTATTAAGTGTTTCAAGGCCATACAGGCCAGAGAAGGAGAATTTGCGCGTTACAAGGACGAAGAATTGGATATAGTGGCCATGGGTGACTGCGGAGACTGCCCGGGACTGGCTATGCCCAAGTTAGCCCTCATCAGTGATATAGCCAAACAATATGGGCGTGACTTTGACACCGTCCATATAGGGACTTGTATAGTAAAAGCCACGACCACCGCAGCCTGCCCTATAAATATCGACCGTCTCAAGGAGATGATCGAAAAGAAAATGAATAAAAAGGTGGTGGTCGGCACCCACAATTATTAGATGGGCTTCCCCTAATATGAAGATTACCATTGTCTATGATAACGAAGCCTTGGGGGAAGGCCTTAAGGCTGACTGGGGTTTCTCCTGCCTTATAGAACCGGAAGACGGCCAAAGGATTCTCTTCGACACCGGGGCGAGCGGCTCGATTCTTCTCCATAATCTGGAAAGGCTCAACATCGACCCTTGCGCAATTCCCGAAGTCTTCATTTCCCACGCCCACTGGGACCATACCGGCGGACTTTTGGATCTGCTTAAGCTCAATAAAGAAGTCAAGGTTTACATTCCCAGTTCCTGTCCTAAACCTCCTGGTGCGGGTAAGTTGGTCAGCATTACCGGCCCTGTTCAAATCCATGAAAACGTGTTTTCCACCGGTGAGCTCAATGGCATAGAGCAATCTCTTGTGGTCAGGGCCAGAGAGGGTCTGGCCGTGATTACCGGCTGCTCCCACCCCGGGGTGAGAGCCATCCTTCAGGCCGCATCAAGCTTCGGAAAGGTCGATGCCCTCATCGGAGGTCTGCATGGGTTCAGAGAATTCGATCTCATTAGGGATCTAAAACTGGTTTGTCCTTGTCACTGTACTCAGTTTAAGTCGGAAATAAGGCGTCTCTATCCTGAAAAATGTCTTGACGG
The DNA here is from genome assembly GCA_040754095.1 of Thermodesulfobacteriota bacterium. Lineage (GTDB taxonomy): Bacteria > Desulfobacterota > QYQD01 > QYQD01 > QYQD01 > QYQD01. Next base: position 2,343 of record JBFMFO010000045.1, on the reverse strand, counting down.
TGGGGCGGGCAAGGTACTGGAAATTTAAATTGATGCTCAGATACCATACGCCTTATAACAGGTGCGGCATCCTTCCGGCAGAGGATTTCGGGACAGATCGTTTTTCAGTATCTTTTCGGCCTCCTCCAGTTCATGCCGGTCTGTTGTAAGAGGACCCAAATGGCCATAAGTTTTTTCAAATACATCGAGCCTGTTTTGATAAACCTTTCTGAATTCCATGTATTCGGGGTTGTTCCATATTTCTATAAAGTCTTTCTCAGCCGCATTACCAAAGCACATCCTTGGTATCTCGTGAGATGAGCCGCAGAAGATTCTGGGTATCGATCCCGACCTGGGCAGGTTGAGATACACGCAAGGCGAGACACTGCCGTCATGAGAAAAAAACACGATGTGCAAGGGATTGAGTTCGCACATGATGACCTCTTCCATCTCGACTGGGTAACAGCGAAAGGGCAGCTTTATTTGCCGGGCTTTTTCTCCTGCTTCGTACACAATGCCTTTCCATCTGCTGTCAGCCTTGAGACAGGAAAAAACTTTTAGATCGTTCTGGGTCTCGGTTGGGGTATAGTCAAGGTTGTTGGCCACCAGTTCGTTTACACCTATTTCTCGCGCCAGACGCACGGCATCCGGCAATTCTTCGATATTTGTCCTGGTCATCAGGTAGGAGAATACCACCTTGGGGGTCTTTGATTTTAGTTTCGCTTTGAGGGCAGAGAGGGCTTTTACGTTAGCAAACAGGGTATCAAAATGTGAGCCGCAGCGTATCGCTTCGTGCGTCTCTTTTGATGCCCCGGCCAAAGAGACGGCAATTATGTCCAGCCCCTCCTCGATTAGTTTTTCTGAACGGTCAGGGGAGAGAAGCATCCCATTTGTGGTCAGACTCACTTGGCAACCCTTGACCCTAGCGATGCGAATCATGGCAAGTAATTCGGGGTAGAGGAGTGGCTCCCCCCAACCCTGGAGGTGAACATCCCTGGTGAGGTGAAAGTATCCGCTTATCCTTTTAAACACGGAAAGCGGCATATCGCCCGCTTTCCATTCATCCTGAAAAGCGGTTTTCGGGCACATTACACACTTAAGCTGACACCTGGAGGTGGGCTCTATCTGAAAAGACAGGAAGGGCCTTTTCCGGGCTTTAAACTTTGCAAGATAGCTTCTCATAAGACCAGACACAATAGTCTTCACAGCTACATTCTCTTTTAACCCTTATAGGATAGAAACACAATTTTTCTCTGCGGGCTCTACGCCAGCCTGCGGCGGAGTTACGATACTCGGCGGTGTAGGAATTTTCTTACGAATGCGTTAAAAAAAGATTGACAGTTGGATTTGGCCATGATAGTTAGAATTATCTAACTTAATTAAAAGCTACTAATTATCTCGGTGGTTATTATGTCCAAAGAATCTTTGACCCCGGCCATGGAAGATTATCTGGAGGCCATCTTTAACCTGGAGCAGGAAGTCAAGGCCGTCCGTGTTAAGGACATTGCCGGACGTTTACGGGTGAAGCTGCCTACGGTTACCAGCATGCTGAATACCTTGGTTCGAAGGGGTTTGATCAGTCATGAGAAATATGAATATGTGGAACTAACCGGGGAAGGGCTGGAGCAGGCCACTGAGGTTAACCGCAGGCATGAGATTCTACGTAGATTTTTTACCGACATATTGAAGATAGACGCCAGCCAGGCCGATGTGGATGCCTGTAAGATAGAACATGCCATAAGTCCGGTCTCCCTGGAGGCACTGGTGCGTTTCATGGAATTCATCGAGAATTGTCCCAGAGGCGGGGCTGGCTGGCTGGAATATTTCAGTGAATATTGCCGGCACGGTCGCTCTAACGATAGGTGTCTGGAACATATGAAGAAGTTTATGGAAAATTACGGCGCCAAGTTGAAAAGTACTGAAGAAAAACAGGGAGGGAAAATGACCAGGCCGTTAAGCGAGCTTTCCCCCGGGGAGAAGGGTAAGATTGCCAGGGTGACCGGAACAGGCCCGGCTCACCGGCGTATTTTGGATATGGGCGTGGTGCCCGGGGCCTTAGTGGAGGTAGAAAGGGTGGCCCCCCTGGGAGATCCTGTGGAGATCAAGATCAAGGGTTACCACCTGTCGCTGCGCAAGGATGAGGCAGCGCATGTCCATGTGGAGGCGCTTTTATGAAGGGAGGATTTATGCCGCTTAGTATGGTGAATCCCGGTGAAGAAGTTACTCTTATGGCCATACTATTACCGCCGGTCAGAAAACAGGCCAGAATTGCCGGTTTAAAAGTAGGCCATTACGGGGCATGGACGAAGTAATGCGTACCTGCCATATTTGAAAGGCAAGCTGGTGCGTTACCGTCTCCCTCTG
>JBFMFO010000044.1:0-9273 GCA_040754095.1 Thermodesulfobacteriota bacterium | reverse complement strand
GTGCCGATGTGGCCAGGTATCTAGGCGTGACGAATTCATGCGTAACCCGGTCGGTATCCTTCAGACCACCTGACGTAGACAGTTACCTTGCGACGTTATGAACGTTCTGCACGAACGTCCCCTCATAACTCATGTCGAGCGTAAAAGCCGTTATTTGATGGCCTCCAAACTTGTCAACAAGAAGGCGGAATCGCTCACAATGCAAAGCACCAGGTTGTTTCGGCGCATTCCGAAAAGGATGCGGCAAACCTTGACTGTTGACAACGGCAAAGAGTTTTCTTGTTTCAAAGATATAGAAGATAAAACCGGCTTAACGGTTTACTTCGCCGACCCCTATGCCGCTTGGCAGCGTGGGACAAACGAAAACACAAATGGTCTTCTTCGTCAGTACCTTCCAAAAGGAACAGATTTTAGAAAGATCACTGAAGAAAATATTGCATTTGCAGTAAAAAGGCTTAATCATAGACCAAGAAAGTGCCTCAACTACCAGTCTCCACATGAAGTCTTCTGGCAGACATCAAGTGGTGCACTTACAACTTGAATTCACCCTCCCTTGGACATAACGAATAATAGTTTTTACGGCGAAGCCGACCGTAGAAAGTATAGTTGAACTGAACCGCGCAAGCTCACGCTGTTATTTGGAAATTTATCGGCTCAGTGTAGTCGTATTGTTTGATTTTATATCAGGAATTGATTGATATTCCAAGATGAAATAGTATGGGTAGGGGGAATTTCGGGGGGATAGGGGGACGGAGTTAGTTTAATAATTTAATTGACACCGCTGTACCTTGTCTGTATATCTTCAGGCATGCCAAGACACAAACGTATCGATATTCCTGGAGCAGTTCACCATGTTATTGTCAGGGGCCTGAACCGCCAAGATATCTTCCTTGACGACATGGATCGATCAAACTTCCTTCGTCGTCTGGAGACGGCCCTCTCTGAGGTTAGTTGCCGATGCTACGCCTGGGTATTGTTAAGCAACCACTTCCATCTTCTTATCCGAACCGGCGAACGTCCGTTGAGTGACCTGATGCGGAAAGTTCTTTCCGGCTATGCCATTTCCTTTAACCGTCGCCATAAACGGCATGGCTATCTTTTTCAGAACCGCTACAAATCTATCCTGTGCCAGGAGGAGGAATACCTTCTGGAACTGGTACGGTATATCCATCTGAATCCAGCCAGGGCGGGGATGGCCAAAGACATGGATGAACTTGACCGCTACCCTTGGTCTGGGCATGCGGTATTGCTGGGACGGCAGCAAAGGAGTTGGCAGGATCGGGAAGAAATCCTCATTCGCTTCAGCGATAAGAAACGAGAAGCCGTATCCCGTTACCGACAATTTGTTAAGGACGGCATTGCCATGGGCCGCCGAGAGGAGCTGACCGGGGGCGGGTTGCGCCGCAGTGCCGGTGGCTGGGAAGGAGTGATAAATTTGAAACGGGCTGGGGAGTATTGGCGAGGCGATGAACGGATATTAGGGAATGGCAATTTTGTCAATGCGGTGTTACGAGCGGCGGAGGAGTCATTGACTCACCGGGAGAAGTCGAAAATGCAGGGCTGGGACTTGGGACGTCTGGTTACCGAAGTCTGCGAGATATTGTCGGTTGATCCTGGGGATATACGGAAAAAAGGGCGGGCCAACAATCTTTCTTATGCCAAGGGGCTAATTTGTTATCTAGGGCATTCGCGACTCGGCCTTACCGGAATGGAACTGGCCCGGTATTTCAATATCAGCCGGCCTTCTGTGTCCCAAGCTATCCAACGAGGTGAACGATTTGCCAAGAAAAATGAGGCTAAGCTATTAAACTAACTCCGTCCCCATTGCTCCTGTTATGGGTTCATCGATGGTCGTCCGTCATTAGTGCCAACAAGTAACATTACAGTGCCTTAGGGCTTGAGCAGAGTAAGCTCAGAATGGAAAAAAACCAAAACAGACAATAATGAATGGTGGCTCAAGGCATCTTGTTTTAAGTAATAATTTAGTATAACGTTAGGTGAATTGAAAAGGAGAATAATAGAATTTTTCTTATCTCCTATCGTAAAATATGCTAAAGAGAGTCTTACACTGAGGTAGATAGTTCAAGGGAGGTACTATGGTTATGCGAAAAGCCTTGCTGAGATTGACGGTATTACTGTCTTTTATCTGTATAGTCATGCCGGGTTGCGCGGGCACACTAAGCCCGACAGCGCCGCCGGCCACCGAAGAAAAACACTCCTACGGCCCGGCAAAATCAGGCGAAACCGGAAATTCACCTACATATTACGACTTCGACGACGTTCTCATACCGCCGGAACTAAAGCTTGATACCCAGAAGTCGATGGTTGTAAGCACTTCCACCTTTAGCGGTGGAGTGCTGGTATTCAACGGCTATGTCGATCCGGCCTCGCTTATCGACTTCTTCCTTAAAAACATGGCCAAGGATAACTGGCAGCTAAAGGGAAGTATCAAATACCGCCATACCGTGCTTACCTTTGAAAAGCCGAACAAAGGCTGCGTAATAACCGTTGGTGAGCAGACATTTAACACGCCGGTAGAGATATGGGTCGGCATCCTGCATGAACCGGGCACGGGGCAGCTTCCTCTGAGGCAGCCGAGGCTTTAACTGATGCGCTTCTCTAAGCTTTCCTCTAAAAATATTTTGCTCGGGGTAACGGGCAGCATAGCCGCCTATAAGGCGGCGGAACTGGTACGTGAATTATCCCGGCAAGGTGCGGCAGTAACTGTGGCACTGACTGAAAGCGCCGGTAAGTTCGTTGGTCTCACTACATTCAATGCCCTCTCCGGCAGTGCCGTTTACACGGACCTCTTTAACAATCCGGCAGAGCCGGCCCTGCATATCAATCTCCCCCGTCAGGCCGATGCCGTTGTAATCGCCCCGGCTACAGCCAACTTCATCGGCAAGATGGCCCATGGGATAGCCGACGATCTTCTTTCCACCATAGTCCTGGCAGCCCAAAAACCTATCCTCGTCTGTCCGGCTATGAACAGCGCCATGTACGAACATCCAGCCATGAAGGGCAACCTGGAGCAGCTTCGTAAGTACGGATGCCAGGTGGTTGAGCCGGAAACCGGCCCTCTCGCCTGCGGAGATGAGGGGCCGGGCCGCTTGGCCGAACCGTCCACTATCTGCGAGGCCGTAAAAATAGTCCTGGAGAAAAAAGACCTCCAGGGCCGGAAAATTCTGGTAACTGCCGGCCCGACCGAAGAGCCTATAGATCCGGTTCGCTTTATCTCAAACCGTTCATCCGGCAAGATGGGTTACAGCCTGGCCCGCGTGGCCAGACGGCGGGGGGCGGAGGTTGTACTTATCAGCGGCCCCACCTGCCTTTCCAAACCCTGGGGCATAGAGTTCGTGCCGGTACGCACTGCGGCCGAGATGTACAAGGCGGTCATGTCCTATTTTGACTGGGCCACTATTGTAATCAAGGCGGCGGCAGTGGCTGATTATGGGGCAGCAACCGTTCTCCCCCAAAAATTAAAAAAGGGGACACCGGATCTGTCGCTCAAGCTCACACGCACCCCGGATATACTCAAGGAATTAGGTAAGCGCAAAAAACGGCAATTTTTAGTGGGGTTTGCGGCAGAAAGCAAAAATCTGGTCGCCGAAGCGCGCCGAAAATTACAGGAAAAAAATCTGGACATGATCGTGGCCAACGATATTACCGTTCCCGGAGCCGGTTTTGGATTTGATACCAACCAGGTAAAGATCATTACGGCGGCCGGCGGGGTAATCGATTCCCCGCTCCTCGATAAGGAAGAAATAGCGTATCTAATCCTAGACAAGGTCTTGGAAGTTCTGCAACAAAGAGGGAGAAGGTCATAAGATGCCGGTCATGAAGGCCCAAAGTAAAGAACTACTGGAAATACTGTCCCAGTGTAAAGACTACCTCTCCTTCCGCAGAGATATGGGGCTGGGGTTTTTGCCTGCGTCCGTTTGCCTGGAGAAGAGAGCGGGCGGGGTTGCAGGTAATGATCCAAGGCCCCGCAGGACAAAAATCTCACCTGTCGAGGTAAGATTTTCAGAGGAAAACATCGGCTCCGGAAAGCAGCCGACCCTGGCTGACGTGCGCCGCGAACTTGGTGATTGCGAGCGTTGTAAGCTACACAAGACGCGCACGAATATAGTCTTTGGCGCGGGCAACGAACAGGCAAAATTAGTATTCGTAGGCGAAGGGCCGGGGCTGGACGAGGACATACAGGGAGAACCGTTTGTCGGCGCCGCCGGACAGCTTTTGACCCGGATCATTCGGGCCATAAACCTGAGGCGTGAGGATGTCTATATATGCAATATCATCAAGTGCCGGCCGCCCAAAAACCGAAACCCGGAGCCGGATGAAATAGAGGCGTGCAAACCGTTCCTGCTTAAACAGTTGGATGCTATAGGGCCTCGCCTGATCTGTGCCCTAGGAAGCGTGGCAGCCCAGGCCCTGCTTGAAACAGCAGCGCCGATTGGCATATTGCGGGGCCGTTTTCATAGCTTTCGGGGCGTAAAGTTGATGCCTACCTACCACCCCGCCTATCTACTGCGCAACCCAGCTAAAAAACGAGAGGTCTGGGAAGATATGCAAAAGATACAAAAAGAATATCAGGCGTTATGATTGACGGCTTTGTAACAAGTCAAAATTACCGCAGAGGTCGCCGAGAACGCCAAGATAACATATTAAACAGTTTAAAGTTTTTCTCTGTGGGCTCTGCGTGCTCAGCGGTAAAAAGGCTTTTGTACGAATCGATCAGATATGGTGGCGTGGTATTTGTAGTCTTGTGTCTTTTTTTCAGCGGCGCTACGGCCTCGACCGCCACAGGCTCCGGCCCTATCCATGTAATAGAGGTGGAAGGAAGCATAAATCCAGGGTCAGCTAAGTTTATTATCGATCATATTGAGCAAGCGGGAAAAGATAAGGCGCAATGCCTCATCATACGGCTGGACACACCGGGCGGGCTGGAGACGGCCATGCGCTCCATAGTCAAGGGTATCTTGAACTCTCCTGTACCCATCGTGGTCTATGTATCGCCGGCCGGGGGCCGGGCAGCCTCTGCCGGTGTGATGATCACGATTGCTGCCCACATCGCTGCCATGGCCCCGGGGACAAATATCGGGGCGGCGCATCCGGTAAATATAGGCGGAAGGGATATGGATAAAGAGATGGCCCGCAAGGCAGAAAACGACATGGTCGCCTTTGTCCGGAGCATTGCGGAAAAGAGGGGGCGCAACGCCGGCTGGGTCGAGGACGCCGTTCGAAAAAGCGTCTCTATTACCGAGACGGATGCGCTCAAGCTAAAAGTCGTTGATCTTATCGCCCGCGATATGGACGACCTTCTTATCCAGTTGCATGGCCGCGAGATCCAGACCACTACCGGCATGGCAAGACTTGATACCAGCCGCACCAGGGTCGTTGCCTTCAGCGAAGGCATCGGCGAAAAGGTTCTCAGCCTTATAGCCGACCCCAACATTGCTTACATCCTGATGATGATCGGTCTGGCCGGCCTGTACTTTGAATTGGCTCATCCCGGAATCATCTTCCCTGGGGTCATAGGGGCCATGTCTCTTATACTGGCCTTTTTCGCCTTCCAGACCCTCCCGGTTAACTACGCCGGTTTTTTGCTCATACTCCTTTCCGCCGTACTATTTCTCCTGGAGATAAAGGTCGTCAGCTACGGGCTGCTCGGTCTGGGGGGAGTTATTGCCCTTGCGCTGGGCTCCATGATGTTGTTCCCAGGTGATGAGCCGTCCCTGCGCCCGGCCATGAAGGTGTTGGTCCCGACTATTGCTGCCGTCTCTGGTTTTTTTATTGCCGTGGCCTTCCTCGCTGTACGGGCAGTCAGGGCAAAACCGAAGACCGGAACGCCCGCCTTAATCGGTGAAATAGGCGTTATTAAAGAATGGTCTAACGGCAGGGGTAAGGTATTTGTCCACGGCGAGTACTGGAATGCCGTAGCGGAGGAAAGGTTAGAAGTGGGCACTGAAGTAGAAGTGGTCTCTGTTGACCGTTTTTTAGTTAAGGTCCAAAGGAAAAAAATGTCTTAGGAGGGCCTTATGTCTCTTCCATTTTTGGTGATAATCTTTCTTGCAGTATTATTCTTTGCCGGCGCCCTGCGTATTCTTAACGAATACGAGCGGGGCGTAGTCTTTCGTCTGGGCCGGGTTATCGGGGCCAAAGGGCCGGGGCTTATCATCCTTATTCCGGGTATTGATAAGATGCGAAAGGTGGATTTGCGCACCGTTACCTTGGATGTCCCGCCGCAGGACATCATAACCCGCGACAATGTCTCTGTTAAGGTCTCGGCTGTGGTCTTTTTCCGGGTTATGGACGCTATGAAGGCGGTGATCGATGTGGAGAATTACCTTTTTGCTACATCCCAGCTCGCCCAGACTACACTGAGGAGTGTCTGTGGCCAGGCCGAGATGGACGATCTTCTGGCAGAGCGGGAAAAGATCAATTCAAAGATCCAGGGGATACTGGATATGCACACCGAACCTTGGGGGGTCAAGGTAAGCGCGGTAGAGGTAAAACAGATAGACCTGCCTGTGGAGATGCAGCGGGCTATGGCGAAACAGGCCGAGGCGGAGAGGGAAAGACGGGCGAAGGTTATAAACGCGGAAGGCGAATTTCAGGCGGCTGCCAAATTGGCCGAAGCCGCCGGCATCATTGAAAAATATCCTATGGCCTTACAACTACGGTATCTTCAGACGCTGCGTGAGGTGGCCGCAGAAAACAACTCAACGACACTCTTTCCCATCCCCATAGACCTGTTCAAGCCTTTTTTGTCGGCTATGGAGGGTAAAAAAACAGAAGGCTGATCGGCGTTTCATTATACCTGGGGAACCAGGAAACCGAACGCGCTGCCCAGTTTGCGTACCAGATCCAGAAAATGGCGCGGCAAGGGGACTTCACGGTCCACAAGCAAGACGTGGAGTTCCTTGGCGTGGGTAAGGATGCGTGAGCTGTCGATACCCTCCTGGCTGTCGCAGAGAAACTGAACGCGCAGGGCATCGGTCAGCGGAATGCACATCCCCTCGAATTCAACGGCGATATGGTCCATTTCCTCTGCGATGCAGGCCCTGTTTTCTTTCACAAAGGTCGCAAAAGGTTCTCCCGGATTAGGCGTGCCAAAGAGATCATTGATAATGGCCCCGGACAGTTTATTGATAAACGATGTCTCGCGCTCGGGGTACTTCTGAGAGAGATGTGCCTTCAATTTCTTGAAAAAAATCATTTTGATGACTTCAACCCCTTCCCTCATGATGGGGATCAATTTACTCTCAAATTGCACGATGGCCTCCGATTCATGCCTACAAGAATTAACATTGATGGCTTCGTAAAAAGTCAGTTCCTCACGCAAAGCCGCCAGGGATGCAAAAGGAATAAAATTTGGAACTCAGGAACTCATGGAAAAACTTTTATTACTGATTTCTTGATTTCCAGATTTTCATTTTTCCTTTGCGGTCTTTGCGTGATATTTTGGACCTTTTACGAGTTCATCAATATTGCTTTCCATTATTTTTGTTTTTCCTTCTCCTGTTCGTATCTGATTAACCCCGCCAGAGCAGACATCTCTTCGGCCAGGAGGTCTATCAAATCATCCAGGGTCACCATACCGACCAGTTTGCCTTGCTGATCTATTACCGGAAGACGCCGAATACCCCTGCCGCGCATAATCCGGATACCATCTCCTATACTTGCCGATTCCCTTACGGTGAGCAGCCGGGCGCTCATGACGTCTTTGACCAGACTCCGGTGCGCATCCTTCCCCTCGGCTACTACCCGGATGGTTATGTCCCGGTCGGTCAGGATGCCTATCGGGTGACTGTCTTCGGTAATTATTACGGTACGCACTGAATAATCCCGCATGAGCCGGGCTGCCTTGTGAACGGAGTCTGTGGCCCTGGCGATGACTACTTCACGGATGCAAATCTCACCGATAGACATGGCATATCTCCCAATTAACGTTTTTTAAAAGATCCTGGTAAGTCCTCTGAAGGCGGACTCTTCATTTATATCCCACCGGCATAATCAAGATGGGATCGTAATTTCTGCTGATCCCCAGCACCTGCCGGATCACGTCGTTGTTAAAAGCCCCCACAATGCCGGCCCCCAGCCCCAAAGCCCCGGCCTGGAGAAAAATATTCTGCCCGGCATGCCCAGCCTCGATGTAGGTATAAGGAATGCCTTTTTCTCCATACTTCCGGGTGCACCGTTCATATTCCCCGGTTATTATGAAGATAATAGGGGCCTCAGCCATCCAGCCCTGGTAAAGTGAGGCCCTGGAGATATCGTCCCGAACCTCTCCGGCCTTCACCCGGGTCAGCCTATGCGCCTTCGGGATATAGTGATAGACTCCGGCCTCCAATCCTTCCACCCCGTTTTTCCCGACGGCCACCCAGATATCCAGGGGATAAAGGGCCCCTGCCGACGGTACGGATTTGTAAGGGTCGTTTGCGGTGAGGCCGTAGGCGGCCCAGAGGATTTGGGAAAGCTGCTCCAGATTCAGGGCCCTGGCCTTGAAATGACGGATGGTTCGCCGGGCCTTAATGACCTCTTCCATGGACTTTTTACCGGTAAAGGATGGCCTGGGAAGCGGGACATCCGTATGGTTTTGGGCCAGAGCGAAGATGGGCAGGAAAATAAAAGAGCTTATAAAAAGGATGTCCGGGATATTCATGACATTATTTTATTAATAATATCGGGATTCCTTATCTCCATACGGTAATAATTATACAGGCATAAAACAAGAAATCCAACCTGAATAATTACAAGAACCAACCCTGTAACCCTAGAGCGTCCTCTAGAGAAAGTCAAGTCGCCTGAGGGGATAACCAAAATAGACCCGGGATTGAAGCTCCCCGCAGTAGCTCTTTGATTAATTTTGACCTTTGAGCTTTTTTCTCCATGTCCTGGAATATTTTTTGCGGGCAAAACCTCTGGCAGATTAGTACACGATTTTGGGTTTGCAAATAAAAAGCTGTCAAAATGTTTAAGCATATATTATAACTTGCCGATACAACTGATGAACTGAAAATGACAACTTGACAGCCGGATATATTTATGAAGTATAAGAAGCAATGTTAAAAAATTATAACTTCCTAAAAATATTTTACAAATCCCCCCATCCCCTCTTTGCTAAAGGGGGGAGATACGTTAAGCCCTCTTTGGAAAAGAGCTTGCTATATTCCAGAGGGGACGGGAAAGCTTTAAAAAGGCTATACTCCTTTTTGCAAACGATAGCCAGTTGGTAAAAACCAACTTAAAGAAAGGAGCATAGCCATGAAA
>JBFMFO010000043.1:0-11009 GCA_040754095.1 Thermodesulfobacteriota bacterium | reverse complement strand
TTTTGACCTTTCATCGCCTCTTTCTCCTTCCAAATTCTTTGTGGAAGAAGTTTAGGCGATTAAATAGATTCGGTTATCGATCTTATGATATTTTTTCAGTTATCGATGTTATGATATAACCCCATTAGTCATTTGAGTTATGATCTGCGGGTTTTTTAACCCGGAAACTCGTAACCAGCTTTTAGCTATCGACTTCCGTAACCTTTTCCACCCGGCAAAACAACTTTCCCTTAGAAAGCCTCACACTGACCGTGGAATCAATGGCTATGCCCTTTGTATCGCGCAGAATTTTTCCATCCGGCCATAATTCGGTTATGCTGTAACCCCGGCCAAGGATGGCCAAAGGGTTAGCGCCTTCCAGACGGGTCGCGAGTTCCCGAAAGCGGGCATCTTGTTGTGCTAGATGCTGTCCTATTTTTATCTCTAATTCTCTTCTTAAGACATCCACTCTAAACCGGGCCGTCCGTATCTGTTCACGTGGATGGCGTTCCCCAAGGCGAAGGGAGTAGCCGTCAAGCAAGCGGCGCAGGCCTTGTATCCGACTTAAAAGATTATGCCTCATCTCCAGGCAGAAGGTATCCACCTTCAGGCGGCCGTCCTGAATGCGGCCCCTTACCCTGGCCAGTCTCGTTATAAAATGGGCCAGCCTTTCTTTAAAAAGGGCGTGTTCTCTCCCCGCCGCCCTGGTAAGCCGGAGTTGCAGCATGTCGATCTTATAACTTAAATCCTCCTTTTGGGGGACGATAAGTTCGGCCGCAGCAGTAGGAGTAGCCGCCCGTACATCGGCCACAAAATCGGCTATAGTAAAGTCGATCTCATGTCCCACGGCAGAGACTACCGGAATTTTCGAGACAGAAATGGCCCTGGCCAGGATATCCTCATTAAAGGCCCAGAGGTCCTCAAACGACCCGCCGCCGCGAGCCAGCACTATGACATCTATGCCCTTCAACCTGTTAAGGACCAAAATGGCCTCGGCCATCTCCTTCGCCGCCCCTTCACCCTGCACGCGGGCGGGATAAATGAGGATATTCACATTGGCGAAACGGGCGCAGGCCGTGCGCAGGAAGTCATAGAGGGCCGCGCCGGTAAGCGAGCTTATGACGGCTATACGGTCAGGAAGTAGCGGCAGTTTCTTTTTCCGCTCTGCGGCAAAAAGTCCTTCCTTTTCCAGCCGTTCCTTGAGCTGAAGAAAGGCCTGCTGCAAGGCGCCGACTCCTCTTGGCTCCATGTGGTCAATGATGAGCTGATATTCCCCGCGTGCCTCGTAAACGCTGACGCGTCCCTGGCAGACCACATACATCCCGTCTTCCGGCTGAAAACGGAGATAGCGCCTGTTGATCCTGAAGAGCACCGCCTTTATCTGCGCGGTTTCATCTTTCAAGGTGAAATACGTAGTGCCGGACGAGATCTCGCGCAGATTTGATATTTCACCTTCTACCCATACAAAGGGGAAATTGGCCTCGACCAGGAACTTAATCGACTGGGTTAAGGCAGAAACGGTTAAAACCTTTCTCTCCGGCCTCTCGATCATGGAGGAAAACTAGCACAAATCATCCTATATGGCAATGTAATTGCCCTTTACTGAAAACCCCTAAGTGCCGATTTTAAAAATGGGGTTATTTTTTTATTTCAATTAATGTATAATCTCAGGCCGTGAGACTATTTAGTGTTCATCCGGAAACAGAAGTTTCCGGATTGAAGCTCCCCGCAAACAAGCAGCGGGGAATGCGCTCGCTATGCATGTTCAAGCTTTCAGCGATCAGCCGTCAGCCGTCAGCAAAAAAATAAGAGAAACAGCATGTTAAGCTGAACGCTGATAGCTGAATGCTGTAACCCAATCGAGGAGAGTATGTCGAAGATGCGCCGAGGCGTAAAAAACATCAAGGCCCTGGTCCTTTCCGGCGGTAAGGGTACCAGGCTGCGGCCGTTGACGCACACCATGGCCAAGCAGCTTGTGCCCGTGGCCAATAAACCCATACTGGGCTATGTCTTTGAACATATTAAGGAGGCCGGCATAAGAGATGTCGGGGTTATCGTGGCCCCCGAAACCCAGGCAGAGGTAAAGGCCTATCTGGGCCATGGAGAAAAATGGGATGTGAAGATTACCTATATCCTCCAAAAAGAACCGCTGGGTCTTGCCCATGCCGTAAAAACAGCGCAAACATTCCTTAAGGACTCGCCTTTTGTCATGTATCTGGGAGATAACCTCCTCGGTAAAGGCATAAAAGAGGCCCTGGACAAGTTTCGTAAGACGGCATCCGACGCCCTCCTGTTCCTGAAAAAGGTCTCTAACCCAAGGGCCTTCGGCGTGGCCGTGCTCAATGGCAAGGGACGCATCGAAAAACTCATTGAAAAACCCAAAAACCCTCCCTCCGACCTGGCCTTGGTGGGCGTCTATCTCTTTTCCCCGCGCATACACGAGGCTATCGGGCGTATCCGGCCTTCCTGGCGCGGGGAGTTGGAGATAACCGATGCCATACAGGAACTCATTCACATGGGCGCGCGGGTGGAAGGAGAGGTACTTGACTGCTGGTGGCTCGACACCGGCAAAAAAGACGATTTTCTGGCCGCAAATACGACCGTACTCGATGACTATGTTGAACGCCGGGTCGATGGTTTTGTCGATGAAAAGAGCGAGGTCTCAGGGCGCGTCTATGTCGATGCCACGGCCAGGGTAATAAACAGCATCATACGCGGGCCGGTCATAATAGGGCCGGGGGTCGAGATTGTCGATTCCTTCATCGGTCCTTATACAAGTATAGGCGAAGGAACCCGTATTACCAATTCGGTTATCGAGCATTCCGTTATTCTTTCCCAGGTCATTGTGGAAGGCGTCACGCGCCTGGAAGACAGTATCCTGGGCCGGGAGGCAAGAATTATCAAAAATCAGACCCGGCACAAGGCCCTGCGCCTCATGGTGGGTGACCAGTCACTGGTGGAAGTATGAGCAAGGAGCTAAGAGCGAAGAGTTAGGAGCAGGTGAGAGATGACAGGTTTTAAGAATGGGATCATCGAAGGGGTCATAGTAAAGGATACTAAAAAGCACATAGATGAACGCGGCTGGCTGGTGGAATGTTTTCGCCACGACGAAGTACCTTCAGAGATTCATCCGGCCATGGCCTATGTCTCAATTACCCTGCCCGGCGTTGCGCGCGGGCCGCACGAACATATAGAACAAACAGACTATTTCTGCTTTCTTGGGCCGGGCAATTTTAAGGTCGTCCTCTGGGATAACCGCAAGGAATCCCCCACGGTCAACGTCAGGCAGGTCATCCTCGCCGGTGAAGATAATCCAAAGATAGTCATTGTCCCTCCCGGCGTAGTGCACGGATATAAAAATATTGGAAATATAGATGGACAGGTATTGAACTTCCCCAATCGGCTTTATGCCGGTCCGGGGCGCACACAAAAAGTGGACGAGATACGCCACGAGGCAAGCGCTTTATCCCCTTTCAAAATGGACGAGTAAAGACCATGCATATATTAATAACCGGTGGCTGCGGATTTATCGCAAGTAATTTTATTCATTACCTCCTTGAGCGTTATGATTATCGCATCATTAACCTGGACGCACTGACCTATGCGGGTAATCCGGAAAACCTGAGGGAGTTTGAAAACAACCCTCGCTATAAATTCATCCATGGCCGCATCGAGGACGTAAATGCCGTCAAAAAAGCCCTCCGCGGGGTAGACCGGATTGTACACTTTGCGGCTGAAAGCCACGTTGACCGTTCTATAACCAATGCCCAGCCCTTCATACAGACCAACGTAGCCGGCACACAGGTGCTCCTGGATGCCTGCCGGCAGGCAAAAATCGACCGGTTTATCCATGTCTCCACGGATGAGGTCTATGGAAGCCTCGGCGATAAGGACCGTTTTACGGAAACCACCCCGCTTGCCCCCAATAGCCCTTATGCCGCCTCCAAGGCCGCATCTGACCTCCTGGTGCGGGCAACCGCTAAAACCCATGGCCTTCCGGCCATAATCACCCGCTGCTCAAATAACTACGGCCCTTATCAGTTCCCGGAAAAACTCATCCCTCTTATGATTACCAATGCCCTGGAAGATAAACCGCTGCCGGTCTATGGCGACGGACTGAACGTGCGGGACTGGATATACGTAACCGATCACTGCGCGGCCCTGGATACCGTCCTCCATAGAGGGATAGTAGGCGAAACTTACAATATCGGCGGTGAGTCGGAACGAAAAAATATTGATGTGGTAAAAACTATCCTCCGTTTACTCGGAAAACCCGAGTCCCTGGTCACTTTTGTTGATGATCGCCCCGGACATGACCGGCGCTATGCCATGGACATAGAAAAAATCAGACGCCAGCTCAAGTGGAGCCCCGCAGTCACCTTTGAAAAGGGTGTCGAACTCACCATAGACTGGTACCGGCGAAATGAAAAATGGTGGCGCCGGGTCAAGAGCGGCAGATACAGACAGTATTACCGGAAGATGTACGGTCAGAGGCTGGCAGAAGGCAAGAAGCCGTGAGAATCATGGTCTTGGGAGCGGCCGGTATGCTTGGCACCGATGTCGTCAGAGTTTTGGCCGATGCTCACCAGGTACTACCGCGCACTCGTAATGACTGGGATATAACCGACCCCGTGGCCTGCCGGGCAGATATTACCGCTATAAAACCTGATGTGGTCATAAACTGCGCGGCATTTACCAAGGTAGATGACTGCGAAAGCCGGCCGGATAAGGCATTTTTGGTCAATGGCGAGGCAGTAAGGCATATTGCCGGGGCCTGCCAGGCAGTCAAGAGCCGCCTTGTCCAGATCAGCACCGACTATGTCTTCGACGGCGCCAAAGGCACGCCTTACCGGGAGGAAGACACACCTAACCCCATCAACGTCTATGGCCGGTCAAAATTAAAAGGCGAAGAATACGCCCTGAAAATCGAAGGTTCCCTGGTTATCCGCGCCTCCTGGCTCTATGGCCGGAACGGTCCTAATTTTGTGGATACCATCCTTCGCCTGGCAAAAGAAAAGAAGGCGCTTACCGTGGTGGATGACCAGTTCGGGTCTCCTACTTATACCCCTGACCTGGCCGGGGCTATCGCCAAGCTGGTGCAAAAAGAAATAACCGGCATCATCCATGTAACCAATAGCGGCATCTGCTCCTGGTATGAATTTGCCCGTGATATCTTGAAAATTGCCGGCAAAAAAGATGTCTCAGTTGCGGCCATAAAAACTACGGGAATAAATCGCCCGGCCGGCCGGCCTCAGTTCTCTGCACTTGATAACAGCCGTTATATCTCTGTAACCGGTCAGTCTCTCAGACCCTGGCCGGATGCGTTGGCTGAGTACCTTTTTACCGCAGAGGTCGCCGAGAACGCTGAGATAACATATTAAAGGAATCTGTAACTATGCAGCCACTAAGACACCAAGCCACTAAGAGATCAGATTAATTTCGAATTTCGAAATTCGAATTTTTTAACTTTGTGTCTTGGTGACTTGGTGGCAAAGTTTTTCTCTGCGGGATCTGCGTGCTCAGCGGTAAAAAGATTTTTTTACGAATTGAAGCTCCCCGCAGTCCGCCGATGGCGGACGGGAAATCTCCGTATGCAAGGTAAAATGCATCGTATTCACTCGCTAACCCCGCTGCAAGCAGCGGGGAATGCGCTCGCTATGCATGTTCATCAGGCTTGCTTCGCTGGATTTTCTCAGGGCAGGGAAGATTTTTATGGACAAGCCCCCTCTTCTTTTCACAATAAATGGCCTGAAAAGTACGGCATGAACCGGCCCCATCCACGGCCTCATCTTTAGGCCAGGACGCATATTTACACTGCATGTCACAGAACTTCAATCATCTGCCCCTTATCTTCAGTAACCTTTTCATTATATTATTTAACAGGCACTTCGTCTGACAGCAATGGGACATGAATGTAGGACCCAGAATTCTTGCTCTCACTCATTTTCAGTTTTTAATACGGCCACAAAGGCGCTCTGGGGGATCATAACCGAGCCGACCATCTTCATGCGTTTTTTGCCCTCCTTCTGCTTTTCCAGGAGTTTTCTCTTGCGGGTGATGTCCCCTCCGTAACACTTCGCGGTGACATCCTTCCGGAAAGCGGAGATGGTGGAACGGGAGATGATTGTGCCTCCAACGGCGCCCTGAATGGCTATCTTGAATTGATGTCGGGGTATCTCGTCCCTGAGCCGTTCGCAGGCCCGCACCCCCATTTCCCTGGCCCGTTCGCGATGGACGATCATGGAAAGGGCGTCCACCTTCTCGTGGTTCACCAGGATATCGAGTTTCACCAGATCGCTCATCCGGTAGTCGATCACTTCATAGTCAAACGAACCGTATCCCTGCGTAATCGTCTTCAGTTTGTCGTAAAAGTCAAAGACGATCTCGGCGAGCGGCATATCGAAGGTAATTTCCACCCGCCCGGCCGTTGGGTAGCTAAAACGCGAGTTGACGCCGCGCCGCTCCCTGCATAATTGCATTACCGCGCCGACATAGCGTTCCGGGATAAGGATGCCCGCCTTGATAAAGGGTTCCTCCCCTGTCTTGATCCGGGTAGGATCCGGGTAGTATTGGGGGTTATCTACCGAGACTATGGAATCGTCCGCCAGGGTAAACCGGTATCGGACGCTCGGCGCCGTCATGATAATAGACTGACCAAATTCCCTCTCAAGGCGCTCCTGCACAATTTCCAGGTGGAGCAGGCCCAGAAAGCCACAGCGAAAACCCTGGCCGAGGGCGGCGGAAGAGTCCTTTTCATACACCAGGGCGGCGTCGTTCAGCTTATATCTGGCCAGCGCATCCACCAGGGAAGGATAATCATCAGAGGAGATCGGGTATATGGAGGAAAAGACGACCGGCTTGGCCTCCTTGAACCCGGGGAGCGGATGGGGAGCCGGATGAGCATCCAGGGTGATGGTGTCCCCGACACGGGTATCGCCTACGGTCTTTATCCCGGAGATGATATACCCGACCGACCCGGCAGAAAGCTCCTTTCTCCGTTCCTGGACAATCCGGGAAATGCCCACTTCTTCTACCTTGTACGCGGCCCCATTGGACATAAAACGAATAACGTCACCGGACCGGACTGCCCCGTCAAACACCCGACAGTTGATAACGGCGCCCCGAAAGGGATCGTAATGGGCGTCGAATATGAGCGCGGAAAGCGGCTTTTCTCTACTCCCGGAAGGAGACGGGATCTGTTCCACAATGGCCTCAAGCACATCTTCAATCCCTATCCCCTCTTTGGCTGAACAAAGAACGGCCTTATCTGCGTCCAGTCCCAGCTCATTTTCTATCTGCTCCCTGGTGCGTTCTACGTCGGCGGAGAGGAGATCGATCTTGTTGATCACCGGAATGATAACCAGGTTATGCTCCATGGCCGCGTAGAGATTGGCCAGGGTCTGCGCCTCCACGCCCTGGGAGGCATCTACCAAAAGGAGCACCCCTTCACAGGAGGCCAGGGCCCGCGACACCTCATAGGAGAAATCCACATGTCCCGGCGTATCAATAAGGTTAAGTTCAAACTCTTCTCCCTTCCGGCTGATGTAAGGAAGCGTAACGGTCTGGCTCTTGATGGTGATACCCCGTTCCCGTTCGATGTCCATGGTGTCCAGCATCTGGTCGCGGAAATCCCTCAGCGAGACCAGACCGGCGTGCTGAATGAGACGGTCGGCCAGAGTGGATTTACCGTGATCGATATGGGCGATGATACTGAAATTCCGAATCTGGGGCATAGTGTTCCAGGCTTTCAACTATCAATTTTGATGAACTCGTAAAAGGTCCAAAATATCACGCAAAATCACCACGGACGCAAAATTTTCTTTGATAACAATTGTTATCTTCGCGGTCTTTGCGCCTTTGCGTGAAAAATTGACTTTTTACAAGACCATCAATTTTACAACGACAAGATAAACATTTCAGTTCAAACTTGCAACAGCTAAGGTAGAGATTGCCGGCAGATGATAACGGGTTTAATTTAGTCTTGAACCCAGACCATCTTTACCTTATACTCGCTCTAACTGAAAGCAAGTTTGTATCCATTAAAAACTCAATCGGGGAGGGGTATGCCATGGCGAAACTTCTGCTAATTGATGATGAAGAAGGTATCAGGAAGATCCTGGGCATGTCGCTTAGAAGTGATGGATATGAAGTGGTAACTGCGGAGGATGGGCGGCAGGGTCTGGACCTGTTTCGGGAAGGCCGCTTTCCGATAGTGCTGACCGATCTAAAAATGCCTGAATTGGATGGCATAGAGGTTTTAAAGAGGATTAAAGAGATCGAACCCTCTGCCGAGGTAATCATTATTACCGGCCACGGGAACATGGAGGCTGCTGTGCAATCGCTTTATTTAGGCGCGTCTAATTTTGTCACTAAGCCGGTGAATGATCAAATCCTTTCTGCAGCCTTAAAAAAGGCCGAACAACGAGTGGAAATGGACCGGATGTTGCGGGACTGTACCCAAAACCTGGAGGCCATGGTAAAGGAAGTTGCCGAGGAAATAAGAAGGAGATATGAATTTGAAAGTAAACTTATACAGCGGTGGATTGAGGGAATTATTGCCACGGATAACGAAGGTAATATTGTAGTATTTAATCCTACCGCGGAAAAGATCTTTGGGTATAGCCAGGAGGACGCTAAGGGCACAAAGAAGGCCAAAGACATCTATCCTGAAAAGATAATGCAAAAGATTGCCTCTGTCTTTTCCGGTAAAAAAGACAGAGGAGACGATATCTTTACCGAAGAACATACATCTGTGGCGGGTAAAAACGGTGAACCGGTACCGGTGCGAATTTCAGGCGCGATACTATATGAGGCCGACAAGCCTATAGGGAGTGTTGGATTTTTCCAGGACTTGAGAGAGGTTAAAGAATTACGGGAGGAATTTCTTCCTGAAGATGCATAGCGAGCGCATTCCCCGCTGCTTGCCATCCAGGTCCCGCACAAGGGCGGACGGGGAGCTTCAATCTGACCGGGCTAGCTAGGAGCGAGAGGTATCTCTTAAGGTCAATACGATAGCAACCAGGAACCCGGTTATGCTGCCGATACCAAAAGCGTGCTTATGGTATTGTTCAATATTTTCAAGGACGGCCCAGCTAAGGTCAGGATATAGATGACTTATAGCGGATGAACCTATCGGAATTACAAGGGCTGCAATGACAAAAGCGATGGCTTCCAGTATGAGAAAACGTTTGCCGAAGGAACGTATCACATTAATCCCATTTTCTATAAATGCCATCTTACCCACTGTAATAACCATCTTTTTAAGCTCTGATGCCGTTTCCTCTGCCATCCGGCCGGCCTGCTTAAAGGCGTTTGCCTGGTCAGATTTGGCCAGATTTGCGGCATAGTTCAGTTTTTGCCGGGTCTCATGCAAAAGTGGTTCTACTGTCCTGAAAAACCCCTTCAGAGGATATTTTCTCCAATAAATCTCATATCTCCTCAGGTGATTATCCTGCGAGGCGATCTCTTTTAGAAGGTTTCTTCTGATGGTCTTCTGTGTTAGGTAGTATCGGCTGATGAGCGAGGCGGCGATATCCTTGGCCTCTATATAACCAAGATAACTGTCCTGTTCCGCAAATTGCCTCATTTTACCGACAAGGGTCTTGTTCTCCTGGTAAATTTCATTTTCTTCGTCCAACCATTCAATCATGGAATTGACTTTGGCCTCTGCCGCCTGGACTACGTCCATGGTTTCTTTTCGGATACCCTCCAGCATTTCGGCCAGGAGTTGATCAACAAGCCCCTGTATGGGCAAGAGCCGTGGATCGATAAGGGCGTAAAGAAAAATTTCCGGCTGCTGCAAAATAATTTTTTGTAATTTGACGATGTCTTCATCGTGAAAGACCCTTTTTGCCTGCAGTACAATATTATAATACTGGGCCTCTAAACAGTCACGATCGAGGTAAAAGATATCATGCACCTTTTCCTCTGCTTTTTCGTATGCCTTGGACACTTCATGAAGGCGGGCAATTAAAAAAAGCGCGTGCATCTGCTGCAACTTATTGCGCGAACACTCTCTCGCCCGTTCAAACTGATAAATCGCTTCGAAATGATTTCCCTTTTCCAATTCAAGGAAGGCCGTGGCCATGTACAGCCTGTAGTCGTCGGGGTTTTTATCCTAGACCGTCTTCAAAAGCTGCCCGGCCTTATCCGTCTGTCCTACACGGATGCAGTCCAGAGTCAGCCATAACGGGCCGCCCTCCTCTCTTCGCTCTCCCGCAGAATATAGCATATTCCAGGTGACAGCCTCTGTTTGCCACACCCGTTTTAGAAATCTAAGCTGAAATACCTCTGTAAGATCAAAAAAGGCATGATAAGCTGCCAATATTTCGTTTTGACCGGATATGGTCTGAACATCGCTTGCCTTAAGATTGGCTACACCTTCATTATGCTGTCCCGGATTACTAAAGACCCCGGCAAAACAATTAGTTATGTGCTCGATAGATAGATGGCCAAACCGGGTGAAGACCCTGGAAGATAGTTGAAGCTTTTTCGAAGGGCATATCTTGAGGTCATGACGACGGGAGCCGCAATAAAAACATTCCTTGAGGTCCCCCTCGGCCATTAACGCCCGATGAGGAAAAAGTATCTTACCTTCCGTAACCACATGGTCTCC
The DNA here is from genome assembly GCA_040754095.1 of Thermodesulfobacteriota bacterium. Classification (GTDB taxonomy): domain Bacteria; phylum Desulfobacterota; class QYQD01; order QYQD01; family QYQD01; genus QYQD01. Next base: position 415 of record JBFMFO010000043.1, on the reverse strand, counting down.
ATCCGATCCGGTAAACATGTCGCATCTTTTCTTGAAATTTTGAGTTCACTTCACAAGCAACATCTGTATGTTGCCTTGCATCAGGTCTTGAAAGCTATGCAAGGTCTTCCGTAACCCGGCTAGTCCAATACACTGCCTTTATATCGGCAACTCCATAATATTTTAAAAAGCCGAAGGGGGACATAAAAAGTTCGCGGGGCCACCACCGGGAGGCGGCGATGACCCCTTTAGAGGGTTATATACACATTTACATTCTTATCGGAAGTTTTTCGGGAAACATTATTTTTCTTGGGTCATGACTAGAACAGAAGAAATTTTCTGAGGATTTTGAGTATCAATTTATTCAGATCCTCGCCTCTGTGATTAAACCTAAACTCACATTCTTTTAAATGCAAATGAAAAGTCTTTTTGCTCA
>JBFMFO010000042.1:0-13308 GCA_040754095.1 Thermodesulfobacteriota bacterium | reverse complement strand
GTTCTCTGTTGAGACTCTCAAATACCAGGGTAAGGCAAGGTGCTTCAATTAAGACCTCCGTATGTTAATGTTATAAAAAAAGCGCTTGACTAAAATAAACCAGGGGCTAGGGGAGATTTTAAAAATCCGAGATAATTCCATATCTTCCCATCACCCTCCGAGGAATACCCTCTTCACCTCTTCGCTCTTAAGAAGGTTCCTGCCTGTATCTTCCATGAATACCCTGCCTATCTCAAACACATATCCCCTGTGCGCTACCTCAAGGGCCATGCGCGCGTTTTGTTCAACGAGCAGAATACTCGTGCCTGATTTATTTATCTCGATGAGTTTTTCAAAGATTATATCCACATAAGAGGGAGACAACCCCAGCGAAGGTTCATCAGCCAGGAGAAGTCTGGGCTTTTGCATCAAAGCCCTTCCCATGGCCAGCATCTGCTGCTCACCGGTAGAGAGCACGCCGGCCTTCTGTCTCCTCCTTTCTTTTAGAGAAGGGAAAAGGGTTAAAATTTTTTCTATTTCAGCCCCGGTATCATTCCCTTTTTGCAAAAAAGCCCCCATTTCAAGGTTTTCCATAACGGTCATGGACGGGAATAACCTTCTACCCTCAGGAACGAGTGAGATGCCTTTGGGGACATGTTCGTCCGGTCTTAAGTTATTGATATTTTCACCATCGAAATAGATATCCCCTGATCTTATCTCAACCATTCCGAATACTGCCTTCAGCGCCGTGGATTTCCCGGCGCCATTAGGCCCTATCATGGCCACAATTTCATGGGCGTTGACATTAAAAGACACATCCTCGATGGCCTTGACCGCTCCATAGCAAACGCTTATGTTTTTGGCCTCAAGAAGCAACTTTCCTCACCTTTCCCATATAGGCGCCAAGTACGACCTCATTGCCTTGTATCTCAGACGGGGTGCCTTCGGCAATTTTTTTGCCGTGGTTCAGGACTATGATCTTATCCGAAATGTCCATCACCACTTTCATGTTATGTTCTATAAAAAGGATCGTCTTGCCGGAGGCCTTAAGTTTCTCAATTATATCCAGGAGCTTTGGGATGGTATTAGGGAAAACCCCTGCTGTGGGTTCATCAAAGAGGTAAAACTCAGAATCGGTTCCCAGGGTTCTCGCTATCTCAAGGAGTCTCCTCTGGCCGTGTGAAAGGTTCTCTGCAAGTTCATCCTTCTTCTCCTCAAGACCGACCGTTTTGAGCAGTTCCACGGCCTTTCCCCTGTTTTCTTTTTCCTCTTTGAGCATAACCGGCGTTCTGAGTAAGGCCGCTGTAAGACTCTCGCCCTTGTTATACTTAAGTCCCAGTAATACGTTTTCCAGGACGGTCATCTGCGGGAATAGCCTTATATTCTGGAATGTCCGGCCGAGACCGAGGTTGAAGATTTTATGAGGAGCAAGATTGGAGATAGCCTTTTCTTTAAAAAAGATTTTTCCCGCTGTCGGCTGATAGCAGCCCGTAATAAGGTTAAATGTTACTGTTTTCCCGGATCCATTAGGACCGATCAGGGCCGTAATAGTTCCTTCTTCAACGCCGAATGAAAGGTCATCCACCGCCTTCAAGCCATCAAAGATTTTGGATAGATTCTTTACCCGGAGTATCGCCATTACATGAACCGGTATTTCCCTACTATTCCCTGGGGCCTTTTAAGCATTAGAATTATTAAAAGCAGTCCGTATATCATCTGCCTTAGCGGAGCGGCTACTGAGCTTGGCATACCCAGGAACCTGAGCATCTCCGGGAATATCACCAGTATTAACGCCCCAATAAAAGAGCCCCGGATGCTTCCCATTCCACCAAAGACCACCATCAAAAGCACAGCAATGGATTCCATCATGGTAAAGCTCGAGGGGTCAATAAAGGTTATGTAGTGAGCGTAAAGGCTTCCCGCAATCCCGGCAAAAAAAGCCCCCACCATAAAAACGATGAGCTTGTAGCGGTTAACGTCCTTACCTATGGAGAGACTGGCCACTTCGTCTTCCCTGATGCTCTTCAGTGCCCTTCCGAAAGGTGAATCCACGATCCTGTTTATGGTAAATGCCGTGAAAAGGACAAAGGCTGTCGTTAAAAATAGATATGTCCAGACCGGCTGAAGCTCAAAGCTAAATACGGCAAATCTTGGTATCCCAGGCAAACCCATCGGGCCCCTGGTCAAATCAACCCAATTTTTGGATACGGAATAGACAATGACCCCGAAGCCGAAGGTAGCCAGGGCCAGGTAATCCCCTTTAAGCCTTATGGAAGGGAATCCGATTACAAAGCCGAGCAAAGAGGCAAAACAGGCCCCGGTTATTAAACCGATCCAGGGGGATATCCCATAGCTTAAGGCCAACAGACTTGATGTATATGCCCCGACACAGGCAAAGGCTATATGCCCAAGTGCGGCCAGCCCTGTAAACCCAACCATAAGGTTAAGGCCGAGGGTCAGGATGATGTAAATGCCGGCGATAACCAATATGTGAAGGAAATATTCCATGCTATTTCCTTATTAACTCATTAAACTCTTCAATGGTAAGCCCGGCATCAGCTATAATAGACTTCAAGGTTTTTCTCTTTATTATTTTCCCCGGATGTACGGGGACATTGGTTCTTTTTCTATCAACTTCTCTAAAGTATATGGCATGACTGCTCCCGGATTGACGTTTGAACCGAAATCCTATCCTTTTCAGAATCCTTATTACCTCATCCGAAGTGACAGCCGGAAACTTAGGACTCATACAGCCACCCTGAGCGTTGTGATAGTGACATCATCCTCGGGTATTGGCTCACCCTCTTCCTTATAGTCGGCAATAAACGCATCTATAGCCGCCTTCATTTCATTAAGGGTCTCTTCATAGGTTTCGCCTTCGACGTGGCAACCTGGAAATGCCGGACACATGGCAAAAAAACCACCCTCCTCACAGGGCTCGATAATTACCATAAATCTATATTCTTTCTTTTTACCCATATAAAACCCCCCCAACGTCTTATAACTTGTATTATTATACCCTATCTTTATTCTTACGAGTACCGAGTATCCCCTCTGGTTTAAAGAGCAAAAAGACTATAAGCACTGCAAAGGCGATGGTGTCCTTCCATCCGGCCTGTATCTTCCAGATTCCAAGGTTTTCAATGATGCCGAGGAAAAAGCCTCCCAAAACAGCCCCGGGGATACTTCCTATGCCTCCAACGATGGAGGCAATAATCCCCTTAAGAATGGCATTGAGCCCCATGGTAGGCTCTATGTTTGTCTCCAGGGAGATTAAAACCCCGGCCATCCCCGCGAGAACAGAGCCGATGCCAAAGGCATAAAGAATAACCTTTTCAGGATAAATCCCGGAGACACTGGCCCCGATCGGGTCATCAGCCACGGCCCGAATGGCCTTACCCACCTTTGTGCTATCTACTATAAACCAGAGGGTTCCAAAAAGTATTAATGATACGGAAAGAAGGAGTATCTGAATCGGGGTTATTACCGCCGAGTATATCTGATAGCCCTCCACCACCGGCCCCGTCCTTAAGGTGAGTATCTGCGCGCCATATATAAGCTGAAGAAAATTTTGAATAAAGATATATACACCGAAAGAGGCTATGAGAAAAACCAGGCCGGGCGCCCTGTGCTTTCTTAAGGGTAGATAGATAATCCGGTCAATGACTATACCGAGGATGGCTGCAAGGATCGAGGCAAAAAAAAAGAGAGTATGGGATTAATGCCTAATTGGATAGAAAGGCTATAGGCAAAATAAGCTCCGGCAGTATAAACCACACCGTGGGCGAAGTGGAAGAAACGGACGGTTTTATAAATAACCGTGAAGCCCAAGGCTATCAAGGCATATATACTGCCGGCGATAATGCCGTTTAATAAAAGTTGGTTAAACATCTTTTTCCTTAAAAGACTTATCGAACAATTCTTTTAGTCCTATTGGAGGACGTCCAGGCTTGCCAGTCTTTCCATTCAGAAAAACATGAGTTGTATATCCTTGTGTTATTAGGATGCCCTCACATAAAATTTCATAATCGAATCTAAGAATAATCGATGGCTTTTGCAGTATCTTAGTTCCTATGGTAATGATATCTTCAAGCTTTGCTGGCTGATGAAACTTAGCATATGTCTCAACAACAGGAAGATAACAACCAAGTTTTGATTCCATTTCATCATAGGGAAATCCGCAGACCCTCAATAGACTCAATCGACCAATTTCAAAATACTCGAAGTATCGAGAATAATAAACAAATCGTAGCTGATCCACTTCAGAATAGCGAACTCTGATTGACTCTTCATTCTTAATCATCCGAAAACTGCCACCTATCGTCCTTTAAAATTTGTTTTACCCTGTCACGCATTTTCACAAAATGGCGGTCAACCTTATTTAACTCATTCGCTCGATCGTTTAATGATTTAGTCTCATCATCAATGGTGTTCCTAAGTCTTTCTGGCAAATGGGGCTTATGTTTGTACTTTAACCTGTGGGATACGTCTGCCCACCCTTGTTCCAAAATAGTCCTTATTTGTATTTCACATGTCTTATCAGCTAAGTCATTTAACTCATAAATTTCCTTGTGGGCATCACTAAGCTGGAAAACAATGTGACACGACCTATACCCTGCCTTCCTATCATATTCTTTAATGTCGAGAACCTTTATAGGTCCATTATTTTCTTCTTTAAATTGCTTAACGGTTTGTAATATTTTCCCCATATCGTTTTTATAAACACACAGAATTCTCAAACCAACCATATCTTTTAATGCCTTGAAGATATAATCTGCATTCGTTTCTGTAACATTGCTGATTTTAGCTTTATAATATTTAATAAAAGAATTTTTTACTTTTTTTGTCAGCCTTTTGATATCAGTTCTATTTGCGTACCGCCGGAATTCCGTATCCCGCAAATCTTCTAACCGTGGGAATTCTTTATCTCTGCCGTTTGCTCGAGAGACGATTTTGTTATAAAAACTTTCAAAAGTTTTAATCCGATTAGGTATCTTCAAATATTCTATTTTCAATTTTTTGCACAATGCTGTACAAATATTTAATGCAACATTAGATAATCTATCGTATTGTTCATAGTACTTCTCATATTCAGATTTCCATCTCCAATAGATTGGAAGATTTTCACCCTTTTTGTCCCAAAGCTTTTTCTCTAATACCGCAATTTTCTTCAATGAGTTTGACAACTCAATGAAGGTATCCTTAAAGGGCTCCAATTTTTTAACATCCTTTTGTCCTTGCGTAACCACTAAACAAGAATAGTAATGATTTTTATCTATATTATTCTCATCCTTATCACTGTTAGGGAATGAAGGTAAAAACATATGAATCACATAAGGATGATCATAAAACTGATATGTCACTATGACTTTCAAAACATCTATTAATGTGATTTTCTTTCTTAGGATTTTCTTTTTTTTATCTCCGTCAGCCAAGGCATTGACAAAGCTTTCGCGCCAGTTAGAAAGCAGTTGTTCAGTATTATTGCTAAAAAAAGCTTCTCTCACTTTTTCATGCAGATTTTTAAAAGCAAGCTCATTCTCAGCCTTGAATTTCTCTGCATTAGCATAATTTCGATTATTATTTCTCATGTTATATATAGAGGTGATTAATTTTTTAAAATCAGTTGATATGCCAAAATCAATATCATTGAGAATAGGTATTTCAAGATACTGATATTTACAATCTAGATCAGTTGATTTCCTACCAACTATTTTCAGATAGTTTGTATTATTGATGGCAAATTGAGTAAAGAAATCAACTGGGACAACACCTTCTAAAGTTTTCTTAAGCTCATTGAACAACAAATAAAAGGCATTATAACTATCCGAATTTGACCACCGCATACCTTTATAAAAAACATTATCCCTATATCGATTATCTTTACTTATAGAGCTATCAACAAACTCTCCCTTGAGGGACCAATAATTGAAAATAATGGCATTTTTAATTGAATTAAAATCGATAATGTCTTTAAAGTAGCCGAAATCATGTAGTCTTTTTTCTTTGCCAAAAATTATCTCGAGCCTATGTTTGATACTTGTTTCCAATTCATCAATTAATTCTAAGTGTTCTTTTTCATTTATTATTTTGTTATCAATGACTTTGCTAAAATCTGCGAAATAGGCATTAATACTTTCAATCGTTGCTTTAATATTTTTAATGATGCTATCTTGTCTTTGAGAATGTCCCACTGCGAACCCTCTTCAATCCTTAAGTTTCGAATAACATTTTCTTAGATTCCAATGACTATGCGCATTTTGCACCTTACGGATATAAATACGGTGAGAATTTCTCGTTGCGTACCGTAAATAGACTTAATGGAACTTGGGCGCCTCCGTTGTTATCAAAGCGTATCTCTCCTGTTATACCTTGAAAGCTTCTCATGCCACTGAGATAGTTTTTGATAGTCTCGCCCGTCATGTTCCCCGCAGAAATTGCCTTTAGGATTAGCATCATCGCATCATAATGCCCTGCTATGTGATAATTAATCTCTTTCTGATTATACTTCTTCAAAACTTTCTCTCTGAATTCCTTTAATCTTGGTTCATCGATCCAGGCATTAAATTCAGGAGCACTGAATATTACGCCATTTGCTGATGACCCAGCTATTTCAAGAACCTTAGGTGTATAAAATGTTTCATATGCAAGAACTTGTGTATGGACACCTAATTCTGTCGCTTGTCTCAGATAATAGGCGACATCTGTCCCCCATGACGCTACAAAAATCACATCCATGTTTTTTACATTTTTAATCTTAGCAATATTCGTTCGAAAATCAGTTGCATTAGGTTCATGAGAATCTACAAAGACTATATTGCCCCCAAGTTCTTTGAATCTTTTAGAAAAATTATCAAGAAAACTCTTTCCGGAAGCATCATCTCTATATAAAACTCCAGCATTTCTCTTGCCCAATTTATTAAATGCAGTTTCTGCCAAGAAATAACCAGTAAATTTTGCATTAGGTATTACACTAAATACATAATCTGGCGCATCTTCTATTTCAGTGCTTATTGCAGATGCATTGATCAAAACGATTTTATTTTGATTTGCAATTGGCTTTAGCGCCAAAGTTACTCCGCTTGTTGCAGGAATACATGCAACTACTTTATCTACTTCCACCAATTTCTTAAAGGCATCCACACTCTTACGAGGATCAGCCTGTCCATCTTCAATAATAAGCTTAATCTTATCTTTCGGGATAACGCCCTGATTGATTGCATCGTATAACGCTAACTCCAACCCTTGTTTCCAATAATTTCCAAATTGTGCAATATTCCCCGTTATCGGAAAAACAGCGCCGACCTTAACAACATTCTCCTCCTTCTCCGCACACCCAAGCATGCCGAGGGAGATTAGCAGCCCTATAATCAACACCCAACAAGATGTCCGTTTCATAACCCATTATCTCCTTTTTCAAAAATCCTATAGAAGCTCTGTTATGATTGATTCCCTCTATAACTTGTTTTTACTTAAAAACTCCTCCTTCTCACATGTCGGAATACCATGTTTCTCAGCCTATCATTTCATTTTGAGGGTTTTGACTAGCTCCTTTAGCGAGTAGTGTGAAGAGGAAATTTGATATAATCTGATATGTTACGGGCCTATTACACAGGGAAATCCCTCTGAAAGTCAAGATATTTTTGAGTTTTTGTGTACGAGTTCAGTAACTCTATTCAGCAAAGATAGTTTGGAGATGGTAAAGGTAATTTAGGGACGAGGTAATTTGCGTAGGTCTATTGTTTTATAACATTCTTTTGCTCTGTACCGGAAACCAATCTGTTCAGCTACGAATGAACACGAATTTACACAAATAAGGCAGAATCATTACTATTGAACAGATCTTTCGGATTCAGGCCTTTCTTTTCTGATCAAGTCGTAAAAAGTCTGAAAAGGCTATTTTCTGTCATTCCGGCGAAAGCCGGAATCCAGTAAATTCAATATGTTCTGGATGCCGGATCAAGTCCGGCATGACATTTTTTATATATTTACCTGCCGGAGTAATAGTATCAAACCACCCTCTCCCCGGTTCTTATCACCTCGGCGGCAAGAGGGTTATCCTCATTAAATTCATCCACCAGATACGGATGGGGTTCGATATTGAAGTCTATCTCGCGGGCTATTTTCATAAGGAGAAACTTGAAATCAAAGCTGTCCCCTATGAACTGCCTCGTCAGGAGTGCCACATCTATGTCACTCCATTCCGTGGCCCTGCCTTTGGCATATGAACCGAACAGATAAGCAGCAAGGATATCAATGTCTCTTTTTCTCAGCTCTTCAACGTATCTTTCTATGGACTCGTATATCAATTTTTTATCTTTTCTCTTAGCCAAGCTGCCAACTCCTTTATTTTCTCGATATTCTTCTCTGCAAACTCTCTTGTGCATTTTTTGTAAAAATCCCTTTTATAGTCTTCATATCGCGTCTCAATATTAAAAAGGGTAATATATTGCAAGGAGTCCTTCCGGGCTTCTGACAGGTCTAACCCGGCTTTAATGGCGAGCTTGTAAAGATCATGTGTTCTGGGGATTTCTCTTCCTACTGTTTTCACATAATATGCCTTTAATAGTTTCTCGGTAACCAAGTGTCCGACGAATAACGCCCACATATATTCCCCGGCATTAAACATGGCTTGCATGGATCGATAATTGTCATCAGATGAATCAAGCCAGAATTGTGTGAGTTCTTTTTTGCTCACCGAAAGTTCCTTCGCTATTCAGTCATGAGAACAAAACATTATATAAAAAGCGGCTTTATATCCAACCCATGGTTCAGATGGTAAGGGAATGGCAGGGTAATGTCAAGAACGATCAGACAAATTAGTGTCATCTATTAGTTCTTATCTGTTCCTGTATTTCTCACTTTGTTGTACCATCGGCAAGACCCATGGTAACAGGAAAAAGGCCGGGCAGGCGGCAAAAAAGGTCAGGAGAAAAAACGGGGCATAACCAAGGTGCGCGGCGCCAAAACCGCTCAGCGCCCCGGCTATCACCCGGCTGAAGCTGAATATGGTGCTGAAAAAGGCGTAATGGGTGGCGCTGAATCTCTTATCGCAAAGCCTCATTAAGAAGGCCAGAAAGGCGGCGGTGCCCAGCCCGCCGGTAAAACTCTCCGCCAGTGACGCCCCATAGACGGCAAACTTGCTGCCGGTGGCCAGGGCCGCATAGGCATACCCCAGGTTGGAAACGGCCTGCAACGCCCCGAGCGCCCAGATGGCCCGGCCGATCCCCCACAGGGTAGTCAGCCACCCACCCATAATCGAACCAACTATGCTGGCAATAGGCGCTAAGGTCCCGGAAATAAGGCCGATCTCTATTCGGGTGAACCCCCGGTCCACCCAGAACGGGCTGATCATCGGCCCCATCATGGCGTCCCCGACCTTAAAGAGCAGTATAAAAAGTACCAGCGCAAAAAAATGGGGTCGTTTTAAGATGTCGCGTATGGGCAATATCCAGGAATCGATTACTCCGGACTGCCCGGCCGGATGCGCCCCTTCACGTTCCTGATGACAACCGGGCCAGAAAAAAACCACACCAGCTATCGCCACCATAAGTATGAAAAGGCCGACAAACGCCCCATCCCAGCCGATAAAGGCGCTCAAGGCCACGACACCGCCGCCGGAGAGGATAAGCGCAACCCGATAGGCGCCGCTCCGGATACCGTTGGCCACCCCCAGTTCACCCTCATCTAATATGTCAATGGTATAGGCATCTATGGCTATGTCTTGCGTGGCCGCGGCCAGGGCCATAACCCCCATAACCGCCCACAGAAAGATTCCGGGTTGAGCGGGGTTAATCTGCCTGAGAGCCAGGACAGCGAGACCGATAGTCATCTGGGCGGGCACCATCCAGTAGTGCCTCTTTCCGAAACGATCCACCAGGGGGGCCCACAGGAGCTTCAGACTCCAGGCCAGGCCTACCAGGCTGAGCAGTCCGATATTCTCCAGGCTCATTTGGTTGGAACGAAAATAGACCGAAAGGGCGTTATTGATAAGGCCGAAAGGGACGCCTTCGGCAAAATAAAGGAGGCTGATTACCGCCAGTTTACGGCCGGATAGGCCTATGATGTCTTGCAGCCGCATCTCAAATCCGAAATTGATCGGGGAGTAGAAAGGCAAACCCCGTTGCCATTCTACTCCTTTGCCGGAGAGGGCTTATCAGAGGAAGCCTTGTCTGAGGAAGGCTTGTCGGATGTATTTTCCTTGGGACTTGCATTGCCGGCATTATGCCCGGCATAGTCAGTTACATACCAGCCGCTTCCCTTTAAATGGAAGGAGCTGCAAGAGATCACCTTCTTTAGCCGGCCTGAGCAATGGGGACAGACAGCCAGGGAAGCATCGGAAAGTTTCTGCCAGGCCTCGGTGACCTTACCACAGGACTGGCATTGATACTCGTAAATAGGCACTCTGTTCACACCTCCTTAATATCGTGTGCTATGCAATGATTTTGATAACATTTTAAGACCGGTTCCAGCCCGGATACACTTACCTTTTTCAAAATATCAAACGTGATCTGATGCACCCTCTTTTCTTCGCCCGCCTTCTCTTCTTCCGAGGCATAAAAACTGTGCAGGAAACGCCTGAAACGGGCGATATGCACCAGTTCGTGGGTGACGACATAGAGGACTAAAGGGAAAAGGGCGATCGCTTTCTCCCTGTCCAGGGCATTGAGTATCTCATGATCGTGCAGACAGATCTTGTAATACTCATACCACCCCATCCCGGAAGGAGACCTGGAGGGGTCCTGCCGGTACCGCATCACCTGGGCAAAGACACCGGAAACTATCTCTTCCTCTGCCAGGTCCTTGCGTGTCCTGACATCATAAGGGGCCGCCTTCCAGTCCGTGGTAGAGAACTTAAAAAAATCACTGGCTATATCTTCAGCCAGGCTGACGGCCTCATCCACGACATGTAAATGGCTCTGACTAAAATAGACCGGGTTCATGTGATTATATTAATTACTGATCGATCCCCTGTCAATCTTTCCGGCGTCACGCCCTCTGGGATAAGAACCCAGCCATTTGAAATAAGAACATTCATGGGCCATCTTTTCCATCGCCTTTTGTACCGGTTCGTCGCTATAGTGCCCCCCCAGGTCAACAAAGAAGAGATACTGCCATGGTTCTCCCTTCTTGGGACGGGACTCTATCTTGCTCATATTTATATTGCGTTCGGACAACACGCGTAAAATCTCCACGAGTGAGCCCGGCCGGTCCGACACGCCAAAGAGGACCGAGGTCTTATCCCGGCCTGACGGCGGCATACTCTGCTTGGAAAGGACCACAAAACGCGTGGTATTGCCCACATAGTCTTCAATCCGCCGGGCCGCTGTCTGCAGTTTGTACAGCCTGGCCGCTATATCCGGGGCGATGGCCGCCGCATCACGATCTTCCGCCGCCTGTTGGGCCGCCGCCGCCGTGCTGGAGACCTCCTTAAGAGGGATCGACGGCATATTATCGCGCAACCACTGCCGGCATTGAGCCAACGGCTGGGGATGCGAATATATAACTTTTATATCGGTAATCTGCCCGGACCGGTTGACCAGATCAAGCTGAACCTCCTGATAGACCTCGCCGCAGATCCTCAGGTCATACTTATACAGGGCATCCAGGGTCAGGTTAACCGTGCCCTCGGTCGAATTTTCAATAGGCACGATGCCATACTGGCACCTGTCTCTGGCCACTTCTGTAAAAACTTCTTCAATGGACATGGCGGGGTGGAAACGATGCTCTTTGCCGAAATACTTCAAGGCCGCCAGATAACTGAAAGTGCCCCGCGGCCCCAGATAAGCTACTGTTTCCTTTTGCTGAACGGAACGACAGGCAAAAAAGATCTCTTGAAAGATGGAAACCAGGCTCTTCTCCGGAAACGTGCCGTTATTCAGCCCGGTAACACGCTCTAAAATATCCTGCTCGCGCTTCGAGTCGTAGAAGTTGAGAGACTCTTTTAATTTTAAACGGCCTATTTGAAAGGCGAACCTGGCCCTTTTACCGAGCAGATCGACGATCCTGGCGTCAATCTTGTCGATTTCTGCCCTGATGTCCTCTATGGTCTTTTGCTTCTTGATAGGTCTTTTCCCGGCGGAGAATGAAAAAATGGTGCCGAAGCGGGGACTCGAACCCCGACGGGCGTACACCCACTAGACCCTGAACCTAGCGCGTCTACCAGTTCCGCCACTTCGGCACCGGATTAATGATTGCCTTTTACACGTGCTTTATTTATATTTAAAAGCTCCTGTTGTCAAGTCTTATCGAGGCGAAGGCGAAAGCAAATATGGAAGCAATCAGGGGCATAGAAAACATAAACCGCCGCTTTGTCCATCCGGCGGTCACCATCGGCAATTTCGACGGGGTTCATCTGGGGCATCAACTCCTCTTTAAGAAGGTAAAAGAGCAGGCTGAGGCCACGGGCGGGGAAAGCGTAGTAATCACCTTTGACCCGCATCCGGTTGCCGTCCTCCGGCCGCAGATCGGCTTAAAGTTGATCTCTAAGTGCAGCAAGAAGCTGGAACTGATAGAAAAGGCCGGGGTGGACGTGCTTATATGCATCAAATTTACACGCGATTTTGCCGACACCACGGCCGAGGAGTTTGTAGATGATATTCTGTGGAAAAAGATAGGCGTAAAGAATCTCATGGTCGGATATGACTACTCCTTTGGCCGGAATCGCCAGGGTAATATCGAGTTCCTCAGGGAAAAAGGCAGGCAACTGGGTTTCTCGGTAACTGTGGTCGAGCCCCTCTACGTCGATAATGTCATCGTAAGCAGCACCAAGGTGCGTGAGTTGATTGCGGCCGGCGATATGGTGCAGGTACGGAGACTGCTCGGCCGGCCGTATCAGATGACCGGCAAGGTCCTGATGGGCAAACGCAGAGGCGGGCCGGTCCTTGGTTTTCCCACTGCCAATATCGAACTGGCGGAGGATGAACTATGCCCCGGGCTGGGTGTCTATGCCACCCAGGTCATCTATAAGGGCAGACCCCACGACGGCGTGATGAACATCGGTTATAACCCTACCTTCGGCGATGAGCATATCTCGGCCGAGGTGCACGTCTTTGACTTTTCTGAAGACATCTATGGGCAGGGAATAGAGGTAAACCTGATGGAACGCCTGCGGGATGAGAAAAAATTCGCCGGCCCTGAGGAGCTTATCGCCCAGATCAAAAAAGACATAGAAAAGGCCAAGGGAATATTAATGAACTCGTAAAAAGTAAGATTTTACCGCAGAGCTTGCTATATTGCAGTAAGCCTTGCGGATAAATGAAAAAGGCTATACTCATTTTGATTTGAGCCAATAGCAAGTTGGTTAACGCAAATCAAAAGAGGAGCATA
>JBFMFO010000041.1:0-13353 GCA_040754095.1 Thermodesulfobacteriota bacterium | reverse complement strand
CATCCCCTGTTCAATTACCATTTTAATAACTTCAGCCTTAAGTTCTGGACTGTAACTGTGGTTCTGTTTCATCTCTTCATTCCTGCCATACTCAAGCAACTCTGTCCATAGATATCAGTATAGCCCATTTATTGCAAAAGCATTTATTCCTTGTTCGCATCTCAAGCCATGATGTTTCTCAAGAAGTTCTTTCCCCTTTAAATATTTGTATTTCAATTTTTCAATGCGATTTTTATTTCTTTTCTCAAAATTAATTACGGTGTCAATACTACACTTGAGTTCTTTTAAATGTTTTTTGCCATTCAACTTAGGAAATATATAAGTGCTTATCGTGAAATATTTACTTAATTGACCAGCTATCGCTTCAATATTATCAATATCGTGATAATTAATTATTGATAATGGTGTTTTCAGTCTGAAATTTATATTATTATTTTTCAATGTCTTCAAGTTAGCCATAACTTTATCAAACGCATTTTCAATTCTGGTGTAATCATAATAGACTTCATTGCAACTGCCATATAAAGTAACATCTATTAAAAAAGGGGGATATTGTAAAAATAACTCAACATGTTGCTTGTTAAGTAAATATAGATTTGTAAACAGATAAATTAAAAATCCTTTCTTTTTAGCATAAAGATATAATTCCGGGAAATCCCTTCTGGTCAAGGGGTCTCCTCCAGTCATAGTTATATAAATAGTACCTAATTCATGTAATTCATCTAAAATGGATTTTATTTTATCTGTAGATAGTTGAGGTATGTGCCTGTCTCTTGGGCAAAAACAATGTACACACTTGAAAGGGCAATCCTCTGTTAGTTCAAAGTAAACCCTTTCAGGAATGTCTTTATTATTTTCTAATCTGAATATATTTATATTATGATCAATTTCATTATCTTGGAAGGAACTTAAAAATTGCTCGAAATTGTTTTTTAGCTCGACCTCTTTGACGGATGGAAACAGTCGCTTTATATTTTGTAAAGCCAATTGCCCATCGAAATAATTCTCTTGATACTTTTCCCAAAATATTTTTGCTGTATAATTTTTTAACTCGTAATACTTATTTGTCGTTAGGTTAACAATAAACTTCTTTCCCCGTATATCTCTAAGGATATAATTCATGCTGCACACCAATTATTTTTAAGTATCGGTGATACTAATAAATAATATTTTTAATAATGAGTAGCTGGTTGCATTAACAATGTGCACCGTCAGGTCCACAATCCCAACATCCCAATTCTATTTTCTTATTGTCCTCGTCATAGCCATTTAATTTTACAACCACAGGAGCTTCATACTTTTTAATGTCTTCCTCTTTCTTTTCCTTAAACTTTGTGTCCATTGATTTATTCTCCTTTCTTTGAAAAATTATATTTTTTTGAAAGTATAGCAATCTTTTTTACTCTACCATCAACATAAAATGTCTGAACCGAACCTGCTGCCCTACTTTTCAGAAACAGCTTCATCCCTTCTTTGGCGAATAAGGAACTCCACACCACTTTACATTAGTGGTAGGGCAATTCATGGTTGGTTCTAGAGGCTCTTTCTCAGATTTGATTATAGGTTTCTGATAAGTCCTCTTTTGTGGGTCTTTCTTTCTTGTCTTCTTCATTTTCATCACCTCCTTCTTACACCTAATGTCTCCATTAATTCGGCTTCTTTACATGCTCTTTTTGAAGGTAAAAACATGTCTCCTTCTTCAACATAGTTGAGACCAATACATAGTCGGCAATATTGAAAAAAGGTACATTCAAAGCATTTAGGTAATTGAGAAAGGGTTATAGAACGAAACTGTAACAGCTCTGATGAATTCTCCCAAATTTCAGTAAACAATTTTTGTCTTAAGTTTCCGCAATTAATTGGAAGTTGAACGCAAGGATAAATATCACCGTAGGGTGAAATGTAACAGGACATATGTCCTGCTCCGCAAGGAATGGTGTCAAAGATGCTTGTATAACCTCTTTCTTGAAGATCAAGATCGGTTTCTTTCGTAAAAATAGGATTGGCAAGAAGAGATGGTAAGTATATATCATCGATGTGAAACCTCAATGGGTATTTATTTCCATTGCTTTTGGGTGCGATCCTGTAATCTGCCTGAAATTGCGCTCCCAATTCTTGAGCAAGTTGGTAGATTGAATGCCAATCTTTTATGTTCTGCCTTATAATTACAGTAGAAATCTTTAATCTCACCCCTCTTTCTTTCAACATCTTAGCTGCAGCGAGGGATTTTTGGAATGCCCCTGAGACTTTTGTTATTCCATCGTGAACTTTTGGATTAATACTGTAGATACTTATCGCCACTAATTCTGGATGTAAGAGGGCAATTTTATCTGCTGTCTTTTCATCTATTAATATCCCATTGGTAAGTAGCCTCAGGGCAAAATCGAGCTCTCGTGCGTAGAAAGCAATTTCAAAAAAATCTTTTCTTGTCATCAATTCACCTCCGCTTAAAGTAAGATAAAGAGTACCTGCTTTTGCAAGTTGATCTAAGATATCTTTTATTTCGGAGGTTCTAAGCTCGGGACGATCTTCGGACACTATATAACAGTGTGCACACCTAAGATTGCAGTGATAGGTAAGATCAAAGTGGCTCATAAGGGGAATCTTTTTCTCTACCACTTTTTCTCTTAGAGTTTTAAATAATTCTTTATCATACTCATCCCATTCTTGCTGTTCTTCTTCGTTTCTTTCTTGAGCAGGAAATAAGGTCACTAAACCCTTAGATAGAAGCTGATTTATAAGTTCTAAACAGTCTATTCTTGCAGTATTTCGACTGATTTCGAACTCCTGATAGATTCTCTGTGAAATCTCCTCTATTCCCATTTGCCCATCTGCCAATTCCCATATCCTAGTAGCTACTGGGTTTAGAACGTTAAATATACCCATTTGTAAGTTCACTATCACCGCTTGACCAGCTATTATTCTCCATGCAATATATGCTTTTTGTTTTTTTACTACGGATCTATTGAGTAAGGAATTTTTTTCCTTATCTCTTTTTTTCATAATTTTGTCCCTTTCAACTGCCCGCAATTGCAACTAACGTTCTTGGCGGAAAGGAAGTCTCTCGGGTTTGTAACGAAGTCTTTTCCACCATGTTAGTTGTCGTTGCGGGCATAAAATAAAAAGGTTATTTTATTGAATATCATGAATCCAGGCTTAAAGGTTTTCCAAAATGCCCCATGTCACAGTATTAAGCTGGCCAAAACTGTTCCGCCCGATACTGCCATCTTCTGAATAAATCTCGGAAACAATATCTCCCATATCAAACGACTCTTTTTCAAAAGTTGTTGTCACAATAAAACGAGAGCCGTCAAAACTTGTAAATTTTATATAACCTTTAAAGACCTTTTCATCTGGTCCCACCAACTTCTTATTCAAAGGATTAATGCGAGGGCCAAAGACTGAACCCTTCAGTGTCACATTATTACTTAATTTTACATTTATTTTTTCTGTTAGTGCTGAATCCGAAAGCCGTACTTTAAAAGTTGTTCTTGGTTTGGCTCGTTGTCCGAGATAGGCAACATAAAGATCACCAATACGGCCAAAATTGTTCTGACTGTAAACCACGGATATGAGATCTGGAGAAACGACATAGGGGTGTTGATCATAGACCCCGGTAATTAAAACACGAGCATAAGAGTTATCTGTATTTGCAACTACCAAAGAAGGGGTTCCACGCTTAACGTCTTCACGATAAATGTAGCAGTATTTATGTATACTAAAATCTGACCACCAATCTTTTCTCGCATTGTTTAAATACCGTTGGTACACATCTCCAGGTAAATTTGATTCTTTTAAAGTTTCAAGATTCAGAGAAAAGCCTATATGACGACCTGTCTCTAAAACATATATTTCTTGTTTTTGTGCCCATACAATAAATCCTCCATAAGCCGGTTCCTGATAGTCTAACTTTATTGTTTCACCCGAAGCAATATCAAAGATATGTAGTTTTCCTCGAACTCCAATGAACCCAATTTCACTCCGAGCCGTAGCAAAATAGGCAATTTTTTGCGAGTCGGGTGACCAAGTGCCTTTTCTGCTTGTGCCAGCCTTGCCGAAAGTTTTTATCGTTTTTAGTGTTTTAACATCTTTGACAACCTGAATCTGAAAAGATTGTCCTGGCTGTTTCTTTTTGGGGTACACCTGCTTGGAATATAAGATTTTGCTGCCATCCGGAGAATATCGCGGGTATGAACTATCAGTATCCAATAGTTGCACTGATGTTACAATAATTCTTGATGCATCAGATCCAGCTTGGGTACGTTCTTCCGCAAGTTTTTGTTTCTCAAAACGCTCGAATGCTTTATTGTAATATTCTGTAGGACCTTTCTTGATTGCTTCAGCAATAATTTCTTCTCGAAAACTAGGGACTTTTTTCCATTTTGCAAACACCTCTGGTTTTTTGTCTTGCCCCAGATCATACCCTCCGTTGTAAAGCATAATTCGTATTTCTTCATGACCGAGTTTAAATCTTGGACATGTCTTAATAGCTGCATTTTTCCCTTTTTCAATAAGAGATTTTGCTTTTGCATCGTCTTCCAGCGATACATTGTCGGGAACCTCTCCTATGACGTCTAAACCAACCAGAAAACCGCCACTCTTACAGGGATCTGAACCAGGCATTCCGCCTATTTCTTCTATTACGCTGAATCGAGTTTTTGTTTCTTCATCAGTAGCAATCAACTTAAGACGACGTTCACTTGCTTCTATAGAGGTATTTATAGAAAAAAGGAAACATAAAATCAGAAAGGTAATGTTTTTGGTATTCATTGCAAAAACTCCTATTCTCTGTTGGTTGTACTTTATTGCTTCTTTCGGACAACGAGGTAAAGCATTATAACAACACCGATTAAATCGAAATAAGTCAGAAATCGATTAGAAGATGCACCAGCAAATTTTGCACCCGCTCCGATATTTGCCCAAAACGTTGGACTAATAATTAAGTTTACTACAAGCACAATTATTGTAGCGATACCCATACCCTTATACCCCCCGTATAAGGCCACAACTCCGAGAATAATTGCAAGGGGAGTGAAATAGAGAACTCCAATAACTGGGATGAGCACTGACACGATTGCCAAAATCAATGCCAATATTCCACAGACTTTGGCATAACCAGGGACTTCATTTCTTACAACTGTATCTTCCATTTTTTTGTTCCCCCTTTTTTATTTCTGCCCGCAATGAACAACTAACGGTACTGGCATAAAAGAAGCCCATGAGGTTTGGATCCAAGTCTTTTGTGCCATGTTAGCCGTCCGTTGCGGGCATTCTTTTAAATAGAACTCCTCTCCTCTTTTATTTCATAGGGTTTATCTATAGGGTAGAATTTCAATTTATACCATTCGATGGGGGAATCGTAACCAACTTTAGCCACGTCTGTGCTGTGTTATATCTGCCAAGTGTGTAGCTGCGTGGGCTATGTTTGTACTTGTACGTCTTCAAAAAATTTTTCAACGATTGAAGAAGCTATGGCTTCATTAACTTCTTCTATGGAAGGAGGAGATGTCCCTATTTTCATTACAAGCTTGAATCCTTTCTTCCAGATCACCCGCTTTTGTGTTGGAGAAATTAAACATACTGTAATATCAGAGGCTTGTTCAGGTCTTTTTAATGTCCACCAATTTTGTTCAAATTTTCCTTTTGTTGTCGTGACATGAAATACGCCGTCTGCCAGAACTAATTTACCTGCTCTAACAAGAATATCTGTTTTTTCTGAAGTAGTTTGGTATTCAGAAATTTCTTCTCTTATTTTTTCAAGACCATCCTTTTTAAATTTATACGGAGTTATAACTTGAAAGTGTTTACATAATTTTTCAGCAATCGATATTCCCACAGGATCACTGTTTGATACAGCAAGTGTCTTTAATGAATCCAATCTTTTTTTGTCAGCAGGAGCTATCGGTGGTGCTTCTGTAACACCAACATCCATAGAGCCACCAGTTGTAAAATGGACAGTTTTCACAAGGCTAAACCCTGAGTACGCGTAACCAGCTACTTGAACTAAAGGCACTGCAGCAACACAGGAACCCAAAAATATCAATAGAAACAATGCAATAATATTTTTTACAAATCTATAGGTATACATAGAACCTCCCCTTTATGGACTTTCCCTTTTTTTCTTTTTCACGTCTATTTTTAAATGCCGAGCCAATTATTTCACCAGATTTTTTAATAGCCTCAACCTGAATACGTATTAATCTGGATTATAAGGACCTTATCCATCCCGATGCATCTTTGCTGATTTCTATTACGGCTCCCATATCTTCGCTATATCTATCGGAATTGTCAAACTATTTCTGTAACCGCGCCGGGGAATTCGCAAATCCGCTTGACACCCTATTTAACCAAATGTTACTTAACCTGTATAAGTGATGTTCCCCCTACCTCCCGCCGGGGAGAGGAAATTTTACTTTTTACGAGGGCATCACTTCTGGATTTGCGGCAAAAACAGGAGGATCATCTTGGGCTATAAGAATCTGCAGGAATTCATCAGCCTTCTGGAAAAAGAAGGTGAATTAAAAAGAATTACTGAACCGGTCAGCCCCTATCTGGAGATTACCGAGATAACCGACCGCGTCTGTAAAAAGGGCGGGCCTGCCTTACTCTTTACTAATGTAACCGGCCATGACATGCCGGTCTTGATGAACGCCTTTGGATCATACCGGCGCATGTGCCTGGCCCTCCAGGTCTCTAATTTCGAAGAAATCGGAAAAGACATCCTGACCTTTCTGGAGGCCGAGGCCCCGGATACCTTGATCAAAAAGCTCAAGATGATACCAAAGCTCAAACGGCTGGCCGATATGTTCCCGAAGATGGTGAGCAAGGCCCCCTGCCAGGAAGTGATAATAAAAGATAATATCGACCTTAGACGCCTTCCGGCGCTGCACTGCTGGCCTAAGGACGGCGGACCTTTTATCACCCTTCCTCTGGTCTTTACCAAACACCCCGAGACCGGCGTGCGTAACTGCGGGATGTACCGCATACAGGTCTTTGACGCCGCCACCACCGGTATGCACTGGCACACCCACAAGGGCGGGGCCCAGCATTACCGCGTAGCCGAAAAACGCGGCGAGCGGCTGGAAGCGGCGGTAGCCATCGGCGCAGACCCGGCTACAACTTATGCGGCCACGGCCCCTCTGCCGGAAGACATCGACGAGATGGTCTTCTCCGGCTTTCTCCGTTCCGAACCGGTCGAGCTGGCGCAGTGCCTCACCGTCGATCAGCAGGTGCCGGCGGAGGCGCAGATTATCCTTGAGGGCTATGTAGAGCCGGGCGAAAGGCGCATAGAAGGCCCCTTCGGCGACCATACCGGCTATTATTCACTGGCGGATAAGTATCCTGCCTTTCATGTCACCTGTGTCACCCATCGCAAAGACGCCGTTTATCCGGCGACCATCGTAGGCCGCCCGCCCATGGAAGACTGTTATATGGCCAAGGCCACCGAGCGTATCTTCCTGCCGCTGATAAAGAAACAACTCCCGGAAATCGTGGATATGAACCTCCCCCTGGAAGGTGTCTTCCACAACCTCGCCTTCATCTCTATCGATAAGCGCTATCCAGGACACGCCCGCAAGGTGATGCACGCCCTGTGGGGGATGGGCCAGATGATGTTTACCAAGATCATCGCCATCTTTGACCGGGAAGTCGATGTCCAGGACCTGTCACAGGTCCTCTGGCGTATCGGCAACAACGTCGATCCGCGGCGGGATACGGTTATTACCGATGGGCCGGTGGATGCCCTGGATCATGCCTCACCCCTTCCCCACTATGGCGGTAAAATGGGCATCGATGCCACACGCAAATGGCCGGAGGAGGGATTTGAACGCGACTGGCCGGAGGTCATTGAGATGGATGAGGCCGTGAAAAAGAAGATTGATGACATCTGGGGAAAGCTGGGTCTATAGTGAATTTATCTGCATCGGGCAGACAAAGGGCGATAAAACACCCATGTCTCAAAGAAATATAAAGAACAAAGAAAACAATCCCCCCTTACCCCCCTTTAGTAAAGGGGGGGATATTTTAAGCCCCCCCTTGAAAAAAGACGGGGGTCTGTCGATTCCCCTTTTGGGAAAGAATGGGCACCCATCAATTCCCCCTTTGGAAAAGGGGGATATAGGGGGATTTTCTGGTGAAAAAATACAGAAACGTTACATCGTGGCCTTGACCGGGGCGAGCGGCATGCCCTACGCCGTATCCCTCTTACAAAAATTAGCGGCAAAAAACGTGGAAGTCCACGGCCTGGTGTCTGCGGCCGGGGCCCAGGTATTGAAGTTGGAAACCGGCCTTTCTACCTCAGAGGTCAGCCGCTACATGACCAGGCTCTACGACGAAAAAGATTTTGCCGCGCCGGTAGCCAGCGGTTCTTTCCCCCACGACGGCATGATCGTTATCCCCTGCACCATGGGCACGCTGGGCGCCATAGCCAACGGCATATCGAGTAACCTTATCCACCGGGCAGCAGACGTGACCTTAAAAGAAGGCCGAAGACTCTTATTGATCTTGCGGGAGACCCCGCTGAACAGGATACACATAACCAATATGCTGCGCCTGGCAGAGGCCGAAGCGACCATCATGCCGGCTATGCCCGGCTTTTATCATCACCCGGAGAGTATCGATGATTTGGTCGCTACCTTCGTGGACAGAATCCTGGATGTCCTCGGCCTGCCCGATCCGGAGGCCAAAAGGTGGGGCATCGGCTCATGATACGAAAGACCCATACCTTCCTGGAGATGATTAAATTCGAGCACACCATTTTTGCCCTGCCCTTTGCCTTCATGGGGGCCTTTCTGGCGGCAGGCGGCGTGCCGGAACCCATGAAATGTCTCTGGATCCTTTCGGCCATGGTCGGGGCGCGCACGGCGGCTATGGGCTTTAACCGGATAATTGACCTCCCCTATGACCGCAAAAACCCCCGCACCGCAAGCCGGGCCCTGCCGCAAGGGACGATAAAGGTCAACGAAGCCCGGCTCTTTGTGATCCTGGCCTCCCTGCTTTTCTTCTTTGCGGCCTATAAGCTAAACCGGCTGACATTTATGCTGTCCCCCCTGGCCCTGGCCATAGTCCTCTCTTACTCTTACACTAAACGATTTACCTGGTTGTCGCATATATTCCTGGGTCTGGCCCTCGGCATTGCCCCTGCCGCCGGATGGATCGCCGTTAAAGGGGCGCTCGACGCTGCGCCTCTTATCCTGAGCGCCGGGGTCATATTCTGGGTGGCAGGTTTTGACACCATTTATGCATGTATGGATTTTGAATTTGATCGCCGCGAAGGACTGCACTCAATACCCTGCAAATTCGGTAAAGAAAGGGCGCTTGCTTTTGCCGTAGGGTTCCATATCCTGGCTTTTATGTTCTTTCTCTATACCGGTGTTATGAGCGGATTGGGGTGGGTCTATTATGCGGGCATCGCCCTGACGGCGATGGCTATGGTGCTGCAACATATATTTGTTACGCCCAAAGACCTTTCAAAAATCAACCTCTCTTTCTTTACCATGAACGGCATAATCAGCATCACCCTCTTTCTGGCGACATGGGCCGCTCTTTCCTGATATAACAGGACGCAGATTTCCGCGGATATTCGCAGAAAACTAAAATTTCTGTAACAACTTTAGCGCGTTTAAAAAACGCTTAAAATCCACTTGACCTGCGTTTATCTGCGTCCAAGAAAGGAAGGTCTATCATATCTTTTCCACCTTCTCAGCCAGATAATAAGCAAAAACCAGGCATAAAATTACCAGGGCGCTAAGCCCGATCTCCCAGAGCCGTTCCGGCTGAACGTGCTCCACATGTGATATCTCGATCTCGACCAACAGTATCCGCCGGACCGAGGCTATGATCCCGATGGAAAGAAAAGGTCCGAGTGTAAATCTCTGTTTTTTAAGAAAACGGATAATGGTCCAGAAAAGCTCAAGGATAATCAGGGCCAGGAGCACATCGTTCACCAGGCTGATTATGGCAGTGCGGGATGGATGAGCAAGATTAGTAATCCCGTAATACATGATAAAGCCGCAGGCGATAAGTAGTAAAAGACCCGCCAGCACGTGAAAGGCGATGTCCGCATGAACAAGTATTCGTCTGATCTTCTCTTTTATATCCGGCCTTGATTCTTCCATATCAGCGCCTGTAACAAAAAACGCCCTTGCTTGCTCAAGGGAACTACTATTGAATAGGTATAGCGATGTCTATTGACTCAACAATTTTACGAACTCATCCTTGGTTATTCCAGCCTGATCAAGTATAGAGAGCAAAGTACCTCTGGGAATATTGTCTCTATCAGGAACAATAACAAGCCGTGATTTCCCGCTGTCATGTTTCACAAAAGCCAGATGACTGCCCTTACCTCTTTTGGGTGCAGGCTCAAACCCGATCCTTTTTAGGATCTTTATAACCTCTCTGGATGATACTACCGGTAGCTTTGCCATCAGAACGCCATTTGAAGACGTGCTGTATATTTCTCGGTGGCGACAAGACATTCCTGAATATCTTCCATCAGACCAAGCTCCCTGGCATTTTCCACATATAGTTCTACAGCCTCTTTCAAGTTGTTAATAGCTTCCTCAAAACTACCTCCACAGCTTGCCACTCCAAGTTCCGGACACTTAGAGACATACTGACTCTCTTCTTTCCAAACCACCGCAGTGTAGTCCAATGTTTTCATTTTAAAAATTATCCCCCGTCCCTTAGTAGAGAAATGTGTTCTTACAATCAAGTTTTTAAATTTTATACCTTGTCGGGAATAAACTCAAGCTAAGTTTTCTGACCGACTAGCCTGAGATTCTCGGAGGCAAGCTTTCTAGGGAACGCACGAGACATTGACCTTATTGAAAATTATCACTTTTCAATAGCGTAGATATTATCACTGTCCGGTCGTTATAGGCATCTTGATAACACGTTACTTTTAGGGGTGTCTTTAAATTATTTCAGGTCATTCTTGCCCCTGTTTTTGCAGGCCCCTGATTAAATCAGGGGCCTGCAAAACGTGTCCTCGACTACAATCGGGGAGCAGAAATTGTGATCTGTCAACATTTTTTTGCCGGACGAAACTTTATATATCAACATGCTCCTCGGCGGGATTTTCCATCGGCGAATCGGCTCCTTTACCGGCCGCGCCCTGAAGCAGCATTATATCTTCAGCCGCGATTATCCTGTTGATGTCCAGAATGATAATAAAACTCTCGCCCTGTCTGGCCATGCCCTGGATAAAATCCGTTCCAAGGCGCATCCCCATCTTGGGCGGGGGTTCGATTTCATTGGCCGCTATCTCCAGGACTTCCTTGACCGAGTCCACCAGGCACCCTATGGTGGCCGATTCATCGTCGAAATTCACCTCAACGATCACGATGCAGGTGTCAACCGTACGCTCGGCCGACGGCATCCCCAGTTTCAAACGCATATCCATGACCGGAACCACGTTGCCCCTCAGGTTTATCACGCCGCAGAGAAATTCCGGCATGCGCGGAATCCTGGTAATGGTGGTATATTCAAGGACCTCTTTCACCCTTGAGGTCTCGAGCGCAAAGTTTTCTCCGCCTAAGACAAATGTAAGGTACTGTTTAATATCAGCCATGACTAAGTCTCCTTTTGGACTAAAATCTTTCGAATTCCTGGTCGGATACATCCTTGTCTTTCATTTTCAGGTCTATTCCGGTCGATTTATGCGCTATGGCCGGTTTGATATCCGTCTTATGTAAAGCGGATTTCGCCAGCGGCGCCGTTTTTTTCCTTTCCGGGCTGTGAGGCTGAGAAATATGTCCGGCGGCCGGTTTTTTCACAGTGCGCTCACCATGCCCGTCCAGTTTGAAAAATCCTATAGTTTCCAGGAGGTTTTCGGCCTGGGCGGAAAGCTCCTCAGCGGTGGACGACATCTCTTCCGCCGCGCTGGCATTCTGCTGCACCACCTGATCCAGTTGCTGGATAGCCTGGGTCACCTGTTCAACGCCGCTGGCCTGCTCGGTGCTGGAGGCGTTTATCTCCTGAACCAGTTCGGCGGTCTTCTGTATATTGGGAACCAGCTCGGCCACCAGAGTGCCGGCGCGTTCGGCCACCTGAACGCTGCTGCCGGAGAGGTTGGCGATCTCCTGGGCCGCGGTCTGACTGCGCTCGGCCAACTTGCGCACCTCGGCCGCCACCACGGCAAAGCCCCGTCCGTGTTCCCCGGCCCGGGCCGCCTCGATAGCCGCATTTAAAGCCAGGAGATTGGTCTGGCGGGCGATTTCTTCAATGATGGATATTTTTTCTGCAATCTGCTTCATGGCTCCGACCGCTTCCGCCACGGCCTTGCCGCTTTCCTGGGCATTGCCGGCGGCCTTCTCGGCAATAGAGGTAGTTTGTTTGGCGTTGTCTGCGTTTTGCGTCACCGTGCTGTTCATCTCCTCCATGGAGCTGGAGACCTCCTCAATGGAAGCCGCCTGCTCGTTCGCCCCCTGCGAGAGCTGTTCCGCCCCGCTGCTTGTCTGCTGACTGCCGGAGGCTACATTATCGGCCGCGTCCCTTATCTGGCCAACGACCCCTCTCAACCCCACAATGGTCCTGTTAAGACTGTCAACGAGCCGGCCTACCTCATCATCCCGTTCGGCTTTCGGTTCGATGGTAAGGTCTCCGTTACTGAACTTATCCATGTTTTCCACAAGCATGGCCACCTGTCTTGCCAGGTATTCCCGCTGATCATCGGCCTCTTTCTGCAGGCGTTTGACCTCTGTTATGTCAATGATTACCTCTATACCGCCGTAGGGTTTGCCCTGTTCGTCAAAGAGGGCGGAGCAGGCCGCCTGGATGGGGATCTTTTTGCCGTCCCTGGTCTCGGCCACCGTCTCACCGTTGATTACATCGCCGGTGCGCATACAGTTCTTGATCGTGCACTGGGCTGTGCCGCAAAGAGGCGTCCTGGCTATCTGGGCGCAGGTCATCTTCCCCACCACCTCATCCCGGGCATAACCCATGGCCTTTAGGGCCGCATCATTTATGGAGGTGACGACCAGGTCCTTATCGGTTACAAACATCGGTGCGGCTATCGAAGCTACGATATTTTCGCATTGCCTGGCCCTGGCCTTGGCCTCGTTAAGCTCCCTTACCAGTGTATCATTGGTTCCAACCTTTTTAACCTTGCTCTTACTCTTGGTAGGCATACCTTTATCCTCCTTAATTTTGTTGGTCAGGCCTACACGCCTGCATCCCTATCTTTTGTCTTAGTTACGGCTGGATGAACTCATAACATAATAGGGGAAGTGGGGTGTACTGTCAATAGTGGACAGGGCCACTTTAGGCAGCTCTCCTTTTAATAAAATATTTCTGTGCGAATACAGCCGGAGCAACGTTGCCTATAGCTGAGTGTCTCCGGATACGGTTGTAAAA
>JBFMFO010000040.1:0-14180 GCA_040754095.1 Thermodesulfobacteriota bacterium | reverse complement strand
GGGATACCTCATCATGGGTCATCCCCTGTTCAATTACCATTTTAATAACTTCAGCCTTAAGTTCTGGACTGTAACTGTGGTTCTGTTTCATCTCTTCATTCCTGCCATACTCAAGCAACTCTGTCCACTATTGACAGTACACCCCAGTCTGGATAGAAGCCGATCTGCTTTATCCCCTTATCCGAGGACGTGATCTGGGAAGATATTGCACGCAGACTAAAGGCTGGTACCAGCTTATCCCCAACGTCCATTACGAGAATGTAGAATCAGAGGAGGACTTCGCTGACCATTATCCCCTGACTTATTCGTACCTAAAGAACTATGAAGATATCCTCAGCAAGCGTTCATCATACAAGCGCTACCAATCACATCTTCCGTTCTACGTGGTGTACTGTGTAGGTGACTATTCATTCAGCCTCTATAAGGTTGTCTGGATGGAACAACAAGACCCTGGTGCGTTCCGGGCGGCGGTCGTTTCGACCGATCCTGCCGCAGTACTTCCCAATACTCTGGTTGTTCCAGATCATAAACTCTATTTTGCATCGTTTACATCCGAAGAAGAGGCCCACTACGTTTGTGGTTTTATTAATTCGCAGCCAGTTCGGACATGGTTGGGCGGATTCTTGCTTGGGAAACAAATCGGCACAACCGTATTCGAGTTTATGAATGTGCCTCTTTACGACAAGAGCGACGAAGACTGTGCTGCTATTGCAAAGATTTCGCGGGCAGCACACAGTAGCCGTGCTGGTTCTCGTAATAACGGGATCCTCGACGATAAAACCGAAATAGACCTTTCTCGTTATGTGCAAGCAGCGTGTTCAAGGCGTAATACAAAGAGCAGCTAATCGGACGTTAGGGACGTCCATAAATAAGTAAACAACTATCTTTTGATGATGATTTATTTACTCGCTTATGGACGTCCCGCATCACGCAGCCGTGTGTGTTTTGTGTGGACAGACGACGGCGCGGAAGACGTCGAAATAACCGATTACCACTGAATCGTGAAGGAGAAGAAGATGGTTCGCATACCAAAACATGGTCCGCCGACGCATCCCGGCGAAATGCTGTTGGAGGAGTTTCTCAAACCTCTGAATATGACACAGAGTGAGTTGGCGGAAAAGCTCGGTGTCTCATATCCTCGTGTTAATGAACTGATTAATGGGAAGCGAGGGATAACCCCGGACACAGCGCTTCGTCTGGAGAAACTTTTTGGTATGGAGGCACAGTTCTGGCTTAATTTGCAGTTGGCGTGGGATCTATATCATGTAACTCATTCATCAATTGCGAAGGAGCTAAAGAAGATAAAAAGATTACCTGCATTAGCTCACGTCTAAACCGTCTCTATGCTAATAGGCCTGACTGAGAGTGGGGCGCCCTCAAGATTCTAATTTGACAATGGTGAATTCAAGTTGTAAGCGCGCCGCGTAAGGAGCGTGTATTGATGGCAAATGAAGACCTGTCGAAGTTGAAGATAGACAAGACTGCCGAAGTCTATAGGCCGCAGAAGAAGCATAAGGTGTTCTATTGGATAGCCGGGGTAATTGTCCTTGCGCTTGCAATGGTCCTTTTTGCAAAAGGGGTTTTTACGCCCGCTGTTGAGGTAGAGCCGGCAAATGTAACACAGATATATCCGTCACAGACATTTACCCTTCTCAATGCCAGCGGGTATGTTGTGGCCCAGCGGAAGGCTGCCGTTGCTTCAAAGGTAACCGGACGTCTCGTATCGCTGACAGTAGAAGAAGGCAACAGAGTAAAAAAGGGAGAGATTATCGCCCGTCTTGAAAACGACGACGTTATCGCGGCACGCAGCCAGGCGGAAGCAAACCTGAACGCGGTACGATATAACCTTGAACAGGCAAAGGCAGAACTGAATGACGCCACGGTCTCTTTCGAACGATACAAGAATCTGATAGGGCAGGGGTTTGTTTCAAGGGCCGATTATGACGTTTCAGATGCACGGTACAGAAAGGCAGCCGCTGCGGTTGCAGGAGCTGAGGCAGCGGTCAAGGCAGGTAATGCGGCCCTGCAGAGCGCAAATGTCGCGGTCGAATATACTTTTATACGTGCCCCGTTTGATGCGGTGGTTTTGACAAAAAATGCGGATATCGGAGATATCATCACTCCCATAGGCGCTGCCGCCGATGCTAAGGCGGCTGTAGTAACCATTGCCGATATGGAGTCGCTCCTTGTGGAAGTCGATGTATCGGAATCGAACCTTCAGATGGTAACGACGGGGCAGCCGTGCGAAATACAGCTTGATGCATTGCCTGATTCACGATTCCGCGGAGTCGTTCATATGATCGTACCCACCGCCGATCGCACGAAAGCAACGATATTGGTGAAAGTCCGTTTTGTTGATAAAGACAGCAGGATATTGCCCGAGATGAGCGCCAAGGCGGCATTTCTTTCACGGGAGATAAGAGACGATGAACAAAAGCCGCGCACCGCTCTCAATCCCGCTGCCGTAACAGACCGTAAAGGCAAGGCTTCGGTTTTTCTTATCAAGGAGAACAGGGCGATTGAGACGCCGGTGACCTTGGGTGAAAAACTCGGCGATATGGTGGAGATTCTGGGCGGCGTGAAGGCAGGGGACAGGGTGGTGCTGAGACCGCTGGATAAGGTTAAAAACGGCTCGAGGATAAAAATCGCGGAAAAGTAATGGACGACACGCCGATTGTAGAAATAAGAAAGCTTTCCAAGTCATATCGCCGCGGCAACCAGATTATTTCTGTTTTAAATGAGATATCTCTGGATATCAGCCGGGGAGAATTCATGGCCCTGATGGGGCCGTCAGGATCCGGAAAGACGACCCTGTTGAATCTGATAGCCGGGATAGACCGGCCGGACAGCGGAACGATAACGGTAGGCGGTATCGACATTACCGCCCTTTCCGAAACCGAACTTGCCCGCTGGCGCGCCTCAAGCGTCGGCTTTATATTCCAGTTTTACAACCTGATCCCTGTTCTTACCGCTTTTGAAAATGTTGAACTACCCCTGCTCCTGACCGGACTTTCGAGAAAGGATCGGAGAGCACATGTTGATATGGCCCTGCGAGTGGTGAATCTTTCGGACAGGATGGACCACTATCCGGGGCAGCTCTCAGGCGGCCAGCAACAGCGTGTTGCCATTGCGCGTGCTGTTGTCACCGATCCGATGATTCTGGTCGCAGATGAGCCGACCGGCGACCTGGATCGCGTTTCAGCAGAAGAGATACTCGAACTGATGGAACGTCTCGTTCATGAGCTCGGCAAGACCATTATCATGGTCACCCATGACCCCAGGGCGGCCAAGACGGCCCATGTTCTCAAGTACCTGGATAAAGGTATTTTGGATGCGCATCCTCAAGTTGATTTTTAAAAATGCGTTCCGGCACAAACTCCGCACCTTTCTGACCGTCCTCGGCGTCACCATTGCCATCCTCGCCTTCGGCCTCTTGCGTACCGTGATAAGCGCCTGGTACACAGGTGTTGAGGCCTCTTCTGCCAGCCGCCTTGTGACGAGAAATTCCGTATCGCTTATTTTCCCCCTTCCTGTTTCGTACAAGGAGAAGATTCGCCAGATCGAAGGGGTGAAGACGGTCTCTTTCGGCAACTGGTTCGGCGGCATCTACATTGACGAAAAAAACTTCTTTGCAAACTACGCCGTAGAACCCCGGACGTATCTTCAACTGTATCCTGAATTTGTTATCCCTGAGGGACAAAGGGGCGCTTTTTTCCGTGACAGGAAATCAGCCGTTGCCGGATACAAGCTGGCGGCTAAATATGGCTGGAAGATCGGCGATATGATAACCCTTAAAGGGACTATCTTCCCCGGCGACTGGGATTTTGTGTTGCGAAGCATCTACAAGGGGAGAGACGAGACGGTGGATGAGACCGCTTTTTTCTTCCACTGGGAATATCTCAACGAAACGTTGAAGCAAAAGGCCCCCGGCCGGGCGGATCAGGTAGGTTTCTACATGATCGGGGTAACCGACCCGAACTTGGCTGCCGATGTGGCCGCGGAAATTGATAAGACATTCAAGAACTCCATCGCGGAGACATTGACTGAAACGGAAAAATCATTCCAGCTCGGCTTTATCTCGATGTCCGAGGCGATAGTCGTAGCCGTTCAGTTGGTCTCCTTCGTGATAATCATCATTATCATGGCGGTGGTCGCCAACACTATGGCCATGACCGCACGGGAGAGAATCGGCGAATACGCCGTCTTCAAGACGCTCGGATTCGGTAGTTTTTACATCTCAGCCTTGATATTCGGCGAATCCATGTTTGTCACAACGATAGGGGCTGCCATAGGTATTGTACTCACTTTCCCGGCGGCAGAAATTTTCAGCAAGCAATTGAGCACATACTTCCCTGTATTCAATGTCGCCACGGAAACCATTTATATGGATATTCTGGCGTCTTTCCTGGTGGCATCGGCCGCGGCGATCTTCCCGGCCTGGCGCGCCGTCAATATCCGCATAGCTGACGGGCTGAGGAGGATAGGGTAGGTGAAGATACCCTTTTCATACAGTCTCCGCAATCTCTGGACACGCCGCCTTACCACCGTTCTTACCATAGCGGGCATGGCCCTTGTTGTTTTTGTATTCTCAGCGATTCTCATGCTTGCCGAGGGGCTGCAAAAGACCCTGGTGGATACCGGCTCCTATGATAACGCGGTGATAATCCGCAAGGCGGCGGGAGCAGAGGTGCAGAGCGGGGTGGAGCGCCCGCAGGCTTCCATAATAGAAACCCAGCCGGAAGTGGCGATAGGCGCAGACGGCAAACGCCTGCTGGTAAAGGAATTGGTCGTCCTTATTGTCCTCCCTAAACGCGGAACTGATAAACCGGCCAATGTCGTCATAAGGGGAATCTCCGGGAGTTCAATGCTTCTCCGGCCGCAGGTAAGATTGACGGAAGGGCGTATGCCGAAACCGGGATCTTCAGAGATAATCGCCGGACAGAGCGTGGCCAAGAGGTTTAAGGGAGGAGGCATCGGAGAGACGCTCCGCTTCGGCATGAGGGACTGGACTGTGGTAGGAATATTTGACGCAGGGAATACCGGCTATGCCTCAGAGATATGGGGGGATGCGGATCAACTCATGCAGGCCTTCCGGCGTCCCGTCTATTCTTCAATCTTGTTCAGGCTGCGTGATTCTTCGGAATTTGAAAGATTCAAAACACGCATCGAAAGCGACCCCCGGCTCACGTTTGAGGCATTGCGTGAGACACGGTACTATGAAAAACAGTCGGAGATGATGGCGAAATTCCTCCGCATCCTCGGCATTACCCTGACGGTGATATTTTCTCTCGGCGCCGTTATCGGCGCGATGATTACCATGTACGCCGCGGTTGCCAACAGAACCGATGAAATCGGCACCATGCGCGCACTCGGTTTCCAGAGACGGAGTATTATGGCAACCTTTGTCATGGAATCACTGCTCCTTGGATTTATCGGAGGTTTTATCGGACTGTTTTTCGCCTCTTTCTTGCAGCTTTTCACCATTTCTACCATGAACTTCCAGACTTTTTCCGAGCTTGCCTTTTCATTTTCGCTGACCTTCGGAATCATTTACAAGGCTATGGCCTTTGCGCTGATAATGGGCCTTGTAGGCGGTGTCCTTCCAGCAGTCAGGGCAGCGAGGATGAGTATCGTGGAGTCATTGAGGGCAAGCTGATTATCTCGGTAAGATGGCAGGGATGTCCACTTTTTTGTCGGAATGGCCGCATAAAATATTGTCCGGCATTTTGAGCATAGTGTGTTAAACAGATACCGGATAACCTAACGGAAGGGATATTATCCAACACGTTGAGCATAATGAATTTAACTAGTTACACCAAAATGTGCTTTTTATTGACCATGCTGAACCTTCCTGATATTATTCAGAAAACTAGATAATAATATGTTATGTGGAGAATAATGATGAGGAGAATTAACGATGCAAGGTCATCTGAAGCGGTTTGATTTGACAGGAAAATCAGCAATGGTGACAGGAGCCAGCGAAGGCATTGGTCGGGACATTGCCTTGGGAATGGCCGAGGCCGGAGCTGATATAATCGTTTGCAGCCGGCGTGAAGAGAAATTGAATGAAGTGAAGGCTGAAATTGAAAAGATTGGCCGGCATGCCCATGTTTATGCGCTTGATGTACGCAATATAAATGAGATAAAAGAATTGAGGGATTATGTTCAAAAAAGGACCGGCAGAGTCGATATCCTTGTGAATAATGCAGGGTTCACCGTAACTAAACCTGCTTGGCTTGTGACCGAGGAAGATTGGGATTTAATGGTTGATACTGGCTTAAAAGGTCTTTTCTTCTTTTGTCAAATCATAGGCTCAATCATGCGGGAGCAAGGTTATGGGAAAATCATTAATCTCAGTTCAACATTTAGCCGAACTGTTGTTCCTGGTCGTTCTGTATACGCTGGCATTAAAGCCGGAATTAACCACCTCACTGAAGCCCTTGCAATGGAGTGGGGGCCTCTCGGGATAAGAGTAAACGCTATTGCGCCGACAGCGGTGAAAACACCAAGTCGGGAGAACATGATAAAGGGTGAAATCTTGGAGAAGGTGCTGGCTCGTATCCCTCTGGGTCGGTTGGCTATGCCTGAAGATTTAATCGGAGCAGTAATTTACCTTTCCAGCGAAGCATCGGATTTTGTTACTGGTCAAACCTTGTTTGTAGATGGCGGCTGGGTGGCTGCAAGTTAAGACGCCCATAAAGAGCACACAGGATTGAATGGCAAAATAGAAATGACAATGAGTCCAGAAAATACTCTAAGACAACTTATCAGCAGCCAAGTAATATCTCGTTTAATATACGTCGTTGCAAAGTTGGGAATAGCTGATTTGTTAAAAGATGGCCCCCGGCACTACGAACGGTTGGCGGAATTATCCCAAGCCGATTCACATTCATTGTACAGAGTTTTGCGAACACTTGCGGGTGCCGGTGTGTTTTCCGAAACTGAGCCTGGTATTTTTGAGCAAACACCGGTGAGCCAATTTCTCCAAGCCGATGTACCGGGTTCGCAGCATGCCGTTGCCACTCTTGTATGGGAACCATGGTGGCGGCGAGGCTGGGATGAACTGCTTTACAGCGTAAAGACCGGTAAAGTTGCATTTAACCATGTTCACGGTATGGATCTCTTTGAGGTTCTAAGTCGTGATTCTGAAGCTGCGGCTCTTTTTAACAAGGCAATGCACAGTTTTTCTGAACAGGAGATAGATTCGATTCTGTCAGCTTATGACTTTTCAAGTTTTAAAAAGATCGTTGATATAGGTGGAGGGCATGGCGGGTTTATCTCCGCCGTGCTGAAGGCATACCCGCAAATTAAAGGAATACTCTTTGATCTGTCGCATGCTGTTACAACAGTGGGAAAACCAATCGAAGGCAATACCATCGCTGATCGTTGCGAACTGGTAGCAGGTGATTTCTTTAAATCCATACCCATTGGTGGCGATCTATATACTCTTAAAAGCGTTATCCATGACTGGAACGATGAACGTGCCCTCGAAATACTCAAGAATTGTTATAAGGCAATGGCGGACAGCGGACGGCTGATTCTCATTGAGCGGGTTATTCCGTCCGGCAATACGCCATCTCCTGGAAAAATCATGGATATAGTCATGATGGTTAATTTGGGTGGTCTTGAGCGTACTGTTGCTGAGTATCAAGGATTAATAGAAAAAGCCGGTTTCGAGTTGATAGGCATCATTCCAACCACGTCAGCAATGAGCATTATAGAGTGTGCGCCCATTAAGAACCATAATGAAGATGACACCACATAACAATCGCATCGAGGCGGACGGCGGAAAGAATGCGGTGGCGCTACGCGGCAAGCTTATTGGCCGCCCCCGCTCATGCTTGTCGTTAGGCAGTGACTGAATCTATTCACACCCGAAAGGAGATTTTCTGTATTGGATATTCCACGGATCTTCAACATCACTGAGAGTGCTCACCGCATCCACAACCCGATCACACCCGAAAAGCTCGCCACTCTCGGCGCTGCGCTGCGTCTGGAATCGGGGGCCCGAGTGCTCGACCTCGGCAGCGGTTCGGGGGAGATGCTGTGCACCTGGGCACGCGATCACGGCGTCATCGGCATCGGTATCGACATGAGCCAGTTGTTCACCGAGCAAGCGAAACTCCGTGCTGAAGAACTCGGCGTCGCCCATCAAGTCAAGTTCATCCATGGCGATGCTGCCGGCTATGTCTCTGACGAGAAGGTCAGGGTGGCAGCCTGTGTTGGCGCCACTTGGATCGCCGGGGGGGTCGCCGGCACTATAGAGCTTCTGGCGCGGAGCCTGCGCACCGGAGGGATCATCCTCATCGGTGAGCCCTACTGGCGGCAGTTACCGTTGACGGAAGATGTTGCCAAGGGGTGTCATGCCAACTCAATCTCCGACTTTCTCCTGCTTCCAGAACTTCTCGCGTCTTTCGGCCGTCTTGGCTACGACGTCGTGGAAATGGTTCTGGCTGACCAAGACGGCTGGGACAGATACGAGGCGGCCAAATGGCTCACCATGCGCCGATGGCTTGAAGCCAATCCCGGCGACGAGTTAGCGAAAGATGTTCGAGCCCAACTGACCTCGGAACCCGAGCGCTACGCCGCTTACACGCGTGAATACCTGGGCTGGGGTGTGTTCGCGCTGATGCTGCGGTGATGAGGGGATTACCGAGCGACTCAGAAAGTGGGGAAAATCCAATCATGCCTAACAACTCATTCAAGCCGCCGCTTCGTTGCGCGGCTTAATTCAGCATTATACAATAAAATGCAAATAGAGAGGAGAATAGGGACGTCCGTGAAATATTGACATTTTCCTTTTTTGTCACAGACGGGATGGGCAGCTTTTTCAAAATCGCTACAAATCGATTTTGTATCAGGAAGACCCTTATCTTCTGGAACTGGTCCGTCCCCTCTGATACCTTCATTTTTTGTTAAGTATCTGGAAGGTTTCCTCATATATGCGTTCGCGCGGGCCGATAGCAATGATTTCAATGTCCTTTTTAGACAAGACCCTGTAAATTATTCTGAATCGGCTTACACGAAAGCTCCTTAATCCGGCAAGTTCATCCTTTAATGCCTTCCCTGAGCCGGGATCTGATAAGATTATTTGCAGAGACAATTTGATTTTTTTCTTAAGATAAGGGTGCATTTTTCGAACAAGTTCTGCCACATCATCCGGCACCCGGAGCTTATGTATCGGTTGTTTCATGCAATTACCCTACAAGCTCATCCAGTGTGTAAAGGCGAGGCTTCCCGCTTTTTAAGGATTTTAATCCTTTTCTGATTTCGTCCATCAATGCGGTATCAGACCGAACAGCGATGGTTTCTTTCCAGTTTTCAAACTCGTCAGGACTTATCAAAACAGCGGCCGGAGAGCCGTTCTTTGTGATCACTATCTCTTCATCAGTGGAACTCACCAATTCAACGAGTCCGCTTAATTTCATTTTTACCTCTGACAGCGACAAGATTTTCATCGTTAAGACCTCCTTTATAGTTGACCAGAATTAAGGTCATAATAATGATAACTGTGCCATTTTGTCAAGATATATGTTCAGGAAAATTTCGGGCTAAAATTGTTTCAGATATGGGTGAATTGGACAGATATCCCTACTCCAGGCATAGTGTTGTTTTAGGAAAGCGAAAGAACTCAAAGGAGACTAGGAACGTCCGTGAAATATTGATATTTCCCTTTTGGGCGCTGAAAAGCCACCATGCCGCGCAAAGCTCGTATTGATGCCCCCGGTGACTGCATCACATAATTATAAGAGGCATCGAAAAGAAGGCCATCTTCAGAGACGACCAGGATAGAGATAACCTTATTCACCCCTGCTACTGCCTGCCGAGGGCTGACAAGGCCTGCCCGGCCAACTCGCTTACCCGGCGGACGGTCAGCTCATTATCCAGATAAAGCTCGATTTCGGCATTATCTGTCAGGAGACCTTCGAGTAGTGAGCGGGCCGTTTCCGCTTGAAGCAAACCCATGGTCCAGGCGGCCAGTCCCCTGACCGTGTCATCCTTGGATTCCAGATAAGGCATCAGGTGCGGAATGCAGTCCTGTATTAAGTCCGGTCTCGCCTGGGCCAGCCTCCCCAACGCCCATACGGCGCCCCGTTGCAGTATTTCGTGCTCCAGGAAATTTCCGTCCGGCCTGACATAAGATACCAGGATATGGGCATATTCTCCGGCCAGGCCGTCGTGGCGGGCCATGATCTCGGCCATGGCCTCAGGAGCGCCCCAGCCGATACCCCCGGATTCGTCATTCAAACTCCACATTAAACGCCGCATTATGACGCGGGCCCCGTCCATGTCCTTTGCGGCCATGCGGGCGACAACCACCCCCATGGCGGTAACGGCGCGCCATCTCACGGCCGGGTCAGTGGCGGACAGAAGGGAAAATAGGGGGTTTATCGCCTGCCGGGCCGGTAAACGGCAAAGTTCATCAAGGGCCGGTTTGAGGTCGGCAGAGGTGAGGAGTTCCATAAGCCTACACTTGAGGACTCTGCTGTTTTGTTTTGTAGTATCCACGGTGCTCCCTCAAGTTATTACTACGGCAATTAAATATATAAACTTACCAAATCCCCCCATCCCCCCTTTTTTAAAGGGGGGGTGAGGGGGATTTAAGTCTTTAGTTGCCGGAGTAATAATATTGACAGTTTCATAAAAAGCCTTTTCACCTCAGAGTCCGCGGAGAAATTTTTGCCACCAAGTCACCAAGACACAAAGGAACAAATTTAGTCTTAGTGGCTTGGTGTCTTAGTGGCGTTCCGCCTGCCTACTGCCTTTTAAACTGGTCCTTCGCAGCTCCACAGATCGGACAGGTCCAGTCATCGGGGAGGTCTTCAAACCGGGTGCCGGGCGCTATTCCGTTATCCGGGTCACCGATGGCCGGGTCATACACATAGCCGCAGACTGTGCATTCATACATATCCATAGCCGTATGCCTCCTTTAAAATTTAATCAGGACGCAGATTTTCGCTGATACTCGCAGATGTCGCTCCTGTCACCTATGAACAACCTTATGGATTCCCGTTCCCCGTTTCCGTGAGGACAGGTTTCGCGGGAATGACAAAAACGGCAATATAACATCTGCGTAAATCTGCGTTCATCTGCGTCCAGAATGGGAGCGCATCCATGATCTCCTCAGGCGCAGAGAGTTCCCCACTACGGAGACCGAACTCATGGCCATGGCCGCAGCCGCAAACACAGGATTCAAGAGTATCCCAAAGAAGGGATACAAGACCCCGGCAGCGATGGGGATACCGAGGCTATTGTAGAAAAAGGCCCAAAAGAGGTTCTGTTTTATTACCTTCATGGTCTGAGATGACAGCTTGATGGCCGTAGGCACCAATTGCAGGTCGTCAGCGATGAGCGTGATGTCGCTGGCCTCTATGGCTACATCCGTCCCGGCGCCGATGGCGATTCCGATGTCTGCCGTAGTCAGGGCCGGGGCATCGTTGATGCCGTCTCCGACCATGGCCACTACCTGGCCTTGCTCCTGCAACCGCCGTATCTCTCTGGCCTTGTCGGCAGGTAGTATCTCGGCCATAACCTGATCGATGCCCACGGCCCGGCCTATGGCGCGGGCGGTATTTTCATTGTCTCCGGTAATCATGGCCACATGCAGCCCCATGCGTTTAAGGACGGAAACCGCATCCGGGGCGGATTCTTTAGGGACATCGGAAAGGGCAATAAGACCTACAACCCCTCCATCTTTAGCTGCAAAGACACAGGTTTTGCCTTCGCCGGCCAGCCTTTTGGCGCTCCGGTCGAAGCCCTGCATTTGCACCGCCTCTTTCTCCATGAGGCGTAAATTCCCCAGGAGCACCTTTTCTCCGTTAAGGTTCGCCCTGGCTCCGAGGCCGGAGAGGGCCTCGAAGTCATGGACAGGGTAGGGGGGCACCTCTTCCCGCCTGCCTCTCTCCACGATGGCCTGGGCGAGAGGATGTTCGGAGAGGACCTCAATGGATACCGCGATCCTGAGAACGTTTTTTGGTTGCAGGCCCTCTGCCGGTAATATATCCGTGACCTCCGGCTCTCCCTTTGTCAAGGTTCCTGTCTTGTCAAAGACGACCGTTGTAAGTTTGTACGCCTTTTCCAGGCTTTCACCGCCCTTGAACAGGATGCCGTTTTCAGCCCCTAAGCCGGTTCCCACCATGACCGCGGTAGGCGTGGCCAGGCCCATGGCGCAGGGGCAGGCAATGATCAGGACGGATACGAAATTCAGGAGGGCGCGGCTAAGGAGCGGTTCCGGGACAAAAAGATACCAGATAACAAAGGTAATCACAGCTATAGTAATTACCACCGGGACAAAGACGGACGCCACCTTATCTGCGAATCGCTGGATGGGCGCTTTAGAACCCTGGGCCTCTTCGACCAATCGGATGATCTGGGCCAGGGCAGTCTCCGCGCCCACTTTAACGGCTTTAAAGGTGAAACTCCCGCTCTTGTTCAACGTGCCGGCAAATACTTCGCTCCCGGCCTCCTTGGTCACCGGAAGGCTTTCTCCGGTAAGCATGGATTCATCTACCTGGGAGGTTCCGGAAACAATCACACCGTCCGTGGCTATCTTTTCTCCCGGCCGGACCCGGACCACGTCCCCTTTAAGGAGCGCCTCGATCGGAATGTCCATCTCCTTTTCATCCCGGACAACCCGGGCCGTCTTTGGCTTAAGCCCCATCAATTTTTTTATGGCGGCAGAGGTCTTTCCTTTGGCCCTGGCCTCCAGAAAGCGGCCCAGGATAACCAGAGTAATAATCATGGCTGCGCTGTCAAAATAGATATGCGGAGCGATACCGGCACGGGTGAAAACCTCGGGCCAAAATATAGCTGTAGCAGAATAGAGGTAGGCGGATAAAGTGCCAACGGCCACCAGGGTATTCATGTCCGTTGTTTTTTGTCCGGCCGCCTTGAGCGCGCCGGTATAAAAACGGCTTCCTACCCAGAACATCACCGGCGTGGCAAGGATAAGGAGAGAGAAACGTATGGTCTGTCCGGGGACGGATTGAAGGAAGGGGAACCAATGCGGCATGGAACCCGCATGGATAAAGATGCTGAGAACTATACCTACGTATAATTTTACCTTGAGTTCTTTTATCTCCTTTTTCCGGGCCGCCTCGGCCGGGTCTTCAGATAGCTCACCCAGCACACCCAAGAACTCATATCCTGTATCAGAGAGTATCCTTCTTAGTTCTTCTACTCCGGACCATTCCGGGCTGTGGGTTAAGGTGGCCCTCGCTGTAGCCAGGTTCACATTGGCTTCTGTGACGCCACGGGCTGATTTCAAGGCTGATTCTACACGCCGCACGCAGGCGGCGCAGGTCATCCCGCCCACGGAAATAGTGGTCTTTTCGTCGCCGCTCTTGTCTTCGGTATGGGCCATGGCTTGGTCAGCCAACCTCGTACCCTGCCTTTTTTATCTGCTCTTTGATCATGTTTACGTCAACCGGTTTCTCTTCGTCAAATGTGGCTTCGCCTTTCTCCAAACTGACCTTGACGTTTTTGATGCCTTCGATGCCGTTCAACACCCTGGACACAGTTTTTACACAGTGATCGCAGGACATGCCTTTTATCTTGATGGTGGTCATAATCTCGTCTCCTCCTGCATCGTTAGATAGTGTTCATCCGAAAACTACCCAATCCCCCCATACCCCCCCCTTTGCTAAAGGGGGGAAATATTGAAATCCCCCTTTGATGGAGGAGGGCTAGATTGGGGGTGAAAAAATAGGCAATTTGAAGTTTTTCCCCCTTCCCTCAATCCCCTCCCGCCGGGGGAGGGAAACCTTGAGGCCTGTTTTGCCTTAGATTTTAGAGCCTTTAACTTAATCTTAAGGCAAGTCTGTGCCTTTTTTCAACTCCTTTCCTGTTTTTCCCACCCCCATCACTTCTAAATGACAACAAAACGATACCCCTGTGTGGGTTTCAAATAATGAACTGCCCCGCAGCAAACTGCGGAGAATTTAATCCAATAATTCACGAAAGTCTGCGTAATCTGTGGATTAACAAGAGGTAGGAAAAACATTTCTCTATAAATGGAAACGATTTTCCACTGAGTTGGTATTTGGGTTCTCTTTTTCTATTGTCTTGATGTTTCTCTGTTATCCCGGTAAAAATATAACCATCGGATATAACGGATATTTTTATTTTTTAAGATTATCCCGTAGGTTATGGCCCAGATTTTGCTTTTGTCTGGCAAGACA
>JBFMFO010000039.1:0-15717 GCA_040754095.1 Thermodesulfobacteriota bacterium | reverse complement strand
AGTTTTATTTTCGGACGACGGATGTTACCGGGATAGTGAAGCTGCCGGATGGAGTGGAGATGGTTATGCCTGGGGACAATGTATCGATGGAGGTGGATTTAATTACACCGATAGCGATGGAGAAGGAGCTCAGGTTTGCCATTAGAGAGGGCGGACGCACCGTTGGGGCAGGCGTCATCAGCGAAATAATAGAATAAACGAGATAAAAATAAGGGTATAGGTCCTATGCGAGATATTGTGACTTTGGCATGTACTACTTGTAAACAGAGAAATTATACGACCACTAAAAATAAACGCAAGACGACAGAAAAACTGGAGTTTAAAAAATATTGCCGTTTTTGCCGGTTGCATACCATTCATAAAGAAACCAAGTAGTGAAATCCCTGCAGGCCAGTAGCTCTAACGGCTAGAGCACCGGACTCCAAATCCGGGTGATGGGGGTTCGAATCCCTCCTGGCCTGCCATTTTACTGCGCTATATTTTGGGGATAGAATGAAGATAACGGCCGAGGAAAAGAAAAAAAATAAAGTGACCCGGAAGGCTCTTGTTAAGGGTGAAAGCCAGAGTGAAAAAGCAAATCAGGATACCAAGGTCGGTATCCTGGATACCGTAAAAGATAAAGTAGGGTTTATAGAGAAGGCCGGACAGTTTTTACGCGAAGTAAAGGTTGAATTTAAAAAAGTGGCTTGGCCGTCGCGCAAGGAGGCTATGGGTACGACATTTGTGGTTATCGTACTCGTGCTTATAATTGCTCTCTTTCTCGGCCTTATTGACATGGCCCTGGCTAAATTGATAAAGATTTTTATCAAGTAAAAGTAAAAAATAAGGACGTTTTTAATGGTGTGGTAATTGGGGAGGATATGGCACATAAGTGGTATATAGTACATACTTATTCGGGATATGAACAAAAAGCCAAGACGGCGTTGGAGGAGCGTATTAAGTCTTTACACCAGGAAGATCTCTTTTCTGAGGTTCTTCTCCCAACAGAAAAGGTTGTAGAAATGGTTAAGGGAGAACGAAAGACCTCCTTGCGCAAATTTTTCCCGGGATACATACTGGTGTGTATGGAACTGACTGATGAGACGTGGCATACCGTTAAAAATACTCCAAAGATTACAGGGTTTGTCGGTGGAACAGAGAGACCAGCACCGCTTTCAGATGAGGAGGCAGGAAAAATTGTTAACCAGATGAAGGAGGGGGCTTTAAAACCGAAGCCCAAGTACCTTTTTGAAAAAGGTGATGAGGTTCGGGTCATTGATG
Organism: Thermodesulfobacteriota bacterium; assembly: GCA_040754095.1. GTDB lineage: Bacteria > Desulfobacterota > QYQD01 > QYQD01 > QYQD01 > QYQD01. The sequence continues at coordinate 14,457 of JBFMFO010000039.1, read as the reverse complement.
GTCCTTTTACCAACTTCAATGGGGTAGTGGATGAGGTTAAACCGGAAAAAGGCAAGATTCGAGTCCTGGTCAGTATATTTGGACGGGCGACCCCGGTAGAGCTGGATTTTGTCCAGGTCTCTAAAATTTGAGAATTAAGGAGTAAGGCAGATGGCCAAAAAAGTTATTGCAAATATAAAGCTTCAGGTGCCGGCCGGGCAGGCTAACCCTTCGCCCCCTATCGGTCCGGCTTTAGGACAGCACGGTGTTAATATCATGGAATTTTGCAAGGCGTTTAATGCAAAAACCCAGGGACAGGAAGGGATGATTATCCCTGTAGTTATAACGGTCTATGCCGACCGGTCCTTTAGTTTTATCACCAAGACTCCGCCTGCAGCGGTTCTTCTCAAAAAAGCGGCGCAGATAGCCAAGGGTTCAAACCAACCGAATAAAGAAAAGGTAGGCAAGGTATCCCGTAGTCAGATTGAAGAGATTGCCAAACTTAAGATGCCGGATCTCAATGCGGTTGATTTAGCTGGCGCCGTAAAGACCATTGAAGGTACAGCCAGGAGTATGGGTATTGAAGTTGTATAGTTAGTGTTCATCCGAAAACCCAAGGATTCCGGATGGAACCTGATTATTTAATTATATTAAATTAACCTGGAGAAAGAGAATGGCTGGAAAAAAACTCAGAAAGATAAAAGAAGAGTTGGACATGAGTAAGAAGTACGCCTTTGAAGAGGCTGTTGAATTAGCTGTAAAGAATAGCTGCGCCAAGTTCGACGAGTCTGTGGATATTGCCATTCGCCTCGGCGTTGATCCCAGACATGCGGAACAAATGGTCAGAGGAGCTGTGGTTTTGCCTCATGGGACAGGCAAGACCGCGCGTGTCCTGGTTTTTGCCAAGGGCGATAAGGCGCTGGAGGCCAAAGAAGCCGGCGCAGATTATATCGGAGACGATGACCTCATCGAGAAAATCAAACAAGGATGGCTGGAGTTTGATAAGGCAGTGGCTACGCCGGATATGATGGGGATAGTAGGTAAGATTGGTAAGATTTTAGGTCCCAGAGGTCTGATGCCAAATGCCAAGGTGGGTACGGTTACATTTGATGTGGCCAGGGCAATTCGTGAAATAAAGGCCGGCAAGGTAGAATTTAGAGTAGAGAAGGCAGGTATAGTGCATGCTCCGGTAGGCAAGGTTTCTTTTGGGGGAGAGAAGATATTGCAGAACGTCGCCGCTTTTTTTGAGGTTATATTACGGTTAAAGCCTGCCAGTAGTAAAGGGACTTATGTGCAGAGTATAGGCATTTCTACGACTATGGGTCCGGGGATCAATATCGACCCGCTCCAGATTAAGGCCTTGGTCAAGTAGGCCCTGAAATGCGCTGATGATTAAAAATTGATAAATTTGTAAAAAGCCAACTTATACCGCGAGCGGCATCCTATTTTAGAACGAACTTGCTTAAGTTCGTTGGAAGTCTGTAAGGGCTATTTTCTGCCGTTCCTGCGGAAGCCGGCAAAAATTGCAATATAAAATAGTGGTCAAAGACAGTAGGCACACGTTTACGGTACGTGTTTAATTGAGTGATTCAACCTACCGAGACAACTTGTTTCGTGCCTCTGGCTTTGACAGAATTAACTGTCATAAGGAAAGGAGGGTGAATATTGAAGCGCGCTGAAAAAGAAGAAGCAGTAAAGGACCTGCATGCCAAGCTGGAACGGTCTCAGGCGGCGGTGCTTGTAGACTATCGCGGTCTTAAGGTAGAGGCGCTGAACGCGCTCAGGTTACAATTGCGCAATTCCCAGGCTGAATATAGGGTCGTAAAGAATAACCTTACCAGGCTGGCCGCAGAAGGGACAGAGGCGGCGGTCTTGCGCGACTATCTGACCGGGCCATGTGCCTTGGCCATCGGGTATGATGATCCGGTAACCATGGCTAAGGTTCTGATTGAATTTGCCAAGAGCAACCCAAACCTGGAGATCAGGGGCGGGGTCTTGCAGGGCAAATTCATCAGCGAGGATGATATCAAGTCGTTAGCAACCCTGCCGGGCCGTGAGGTGCTCCTGGGCAAGTTATTATCGGTATTGGTATCGCCTCCTACCGGGTTGGTGCAGGTTTTCAGTGGTATTATCCGGAAGTTTTTATACACACTAAAGGCTATCCAGGATCAAAAAACGGCCGCATCTTCATAAGGATGGGCCGGGTATTTATTAATATCTTATATAATTGTTTAGGGAGGATGTAAGGGAAATGGCTAATATTAATAAAGAAGATGTTATTACGTTCATATCTAACATGACGGTACTTGAGCTTTCCGAATTGGTTAAAGAGCTGGAAGATAAGTTCGGGGTTACCGCCGCCGCTCCTATGGCTGTAGCCGCACCCGCGGCTGGTGGAGCAGCGGCTGCGCCGTCAGAAGAAAAGACGGAGTTCGACGTTATACTGACTAATGCCGGAGACAAGAAGATCCAAGTAATCAAGGAAGTACGTGCTATTACCGGCCTTGGACTTAAAGAGGCGAAGGACCTGGTAGAAGGTGCGCCTAAGCCCGTTAAAGAGAGCGTGCCTAAAGAAGAGGCTGAAAAGCTTAAAAAACAGTTGGAAGAGGCCGGAGGTACTGTAGAGATCAAGTAAATGCAATTTAATAGAAAAATTGCCGGATAAAGTCATTTATTAGGTAGAGTAGGATGCCCCTTGAGCTTAAGGGGCATCCTTGCTTAATCTATTGGTTAGCGGCTTGCTTTTAAGGATTAATATACTAAGCCTGTTTATTCGGTTCCTTGCAGGAGGTAAACTGTAAGGCTAAGCTCGAATGAATCAGGAAGAGAGAGGGAAGATGGGACAATCTTTTTCAACTATGCAGAGAATAAGGAAGGATTTCGGTCGCATAGGCAGGGTTATTGATATACCTGATCTCATGGAGATGCAACGAAGGTCGTATGAGCGTTTTCTGCAAAAGGATGTGCCTCCCGAGAAAAGAGAAGACGTAGGATTGCAGGGAGTTTTCAAGAGTGTATTTCCTATAAAGGATTTTAGCGGCACTTCTTCACTGGAATTTGTCCATTATGCATTTGGAGAACCCAAGTATAGTGTTGAAGAGTGCCTGCAAAGGGATATGACCTATGAAGCGCCTTTAAAGATAACAGTAAGGCTTGTTTCTTATGATGTAGATAAGGATATCGGTACGCAGAGCATAAGGGATATAAAGGAGCAGGAGATTTATTTCGGCACCATTCCCCTTATGACCGCCCGCGGGACCTTCATAATCAATGGTACGGAAAGGGTTATCGTCAGTCAGTTGCAACGCTCGCCGGGCATCTTTTTTGACCACGACCAGGGGAAGACACATTCGAGCGGGAAGGTTCTTTATTCGGCAAGAATAATTCCGATTCGTGGTTCCTGGGCCGATTTCGAATTCGATCACAAGGATATTCTCTATGTGCGTATCGACCGCCGCAGGAAGTTCCCGGTTACTGCCTTGCTCAAGGCGCTCGGCTATTCAACAGAGCAATTACTGGGGTATTTTTACCAGGCAGAGACCATTTTTATTGACAAAGGTGGTATTAGAAAAAGTTTTATCCCGGAATTGTTTATTGGGAAGAAGGCAGTACGAGACATCGTTGATCCAAAGACCAAGGAGGTAATCGTTAAGAAGAGCCGTAAGATTACAAAGATGGTGGCCAAAAGGATAGAAGAGGCCAAAATAGAGACTATCCCTCTTGATTTTGAAGATATCAAAGGGTCAATCATGGCCCGCGATCTGATTGACCCAGCCACCGGAGAGGTTCTGATCTTATGTAATGAAGAAATTACCGAGGACAAGTTCCAGTTAATCAAAGAGAGAAATATCCCGGTGATTGAAACTCTGTATATAGATGGAGTGAAGGTCGGCTCTTCTCTGCGTGATACGTTGCTCTTAGACAGGGTTAACACCCATGAAGAAGCTATAATGGACATTTATCGCCGACTCCGGCCCAGCAGCATACCCACTCCGGAGATAGCCAATACCTTTTTCAATTCTCTCTTTTTCAGTCCGGAAACTTATGACCTTTCCGATGTAGGACGCTATAAATTGAATCTCCGGCTTAAGATGGATAGTTCTGTTACGGACCGGACCCTCAGGAAAGAAGATATTCTGGAGGCCGTGCGCTATCTTATTAAACTTAAGGATACCCAAGGCCCGGTAGATGATATCGACCATCTTGGGAATCGCCGTGTTCGGGCGGTGGGGGAGCTGATTGAAAATCAGTATCGTATCGGTTTAGTGCGTATGGAAAGGGCCATCAAGGAGCGTATGAGCCTTCAGGAGATTGAGGCCGCAATGCCGCATGATCTCATCAATCCCAAGCCGGTTTCTTCTGCCGTCAAGGAATTTTTTGGCACCAGTCAGCTTTCACAGTTTATGGATCAAACTAATCCGCTTGCTGAGATAACTCATGAAAGAAGATTAAGTGCCCTTGGCCCGGGTGGTCTTTCTCGTGAGCGCGCCGGTTTTGAGGTAAGGGACGTGCACCCGACCCATTATGGGCGGATATGCCCGGTCGAGACCCCGGAAGGGCCGAATATCGGCCTTATCGTTTCTCTCAGTACCTATGCCAAGGTAAACCATTATGGGTTTATCGAGACACCTTATCGTGAAGTAATGAATGGGGTCGTTACTAAAAAAGTTCGTTATCTTTCCGCCCTGGATGAGCAGGATCATGCTATCGCCCAGGCTAATGCGCCTATAGATGCAAAAGGTAAATTTTTGCGTGATATTGTCTCTGCCCGCCGCGATGGCGAGTTCGTTATGGTACGGCCGGAAGAAGTAACCTTTATGGACGTTTCGCCTAATCAGTTAGTAAGTGTCGCCGCTTCTCTAATCCCCTTTTTGGAGAATGACGACGCCAACAGGGCATTGATGGGGTCAAATATGCAGAGGCAGGCGGTGCCTCTTTTGAAGGCAGGCGCTCCGGTGATCGGCACCGGCCTCGAAGGTGTTGTGGCCCGGGATTCCGGAGCTGCGGTAGTGGCTAGGGGCTATGGTTACGTGGAAGAAGTGGATGCCAATCGTATCGTAGTGCGTTATGAAGATGAAGATAATCCAAGTCGATCAGCGGGAGTGGAGATTCACAGACTTATCAAGTTCCAGAAGTCAAATCAAAGCACATGCATAAATCAAAAACCGATTGTGCACAAGGGAGATTTGGTACGCCCTGGGCAGATAATTGCGGATGGCCCGGCTACGGAAAAAGGCGAACTGGCATTGGGCAAGAACGTAATGGTGGCCTTTATGCCCTGGGGTGGATGTAACTTTGAGGATTCTATACTGGTCAGCGAACGATTAGTAATGGACGATGTTTTTACGTCTATTCATATCGAACAGTTTGAGACGGTAGCCCGGGACACAAAATTGGGAAAAGAGGAGATTACCCGCGATATCCCTAACGTAGGCGAGGAGGCGCTTAAGGATTTAGATGAAAGCGGTATCGTTCGGATTGGGGCCGAGGTGAAGGCGGGCGATATTCTGGTCGGTAAGGTGACGCCTAAAGGTGAGACACAGCTTTCGCCGGAAGAGAAACTCTTGCGGGCTATTTTTGGTGAAAAGGCAGGAGATGTAAAGGATACATCACTACGTGTACCTCCGGGTATCGAAGGCATTGTTATTGATGCTAAAGTTTTTTCCAGGCGCGGTGTAGATAAAGATGAACGGGCCAGGTTTATCGAAGACGAAGAAGTTACCCGTCTTCGAAGGGATGAAGCTGACGAACTGGCTATTGTGGAAAAGAACACCAGGCGCCGGCTGGAAAAGCTTATGGTGGGCAAAAAGGTAGCCGTTTCATTAAAAGATGCAAAAGGCAAGATCGCTGTCCGTAAGGGTGAAGAAGTTACTGCGGGTGCCCTGGCCAGGATACCCTTACATAAAATCCATGACATAACTTTCCCTGAGAAGACCAAGATCGAGCCGGAAATAGAAAAGATTTTAGATAATCATGAGGAACAGGCAGCCCTTATCAAGATGGTTTTTGATGACAGGATTAACCGTTTTAAAAAAGGTGATGAGTTGCCTCCCGGCGTGATAAAAATGGTCAAGGTCTATGTGGCCACCAAACGAAAACTTTCCGTCGGCGACAAGATGGCCGGCCGCCATGGCAATAAAGGCGTGGTCTCAAGAATAATGCCGGTAGAGAATATGCCCTATTTTGAAGATGGAACACCTATGGATATTGTTTTAAATCCGCTTGGCGTTCCATCACGTATGAACGTAGGTCAGGTTCTAGAAGCCCATCTTGGGTGGGCAGCAAAGGGGCTGGGAGAGCAGATAGGAAACTTGATTGATAATTGCCAGGTAGCGGTCCTGCGCAAAAAACTAAAGGCTATATTCTCTTCCGAACAATATAAGAAACTTTTTGGGAATATGACCGATGAAGAATTATTAAAGTTTGCTGAGGATTATAGGAACGGTGTGCATATGGCTACGCCGGTTTTCGACGGAGCGGAAGAATCGGACATAAGAGGGTTATTGGCCGAGGCCGGTGTTTCGGAATCGGCCCAGACCACCCTTTATGACGGTCGAACGGGAGAGACCTTTGAGCAGAAAGTGACCGTCGGCATTATGTATATGATGAAGTTACATCATCTGGTTGATGACAAGATACATGCCCGTTGTACAGGCCCATATTCCCTGGTTACTCAACAGCCCTTGGGCGGCAAGGCCCAATTCGGCGGCCAACGGCTTGGTGAAATGGAAGTCTGGGCCATGGAGGCCTATGGCGCTGCTTATTCCTTGCAAGAGTTCCTTACGGTCAAGTCGGATGATGTGTCCGGACGGACGAGAATGTATGAGAAGATAGTTAAGGGTAACAATACCTTGGAAGCAGGTCTGCCCGAGTCATTTAATGTCCTGGTAAAAGAACTCCAGGGTCTAAGTTTAGATGTAGAATTAACGGAAAAAGAATAACTGCTCAGATAGCCACCAAGGCACAAAGTCACAAAGTTAAAAAATTCGAAAATCGAAATTGATTTGGCTTAGTGCCTTGGTGTCTTAATGGCTGAATTGCCAGGAAAAAGATCAAACGAAGAAGGTAAGGAATAAGGAGTAGAGATGGACGATCTATATAGTTATTTTGCCAGATCAAAAGATCCTTCAAACATTGACTTCGTGCGAATTTCTTTAGCCTCGCCGGATAAGGTTCGGGAGTGGTCGCATGGTGAAATCAAGAAACCGGAGACGATAAATTATCGTACATTTAAACCGGAGCGCGACGGTCTGTTTTGCGCCAAGATTTTTGGCCCGGCTAAAGATTATGAGTGTAACTGCGGCAAATATAAACGGATGAAGCATCGTGGAGTGGTATGTGAGAAATGCGGCGTAGAAGTTATACAGTCAAAAGTAAGACGGGAACGGATGGGTCACATTGAACTGGCTGCGCCGGTAGCGCATATATGGTTTTTAAAAAGCCTGCCCAGCAAGGTGGGCAACCTCCTCGATTTTACACTTAAGGAACTGGAGAAAGTCCTTTATTTTGAATCCTATGTGGTAACCGAGTCTTCCATAGATGCCTTGCCGGTAGGGACTTTGCTTTCAGAAGATCGGTACAGGCAGGTTCAAGAAGAGTTTGGAACGCAAGTCAAGGCAGGTATCGGGGCGGAAGTCATTAAGTATATGCTTTCCAATCTGGATATAAACGCCCTGTCAGTGAGCTTGCGTGAGGAACTCCAGAAGACCAGTTCAGAAGCCAAGCGGAAAAAGTTGAGCAAGCGGCTGCGGGTTGTGGAGGCCTTCAAGGATTCAGGCAACCGTCCGGAGTGGATGATCCTGGATGTGGTGCCGGTTTTGCCGCCGGATTTAAGACCTTTAGTGCCCTTGGATGGCGGCCGGTTTGCCACTTCGGATTTAAATGATCTTTACCGACGGGTAATTAACCGCAATAATCGTTTGAAACGATTAAAGGAACTGGATGCTCCTGATATCATAATCCGCAATGAGAAAAGAATGCTCCAGGAAGCAGTTGATGTCCTGTTTGATAACGGTAGGCGGGGCAAGGTGGTGACCGGCCCGAACAAGAGGCCCCTTAAGTCGTTAAGTGACATGTTGAAAGGCAAACAGGGCCGATTCCGGCAAAATCTGCTGGGTAAACGAGTGGACTATTCCGGGCGTTCGGTTATCGTGGTCGGCCCTGATCTCCGGTTACATCAGTGTGGTTTGCCTAAAAAGATGGCCCTGGAACTTTTTAAACCATTTATTTACAATCGATTAGAGCAGAAAGGTTATGTGACGACGATTAAAAGCGCCAAGAAAATGGTGGAGAAGGAGGTTCCGGAGGTATGGGACGCACTGGACGAAGTGGTGAGGGAATATCCGGTACTCCTGAACCGGGCGCCTACGCTTCATCGTCTGGGTATCCAGGCCTTTGAGCCGGTTCTGGTAGAAGGCAAGGCCATTCAACTTCATCCCCTGGTCTGTATGGCTTTTAATGCAGACTTCGACGGTGATCAGATGGCTGTTCATGTTCCCGTGTCTATTGAGGCTCAAATAGAGGCCCGGGTTCTGATGATGTCCACCAATAATATTCTTTCGCCGGCGCATGGAGAACCGATTATTATTCCTACGCAGGATGTGGTGTTGGGGATATATTACATGACGCGTAGCCGGGCGTTGGCCAAGGGCGAGGGTAAGGTGTTTGCAGGGCCGGAAGAAGTTCAGATGGCCTATGATGCCGGTGCGGTCGATCTTCAAGCCCAGATTAAAGTGCGCTTAAACGGCAAGTTAATAGATACGACGACGGGGCGGATATTACTTGGGGATATCTTACCGGAAGAAATCCCGTTTGATGTTATTAATCGCCCCATGAAGAAAAAGGAACTCGCCCAATTGATTGATAAGTGCTACCGGGTGGCAGGCATTAAAAAGACGGTCCTATTAGCTGATCGCTTAAAAGATATGGGGTACAAATATGCTACCAAGGCGGGTATTTCCATTTCTATCGCGGACATGGTTATCCCGGCCAAGAAGGAGGGCATCTTAAATAAGGCTCAAAGTGAAGTGCATGCGGTAGAGAAACAATATACCGATGGTTTAATCACCGACGGAGAAAAATATAATAAGGTAATCGATATTTGGGCCAAGGCCACGGATGATGTGGCCGCGGAGATGATGCGGGACATAGCCGTACAGCGTATAAAGGGTAAAGATGGTCGCGCCATAGAGACGCCCAGTTTTAATCCCATATATATGATGGCCGATTCCGGCGCTCGGGGGAGTAAAGATCAGATCCGGCAGTTGGCGGGCATGAGGGGTCTTATGGCCAAGCCTTCCGGTGAAATAATTGAGACTCCGATCACGGCAAATTTCAGGGAAGGTCTCACTGTGCTGCAATATTTTGTATCGACACACGGTGCACGTAAGGGTCTGGCCGATACTGCCTTGAAGACGGCTAATTCCGGTTACTTGACCCGGCGGCTGGTTGATGTAGCTCAGGACTGTACGATTACGGAGGAGGATTGCGGCACTATCGATGGTATCACTATGGAGCCGTTAATCGAGGGAGGCGAGATTATTCAACGGGTTGGCGATCGTATCCTGGGCCGTGTGGTTCTCGAGGATATTAATGACCCGTTGACCGGTGAAATTCTGGTAAATGCCAACGAGGAGATTACAGAATCCCACGTTCAGAAGATAGAGGATGCCGGTATTGAGCGGGTGAAAATCCGCTCTGTACTTACCTGCCGTTCTAAGCACGGGGTTTGTATCAAGTGCTACGGCCGTGATCTGGCGCGTGGAAAGATGGTCAATATCGGAGAGTCCATCGGTATTATTGCGGCACAGTCTATTGGTGAACCGGGAACGCAGCTTACCATGCGTACCTTCCATATCGGCGGTACGGCCAGCAGGAGGGTGGAGCAAGCCGAAATCCATGCCCGGAACGAAGGGCGGATAAAGTTTATTAACCTGCACACGGTTCGTAATGTAGCGGGTAGCCTGGTCGCTATGAATCGTAATGGTGAAATAGCTGTTGTAACTGAGGATGGACGGGAACGTGAGCGTTATCCGGTGACCTACGGGGCGCAGATATACGCCGAGGACGGACAACCGGTCAAAGCCACCGATCTCCTGGCGAATTGGGATCCCTATACCATCCCGATTTTGACCGATGTTCCCGGCCGGGTCAAATTTGGCGATATCGTAGAAGGCGTCACCATGCAGGAGAAGCTGGACCCCGTCACCGGTAAGGCCAGCAGGGTTGTTGTTGAATGTAAGGATTCCAGCGTTCGTCCGCGCGTTTCCATAAAGGATGAGAGCGGCAAGACCCTTAAGATTCCCGGTTCTACGTCTGAGGCCCGCTATCTTATGCCTATCGGCGCCATCGTTATGGTGGCGGAAGGCGATATGGTCAATGCGGGAGAGGTCATTGCACGTATCCCCCGGGAAACAACAAAAACTAAAGATATCACCGGCGGCTTGCCTCGGGTAGCGGAACTCTTTGAGGTGCGAAAACCAAAAGAGTTTGCGGTGATCAGCGAGATCGACGGCGTGGTCAGCTTCGGCAAGGACGTAAAAGGTAAGCGAAGGGTTGTAGTAAAACCTGACGTTGGAGAGTCTAAGGAATATCTTGTTGCCAAAGGCAAGCACATCAGTGTCCATGAAGGGGATTTTATCCGGGCCGGGGAGGCTCTTATGGATGGTTCGGCTAATCCTCACGATATCCTTCGTGTCCTTGGGATTAAAGAGCTGGCGCGCTATCTGGTCAATGAGGTGCAGGAGGTTTACCGGTTACAGGGCGTTAAGATCAATGACAAGCATATTGAAGCCATCGTGCGACAGATGCTGCGTCGTGTAAAGATCAAAGAGGTAGGGGACAGCAGTTTTATGCTGGGCGAGCAGGTGGAACGATACCTGTTTGAAGAAGAAAACGAAAAGATTTTGGCCCGGGGCGGCCAGCCGGCAGTGGCGGAACCGTTACTTCTGGGTATTACAAAGGCTTCCTTGAGCACGGAAAGTTTTATATCTGCGGCCTCCTTTCAGGAGACTACCAAGGTTCTTACGGACGCAGCTATAGCAGGCAAGGTGGATTACCTCCGCGGGCTAAAGGAAAATGTCATCATGGGTCGCCTTATCCCGGCCGGGACAGGGATAGTTTACTATGCCGAGGCCCGGAAAGGGGATTAAGACCGGCGGGGGAAAACGATAGTAAATAAGCCCGGTAGTTTTTATCTTTGGGCAAAAAAGTCTTGACAGAAGGCCGGTAAATGGGGTAAAAGATCGTCTTTTGGATTCGGAAGTGATACGAAAAATCATGGGTGGAGAATCTGATGCCTACAGTTAATCAACTGGTTCGCAGTGGCCGGAAAAAGATTAAGAGGAAGAGTTCTGCCCCTGCGTTAAAAGAGTGTCCGCAGAAGAGGGGGGTATGCGTGCGTGTCTATACCACGACACCTAAAAAACCGAACTCTGCCTTGCGCAAAGTGGCCAGGGTGCGTTTAACAAATGGAATAGAAGCAACTTCCTATATTCCCGGGGTAGGACATAATTTACAGGAACATTCTGTGGTGCTGATACGCGGAGGACGTGTTAAGGATCTGCCGGGTGTGCGCTATCATATCGTCCGGGGTGCCTTAGATACACTAGGTGTGCAGGATAGGAAAAAGGGACGCTCCAAGTATGGTGCTAAGCGGCCCAAGTAATTGGGTGAAATAAGAGATAAGAGGTAGGTATGCCCAGAAGGAAGGTAGTTATAAAGCGGGAGATTAATCCGGATCCGAAATATAATAGCGGATTGGTGGCAAAATTTGTCAACCGGATTATGCAGCGTGGTAAAAAGAACGTTGCCCAGTATATACTCTATCGGGCTTTGGATATTATACGTGATCGGGTGGGCAAGAATCCGGAAGAGGTGTTTAACGCTGCCTTGGAGCATGTAAAACCGGTAATTGAGGTTAAATCTCGCCGGGTGGGCGGCGCTACGTACCAGGTCCCTGTAGAGGTGCGGCCGAATAGAAGGGTGGCCCTGGCTATCCGCTGGATAATCGGCTATGCAAATTCGCGGACGGAAAAGTCCATGGAGGAGAAATTGGCGGCAGAATTAATCGACGCCTATAATAATCGCGGGTCATCGGTAAAGAAAAAAGAAGATACGCACAAGATGGCTGAAGCCAATAAGGCCTTTGCCCATTATCGTTGGTAATCAGAGTTAAGACGGAATAATTTCCGGGTTCTTTGATAATAGATCAAAGAGAATAGATTTAGAAGAGGGGAAGAATTGCCACGTCTTGTTTCATTAGAAAAGACACGGAATATCGGTATCATGGCGCATATTGATGCCGGTAAGACTACTACGACGGAACGCATCCTTTATTATACAGGCGTGTCTTATAAGATCGGAGAGGTGCATGACGGCACTGCGGTTATGGACTGGATGGAGCAGGAGCAGGAGCGTGGCATCACCATTACCTCGGCAGCAACAACCTGCTTGTGGGGGGGGCATCGCATAAACCTTATTGATACCCCCGGCCATGTTGACTTTACGGTAGAGGTGGAGCGATCGCTGCGGGTATTGGATGGGGCGGTAGCGGTTTTTTGCGCGGTGGGCGGCGTCGAGCCACAATCGGAGACGGTGTGGCGTCAGGCTGATCGCTATAAGGTGCCGCGCATTGCCTTTATCAATAAGATGGACCGTTCGGGTGCGGATTTTAAGCACTGCCTGGGAATGATGAAAAATCGACTCGGCGCCAATCCTGTGGCTGTTCAGATCCCTCTAGGGTCGGAGGAGGGCTTTAGGGGGGTCATCGATCTTCTGGGGATGAAGGCAGTGGTATGGGATGACTCGACGCTGGGGGCGAAATATCACGTAGAGGATATCCCGTCAGGACTGGAAGAAGAGGCTTTGGCCTATAGGGAACAGTTGCTGGAGGGATTGGCGGATGTAGATGATGGGTTTATGGAGAAATATCTGGGCGGAGAGGATATCTCTCCGGGAGATATTCGTCTTAGCCTGCGTAAGGCAACTCTATCCTTGAAGGTTGTGCCGGTACTATGCGGTTCTGCCTTCAAGAATAGGGGCGTCCAACTGCTTTTGGACGCCGTTGTTGATTACCTGCCGGCCCCGACGGATGTACCACCGGTCAAGGGCCTGAATGACAAAGGCGCAGAAGAAGAACGGCAGGCAGCAGATGATGCGCCTTTTGCCGCGCTGGCCTTCAAGATTATGACCGATCCCTTTATTGGCAACCTGACCTTTCTGCGCGTATATTCCGGTTCGCTGACCTCCGGCAGTAGTGTTTATAATGCTAAGAAGAGGAAGAAAGAAAGAGTCGGCCGGCTGGTCAAGATGCATGCCAACAAGAGGGAAGAAATCAAGGAAGTTTTTGCCGGGGATATAGCGGCTGTTGTCGGCTTGCGGGATGTTTCTACCGGAGATACCCTTTGTGACGAAGGGTCGCCAATACAGTTGGAGGCCATGGATATCCCTCTACCGGTGATATCGGTGGCCATTGAACCCAAGTCTAAAGCGGATCAGGACAAGCTGGGCCTGTCATTAGCGAAGATCGCCCTGGAAGACCCTTCATTTAAGGTTCGAACGGATGAGGAGACCGGGCAGACTATCATCTCCGGGATGGGCGAGTTGCATCTGGAAATTATTGTTGATCGCTTAGTCAGAGAATTCAAGATTGATGCCAAGGTGGGGCAGCCTCACGTAGCCTATAAAGAGACGATTAAAAGAAAGGCCCGGGCCGAAGGAAAATTTGTCAGACAGAGTGGCGGACGTGGACAATATGGCCATGTCTGGTTGGATATAGAGCCGCTTGAGCCGGGTAAGGGCATTGAATTTGTAGATGCCATTAAAGGTGGCGTAGTGCCCAGAGAGTATATATCGGCCGTGGAGAAGGGGATAAGGGGAGCGGCAGAGGTCGGCGTATCGGCCGGTTACCCGATGACCGACATTAGAGTAACCCTGATAGATGGTTCGTATCATGAGGTTGATTCTTCAGAGATGGCTTTTAGTATCGCTGCTTCCATGGGTTTCAAGGAGGCCGCCAGAAAGGCGGAGCCGGTACTGCTGGAACCTATTATGTCTTTGGATGTGGTTACCCCGGAAGAATTTATTGGTGAAGTAATCGGCGACATTAACGGAAGAAGGGGTAAATTAGTCGGCCTGGAGGCCAGGCCGAGTATCCAGATCGCCTCTGCCAGGGTTCCGCTGGAGCAAATGTTTGGTTATGCCACGGATCTGCGCTCAAAAACCCAGGGCCGGGCGACGTTTACCATGCAATTTTCACACTATGAGCCGGTCCCCGTTTCCGTGGGCGAAGAGATTATGCGAAAGGCATCTGCGATGTAAGGTTGATTACGGGGGATAATTTTTACCTGGCGTTAAATTTAAGGAGGATTTTGAGATGGGGAAGAAGAAATTTGAGCGTAAGAAGCCGCATGTAAACATAGGTACGATAGGGCATATAGATCATGGCAAGACGACGTTAACGAGTGCGATAACGTCGGT
>JBFMFO010000038.1:0-16780 GCA_040754095.1 Thermodesulfobacteriota bacterium | reverse complement strand
CAGAGGGAGACGGTAACGCACCAGCTTGCCTTTCAAATATGGCAGGTACGCATTACTTCGTCCATGCCCCGTAATGGCCTACTTTTAAACCGGCAATTCTGGCCTGTTTTCTGACCGGCGGTAATATGTATCAGGTCATCAAATCCATGATCCCCGCGGTTTCGAGAATTATCCTGTGGGATGAGTGGACGTAGCAACAAGGCGGATAGTTATTCGGGATCGCTAAATTAAAAAGTCTATTGGTATATTAGACTGATGAATTTATGAAAACAGGCTGTTTGAAACTCATAACAGGCTTGTCATGCCGTATGCTCCGCACATCCTAATAGTCGATGACGATAAGCGCTTATGTAACTTGATAGAAGAAGCTTTGTCGAGGGCGGGATTTGGCGCTGAATCGACACAAGACCCTTTAGGCGCTCTGGAAATGCTCTACAACGATCGTTACGAAATCGCCCTGGTCGATATCAATATGCCTGTAATGGATGGAATTTCGCTCGCGAAAGGGATTAAGAGAGAACGACCTGATCTGGGCATAATCCTCATCAGCGGCTTTGGAAATTTCCATAACGCGGTGGAGGCGATAAAAACCGGGGTTTATGACTTTATTCAAAAGCCCTTTAAGATGGGCGACTTGGTGTTGAGTGTAAAGCGTCTGGCCAAACTCCTTGAGTTGGAACGCAAGGTTACCGCCAAGACCGAAGAGTTGAAAAAATCAGAAGAGCGCTACCGAACATTGATCGAGAATGCTGCCGATGGGATAGGTTTGTTTCAGAATGGTGCCATAGTCTTTCATAACAAAGCACTGGGAAAGATTCTTGGGTATGGCGAATCATCCTTGTATAAGTGGAAATTGCTCGATCTGATATGGCCGGATGACCACGAAAAAGCCCTCCAGCACATAGACGACGTATCCAATGGTACTATTAACCAAGCTCCGGCCAAATATAGACTTAAAAAGCAAGACGGCTCATTTTGCTGGACTTCGGTCAATATATCCCTTATTGAGTATCAAGCGAAAGCGGCACTTATCGCCTCCTTTCGGGATATTACGCCCTCGGTAGAGATAGAAAACATGCAGAAAGATATGGAGCGTATGCTCAGACACGACATGCGGTCACAGTTGATTGGAATCATGGGATTTACAACGAGGCTCATCAAGCATACTCCTTTGACAGAAACCCAGCTTGAATACTGTAAACATATCCATCGGTACGGCGTGCAACTGGAAAATATGATTGAAACCTACCTCCACGTCTCGAAACTGGAGCAAGGTACTTTTATGTTCAACAAGGAAGAATTCAATTTTCTGGATGCAGTAAGGCATTCACGGGATACGCTGCGAGAATTGGCTGATAAGAAAAACGTCAATATAACCATTATATTCAACCATAAAATCTATTCCTTAGAAGACAAGCTTCCGTTTTACGGAGACAAAGTCTACCTACAAAACGCATTAAACAATCTCCTTAAAAATGCCATAGAGGCATCTCCTTCCAATATGAGCGTCAAGATCAAAGTTAGAACAAAAGAAGGTTACGTCAAGGTGAGTATCAGCAATTGGGGTACTGTTCCGGAAGAGGTGCGTTCGAGATTCTTTGAAAAATACGCCTCATTTGGAAAAAAAGTTGGGATAGGTCTGGGCACGTATATGGCCCGATTAGTCGTCCAAGGCCATGGCGGCGACATAACGCTCCTGTCTTCCAAGGAAGATGGGACATCTGTAACATGGGAGTTACCCTATGGCAACGCTTAGGCCAGTCTAATGTCTCATCCAGATCTCCGTTTAATACCAAGGTGGCAGGCAATGGGTTATTCAGTGCTCACGGCCCAAGAAGGAAAAGAGGCTATAAGAGTTTACAAAGAAAATAGGGACAGCATAGATATTGTGATCCTGGACATGATTATGCCTTTGCTGGGCGGCAGGGAACCCTATGAGGCCCTTAAAGAAATTAACCTTGGGGTATCGATTTAACTTTGTAATAATTCATCAATTTGCTTTATTATCTCCATGAGTTGAAATGGTTTTCTGATGAGCAAGTCTATATCGTATTCCTTCATTTTCTGATCATCAGTCTCAAGTCCCCAGCCGGTGATTAGAGCGACTAAAGTAGCCGGTTTTTCTCCTTTTACGCTCCGAGCGACATCCCATCCGCTTATCTCCGGCATGGCCAGGTCAGTGATAACCAGGTCAAAGGGTTGGTTTCTGAAAAGCTGGACCCCGTCTCTTCCATGGCCGGCCGTTATTACTTCGTGACCAGCGTCTGTTAGTACCTCATTCAGCAGATCCCTTACGGTCTCGTCATCGTCTATAATTAATATCCTGGCTTTCTGCCTTTGTATTTTTTTGGTTTCCGGCGCTGAGCTGTGTTCTTTGATGTTACCGATGGGTAGAACTATGCTGACCGTGGTACCTTTACCCTCTGTGCTCTCGATTTCTATATTGCCGTCGTGTCTCTTGACTATGCCATACGAAACACTCAGCCCGAGGCCGGAATTGGTCGGTCCCTTGGTTGTGAGAAAAGGATCGAAAGCTTTATTTTTAAATTCTTCCGGCATTCCTATCCCGGTATCCCCGATTTTTATAAACACTCCTCGTTCGTTGCTCTGGGTACTTATATATATTTTACCCCCGCCTGGCATAGCCTCGATCGCGTTGAAAATCAGGTTAACGATAACTTCCCGTATAGCCGCTTCTTCACCTGCGATAGGCGGCACCTCGTTCAGTTCCATCTGGAGGTCTAGTTTTTTACCCAAAACCTCGGTCTCAGTTTTCCACCGTGTTTTTGTAAATTCCACGGCATCTTTTATCAGCTCATTTATATTTACCGGGGTGAAACCTTCTTCGTCCCTGCGAAACCTGGTAAAATCAAGCAATCTACGCACCATGGCTGCCCCATCCAGGGCAGATTTTTCGATTACGTCGAGGCTTTTTTGGACAGCCGGATCTTCGTTCGTGTCGAGTTTTCGCCGTAAAAGCTGCGCTCTTCCCAGTACTCCAGCCAGCAGATTGTTAAAGTCATGCGCTACGCCACCCGCCATCTCTCCGAGTGCCCTCACTTTCTCTATCTGGATAATGCGATTCTGAGCCTTTTTAAGGTCGCGGAGGCTTTGGTCCAACTCGGCCAGAAGCCTGATGTTGTTAAGCTCCATGCCGACCTGATTGGCGATTATGGATAAAAACCCCAGGTCTTTCTGTGAAAAGCTGCTGCTGTTTTTCTTGTTCATGACCTCGATAGCCCCTACGGTTTGCCTTTTGGTACGGACAGGAATGCACGCCACGGAACGGATAGTCTCCACAGGAAAGTCGTTGTCTTTCCCCGAGAATCTCGCGTCCGACTCAAGGTCGTCTATCAAAATGGGCTCATTATTTGCTATCACCCATGCAGCGACACTGCCCGTCGGGAATACCTTCACCTCAAGCTTTTCTTCGCCACCGGCATAGAAACTTGTTGCTAATTTTTCTTTTTTTTCATCGCAAATGAAAAGCGCGCTGGCCGTTGAATCAACTAAGGTATTGCAGCAAGTCATCACGTTGCTAAGGAGTTCGTAAGCGTTGAGAGCCGAGTTTATCAAAGAAGGTATTTCCATGAGAGCAACAGCTTCTTCATCGGAGATTGAGCCGATATGCCTGCCATTCATTGCTTTTTGTCTTTGCAAGGCTTTTTCGATCTGGTCCGGTGTGACGACCCCCATTTCCATAAGTATCTTGCCTAATCGGCGGTCTTTCCACTTAGCCCTGGCCATGTTTACGCTTGAAAGGATTGACGGTAGACTCATGGAGCGCGTCAGCGTCCATTTGTCGTCAAGTTCCCTTTGTTTTCTTAAAGCTTCTTTTATCTGTTGCTCTGTTGCATAGCCAAGCTCCACGAGAACTTTTCCAAGTGGTAGGGTCATTTTTTCTCCTCAGAAAAAAGAGTACTCGTTATTTATCGGCTTTTTCGTCTAATTCTTTAATGGATGCTGTAGAACCGTCATGGATCAATATGCTGGAAACTCAAATTTCCCGCATGCAAAGGCATCGGAGGCAAGGGATGTTGAAGCCCGGCTTAAAGCGCTTGATAAGGGTATAGGAGACATACCCGTTAATATCTTTTCAAGGGAGACGAGAGGGGCGTGGGAGAAGGCAAATCCCCTTCCCTCAGGTGAAGTCAGCTTTCATCCTCTATTTGTAGCCGTTTGGGGAGCCGGCAACTATGGAACCGATAGGGCCACACAACGTCCCCATCGGCCACATTTTCCCTTGACTCGAGCTGACGCCTATGATTTATAAATACGTTGTAAGCAACGCTGCCTACTCCGATTAGTGGTCGGTTTGAGCGGAACAGGCAAATAAAAGGAGGTATTTGTGGTGAGGATATTAAAAGTCTTGGTGTGTACGGGTGTATTTGTATTACTGGCAATGGGGTTGGCGCAAGGTCACTCGATCTGGGCAAAGTACCAGACAACTCCGGTCACTCCTGATGTCAATGTGCCGGCAAAATATCTGAATCCTAATGGCACAATAAATTGTTGTGGTTGCCATGGAACGCACCCTGGTATTCCAAGGTTATTCTGCAAGTAGGTAAAGGCCACCGGGCGTTTGTGCGGAACGTGCTGAGATTCCTTCAATTTTTTGTATAGTTCAAGGGAATGTATATTGTCATAGATGATAACAATTTGAAATAAGGGCCATACATATTTAAAAGTTAGCTTGAGAGAATAGAAATGCCCCGAAGAAAAAATAAAATTGGTCCTTGCTCTATCTGTGGAGTAGAGGGGAAGTTATCTTTTGAACATGTGCCCCCGAGATCGGCCTTCAACAACCATCCGGTGTTTGTGGCTAATATCAAGGAATTGATTGGTAGCCAGGTAGGGTGGGCTAAGCCCACCAAAACCGCTGACAATATGTTGTGGATACGGGTCACATGAAATCCCGAATTATCGAAGGGCACGGGAGGGAAATACATATTTTTTCACGGTGGTTACGTACCAACGGCAGCCGATTCTTTGTCTGGAGGAATCGAGAGCGCTGTTACGTGAAATCACTTCTCGGTAAAGTATCGGATTGTAGATGCACCGAAAGACTGGCCGTATTCGACATTTCATCGGTATGTTGAGAAAGGGATGTACCCGCCGGATTGGGGTGCAACGCCGACGGAATTTCCGGTGGATATTGGCGGAGAATAAAAGACGATATAATGATGGTGGGCACAGCCCACCCTACTAGGCTAAATCTGTTATGCAGACACCCCATAAGTCCAAGAGCAAGGGCATCCATACGCGATTGATAGGGTAATTCTTTTACTCTCATGGATCAGCGTCCTAATGTTCTTTGCAGACTTGATATTTTTCGCCCCCAAAGGTAATTTCCTCGTAAATTTCACATGGCTGAGCGAGTGTGGAGTAATTCTTTTCGCCACTGCCCTCGTACTCTTGACTTTCAGACGAGTATTCCTAAAGCTACGGCATGAGCCCAAGTGGAATGCTCATAGAAAATAGACGTCTAACCATGCCGTGTAGAACGTGCCTAACATGCGGATGCGGTTATGAGATATAGGGGACTATGCCAAGATTGGCGAGATTGGATGTCCCTGGTATCTTGCATCATGTTATCGGGCGGGATTTAAGGTTTTTAATTACCGTAGTAATAGGAAAGAGTGGTTTGTGGCGTATGACAACTCCAACTACATTAGAAGAACTAAGAGAGGCGTATCGAGGAATCCGATGCGTATTTAAGGATTATCCGCATGAAGCGGAGAATATCCGTTGCCTGGCTTTGGAGGTGAAGGCCGGTATTGAGGCGATAGACCCGCTGATCCAGGAAATGACCTCGGAAGTCTGCCCCCGGTGCAAAAGTTCGAATTGTACCAATCTAAACGGCCGGTTCGATTGGTGCGACCTGATTTATTTGGCGGCGCTGGGGCTGGAATTGCCCCCTTTCAGGGATGGCTTGAGAGATGAGGAACCGTGTCAGTTCCTGGCAGAAAGGGGCTGCGTCCTGCCTCGCGCTATGCGGCCGCATCGCTGCAACTGGTGGTATTGTGAACCCTTACTGGAAGTTATCGAGAAATGGCCGCCCCGCAAGCAACGCATGTTTATTTCTTCCTTGGAGAAGATAACCCTGACCCGAAAGAGAATGTGTGATGAATTGAATAAGATACAGGATGGGATTAGAAAGGCCGGTTAGGTTGTATGAGTTCGTTTAGTTTGCAAAAAAGGCAGTGACTATCTACTTTCTTGCCTTGCATCCTTCATTTTCCGGGATCCAGTTCGTGTGCCAGAATTTATAGAAGTCCGAAGACCGTATAGAGCCTTCCGGTATGGAAAGTTCCCGGCAGAGACGAAGGAGCCTTTCTTTATCCGTAGATATAATATGATAAGACTTTTTTCGCCGCGAAAGGTAGTTCTCGTGTATGGATATGAAACCTCGCTCCGCCCATGTTATAGCGTCGGGAATTTTTTCCAGGGGGAATATCTTGATTTTGTAATGGAATTTGCGGCGCAATGTCTCTATCATATTGTCAAGCTTTGTCATGCACGGGACCTGACGTATTTTTCTCCGGTAAGATTTTAAAGGACTTTCCATCAAGGAATCTGCCACTGTTATTTTTGACCTTTTACAAGTTCACCATCTTTATTGGTAGTTGCCAATTTTCTATTGTCATATCGGCAATGCGCTGCGCCAACTTAAACAAATAAAGACGAATATTTTTAACCGGCTGATAAGATGCAGGAAAAGTTACAGGTGGTTATTTCTGGATGGATACCGGGGTGAAGGTATTGTTTATTTTTACCCTGAGTTTTTTGTTTTTGTACTGTGCCAGTATGTTTTTAGAATCCGTATTGTCGAGAAAATTTATAGTGAGATGATCTACTTTGGTTCCGGTTAGCCCGCTGGTGACCTTTACTGTTTGTAAGACGGTTTCTGTATGTTGTTTGACAAGATTGATAATAAATTTCTTTAATTCCGGGTCTTCTGTCTTGAAAAAGTCATCCCGCGTGTAGAGGGCAATGATTACATCATGGGTCAATGGGGGTTGGTTGACCAGGCCATAGAATACAAACTGTCGGTTGAGATTTAAGGCCAGGCGTGCGCTGGTAATATTAATAAAATTGGTGAGTTCCATGTTAAGAAGGTGGGTTTCGAGTTTGTCTATCCGCAGTTGAGAAGTGACTATGGCATTATCCATCTCTCCCCATTTTTTCTGGGATTGATCCAGCCGCCAGAGGGCGTAAGCCGAAAAACTAACAGCCGATATGCTGACAATTATCGTTATAATGTTAAAAATGAGGTTTTTCTTATGATCCATAAAATAGTTCAGAAGGCACTTTTTAATTTACTTTTACAGGCGATTGGTTTAAAGACTATAGCTAAAAGCCTAATAAAGTCAATTGGTTTTTGTCGCAAGGATACTTACAGGGTAGATTCATGAACAAGAAGCCGGGGCGTAAGGCCAAAGTAGAAAGAAAGACGAAGGAAACGGATATTTCTCTGAAATTCAGCCTGGATGGAGGGGGCAAAAGCGATATTAATAGCGGTATTGCCTTCCTCGATCACATGCTCACCCTTTTTGCCGCCCATGGATTTTTTGACCTGGTTTTAAGGGCCAGGGGCGATATAGAAGTGGATTTCCATCATACCGTTGAGGATATTGGTATATGTCTGGGAGACGCCTTGCGGGAGACCCTGGGTGAAAAACAGGGGATAAGGCGCTATGGGCAGGCCATTGTTCCGATGGATGAGGCATTGTGCCAGGTGGCAATAGATATCTCCAACAGGCCATTGCTGATCTATAACGTTAAAATGAGACAGAGCAAGGTAGGGATGTTTGACACACAGTTGGTCCCTGAGTTCCTGCAAGCCCTTGCCACGCACGGTGGTATTACTCTCCATGTTAATGTTATGTATGGCCGAAATGCCCACCACATAATCGAGGCTATTTTCAAGGCCCTGGGAAGGGCGCTGGATATGGCTACCGGCCTGGACAGCCGGGTTAGCGGTGTAATTTCAACCAAGGGCCTTATTTAATTGTTAACGGCTCCATGTGAGGGAGTACAATGAACAGCATTGGGAAAGTCTGTTTTGGGATGACTATACTTTGGATTTTGTGTTTTGCATGCATAGGCTGCGGCGGTAAGCATGGTGAATTAGAGAAGAAAGCCGGACTGACGGCAAAGGCCATAGCGGTTCTCCCTTTTGAGGTGGAAGCGGCAGGAGATGCAGGCCAGCAATATGTGACTTGCAGTGTCTGCGGCAGCGCCTATAAAGGCGGATATGTTGATTCCAGGGCGGAAACTGTCCTGTCTGACCTGCTCTTTGAGAAGTTGAAGGACAAACCGGATATTATTCTCCTTACGCCCGGCCAGAGTAAGGGATTGTGGGCGGATGCCCTGGCCAGGTCGGGAGGCATGCCATATACGAAGATTTTGCAAAGGATTGGCGAGAAGTCAGGGACTGACGCTGTATTGTATGGACGGATATTCCGGTATGAAGAAAGGGAAGGCCGTGCCTATAGTGTCCAGCGTCCTGCCTCTGTGGCTTTTGATCTGCATCTGGTGCGGACTTCTGACGGCGTTATTATATGGAAGGGGCGCTTCGATGAGACACAGACCTCTTTAATGGAAAATATACTCAGGTTTCCTTCCTACCTCAAGAGAGGGTTTAAATGGCTTACGGCCGATGAACTGGCGGAAGAAGGCGTGGATAAAGTGATGGAGGATTTCCCTCGATAGCGATAGGTCTAATCCACAGATTACGCAGATTATACCGGTTACGAGATTTTTGGGAGTTATTGGGTTAAATTCCCCGTAGCTTGCTGGGGTAGTGCGTTGAGTACTTTATAATGGGAGTGAACTGATCAGCATGAAGGAGTGTTCCCTATAACGTTATGATTGTTGTGCCGGCTATAGACTTGAAGCAAGGCCGATGTGTTCGGCTGAGACAGGGCGATATGTCTCAGGAAACGGTATTTTCCAACAACCCGGTGGAGATGGCGCTTAGATGGGAATCGGATGGGGCAGAATTGCTGCATATTGTGGATTTAGACGGCGCGGTAAGTAAAAGACCGGCAAACCACGAAAGTATCAAAAATATCCTTTCTGCGTTAAAAATACCGGTGCAGGTTGGTGGTGGTATCCGTGATAGTGAGACCATTGAGACATATCTTTCCTGGGGTGTAGATAGGGTGATTCTGGGCACGGTAGCCCACAGAAATCCGGATCTGGTGCAGGAGATGTGCCGCATCTTTCCGGGAAGGATTGTGGTTGGAATCGATGCCAGAAATGGAAAAGTGGCTGTCGAAGGATGGACAGAAACAACGGATACCGATGTCCTGACGCTGGCCCAAAAATACGAAGACTTTGGGGTGCGGGCCATCATTTTTACCGATATCAAACGTGATGGTATGCAGACCGGTCCCAATATCGAAGCTACGAAAGATCTGGCCCGTTCGGTAGGCGTGCCTATCTACGTCGCCGGCGGGGTTTCGACGCTGGATGATATTAAGAAAATCGCGGCCATAGAAGATTACGGTGTAGAAGGAGTCATTACGGGCAGGGCAATTTATAGCGGGACGTTAAATTTCCGGGAGGCCGTATTGTTTACACGAGGCCCGGCATGGGTGCGATAACTATCAGCAAGCTGTTTGTCTCGATTTTTTGCTGAGAGCTGACGGCTGATGGCTGAAAGCGTGAATCCGGAAACGGTAGTTTCCGGATGAGCATTATCTAACTTTTCCTGGACGTCTTGGTCATAAAGTGACTGATCCGCTGTTTGACCTTTTTACTTTTGCATTTTGGGCAAGAGGCCTTTTTCTTTTCATGTTCTGCAAGGCTTAACACTACCGTGAAGACTTCATTACATTTCATACATTGATATTCATACGTGGGCATTTTGTCTTTTCCCCTCCCCGACCGGGCAAGACGCCCTTTTTTAAACTTCGGCTAAGGTAATTCGATCGCCTCCTGCGCTTTTTGCGCTGTAAAGGGCCTTGTCTGCGGCACGGATGAGGATATCCATATTTTCTTGTGGGGTCAGGCTGGGGCTGTAGATGAGCTTAGCCAGGCCAATGCTCAAGGAAGTCGGCTTCAGGTGTTCAGCATTGTATTTTGTCCGGATACGTTCGGCTATCTTCCCGGCCTGGTCTTCAGTAGCTTGAGTGACAATAATAGCAAATTCATCCCCACCGTATCTAAATCCCCAGTCCACGTTTTCGCGCACGGAAGACAGGATTACCTCGCCCAGTTTGTGAAGCAGAATATCTCCTTCCTGGTGTCCCTTTTGATCGTTAAAGTCTTTAAAGTCATCTATGTCCATAAGGATAAGAAATAGATTGTAGCCCTGGCGGTACGCCCGGTAAGATTCCTCTTCCAGTTTGACGTTGAAATGTCGCCGGTTATAGATATTCGTCAGTTCATCCCTTATAGAAAGGGTTTCCAATTCATGGCGCAAGGTTCTTTCACGAATGATGCGGTTAAACTTGGCTTCCAGTTCATCTATATTAAAGGGCTTGGATATAAAATCGCTGGCCCCGGCCCTTATTACATCGGTGTATTTGTAGTCTGCATTGTAGGCAGTAATAACTATTATATCTGTATTGTCGTACTGTTCTTTTATTCTTTTGGTTAATTCAACCCCGTCCAAACGGGGCATTTTTATGTCTGTGATCACGATGGTGTAGGAACCGGCGGCCAGTTTATCCAGGGCAGCCAGGCCATCTTCAGCCACATCACATTCATGTCCCAGCTTGGCCATAATCTCTGCCAGCAGATCCCGGATAAACGGATCATCATCTACAGCCAGTATCTTCTGTTTTTCCATATTGTCGGCCACTTTTTAGAATAAATTGACGGCGTTGTAACGGTCCAGTTTCCCGCCGTGACGAGTTTCTTGTTTTGCGCCTTTTTAACAATTATATAAGGGATTTTTTTTATTCGTCAATCTATTTAACCGATATTGAGTTTTTTAATTGTGGCTTAACGGTGTTTTATTGCGCAGGATTCTATACATAGCGACATAAGTCCGATCCATCCTGACATGCCACGTCACCCGCAGCGGTGTCTGCTCACAACACCACAAGGCTGTTCCGCGGGGCTCCCTGGCTTGTTCCTTGCCTGATCGAGCGCATCGAGAACTCATGACGCTGTGTATAAAAAAGAACAGCCGGGCGACTGATAATCCCGGCTGCTCTACGGATAAGGAGAAAGGTTTTTTACTCGTTAGTAGTCTTTGCAACGTTCATGCCAAAAAGGGCAATAAATGTAACAGTTGGATTTTATTGGATAAATATATATCGGCCCCTGGGATGAGAGATGATCCGGGTTCAAAAAATTTAACCAAATGTGGAACGGCCGGCTATTTTTGCTCATAATATATTGATTCCTTTATTTTTATTGATAATTAAAAATTTATACCGGCGAATTCTTCGTGGCGAATCTCCTGATAAAATCTTGCGGCAAACCCTCATAAATCATTTCTTGTAGCTTGCGGTGATTTTTTATTGACATTTCATTAAGACTTATCTAGAATTTCGGAAATAAATTCTGACGGAAGAAATGGTAGATCGTCAAAAGTTGGCGGTAATCGTTGAGAAAACCAAAATCTGTAAAAGAAAAGAGGTGATTAATGTATGCGTAAGTTTTTATCTTTTCTTCTTGTGCTGGTAATGGCATTGTCTCTGGCCGTAGCGGTTGGTTGCCAGAAGAAGGAGGAGGCGGCTCCTGAGGCTCCGGCTCCTGAGGCAGCTCCGGCTCCTGAGGCTCCGGCTCCTGAGGCAGCTCCGGCTCCTGAGGCAGCCCCTGAGGCAGCTCCGGCCCCTGAGGCAGCTCCGGCCGGCCATTAATCAAACTGTGGCACGAAGTGGATAATAAAAGGGAGACCATCCGGTCTCCCTTTTATATTTTCAGTTTTAGGATAAGCGCCGGTCCTCAAGAGGCCTTATAGCCTAGTTTTCTCAGTAAATCCAGTCGCCAGGTTATATTGCCTTCTTCCTCTACTCCCTTTGGTGAATAGCCGTCAATGACTCCGAGTATCCCTCGCCCCTGTTCTGTTTGCGCGATAATCACCTCTACGGGATTTGCCGTTGCACAGTAAATGGTGCATACCTCCTGGCACAGTTTTATGGCATTTAAGACATTAATAGGAAAGGCGTTGCGCATGATAACTATAAACGAGTGGCCGGCCGCTATCTTCCCGGCGTTGGCAATGGCAGCTTCCTTGAGTTCTTCATCATTAGCGGCTGCCCGGATAAGGCAGTCACCGGAGGCCTCACAAAAAGCCAATCCGAACTTTATACCCGGAACCGCGCTTACTAATATCTCATAAAGATCTTCCACGGATTTTATGAAGTGGGTCTGGCCCAAGATAATATTACTGTTTGCCGGTAGATCCAAACGTTCTGTTAATAAATTCATCGTCTTTCCCTCCTTATCACTTGGTCATTAGTCAATAGTCATTTGTCACTGGTAAAAGAAGTCTATCTTTCTCCCGACTTAACCAATGACCGGTGACCGGTAACCGTTGACATTGCCTGTAGCTAAGGCTATGGAGTTATAGTTACGCCGTATTTGTTTTTTAATTCCAGAAAAAGTTTTCCCATAGCTTCTTCCTGCTTTGTTTCTATTAACCTGTTTTTGACCTCTTCCTTAACTTCATCAAAGGTCTTAGTCTTTGCTTCCTTTCTATCTTCTGCTTTGATGATATGATACCCGAATGCAGTCTTAACGGGTTCACTTACTTCTCCTGTCCTGAGCGTAAAGGCTGCCTTTTCGAATTCCGGAACCATCTGTCCACGCGGAAAGAATCCGAGTTCGCCCCCCTTATCTTTGCTGCCCGGGTCTTCCGAGTAAGCCTGGGCCACCGCAGCGAAATCCTCTCCTCCATCCAGACGCTTCTTGATTTCGCGTATCCGGGTTTCTGCTGCCCCCCAGTCATCGGGGTTGGCTTCAGGGGAGACCTTGACCAGGATATGCCGTGCCTTGACCATCTCCGGCTCTTCAAATTCAGCTTTATGCTCAGAATAATAGTGGGTTATCTCTTTATCTGTTACCTTGATCTTATCAAAGACATATTTAGTTACAAATTCCTGGGCCAGGACGGTATCGACCAACTCGTTGATTTTTTCGGCCATGGCCTTGTTGCGATCCAGCTTACGGGCTCGCGCTTCCTGAGAGAGCAAAGAGATTTGGACCCAGCGATCAATAAGATTTTGTTTGAATTGAGGGTTTTGCCTGATCATCTTCTGATATTCCGGTGGTAAAGAATTCACCCTTCGGTCAAGGGCCTCAGCCGTCAAGACCTGTCTGCCCGCCTTAGCGACGATTTTATCATTTTTTGCAGACTTATCTGCCCAGGTCAGGGATGATACTAAAAGACAGACAACTCCCAAACAGATAGATAGAACAACCAGCCTTAATCTTTTCATAAACGTTTCCTTTCTATTTTGTTTATTATTAGCGGATGACGGATCCGGGGGGATAGTAACCGCTTTTGACTGTGGTATTTGGATAGACCAATGATCTTTGTCCAAGGATAGTCCCTGGATTGGTGACCGAGTTGCAGCCCGTTTGTACGCCATCACCCAAGATTGCGCCGAGCTTACGGAGCAGGGTGGGATATTCTTTCCCTGCAATCCTGATAGTGATAGGTGCGTTAAGGAGTTTCAGGTTGGCCAATTTGGTTCCGGCACCGAGGTTGCAGTCGCTCCCCAGGATGCTGTCTCCCAGGTAGGCAAAATGTCCGGCCTTGGCGCCATCCAGCATGATAGAGTTTTTTATCTCGGTGGTATGTCCTACTACACAATGCGCGCCAACCAGGCAAGTTCCCCGGATATAAGCGCCCTGACGGACCTCCGTCTGATCGCCTATTATGGTCGGGCCTTTGATCAGGGCTCCGGGCTCAACGACTATGCCGCGGCCAATAACTATTCCTTCATCTGCCAGGACACAGCCGGCATACAAAACAGAGGCCCCCTCCAGAACCTTTCCGTTTTTGACGACCTTCATCTTTCCCTTGGTGGTATCTCCGGGTATTATCTCTATACCTTTTTGCAGTAGTTTCCCTTCATGTACCGCCAGGGTGGCCCTAAGGGGTATAGAAAGAGGCAGGCCGGTTACAGGGTTAACCGCTATAGCCTGCAATAGGTAGGTTTTTAATTTCGGTAACGCTTCCCAAACCAGATTAACCCCCGCGAATAAGTCCCGATGATGGAACCCTTCCAGGTCAAATAGGTCTTCCGGCCTTAGCAAGCTCAGCTCCTTAGAAGATGGTAAATCTTTCCCGTCCGCCGTAGGCGGGCTGCGAGGAGCTTCGATTATCTGAGATTGCAGATAAAGATGCAAGGAAAAACTGGAATAGTTTAATTTTTTGATAGATCATGTTATATAAAGGCAAAATTTGGCTAAGGGCGAGAGGGGGAGAAAGATGATCTCCTTAGTTCGTGCTGATAGTGAAGAGGGCCGTCAAAGATTACGCGCCCTTGGGACCAGGCAAATCAACTTTGCTAAAGATCATGAGTTGGCTGTAGCCGGGATTCTGGAAGAAGTGCGGGTCGGCGGGGATAAGGCCCTTATTAAATATATACGCCAATTTGATGCGCCTGGTCTAAGAAAATCTTCTTTGAGAGTTAAAGCGGCGGAGTTCAAAAATGCCTATAGGCGGGTGGATAAAAATTTCTATGCTACTTTGAATAAGGCCATTCGTCAGATTGAAGATTTTCACTCCAGGCAGCGAGAACAATCCTGGATAGTAACCAGAGAAAATGGTGCTACCGTTGGCCAGTTGGTTCGTCCGGTAGATATCGCCGGCCTGTATGTCCCCGGCGGCAAAGGGGGGGAGACCCCGCTTATCTCGTCTGTATTAATGAATGCCATTCCGGCGCGGATAGCCGGTGTTCCACGAATTGTCCTTACCACCCCGCCCTCTTCCGGGGGCGAAGTAAATCCGTACTTGTTGGTGGCAGCACAGGAAGTGGGTATAGAAGAGGTCTATAAGGCGGGTAGCGCCTGGGGGATTGCAGCGCTGGCCTTTGGCACCCGGACAGTGCCAAAAGTAGATATAATCGTTGGGCCGGGCAATGTTTACGTAACATTGGCGAAGAAACTATTATCCGGTATGGTAGGCATAGATATGATCGCCGGCCCAAGCGAAGTATTGGTTATTGCCGACGCTACAGCTCGTCCCGAGATCGTTGCCGCTGACCTTTTGTCTCAGGCTGAACACGACGCCCTAGCCACAGCGGTGTTGCTTACCCCGTCGGTAAAACTAGCACATGCAGTCATAGCTTTTCTCAAAAAACAAATCAAACAATTAACGCGGCATGAAATCGCCCGGGCCTCACTGGAGCAGAATGGGATTATATTTGTGGTGGATGATGTGGCAGATGCCATACGGATAGCTAATGAAATTGCTCCGGAGCACTTGGAGCTTATAGTGCAGGAACCTTTTGCCTGGTTGGGTGAGATAAGGCATGCCGGCGCATTATTTATAGGAGAATTTTCGCCGGAACCCATGGGGGACTATATCGCCGGTCCCAATCATGTCCTCCCCACGATGGGTACGGCCCGCTTTGCTACTGCCCTGGGAGTTCAACATTTTTTAAAGAGGACCAGCCTTATTTATTATACCGAGAAGAGTTTTGTTCAGGACGCCGGAGATGTTATTCGAATGGCAGAGAGGGAAGGGCTTACTGCCCACGCCCGGGCGGTATCTATCCGGCTGAAGAGATAGAAACAATGTTGACGGCTTCGCAAAAAGTCCATTTGCTGCGAAATAGCGCTCAGCTTAAGGCGCTATTCCACTTTCTGAAAGCTGAGAGCTGAATGCTGACTGCTCCATTTAAAGAGGCAGCCCGAACCTTTTCTTCCTGGAAATCCTTAGAGGGATTTCTCTTGACTAGATAATTTATTCATTGTATATAAATTTTTTTAAACTTCGGCTAAAATTCCCTAACGATACTTACTAACTAGAGAATAATTGTCTTAAAATAGCCGTTTATAATATTTATTTGATTTAACGCCTAAAGTTTTAGATTGATTTGCTGGCGTAGCTCAATTGGCAGAGCAGCTGATTTGTAATCAGCAGGTTGCGGGTTCGAGTCCCATCGCCAGCTCCAGCCATGTTTATTTAGACTGGAGAGGTTCCCGAGCGGCCAAAGGGAGCAGACTGTAAATCTGCCGGCGACGCCTTCGGAGGTTCGAATCCTCCCCTCTCCACCATTTTTAGGTTGAATACAGGAGTAGGCAGGGTCAGGTTTTTCTGGTCTTGTAGAGAGTGCGCCCACATTATTATTTTAAGGCGTTGTTTAATTAGGCGTGTTTATCTGAATGTGTAAGCGGGAATAGCTCAATTGGCTAGAGCATCAGCCTTCCAAGCTGAGGGTTGCGGGTTCGAGACCCGTTTCCCGCTCCAATAAGAAAAAAACAGAATATAGGATTCAGGATACGGGAGACAGAATTAGAAGGGCTAAATTCTGACTCCTGAGTTCTGTATTCTGAACATGCATAGCGAGCGCATTCCCCGCAGCTTGCTGCGGGGAGCTTCAATCCTGTGTTATAGCGCCCACGTAGCTCAGTTGGCAGAGCACTTCCTTGGTAAGGAAGAGGTCACCGGTTCAATCCCGGTCGTGGGCTCCACGTTAGGGCGTATGTAAGATTATGTTCAGTTTATAATTCTGCTTAAATTTAAGGAGGATTTTGAGATGGGGAAGAAGAAATTTGAGCGTAAGAAGCCGCATGTAAACATAGGTACGATAGGGCATATAGATCATGGCAAGACGACGTTAACGAGTGCGATAACGTCGGT
>JBFMFO010000037.1:0-18196 GCA_040754095.1 Thermodesulfobacteriota bacterium | reverse complement strand
AGGGAAGAAAAAAAGTTTTGCGCGCGGGGAAAAAAGAAGTAAAAGGAAAATGGCCTACTTTTGGCCGGTCAGCCTGGCCTACTTCTTCATCGGCTAAAATGGCCTATTTTCTAACCGGCGGTATTATAAGTCCTTATAACACAAATTTTGCCGGATTGTCACCATACTAAAAGGCATATTTTGACCGGTTCGTTGCCCAATATTTTGACTTAGCGGTTGCCATCTGTCTGCCGACAGGCAGGGCAGCATGATAGGAATACCTCTAAGCCCTTTTATTATCAGATGGAAGTGGCCGATAAGAGAACCAACGTTAGCATAGCCGTCTATCTTTTCTCTTGACCGAGGGATAAAGTTGATATACTCTAACCTTAAAGCGTTCTGAATGGTTATTCAGTCTGCAGCCGGGTGGCATAAACAATGAGGAAACATCAAAACCAAATGAAGCTTGAGACGAAAATAAAAAAGCTAATCAAAGACTTGGAAAAGATCTCGCCTTCGCCTAAAAATATAAAGGAGGCTGAAGAATTTAACAGGAAAATCAGCTCCTTTTCTCCCGAAGACCTTTTAAGACCATTTACGATATAGACTCAATTGAACGTACTGCCCTTTGAATTTCCCTTTCATGAATATCTAGGCCGCTCTCCGGTAGGTTCCTATCTTTCCAAATACTTGTCTGAACTCAACGCGAAGACCGTAGTCATTGAAGAGGACTACGTTGATAAGAACTTTTTGATCGACTATGCCAAGTTTTATGCCCGCTCTTTTAATGCCCCGCCGAGATTCACAAGACGCCTCCATTTCTTCTCCGCTGAGTTTGAAGAAAGGGAGTT
Organism: Thermodesulfobacteriota bacterium; assembly: GCA_040754095.1. Lineage (GTDB taxonomy): Bacteria > Desulfobacterota > QYQD01 > QYQD01 > QYQD01 > QYQD01. The sequence continues at coordinate 17,366 of JBFMFO010000037.1, read as the reverse complement.
CAGGGAGGCACTAACACCAAACGGGGAATTGCTCAAAAACTTACAGAAATCCTACCTCGGTTTTGTAATAGTTAAACCAATAAGAAGCCGTGAAGGGGAGCCTTTCATAGGGTGTACCAATTTAAAGACCTATCCGATAAAAGCAAGCCATGACACCCGAATCTTTCTAACATGTACATGCGAAGCCTCTCTTTATGGCATTCCTTTGACAATTGAATCATTACCTTTTCAGACACAGATCAAGCGGTGGCGGCGTGTGCTACAACCGCATTATGGACATCTTTATCACCGCTCAGGAGGCCATTTAGTATTCCGCTGCTGTCACCTGCAGAAATAACAGAACAGGCCATAGCTTATCCTGGTCTCGGCGAAAGACATTTCCCCTCGTCAGGACTAAATATTTTTCAAATAGCCGGTTTTATCAACTCTATTGGACTGGATACTGAAAAGATAAAAATTTCTGACGGCGAAAACCCAAAGGACATAGTCAGTAACGTGGTCAGAGCCTATGTTAAAGCTGGAATTCCCGTTATTGCCGGTATTAAATTGAAAAGATCAAACTCAGAATATGACCACCATGCTGTAGTCATAAGCGGCTACCGTTGTAATTCCTTGGGTGAAGTAGCTGAGCTATATGTTCATGATGACCAAATCGGCCCCTACAGCAGGGTAAAGTGCGCCGACAATAGCTTCGTGGACTGGGAAAATGAGTGGATATCACGTGATGGCTATAAGCAGGTCAGGGTAGATTTTCTACTCGTTCCCATTTATCCAAAAATCAGGTTAGCCTTCGGCCATATCCACAGTATTCATAGAGAATACCAAAAATATGTAGTGCAGATTAAAGACTCTGGCCTTGTTACCGAATTCTTTTTAACCTTGCTCAATAGTTATAAAAGGTTTTTGTTACATCATGCCTGTGCCAATAAAGTGGAGGTGCTTTCTAAGCCATTACCTCGCTTTCTTTGGGTTGTTAGAACTCTTTTAAACGGACAGCCAGTCTTGGACAGCCTCTATGATGGTACTGAAGTTGTGCCTAAGAAGTTGCTCGATATTTCATTTGAAATTAAGGCCTGACCAAACCTTCTAGTACCTTGCCCACCGGGTCGTTCCCTCTGAGTGAATCAACCCATCTTTTCTCATTTCCTGGAGCAGGTTAGTGACAAAGCTTTTCTTCTGTTTGTCCGTTGAGGGCATTCGAGAGTTTGCGCAAAAGCTTGTTCCCATATTTATTCCTACATTAATGTGGTATTCCTACTTTTCACTTTTCCGCCTCCACTTGGCGTCTCGCCCTTTTCCCAGCATCTCCAGCCGCCCTTCCTCCCGCCAGCGGTTCATCACCAGGCGGATCGTATCGCGGCTGACATTGGGGCAAAACCGTTCCACATCGGCGATACCGAATGGACTGATCAGGTTCTGAAGGGCATATTCCACCAGTTCGGTCTTGGAGCCACGCTCCGGCCGCTGACGCCCGGCCCGATCCTCGAACTCACGGTATGCCCTCCGCCAGATCGAAAGAAGGTAGTTGAACCAGGGCATGACATCATGTGCGCCCTCATGCCATCCGGAGGAACTCGTTTTCAAGGCTTCATAGTAATCTTCCTTGGTCTGTTCCACGATGCGCTCATGGCTGACGTATCGCCCGACCTCGTAACCGTGATGGTAGGAGGAGAGCAAGGTAAGCAGCCTGGATATGCGGCCGTTTCCGTCCCGAAAAGGGTGGATGCACAAAAAATCCAGGACCAAGCATGCCGTAGCCAGGAGCGGAGTGACCTGCAACCGGTCAATGGCATGGCGATATCCCAAACAAAGCTCTTCCATCGCCTCAGAAACGCTTTCCGGGGCAAGCGGCCGGAAGCGGACCTCGCGGTGGCCGTTGGGAAAAATCTCGATGATGTCGTTTGGCGTTGTTTTCCACTGTCCGGCATCGCCGCTTGTGCCGCCCTGAGCCAGGGCGTGAAGGCGCAGACAGGTTTCCGGAGTGATGGGAATCTTACGGTGATCGATGTGTATCCAGTTTAGTGCCAGCCGATAGCCTACGATCTCTTCCTCCGAACGGTCGCAAGGGCGTGTGTTTCCCAGGACAAGCGGACGCAAGCGGGTTTTTTCAACCGTCACCCCCTCGATCCGATTAGATGATTCTGTGCTCTCAATCAATGCCATTTCTCGAAGCGTTTTGAGAATCTGAGGGGACTGCTTTTCGAAAAGTTGTTGGCGCCCCTTGGATTCCGCCAGGGTTTCCAGCAACCACACTGTGGAAAGGGGTAGCCTTGTATCCTGAAGCCGTGTTCTCCGAAAACTCATCATGTCCTGTGTCCCCCATACGACGCATCATCCTCCCGCACCATCATTGGCCTCGTAATGGCGTTTACTTCGAGCCAGTAGTGGGCCACCTCGGCCACCTCCTGCCACGGGAAGCGCACCGGGTGAAGAGGAACGGCCCTAAAATTATAACTTCCTATTTTACTGATAGCTCAAGCCCCTTTCTCTCTGGCGCCCTGCTCTTTGGCCATCTACTTTATCCGCTCTTACTGAAAGGAAGTCGTTTTCCTGTTTAAAAACCTATTTTCCTCTTCGGCTTTTCTAGTGAAGTCATCGATCTGCAATGAGTCGCCTGCCCACTCCAGTTCTTTTGTTTTTTTCGACCTCTTCCGCGCCATGGAGATTACTCCATTCCTTTTCAGGTCTCCTTTTGGACGCCTTTCCTTATTTCTCAAACAACTCCAGATACTCATGAAAGACAAAAAGCCTGTTCCTTTTGAATCCGGTCATTTCCTTTAAGATGCCTAAGTCCTGCAAGTCCCTTATAAGCCGGTTGGCCGCGGGGTGAGTTATGTTTAATATCTGCCCGATTGTTTTTGCGCTCATAATAGGTGCTGAATAGAGGGACATGAGCAAGCGGCGGCCGGTTTTTGCCCTTCTTCCGAGGGTCATGACGTCGGCCTCGCATTTCTGCCTCAAGGCAATGATTTTTCCAAAGGTTCTCTTGCCCTTTTCGGCGGTCTCTGCAACTCCGACCAGGAAAAATCTTATCCATTGTTCGATATTGTTTGAGGCGCGTACCATAGTTAGGGAATCGTAATAGACCCCTTTATTGCGTTCAAAAAAATCCGACAAATACAGGGTAGGCTTGCTTAGCAGGCCCTTGTCAACAAGATAAAGGGTGATGAGCAGCCGGCCGATCCGTCCGTTGCCGTCCAGGAATGGATGGATGGTCTCGAATTGATAGTGGCTGATGGCGTTCTTTATTAGATGCGGTATTTGCAGTCGGTCATTGTGCCAGAATTTTTCGAGGTCACTGAGGAGTTCTGGTACTTCACTGTGATGTGGAGGGATAAAAAAAGCGTCTTTAAGAGTAGCGCCCCCTATCCAGTTCTGGCTTGTTCTGATTTCACCGGGACTTTTATGTTTTCCCCTCACTCCCTCAAGCAGGATTCTATGGGCTTCCTTGAGTAATCTCATGGAAAGAGGCAGTTTGTTTAATTCGGCCACGGCAAAGTTCATTGCTTTCGTATAATTTTGTACCTCAAACCAGTCATCTCTCCTCTCCGGCTTAATTTCTTCCTCCGGCAAGATGGCTTCATCAATACTTGTTCTCGTTCCTTCAATTCTGCTGGAAGTTGTGGCCTCCTTTACGACATGCATATGTATAAAGAAATCTACGTCAGGAACAAGTAAGGAATAGGCATTCAATTCGCCTAAGAGTCTCGTGGCATTTTCCAACAGGATGTCAATTTGCCGGTCGGTCCACTCAAATGGAGTATTAATAAAAGCTGGGGAGAAACTTTTATAGCCATACTGTTGTTTAAAGGTACCTGCCTTAAAAAGGGCCTTTGCCATGTTTTTGTTACCTACAGGGTTTTATATGTAAGCTTAGCTCAAAAAAATTACATATGTCAAATTAAATGTAATTTTTGCGCCAAAATAAGGAGTCAGGTCTTTAATCTTGCTTTTATAGCACAAATTTCGCCGGATTGTCATTATATAGTTCCCATCCGGAAACCTTGTGTTCAGGATGAGGCAGTCAGCGTAGGCGTAGAAGGAGAATGGCAGACGGGGATATTAGAGGATAGGCCGGTATTTATCGACCGGTATGTGCAAAACTAAAACTAGATTCCGGCTTCCGCCGGAATGACGGACGGATGGGTTGGTATTTATCGGCCGGTATGTCCAAAGCCGCCGGTATTTCGGGCGCTGGGGTCAAGCTCATCCGTCAGTTCCAGATCGGCCCGGTGGACCCGGCCTAAAACCATCTGGGCGATGCGTTCTCCACGTTTTATGACAAATGGTTCTCTACCAAAGTTAATCAAGGCCACGCAGACTTCTCCCCTGTAGTCCGCATCGATAGTCCCCGGGGCATTTATGATTCCGATCCCGTGTTTGACCGCCAAACCGCTCCGGGGACGAACCTGGAATTCAAAACCAGGGGGAATGGACACAGACAGGCCGGTTGGGACAAGACAAACCTCTCCAGGTGAAATGGATACCTCGTTATCTACTGCAGCATGAATATCCATACCTGAGGCATGCTCCGTCATGTAACGGGGCAACGGTATATCGGCGTCTTTTTCCGGTCTTACGCGTCTTACTTTTATTCGGATGGTGTCATTCACGTTTTTTCTCTGAACCTTGACGACTTCGTGAAAAAGCCTTTTCACCGCTGAGTACTCATTGTCCGTTGTCAGTAGTCTGTGGTCCGTGGTTTTTCTGGTTTGTTTGGTTTGTCTGGTTTATCGGGTTTTAAGGCTTTCAGCTTTCAGCTTTCGACTGCCGACTATTGACTAATGAATGTTATCTCGGCGTCCTCCGCGATCTCTGCGGTAAAATTTGGAGTTTACAAGGAAAGTATATCTCCGGGAATATCTTTTTCAGAAACAGGCCCCAGGACCGTCAGAGACAATGTCTCTGATGAAAGATACTCATGGGCAAGCATGGCGATATCTTCTCTGGTTACGGCATCTATCTGTGTTATCAGCTCATCATAGGTTATAAAATGGCCGAAGTGTATTTCGTTCTTGGCCAGCCTGGTCATACGGTTATCAGAACTTTCCGCGGCCAATAGCAGGCCGCCCTTCAAATGCTCTTTGGCGCTGGCCAGTTCCGCCTCATCAACAGAGTTTTTCTTGATGTTTTGCATCTCACGCAGAATCAGTTCTATAGTCTGGACGGCATTTTTCCTGCTTACCCCGGCATAGATACCCGAAAGGCCCGTGTCCATATACGAGGAGATAAAAGAGTAAATGGTATAAGCCAGCCCCCGGCGTTCTCTGATTTCCTGAAAGAGCCGGGAGCTCATGCTGCCGCCCAGTATAATATTTAAAAGCATACAGGCGTATCGGCGTCTATCTGTTGCCGAACAGCTTTTCGTCCCTAAAATCAGGTTGACCTGTTCACATTTTTTGGGGTGGACCGCCAGACGGGATTTTACGGCGGGGGCCACACGTTCAGGCACACCGTTCCGGCCGGGCACGATAGAAAACGCCCGCCTTACCTGTTCCAGAAAGGCGTCATGTTCCAGGTTGCCGGCAGCCGCAACGACGATCTTGTCCGGCGAATATGTCTTGTACAGGTACATATGTATAGTCTGGGAATCTATCTGCATGACGTTCCGGGCGGTCCCCAGCACAGAAAAGCCAAGAGGGTTGTCACCCCAAAAAAGGCTGCTGAAAAGGTCATGGATATAATCGTCCGGGGTATCCTCTACCATGCTGATTTCCTGTAGTATGACCTGTCGCTCCTTCTCTGTTTCCGCCGGATCAAACAGAGAGTTCAAAAAAATATCTGAGAGGAGATCGATGATGACATCCACGTGGGTGTCTAAGACCCGGGCGTGAAAGCAGGTGTTCTCACGGGAGGTGAAGGCATTGGACATACCGCCGACGGCGTCCAACTCTTTGGCTATCTGGAGGGCCGACCGCTTGGCCGTTCCCTTGAAGATCATGTGTTCGATAAAATGAGAAATGCCGTTATTTTCTTTCGCTTCATCGCGTGACCCCACGGTTACCCAGATACCCATGGAAACAGAGCGCACATACGGAATATGTTCCGTAACCACCCTGATTCCATTGTCGAGGATAGTCTTGCGATACACGTAAGTTCAGGCCTTGCGTTCCATTTTAAGCGACCGGTTTAGCGGTCTGTCCCAGGGCAGCCTTGCGACTCAGCTTGACCTTGCCCTGATTGTCGATTTCTATGACCTTCACCATGACCTCGTCGCCTTCGCGGAGGATATCGGTGACTTTATTTACACGCTGTGTGTCAAGTTGTGAGATGTGTACGAGGCCGTCAAGCCCGGGCAGTATCTCCACAAAGGCGCCAAAATCCATGATCTTTTTGACCTTGCCCAGATATAACTCCCCGACCTCCGGTTCACGAACGATATCCTTAATCCATGCAAGAGCGCGTTCCAGGACTTCATCATTAGGAGAAATGATCCGGACACTGCCGTCGTCTTCCACCTCAATTTTAGCCCCGGTTTCACCCGTAATCTGCCTGATCACCTTTCCACCCGGGCCGATGATGTCCCTTATTTTTTCCGGGTTAATATGGATGGTGACGATCTTCGGGGCATATATGGACAGGGCCTCGCGTGGCTGCCCGATTACCTCACGCATCTTTCCAAGTATGAAAAGCCGCGCTTCCCTGGCCTGTTCCAGGGCTGTCTTCATGATCTCCCTGGTCAGGCCCTTGATTTTGATATCCATCTGAAGGGCGGTAATCCCCTGGTCGGTGCCCGCCACCTTGAAGTCCATATCTCCAAGGTGGTCTTCGTCTCCAAGGATATCCGTCAGGACGATAATCTCTTCTCCCTCCTTTATCAGCCCCATGGCAATCCCGGCCACCATGGTCTTTATGGGCACACCCGCATCCATAAGAGATAAAGACCCGCCGCAGACCGTGGCCATAGAGGAAGAACCATTTGATTCCAGCACATCAGACACCAGGCGGATGGTATAAGGAAATTCCTCTTGCGTGGGTAAAACTGCTGTAATGGCCCTTTCCGCCAGCGCCCCGTGACCTATGTCCCGTCGCCCGGGCCCCCGCATCATACGTACTTCGCCCACACAAAAGGGCGGGAAATTGTAGTGCAGCATGAACCGCTTAAAGGTTGACCCGTTCAATGATTCAATCCGCTGTTCGTCTTCAGACGTTCCCAGGGTGGTAACCGCCATAATCTGGGTCTCGCCGCGGGTAAAGAGGGCTGACCCATGCGTCCTCGGCAGCACGCCGACTTCACAGGAGATAGGCCGGATATCTTTAAATCCGCGGCCATCGATGCGCCTTTTTTCTTTCCCGATCATGGCCCGGACAGTTTCCTTCTCCAGGACATAGAGGAGTTTTTTGATCTCTCCTTCCCGCCCCTCGTGATCCGGCAAAAGCGCCGACACGACCATTTGCTCAATGGCCCGTAACCGCTCTCCGCGTTCCATTTTAGCGCCAATAGTAACAGCTCGGCCAAGATCGTCTCCGGCTATCTCCATGATACGGGCCTTAAGGGCCCCATCCTCCTCCACCTCGGGGACCACCCTCTTGGGTTTGCCGACGGTCTCCCTGAGCTCGGCCTGCAACTGCAGGATAGGCTGCAAACCCTCATGCGCAAAAAATATGGCCTCCAGCATTACCTCTTCAGGGACGATCTGGCCGCCGCCTTCAACCATAACAATGGCATCCTTACTTCCCGCTACCACGATGTTGATATCTGAATCCGCCAACTGGACGGAGGTGGGATTAAGCACCAGTTGCCCGTTAATCCGCCCGACCCGCACACCGGCTATAGGGCCGGCAAAAGGGATACCGGACATTTCCAGGGCTGCCGAAGCCCCGATCAGAGCCAGTATATCCGGCTCATTTTCCTGATCCACCGAAAGCACGGTAGCAATGACCTGGGTTTCATAGCGATACCCCTTCGGGAAAAGGGGCCTTAGGGGCCGGTCAATAAGCCTTGAAGTAAGCGTCTCCTTCTCGCTGGGACGGCCGATCTCCCGGCGGAAAAAACTCCCGGGAATCCTGCCCGCAGCATACAGCATCTCATGGTAGTCCACCGTGAGGGGTAAAAAATCTATACCCTCCCGCTCCTGGTCAGAGGCCACAGCCGTTACCAGCACCACCGTATCCCCATAGGACACGGTAACCGCACCGCCGGCCTGCTTGGCCACCTTACCGGCTTCAATAGTAAGAACTCTCCCTGAGAGCTCAGTTGAAAAGCGTTTCATCATCTTCTTTTATCTCCAAATCATCTATTTCTAAGCTACTTGCGGATGCCCAGCTTAGATATCACATCGCGGTATCGCTCAATATTTATCTTTCTAAGATAATTGAGCAGGCGTCTTCTCTGCCCCACCAGCTTGAGCAACCCGCGGCGAGAGGCATGGTCCTTTTTATGGACCTTAAAGTGTTCGGTCAGGTAGCCGATGCGTTCGCTCAAGAGGGCGATTTGCACCTCCGGTGAGCCCGTATCCGTACCATGAAGCTTGAACCGCTCAATGATCCCTTTCTTTTGTTCGATCCCAATCAACGTCTGTACCCCCTTCCCTGTAAAATAATAAGGTTAGATGTAGTTACTATAATCCCTTAAAAACACGGACAGGCTTTAAATCTGTGCCGTTATCACGCCATGTATATATAGCCAAGAGGTCGCCATGCCCGGAGAGAATCCTGACCCACGGCCGTCCTGCTTTTCTGCATCCGGATGCGATTTCTGTCTTTTTCAGAAATAATTCCCGCCCCTGTTGTACCTCCATGGCCTGGGGTTCATCTACCTCCACCCCGGGCAAATAGCCGAGGGCGTCCGAAATCGGGAGCAGATATTTGTCCTCAACGGCTTCAACAGCGACGGCCTGTTCGATGGTGAAAGGGCCGCTGCGCAGCCTCCGTAACTCCTTTAAGTATGCGCCGCAACCAATTCTTTGACCCATATCATGGACCAGGCTCCGCACATAGGTCCCTTTAGAGCAAACTACCTTAAAAGATACCTCAGGAAAAGCGGCTTTCTCTACCGTCAGTTCTTTGATAGTAACCTCGCGCGCCTCTTTCTCTATGATAACTCCCCGTCTGGCCCAGTGATAAAGAGGTTTCCCCTTGAATTTTACCGCCGAAAAAGGCGGGGGAACCTGTTTTACGACCCCGGCAAACTCAGCAAATACCTGCTGCAGTTCACTAAAGGTTATATCGGGCACATCCGAAACGGCCACGATCTTACCGGTTACATCAAATGTATCGGTAGCTGTCCCTAAAACCAGCACACCCCCATATTCCTTTTCATCTTCAGACAGAAACTGGATAGCCCTGGTGGCCTCATTCACGCAAACAGGCAAGACACCGGTAGCAAAGGGATCCAGGGTCCCGGTGTGCCCGGCCCGTTTAACCCCCAGGGCCTTCTTTACGGTCTGTACCACTCTAAAAGAACTGCAGCCGGCTGGTTTGTCGATTACTATTATCCCTGAGCGATCCATTAGAATCCAACGGCCCTCTTCTCCATAAGATTGCCTATCTCTGATAACAACTCCTGCTTGATAGTCTCCTGGTCGCCGCTTCCCTTGAAACCCGCGGCATTGAAATGACCGCCTCCCCCGAACCTCTCAGCCAGGCGGGCGGCATTAATACCATCGCGTGAACGCAGACTGACGCTGAAGCGGCCGTCTTCTATCTCTTTAATAATAGCGGCCAATTGAACTCCGGCTATAGATCGCGGGTAATTGACAAAGTCTTCTGCGTCCTCAATTGAGGTGCAGGTAGCCCTGAGCATGTCTCCGGAGACCGAGATAAGGCCTACCCGTCCTTCATAGTAAGTCTTTAGGGTGGAGAGGGCGGCGCTCAGCAGCCGTAAACGATTAGCCGAATAATTTTCATAAACCATTTCCAATACCCATGCGGGCTTGACGCCTAAATCTATCATCTCTGCGGCAATACGCATGGTTTGAGAACTGGTCGATGCGTAACGGAAGGACCCGGTATCCGTCAGGATGGCCACATAGATATTTATCGCCATATTATATGAGATATCCGTACCCGTGGCCTTTATCAAATGATAGACCATCTCGCCGACGGCAGCGCTCTTCGGGTCTATCCAGCATATATCCCCGAAGGCATCACGCCCCAGATGATGATCTATAACTATAACAGGCCTTATTTCCAAAAGCCGGGGAGCTGCACGGCCTATCCGCTTGCTGTCGCCGCAATCCAGCACCAGACAGGCATCAATGGTTGATAAATCCGGAAGCTCATGTGTAATCTTTTCTACCCCGGGCAGGAAATGATACTGGGGCGGGATGGGATCTTCAGTAAAAAGAATCGGCTCTTTTCCCAGATGCTCCAACAAAAAGCCCATGGCCAAAAGCGAGCCGACAGCGTCGCCGTCAGGATGAATGTGTGTGGTCAAAAGGAAACGATGACGAGCGGTTATCTCACGCCCTATATCCTCAACTATCGCCATGGTCTTCTTTTATCTCTCCGAGTAACTTATCAATACGCTCGCCATATTCAAAGGAACGGTCGTAATGGAATTCTATGTCCGGGACATGGCGAAGCTCAAGCCGGGAACCGAGGGATTTCTTAATAAATCCCGTGGCGCTTTTCAATCCGTCCACAGCCTTTTGGCGTTGTTTCTCATCTCCCATGACGCTGAAATAGATCCTGGCCATACTAAGATCGTCGCTTACATCTACCCCGGTAATTGTTACCAGACTAATACGCGGATCTTTAATCTTTCTTAAAATAATATCAGATACCTCTGTCTGGATAAACTCGCCGAGTCTATCTGCCCTTTTATATGAAAGTTTCACCTGAAAATACCTTCACCGCTCGTGTCAAAAGGCGTGCCTCAAGCAGATTCGCCGAGGCGAACTTCACGCTTTCAGCGATCAGCTCTCAGCCGTCAGCATGTTTGTTATCCGTTAACCGTTATCCGACATTTTCTTTCGGTAAACGGTCAACAGTAAACGGTGAACCGGCTTCATGCTGATAGCTGAGTGCTGACTGCTAACTGTTTATAATCTCTATCTTTATCTCCAGTACCTCGGCCAAGCCCAGGGACTCAATAAAATCCGCTATCTTATCCAAGGCGCTGTTGACCACTCTGCGGTCATTGCCCACGGCCGCTATACCCAATTGCGCCCTCTGCCATAAATCATGGCCGTCCACTTCACCGATGGAGACGTTAAACTTGTCGCGCACCCGGGCTATAATGCTCTTGATTACCTTCCGTTTGCCCTTTAAAGAGCCGTTCTCCGGCAAGTGCAAATCCAGCCGACAGATACCGATTACCATCCCCGTGTGCCGCTGTCGCTCCGAAATCAAAGAGTCGGCCTTACCTCTTTGAGTACATAGGCTTCTATCACGTCGCCGACCTTAACGTCATTGTAGTTTTCCAGACCGATGCCGCACTCATAGCCGGACTGGACTTCCTTTACATCATCTTTGAACCGCCGCAGAGAAGCGAAGCGCCCGTTGTAAATAACCACGCCATCCCGAATGAGCCGGGCCTTGGCTCCTCTCTCGATCTTGCCCTCTGTAATAAAGCTGCCGCATATTGTGCCTATTTTGGAAACAGCGAATATTTGTCTGACCTCGGCCCGCCCCAATACCTTCTCTTCATAAACAGGTTCAAGGAGGCCGCTCATGGCGTTGCGGACATCATCTATAATCTGATAAATAACGTCGTAGGTGCGCATATCCACTTTTTCCTGCTCGGCCAGGTCCTGCACCCTGGAATGGGGGCGGACATTAAACCCAATGACGATAGCATCAGATGCCGAGGCCAGGAGTACGTCGCTTTCGGTTATAGCGCCGGTAGAACCATGGATAACATTAACCCTGATCGCCGGGGTGCTCAATTTTGTGAGCGCATCGCTCAATGCCTCGAGAGAACCCTGCACATCGGCCTTAAGGACGAGTTTTAGTTCCTTAACCCCGCCCTCTTTCATCTTTTCGAACAATTTTTCCAGCGAGATCTTGGTCACCTGGCTCAGCTCTACCTCTCTCAGCTTTTGTCGCCGAAAAGCGCTTACCTGTTTGGCCTTTTTCTCATCTTCCACCACGATAAATTCGTCTCCCGCCATAGGGATTCCTGATAAACCTTGCACCAGAACAGGCATGGACGGGCCGGCCGCAACCACCCGGGTTCCATTGTCATCAAACATAGCCCGGACCTTGCCGAAAAACTGCCCGCAGACAAATGGATCGCCCTGCTTCAGCGTTCCTTTCTGTATCAGGACTGTGGCTACCGGCCCGCGCCCCTTATCGATTTTGGCCTCTATAATCCTGCCCCTGGCCGATCTTTTAGGAGAGGCCTTCAACTCCAATATTTCTGCCTGCAGCAGGATTAACTCCAATAATTCCTTTATCCCTTTTTTCTGTTTGGCCGAGACTTCAGCAAATATAGCCTGTCCCCCCCAATCCTCGGGAAGCAGGCCCAGCTCGGCCAGTTCACGTTTTACCCGGTCGGGATTGGCCTCAGGCTTATCAATCTTGTTTATAGCCACTATTATAGGAACTTCAGCCGCCCGGGCATGGTTTACGGCTTCTTTCGTCTGCTCCATAACGCCGTCATCTGCCGCCACTACTAAAACCACCACATCCGTGACCTTGGCGCCCCGTGCACGCATGGCGGTAAACGCCTCATGCCCCGGTGTATCCAGAAAAACAATGTCCCGGCCGTCGATGTTGACGTGATAGGCGCCGATATGCTGGGTTATCCCCCCGGCCTCACCGGCCGTAACATTTGTATGGCGAATGGCATCGAGTAAAGAGGTTTTACCATGATCGACATGTCCCATGATGGTGACCACCGGAGGCCTAGCCGCGAGATCATCTTCTGATACCTCCTTAACTTGCAATAAATCAGTCTCTTCAAACGACGCCTTCTCTATCTCATAGCCGAATTCAGCGCCCACCAGCGCTGCGGCGTCAAAGTCGATGACCTGATTGATGGTTACCATGACGCCGAGTTGCATGAGCTTCTTAATAACCTCATTCCCTTTAATACCCATCCGCTTGGCCAGCTCGCCGACCAGGATGGTATCATCAACCTTAATACGCCGTTTGATGGCCTTGGGAATGGTAACTTCAGTCGTCTGTTTCTTCTTTGCGGCAAATCTCTCCGATTTCCTGGGCCGCAGCCTCCCTTCGCCGCCTGCGCGGTCATAAAGCTGGCTTTTCTCGATGATTTCCCGGCGCCGCAACACAATTTTTTTACGCTGTTCAATATGTTCCGGCACAACTTCAACCAGTTTTTTGCCCTGCTTCTTTTTTGCGACCTCTTTCGGCGCCGGCTCCGGCTTTTCCGCTTCAGTAACCGCCCCGGCAACCGGTTTGACCGGAGGCTTTTTCACAACCGGAGCAGGTTTAGCTGTTTCCCGGATCGGCTCCCTTTTTCTTTGTTCTTCGGGTTTGGCCGGTTTTACTACATCCGGCCTGTGAATGATCCGCACGTACTCTTTTTTCGGTCTCTGCGTCGGCGCAGGCGCCTCCTGAACAGGCCCGGCAGATACCGGCGGCGGCACTTCTTCCCCGGCAGCTTCTTGTTCCTCTGCCTCAACCTTTTCTACAGGAGCCTGGGGCGGAATTACAGCCGCCGGTTCCGGCGGCGCCTCGGCCGCTGTCTTTTGTTCCGGCTCAGGTTCAGTCTGTACCACTTTGGTACGCCTGCGAATAACATTCGGCCGTACGCGCTCATCTACCACTACCTCCGCCCGAACTCCTGTAATTATATCTTTTATCCTTTGGACATCGCCCTCTTCTAAAACGCTCATATGGCTTTTGACGTCATATCCCATCTCTTTAACCTGTGCCAGGAGTTGCTTGTTTTCCATTTGCAGTTCCTTGGCCAACTCGTAAACTCTTATTTTTGACATGCGGTCATCACCTCCACACGAGCGCATAAACTCCCCAGATTAACGCCCTTAACCGGATTTTTAAAAATCCTGGAAAGATCTCTCCTCTTCAACGCCAGGGCCATACACTGGTCATTAAAACAAACATAGCCCCCTCTGCCGGGCAGGCGTTGCTTTTCATCAAAAAGAAATACCCCTCTATCGTCGAGAACTATTCGCCGCATCAGATGTTTATTTTTCTTGATGCGGCATCCTATGCATGTTCGTATACGATTAGCAGACAATAATTGTTACTCCCCTTCTTCCCCTTTTAAAACAGCCTCTTCGGCAGGATGCGCCGAAACATATTCCCGGGCGGACCGGATGATTTCCTGCGCCTGTTGTTCGGTCATGCCTTCCAGTTGCAGAAGCTCTTCTACCGTGACATTTGAAAGTTCATCGACCGAGGTAATGCCCCTCTCAAAGAGGGCGTCAGCGATGCCTTCTCCTATCCCTTGAATCTTAATTAATGCCTGATATCCTTCGTGCATCATCTTTGCGTACTTGCTCTCGCCTTTTACATCAATTTTCCACCCTACCAGGCGGGAGGCCAGGCGCACGTTCTGCCCCTGCTTGCCGATAGCCAGTGAAAGCTGATCATCTGCGACAACAACCTCCATGGATTTGTTGCTCTCATCCATAATCACACGCGTAACCTCGGCCGGCGCCAGGGCGTTACATACATATTTTGCTATGTCTGCATTCCATGGCACAATATCAATCCGTTCCCCCTTCAACTCCTGCACCACATTCTGTACCCGCGAACCCCTCATACCAACGCATGCCCCTACCGGATCAACGTCGGAATCATTAGAAACCACGGCGATCTTTGATCTGCTGCCCGGCTCGCGGGCCACACCCATAATCTGCACTATGGACTCGCTGATCTCAGGGACTTCCATCTCAAAAAGTCTGGACAAAAATAAAGGATGCGTGCGCGAAAGAACAACCTGCGGTTCCTTGGCGCTATGTTTGCGAACATCTATTATTACAGTCCTTACGCGATCGCCACGGCGATAATTCTCGCGACTTATCTGTTCTTCAACCGGCAATACAGCGTCTGTACGGCCAAGATTGATAATGACGTTCCCTTTCTCAAAACGTTGTACAATTCCGTTTACTATCTCACCCTTGCGGTTTCTGAAATCGTCATAAATAACATCCTGCTCGGCGTCTTTCATCCTCTGAATAATGACCTGCTTGGCGGCCTGGGCAGCTATACGGCCAAACCCGCTGGTGTCCATCTTCGTCCCCAGGCTGTCGCCGATTTGACACCCCGCATCCAGCTTTCGTCCTTCCTCAAGAGATATCTGGGTCTGTTCGTCCGTTACCTTCTCCACCACCTCACGGAATTGAAAAACCTCCATCTCGCCCAGTTCTTCATTGAAACTGACCTCCAGGTCACGGCGTTGACCGTACTTTTTCTTGGCCGCAGACTTGATAGCCTCTTCCAGGGCTTCGATAAGTATGGCCCGATCAATGCCTTTGTCTTTACTTATCTGGTCAATAACATGTTTCAGCTCGGAAATCATACCCATGTGCTCCTAATCAGAATTCCCACTCTAAATTCGCCCTTACTACTTCTTTATAAGGTATGGCAAACGACTCCTGGCCTATGCGCATATAGATAGTGCCGGCCTTATAATCCGACAAGATACCGACAAAATTCTTGCGATCACCGATCGGGTGGGCGGTTTTTATTCTAACTTTTTTACCCCTGAACCGAAGAAGATCTTTTTCTTTCTTAAGAGGCCTGTTCAGGCCTGGGGACGAAATCTCCAAATGATAAGAATGGGGCACCGGATCTTTTACGTCCAGCAGATTTCCCAATTCACGACTTATGGCAGTACAGTCATCCAGGGTAATCCCTTGCTCCTTGTCTACAAACAGCCTCAAGACCCATCCCATCTGTTCCTTGCGATACTCGATATCCACTAATTCCATGCCTTCCGCATCGAGAAGGGGTTCGGCTATGGCCGCAACCTCCTCTATAATCCTCTTTACTTCCTCTGGCGATACAATCATGGCTCAAAAATAAAAAAAGCGGGCATATAGCCCACTTCGCTCTTTCACCCAGTGACTTTAAACTGATTTTCTTACTAAAAATTGTCGGTAAAAAATATCAATTCAAATCCACTAATCGAAGTAGGCACTCAACCCTTATTACTCAGGGCTAAAGCAACCTCAATAAGGGATGGAGCGGGCAACGGGATTCGAACCCGCGACACCAAGCTTGGGAAGCTTGTACTCTACCAACTGAGCTATGCCCGCTTTGCCATGCATTAATAAGGCATAACCGGCCATCTGTCAAGGGTTTTAATTAGTTCCCCATCCGGAAACCCAATGGTTTCGGTGGGCACGATAAAGCTGTGCCCACCCTACGTTACTGGCTCTTGTATAATTTTATGCCCATCCTCCATCGCCTACTTTTCACCAGGGGTCCCCATTGTCCTTGTCTTTGTTAACCATCAGATTTTGACATCAACAGGATTTTATGATAAATTTTTAATCAATTCCAACTCTCAATAAGGTGATCATATGAAACTGCATGTGATAATTGAAAAGGATGAAGCTGGTTACTATGTAGCCGAAGTTCCTGCACTTCCAGGATGTCTTTCCCAGGGAAAGACTTATGAAGAAGCCATTGCCAATATTAAGGAAGCCATTGAAGGGTGGCTTGAGGTGATGGAATCCAAACAGTCGTTTGACTCTACCAGGCTTGTGGAAGTCGCCGTTTAATGGGCACAGATTTAAAACTCTGTTCAGGGGCCGAAGCAGTCCGAAAGTTTCAAAGAACAGGTTGGTCTGCCGTCCGCCAGAAAGGCTCGCATGTAATGATGACAAAGCCCGGCTATCAGTGGACATTATCCATACCTCAACACAGTGAACTTGGCCCTGGCTTGCTTCGTAAATTGATACGCCAGGCAGGTCTTACAATAGAAGAATTCAATGAAATATAACGATCCATCCCCGTAGGGTGGGCATTGCCCACCGTCTTTTTCGTCCTTCATTCTCTACCGGCATCGATCGGAATCTCTACCGGTGTCGCACCCCAATCCGGTAAGTAGATTTCTTTCTCAACATAGCGATGAAATGTCGAATACGGCCAGTCCCTCGGTGCATTCACAATCCCATGCTTTACCGGATTGTAATGAATGTAATCACAATGCGCCGAAAAGTCCCGCTCGTCTCTAATCATGTGCTCCCAAAATCTTCGTTGCCACACCGTGGCCTCTCTGTGCTTTTCCCGGGAGGTAGTCCCCTTCGGCCGGTCAAACCACATCTTGGATCCTTTCGTAAATTCCGCCTTGATTAATCCCCATCGCAGTGAATAGTTCATATCCCCCTGGGGCAGTCGCCAAATACAGTGTATATGATCCGGCAGCAAAACCCACGCCTCGATAATAAAAGGATGCGAGTCGCGAACCTTAAAAAGGATCTCACGTAACAGGTTTCTCGATTCCGGGAGACATAGAATCGGTTGACGTCGATATGTAA
>JBFMFO010000036.1:0-18756 GCA_040754095.1 Thermodesulfobacteriota bacterium | reverse complement strand
AGTTTTATTTTCGGACGACGGATGTTACCGGGATAGTGAAGCTGCCGGATGGAGTGGAGATGGTTATGCCTGGGGACAATGTATCGATGGAGGTGGATTTAATTACACCGATAGCGATGGAGAAGGAACTCAGGTTTGCCATTAGAGAGGGCGGACGCACCGTTGGGGCAGGCGTCATCAGCGAAATAATAGAATAAAATAATTTCCTGGCATCAGGATGGGAAAGAAATATGATTCAAAACCATAAAATTCGTATCCGTTTGAAGGGTTATGATCATAACCTATTGGATCAGTCTACGGCTGAGATTGTAGAAACAGTGAGGCGTGCCGGGGGTAAAGTAGCGGGGCCTATTCCTCTGCCTACGGTGATTAACAAGTACTGTGTATTGCGATCTCCCCATGTGGATAAAAAGTCCAGAGAGCAGTTCGAAATTCGGACACATAAAAGGCTTCTGGATATTTTGGAGCCGACGCAACAGACCATCGACGCCCTTATGAAACTGGAACTTTCGGCCGGGGTCGATGTCGAGATAAAACTCTAGAAGATTTTTCGTTTAAAATCTGAAGGTTATAGGATGAAGCGATGATCAGGGGAATGCTAGCGCGTAAGCTGGGAACGGCCCGTATTTTTTCGGAAGAGGGACATTCCATTCCGGTAACGGTGGTAGAGGCAGGGCCTTGTACTATTATCCAGAAGAAAACCAGGGAGAAGGATGGCTACAATGCCGTCCAGTTGGGTTTTACGCCTCAAAAGGAAAGTCGTGTGACTAAACCGGAGGCCGGCCATTTTAAAAAAGCAGGCAAGGGATGTTACCGTTACTTGCGTGAGTTTTCTATTGATGACGAGGAACTTGAGTCCTATGAATTAGGACAGGAGGTCACAGTAGAAAACTTTGAGGTCGGCGAAAAAATAGATGTGGCGGGGATTAGTAAGGGGCGCGGTTTTGCCGGCGTTATAAAGCGGCATGGCTTCCACGGAGGCAAGGATACGCATGGCTCCATGTCCCACCGCGTCGTGGGTTCTATCGGAGCCAGTTCTTTCCCGTCGCGCGTAATTAAGGGGAAGGGGATGCCCGGCCACATGGGTAATAGCCGGGTTACAGTAAAAAACCTGACTATTTTAGATGTGCGGCCGGATGAAAATGTGCTGGTGCTCAAGGGGTCTGTGCCAGGAAGCAAAAATGGCCTGCTGTTGATACATAAGTGCTTTTAAGATAAGTATGGCTTATTGAGGGATGTTATAATGCCAGTCCTAGATGTCTATAACATGCAAAAAGAGAAAGTTTCAGAGATTACTCTGAGCGATGATGTCTTTAGTGTTCCGGTTCGAGAAGATGTGCTGCATGAGGTTGTGATTATGCAACAGGCCAAGCGGCGTGCAGGTACAGCTTCAACTAAAGGCCGGAGTGAGGTCAGCGGTGGTGGGAGCAAGCCTTGGCGTCAGAAGGGCACGGGCCGGGCTCGGAGTGGCAGTAATACCTCGCCTGTGTGGAGACGCGGAGGAACGGTTTTTGGCCCAATCCCACGTGACTATAGCTATAAGGTGCCGCGCAAGGTCAGAAAATTGGCGCTACGTATGGCCTTAAGCGCCAAGCTGAGAGATAGCCAGATGTTGATTGTGGATGATTTTGTTTTAAATGAGATCAAGACAAAGAAATTTGTCCAGGCTATAAATAATCTCGGTGTAGAAAATGTCTTGATTGTAATGAACGAGCGACAGGAAAACCTGGGAAAATCAGCCCACAATATACCTTATGTAGATGTCTTGCCGTACACGGATATTAATGTGCATGATATCTTGATACATAATAATCTGATTTTGCACAGGGATTGTATCCCAAAGATCGAGGAGTTTCTCTTGTCATGAAGGATATATATCAAATAATAAAAGGCCCATGCCTCACGGAGAAAAGCACCTGGCAGAAAGAAAATGCCAATCAGGTTTGTTTTGTGGTGGACCGGCAAGCTAATAAAATAGAGATAAAAGAGGCCGTTGAGCGTATTTTTAAGGCTAAGGTGGCAGCTGTACGGACCCAGGTTAACCCCGGCAAACAGAGACGGGTTGGCCGTAATGCGGGATATAGTTCCGACTGGAAAAAGGCCATTGTGACTTTAAGGCCTGGAGAACGTATAGAATTTTTCGAAGGCGTTTAGATAGAGTTTTAGTATGAGGGATGGGTATGCCAATCAAGAGTTATAAACCTACGTCACCGGGTAGAAGGACGCAAACCGCTATTGTGGGCGAGGGTCTATCGGCGGTTGAGCCGGAAAATAGCCTCCTGGTTCCTATAAATAAGAGCGGCGGCCGAAATAATGTGGGCCGGATGACGGCGCGACACAAAGGCGGGGGACATAAGAGAAAATATAGATTGATTGATTTCAAACGTGATAAGCGTGATGTTTCAGCAAGGGTGGCGAGCATTGAGTACGACCCTAACCGTTCGGCGCGCATTGCCCTCCTCCATTACGCAGATGGAGAAAAACGCTATATTTTAGCTCCAGTTGGCCTGGCGGTAGGGGATACGGTGGTGTCCGGCGAAAATGCGGACATTAAGCCAGGCAATGCCCTGCCTGTTGGTAAGATGCCCATGGGTACACTGGTGCATAACCTGGAACTACGGCCTGGTAGGGGTGGGCAGATTATACGGAGCGCCGGATCCTATGGTCAGCTCATGGCTAAAGAGGGTAACTATAGTCAGATTAAGTTGCCTTCGGGTGAGGTGCGGCAGGTTCATGTGGCCTGTATGGCCACGGTGGGTCAAGTCGGTAATCTGGAACATGAAAGCGTCTCTTTGGGTAAGGCCGGACGTGCGAGATGGATGGGAAAAAGACCCCATGTCCGTGGTGTGGCTATGAATCCGGTCGACCATCCTATGGGTGGGGGCGAAGGAAAGTCTTCCGGGGGCAGGCATCCCTGTACGCCATGGGGCTATCCTACCAAGGGTTATAAGACCCGCCGGCGAAAGAGCAGTGATAAACTTATCATTAAAAGGCGTCCCTAGGTATTATTCAATCCATATAATACGTGGTTCAGGCATGAGTTTGATGGTCATGTAATTTCGAGGGGGGAGCAGGGTGGCAAGATCAGTTAAGAAAGGTCCTTTTATAGACGGACATTTAATGAAGAAGTTGGATGAGGCCCGTCAATCTCAAGGGAAAAAGGTCGTTAAGACCTGGTCGCGGCGGTCAACTATCATACCGGAGATGGTCGGTCTTACATTTGCAGTGCACAATGGTAAGAAGTTTATACCGGTTTTTGTCTCTGAGAATATGGTAGGCCACAAACTCGGGGAATTTTCGCCCACGCGTACTTTTCATGCCCATTCTGGCGATCGTAAGACCAAGGTTAAGGGGAAGAAGTAGTCTTTAGAGATTGTTTTTATAGATTTAACGGATAGGTCATATACGCAGGCAGGTGATTTTGGACTGGGGAGTGTAAGGAACTATGGAGTCTAAAGCAGTAGCAAGGTATGTGCGCATTTCTGCAATGAAGGCCAGAACGGTGACCAGACCGGTAAGCGGTAAGAAGGTAAATGAGGCCTTGAATCTCTTGAAGTTTGTACCGAAAAAGGCGGCGCGGCTGGTTAGTAAGGTTATCTATTCGGCCTTGGCGAATGCCGCACAGAATCCTAAAATAGACGTGGATACACTTTACATTAAGAATATATTTGTAGATGAAGGCCCCAGACTAAAACGTTGGCGGGCCAGGTCCATGGGGAAGGCTAATCGCATAATCAAACGTACGAGTCATATAACCGTAGTTCTGGATGAAAATTAGGAGATAAGGCAGGAGGATAACTTGGGGCAGAAGGTAAATCCGATTAGTTTTAGGCTTGGTTATATAAGAACCTGGGATTCACGATGGTTTGCTAAAAAAGATTTTTCAGCCTTTGTTTATGAAGACAGAAAGATTCGGGACTTCATAAAGAAAAAGCTTTATCATGCCGGGATTTCCAGGCTTTTAATCGAGCGGGCCGCTGATAAGCTAAAGGTGAAGGTTCATACCGCCCGGCCCAGCATAGTCATCGGTAAAAAGGGCGCAGAGATAGAGAAGCTTAAACAGGAGATAGAGAAGCAGATTAAGCGGCCGGTTATTTTAGATATTCACGAGGTGCGGAAACCGGAACTGGATGCTCAACTGGTAGCAGAAAGTGTGGCTTTGCAATTGGAGCGGCGGGTTTCGTTTCGCCGGGCCATGAAAAAGGCGGTTTTTACGTCCCTAAGGCTTGGCGCTAAGGGCGTACGGATAGCTTGCGCCGGTCGGCTTGGCGGCGCGGAGATGGCCAGGCGGGAGTGGTACCGGGAAGGGCGGGTGCCGCTGCACACCCTGCGCGCCGATATAGATTATGGTTTTGCTGAAGCCAAGACCACATACGGGATCATCGGGGTCAAGGTGTGGATGTTCAAAGGCGAAGTGTTTCCGGAAGCGGGCACTGCATAAGAAGATTTAACCTAAGAGGAACAATATGCTTAGTCCCAAAAAAGTTAAATATCGCAAACAGCAGAAAGGGCGTATGAGGGGGGCAGCCTATAGAGGGAGCGCTCTGGCTTTTGGTGATTATGGGCTTCAGGCGCTAACTTGCGGCCGGCTGACTTCTCAACAGATCGAGGCGGCGCGAATCGCTATCACCCGGCATGTTAAGCGCGGCGGCAAGGTGTGGATAAGGATATTCCCTGATAAGCCGGTTACTAAAAAGCCCGCTGAGACACGTATGGGTAAGGGGAAAGGGGCCCCGGAGGGATGGGTGGCCGTGATTAAACCGGGGCGCATTCTCTATGAGATGGAGGGAGTCAGCAAGACAGTGGCTATGGAAGCCCTAAGACTGGCTGCATATAAATTGCCTCTGCCTACACAGGTTGTATCAAGGAGTGAATTATCATGAAAGCAAAGGACCTCCGTGCCTTAAGTCCGGATGAACTACGGACGAAGATTAAGGACCTCAGGGAAGAGTTGTTCAGGATTAGGTTTCAGCATTCGACTCAGCAATTGGAAAATACGGCCAGGTTTCGTTTATTAAAGCGTGATATTGCCCGGGTCAAGACGGTTATCTGTGAAAAATAAAAAGTTTTAGCTTTTGGTTTTGAAGGTGACAAGGAATGAAAGAAGCTGGACATCGTAAAACACAAATCGGTATCGTAGTCAGCGATAAAATGGACAAGACGATAGTTGTGCAGGTAGAACGGCTGGTTAAACATCCTGTCTATAAAAAATATGTCCGCAGACGGGCCAGGTATAAGGCTCACGATGAAGCTAATGCCTGTAAAGTGGGCGATAAGGTAATGATTGAGGAATGTCGTCCGTTGAGCCGTGATAAAAGGTGGGGGGTAAGGCAGGTTATTGAGCGGGCAGTTTAAAGCTAATCAGCTATATCTCCCGGACTAACGTTTAATAGCCCACTTGAGGACAATAAGGGGAATAAGGCAATGATACAGACAGAAACCAGATTGAATGTGGCTGACAACTCAGGAGCAAAACTTGTGGGTTGCATCCGGGTGTTGGGCGGCACACGACGACGATATGCCCGTGTGGGTGACCTAATCATTGTTTCTGTTAAAGAGGCCCTGCCCAATTCTAAGGTAAAAAAGGGGGATGTGATGCGGGCCGTAGTCGTACGGACGACTAAAGAATTAGGACGTCCGGATGGAAGTTATATCCGCTTTGATGATAATTCGGCAGTGCTTATTAATGCCCAGGGGGAGCCTGTCGGCACGCGTATCTTTGGGCCGGTGGCCCGGGAACTACGGGCAAAAAAATTCATGAAGATTATTTCTTTGGCTCCGGAGGTACTTTAGGGATGGATAGCCTAAAGACTTATATAAAGAAGGATGACCGGGTAATGGTCATGGTCGGCAAGGATAAGGGTAAGATAGGCAAGGTATTGAGGATTATCCCCAAGAAATATCGGGCACTGGTAGAGAAGGTTAATATAGCGAAGAGACATACGCGCCCCGGGCCGCTTTCAAAAGAGGGCGGCATTATAGAGAAAGAGGCCCCGGTACACATATCGAACCTGATGTTGGTTTGTCCAAAATGTACAGACCCCGTACGGGTTGGCTTTAAAACCCTTGAAGACGGGAAAAAGGTGCGTATCTGCCGTAAATGCGGTGAACCTATTGAAAATAATAAAGGATAAAAGCGGTATGATGCTGGAGGCTTTGTCATGGCTTCGATGAAGGAGTTTTATCATAAGGAATGTGTGCCTCTCCTGATGAAGGAGTTTGGTTACAAAAATACTATGCAGCTTCCTAAACTGGTTAAGATTATGCTTAACATGGGCCTGGGGGAGGCTATTCAAAATGCAAAGGCTCTGGAATCGGCGACAGAAGAGTTAACTCTAATCGCCGGACAACGACCGGTGATAACCAAGGCCCGGAAGTCAATAGCTTCTTTTAAGCTGCGCGAGGGAATGTCTATCGGTTGCATGGTGACGTTACGCGGAGACCGCATGTATGATTTTCTCGCAAAGCTGGTGCATGTGGCCCTGCCCCGGGTGCGGGACTTCAGGGGGGTATCTGAAAGGTCTTTTGACGGTAGAGGGAATTATACCTTAGGCATCAAGGAGCAGATTATATTTCCGGAGATCGACTATAATAAGATTGAAAAAATAAGAGGTCTTAATGTTACCATTGTTACTTCAGCCCGGACTGATGCCGAGGGCAGATATTTATTGAAACTGCTGGGTATGCCATTCAGAAGCTAGATAAGGAGGAATATCTTGGCCAAAAAGTCTTTGATTGAAAAGGCAAAAAGCCCTCAGAAGTTTAGTGCGCGGAGCTACAATCGCTGTCCGCTCTGTGGACGACCGAGGGCTTTTATAAGGCGGTTTGGTATCTGCCGTATATGCTTCCGCAATATGGCTGGAAAGGGTGAAATACCCGGGGTAATTAAGTCTAGCTGGTAAGACTTTGGCCGCCGGATAAAAATAAGAGGTGTCATTAATATGTGCATGACTGATTCCTTGAGTGACCTGCTTACCCGGATAAGAAACGGGGGAAAAGCGCGATTTGAAAAGGTTGACATCCCGTTTTCTAATATGAAGGCTAATGTGGCCCGGGTGTTAAAAGAAGAAGGCTTTATAAAAAATTACAAGATCGTTAAGGATAAGGGACATACCATACTGCGTATCTATCTGAAATATGATGAGAAGAACAAGAGTATTTTTAATTCGCTAACGAGGATAAGCAAGGCCAGCCGGCGGGTTTATGTCCGGCAGGAAGATATCCCCAAGGTAATGCACGGCCTGGGTATTGCTATTCTTTCCACATCCAAGGGGATTATGACTGGCGAGGAAGCCCGTAAAAATGCCGTTGGCGGAGAGCTGTTGTGCCAGGTATGGTAAAAGAAAGTTGTAACTATTCAGCCACAGATTTACACAGATGAACGCAGCTAGGTTTAAATACAAAGAAATCACAGATATTATTCTTAGAAGTTTTAAGGCAGAAAACCAGAATTGAAGCTCCCCGCAGTAAGCTGTGGGGAATCTCCGTATGTAAGGTAAAAAGCATAGTATTCGCTCGCTAACCCCGCCGCCCGCCAGGGTCGGACCTGGATGGCAAGCAGCGGGGAATGCGCTCGCTATGCATGTTCAAAAGATTTGTATATGATAATAAAAGAAGAAATATCAGTGATGATCAGCGTAGAGCGGCGGCTGAGTAGTTATAGAGAATTTTTATAATGAGACGTAACAATATGAGTGGAGGTTAGAGATGTCGATGTCGCGGATTGGCAAGAAGCCAATTCCTATACCCAAAGATGTCCATGTAGAACTGGCGGATGACATAATTACGGTGCGCGGCCGCAGGGGCAGTCTAAGCAGGTCTATTAATCCGGTTGTAAATATAGCGGTTGAAGACGGGCAGATTTTAATAAAGAAAAGAGATGACTCCCCGGCCACAAATGCCTTAGGCGGCTTGACCCGTGCTCTGGTGGCTAATATGGTCACGGGCGTAAGCGCCGGATTTAGTAAGGCTATGGACCTCATAGGGGTGGGATACCGGGTAGAGTTGCAGGGAAATCAACTCGTATTTAATCTGGGTTATTCTCATCCGGTTAATTTTGCCTTGCCCGAGAATATATCGGCCAAGGTTGAGAAACAGACCAGATTAACCCTGGAAGGCATAGATAAAGAACTTCTGGGTTTGATTTGCGACCGTATCAGGCGGCTAAGGCCGCCGGAGCCTTACAAAGGCAAAGGCATCCGTTATGTGGATGAGGTTATCCGCAAAAAAGCCGGGAAGACCGGCAAGAAATAATTAATTGTGAGCGAGACGAATTAAGTTCACCCCGGAAGGTGTTCCTATGGCAGTATGCAACTTGAAACAAGAGATGAGATTAAAGAGGAAAAAGAGGATACGTGCGAAGATTGCCGGTACCAGTGAAAGACCACGGTTGACCGTGTTCCGCACCGCTAAGCATATATATGCCCAGATTATAAATGATGAGATGGGTATATCACTGGTATGTGCTTCCACGCTCAGCAAGGAGATCCGCGAAAAAAGGGATAAACTTGAAGGAAAAGTGAGTGCGGCCGTGGAAGTAGGGAAGTTGATTGCGGCCAAGGCCTTAGCCAAGGGTATCAAAAAGGTAGTGTTTGACCGTTGCGGATTTCTTTATCATGGCAGAGTTAAGGCCCTGTCGAATGGAGCCAGAGAAGGCGGGCTGGATTTTTAAAGGGGAGGGGCATCGTTGTTAGACAAAGAATCGGGATTGGAATCTCAGCTTAAATTGGTAGACAAGGTGGTCCATATAAACCGTGTCGCCAAAGTGGTCAAGGGCGGGCGGCGGTTTGGCTTTGCGGCCATTGTTGTGGTTGGCGATGGACAGGGCAGGGTCGGCTACGGTCTCGGTAAGGCTAAGGAAGTGCCGGTGGCTATAAGCAAGGCCGTTGAGAAGGCCAAGAAAAATATGATATTGGTGCCGGTGGTAAACAAGACCATCCCCCATGAGGTTACCGGGGAATATGGCGCAGGCCGTGTCGTGTTGATGCCGGCGTCAGAGGGGACCGGGGTCATTGCCGGCGGCGCGGTAAGAGCGGTAGTCGAGGTCGCCGGTATACAAAATATACTGACGAAGTGTTTGGGATCGAATAACCCGCATAATGTGGTTAAGGCTACCTTAAACGGGTTGAGCTTATTGCGTAATCCTGAAAGCGTAGCTCAACGCCGGGGCAAGGCGATTGAATAGACTACAGCCTAGATAATTTTTGTGCAGGAAGGGAAGATGGACAAGGCTATTAAAATAACCTTAAAGAAGAGCGTTATCGGGAGGCCCGGGTCTCAGCGTTTGGTGCTACACGGGCTTGGTCTGACCAGAACCGGCAAGACGGTGGTGCGCAAGGACACACCGGAGATTCGAGGAATGATCCGTAAGGTTATCCATTTAGTTGAAGTACAGGAGTAGATGATGACGACTTTACATGAGCTTAAGCCCTCCTCCGGCTCGAAGAGAAAAAGAAAACGTGTCGGACGTGGAGAGGGTTCCGGCCACGGGAAGACGGCCTGTCGGGGCGCAAAGGGACAGAAGGCGAGATCGGGGGGAGGTGTCTCTCCCGGATTTGAAGGCGGGCAGATGCCTCTTCAGCGGCGCTTGCCCAAACGCGGGTTTAGGAATATTTTCCGAAAAGAGTATATTATCGTTAACCTTCGTGATCTGGCCAGGTGCGGGGATATCAGCGTAATCGGCCTGGAAGAGATGAGAAAGGCCGGGCTGATAAAAAATCGGGATGCACTGGTAAAGGTATTGGGCATGGGCGAGGTGCAAAGGGCTTTTACTGTTCGCGCCCATAGGATCAGCGAGGTCGCCCGTCAGAAGATTGAATCGGCAGGTGGAGCGATTGAGGTTATAGGTTAAGTGCTGGGCGGTTTTCAAAATATAGCGGGAATCGCAGAACTCAGGAAGCGTATATTTTTTACGCTGATGATGCTGGCCGTTTTCCGGATTGGGGCACAGATACCGACTCCGGGTATTAATACCGAGGCCCTGGCTGCCTTTTTTGCGGCAAAGCAGGGGACGCTCTTTGGCCTGTTTGACATGTTCTCCGGTGGAGCGCTGGAAAAGTTTTCAATCTTTGCCCTGGGTATTATGCCCTATATCAGCGCTTCGATTATCTTACAATTATTAACAGTGGTTATTCCGCATCTGGAAAGGCTTTCCAAAGAGGGAGAGGCCGGCCGGAAAAAGATAACTCAATATACGCGCTACGGGACGGTAGTCTTAAGCATTATACAAGGACTTGGGATCAGCATAGGTCTGGAAAGTATGACCGGGCCGTCCGGTGAGGCCGTGGTGATTTCTCCGGGATGGGGATTCCGGTTAATGGCGGTTATTACGCTGACCTCCGGTACGGCCTTCATTATGTGGTTGGGGGAGAAGATTACAGAGAGAGGTATCGGTAACGGCATATCTCTGATCATATTTGCCGGTATTGTAGCCAGGCTGCCTTCGGCAATTATCAATACCTTTCGGCTTATGGGAACCGGCGCTCTCGGCGCTGTATCCGTACTATTCTTAATCGCTTTGATGGTAGCAGTAGTGGGAGTTATCATATTTATGGAGCGGGGCCAGCGCAGGATCCCGGTGCAATATGCAAAGCGGGTAGTAGGACGGAAGATGTACGGCGGTCAGAGCACGCATTTGCCGTTAAAAATAAATACGGCGGGCGTTATTCCACCTATTTTTGCCTCATCCATAATTATGTTTCCGGCTACTATAGCTAATTTTATCAATATCCCCTGGGTACAAAAAGTGTCTCAGCTTCTGTCGCCAGGGAGTATTTCCCATGAGATTCTCTATGTCGGCTTTATTATTTTCTTTTGCTATTTTTACACGGCTGTTGTCTTTAACCCGGTTGATGTGGCCGAGAATATGAAAAAGTACGGAGGATATATACCTGGTATCCGCCCGGGAAAGAAGACGTCTGAATTTATCGACCGCGTACTTTCCAGGGTAACTCTTGTCGGGGCCCTTTATGTGTCGACTGTCTGTGTCCTTCCCTCTATACTTATAGCCCAGTTTAATGTGCCGTTTTATTTCGGGGGGACGGCCTTACTGATTGTGGTAGGCGTAGCTATGGACACCATCGCCCAGATGGAGTCGCATATGGTAGCCAGACATTACGAAGGATTTTTGAAATCGGGACGAATTAAAGGGCGCAGGTAGGAAATTAAGCAGCCGATAAATAAATTATATAACGTTGCTGATAAGAGAGAGGCCATGAATATTATATTTTTGGGACCACCGGGGGCCGGCAAAGGAACGCAGGCCAAAATGCTGATTGAGAAATATGCTGTTCCGCAGATATCTACCGGCGATATGTTTCGTGCGGCATTGAAAGACAAGACACCACTGGGTATGAAGGCCAAAGAGTATATGGACAAAGGCCAACTGGTGCCTGATGAGATTGTTATTGGATTGGTAGAAGAAAGATTAAAACGGGATGATTGTAGAAAAGGATATATCCTGGATGGTTTTCCCCGTACAGTGGCGCAGGCCGAGGCCCTGGACAAGGCTCTGGCCGGGATGGGTTCCATGATTGACCACGTTGTTAGTATAGAGGTAGATAACAAGGAACTTGTAAAGAGACTGACCGGGCGACGCACCTGTCGCAAGTGCGGCGCTATGTATCACGCTATTTTTAAACCTTCGCTTAACAAAGACGTGTGTGATAAGTGCGGGGGAGAACTCTATCAGCGGGACGATGATACCGAGAGCACGGTAATGTCCAGGCTGGAGGTCTATGACGCCCAGACAAAGCCCCTTATTAATTATTACCAGAAAAAGGGCATATTAAAATCTATCCCAGGGATAGGCAGTATCGACGATATCTTTAATAAGATAGTGAGCATATTGGGCAGTTGAATTGATATCAAGGAAATCCCGACAAAAGATAATCTTAAAGTCTCCATGGGAAAATGAAAAAATGAGGATAAGCAACGCTATCGTTGCCGAAGTCCTGGAGGCCTTGCGGGAGAAGATAAGACCTGGAATCGCTACCATAGAATTAGATGAGTCGGCCAGGCAGATGGTGTGTGCCAGGAAAGCAGAGCCTGCCTTCCTGGGATATAGAGGTTATCCCTTCAGCCTCTGCGTCTCGGTAAATAATGAAGTAGTTCACGGGCTACCCGCTGCGACACGCATACTTAAAGAAGGAGATATCGTAAGCTTAGACTTTGGCGCGGTTTACGATGGTTATTACGGTGACGCGGCTATAACTGTTCCAGTGGGTAAGGTCTCACCCGAGGCTGAGTTGCTGATCAGGACCACGGAAGAGGCCCTTTACCTGGGGATACAGGAAGCCAAGGTCACAAACCGGCTGTATGACATTTCCCATGCTATTCAGAAACATGCGGAAAGCAGAGGGTTATCGGTGGTCAGGCAATTTGTTGGGCATGGCATCGGAACCGCTCTCCATGAGCCGCCGGAAGTGCCTAATTATGGCCAGCCCGGGCAGGGGATAAGGCTTCAGGCGGGAATGGTTCTGGCGATTGAACCGATGATTAATGCGGGCAGTTATGAAGTGACTATTTTGAGCGATGGGTGGACGGCAGTGACCAAAGATGGGAGTTTGTCTGCTCATTTTGAGCATTGTGTGGCTATTACTGAAGATGGCCCCCGTATTTTGAGCCGGCTTGATAGATTAAATTAGGGGATATTTTATTATGCCTAAAGAAGAGGCCATTGAAGTAGAAGGGAAGGTTGTGGAAACACTGCCCAATGCCATGTTTCGGGTTGAGCTGGAAAACGGCCACAGGATACTGGCGCATATATCAGGAAAAATGAGGATGCATTTCATCAAGATATTGCCGGGAGACAAGGTGAGGGTAGAACTGTCGCCGTATGATTTGACCCGGGGCCGTATTATTTATAGGGGAAGGTAAGATAATCATGAAAGTTAACCCATCTGTTAAGAAAATCTGTAGTAAGTGCGTGATCATTCGAAGGCGGGGTGTAGTTCGGGTGATTTGTGAGAATCCAAAGCATAAACAAAAACAGGGATAGCCTGTTTAAAGGAGGCATAGATTGGCTAGGATTTCAGGAGTTGATTTGCCGGGCGGTAAGCGAATGGAGATCGCCTTAACCTATATGTACGGCATCGGCCGTAAGACGGCCCAGGATATCCTGACTAAGGCAGGTATCGACTGGAACAAGAAGAGCGATAGTTTAACTGACGACGATATTAACAAGATCAGGAAGATTATCGATGCGGATTATAAAGTAGAAGGCGACCTGCGCCGTGATATCTCTATGGACATAAAGAGATTGATGGATCTGGGTTGTTACCGTGGATTGCGGCATAGAAAGTCTTTACCGCTTAGAGGGCAACGGACGCGTACGAATGCCCGTACCCGAAAAGGGCCGAGGCGATCTATGCTTAGCCGCAAGAAGGGATAGATTTTATAAGGAGGGAGCATGGCTCAAGTAAAGAGGTCGGGACGAAAGAAAAAGGAAAAAAAGGATATCCCTGAAGGTATCGCTCATATCCAATCAACTTTTAATAATACTATTATCACTATTACGGACAAAGTCGGCAATGTGGTGTCGTGGTCCAGCGCCGGTTGCCAGGGGTTTAAGGGCTCTCGCAAGGGGACTCCTTTCGCTGCACAGACGGCGGCCAGTGATGCGGCTAAAAAGGCTATGGAATACGGGATGCGGCACATCGAGGTCTATGTCAAAGGGCCGGGGGCCGGCCGTGAGGCGGCTTTGCGGGCGCTGCAGGTGGCAGGTTTTAACATCAGCTTTATTCGCGACGTCACTCCCATTCCTCATAATGGATGCCGTCCTCCCAAGAGGAGAAGGGTGTAAAACTGCGCATGTCCGGTTTGAAAAAAATATAAAAAATATAGAGGAGGTCTTAACTTGGGTAAATACACAGGTCCTGCCTGTCGTTTGTGCCGGCGGGAAGGTTTAAAACTTTTTTTGAAAGGTGACCGGTGCTATTCGGATAAATGCGCCTTCGAACGACGTAGTTATGTCCCCGGGCAACATGGGCAGGCCAGGGTAAAGGTCTCCAATTATGGTCTGCAACTGCGTGAGAAGCAGAAAGTCAAAAGGATGTACGGCCTGTTGGAAAGGCAGTTCCATACATGCTTTGAGAAGGCCGACTGGCAGAAAGGCGTGACTGGTACGAATCTGCTGGTTTTATTGGAGCGCCGTCTAGATAATGCAGTCTATCGATTAGGGTTTGCCAGCGCGCGCAGACAGGCCCGACACCTGGTAAGACACGATCATTTTCTGGTTAACGGTAAAAAAGTTAACATCCCCTCTTATCTGGTGAAGGTAGGGGATGTTATAGAGATTAAAGAAAAAAGCCGGTCTATTTCGACCATAAATGAGGCCATTGAGGCTGTAGTAAGGCGGGGCGTCCCTCAATGGCTGGAATTGGACAAAGATAACTTTAGGGGCACGGTTAGGGCCTATCCGACGCGTGAAGACCTGACCATGCCTATGCAAGAACAGCTTATTGTAGAATTATACTCGAAGTAAAAAGGAAGTGGCGGATATGCCTAAAGAATTTACCAACTTGTCTGTACGAAACTGGCGGGAGTTAATAAAACCCAAGAGGGTGGAAATTGAGACAGACACTCATACCAATGCCTACGGTAAGTTTGTCTGCGAACCGTTGGAACGCGGTTTTGGCATTACCCTGGGCAATGCCTTACGCCGGGTTTTGATCTCCTCGCTGCAGGGTGCAGCCATAGTTTCCATTAAGATAGACGGTGTTTCTCATGAATTTTCAACCATTCCAGGCGTAATGGAAGATGTCGCGGACATCATACTGAACTTGAAAAATATTCGCTTTAAACTCCATGCTGATACGCCTAAGACTGTTCGTATCGAGGCAAAAAAGAAAGGCGTAGTCACGGCAGGTGATATTATCACCGATGGCACGGCAGAGGTATTAACCCCTGATCTGCCGATAGCCACTCTAACCGGCGGCGGCGCCCTGCGTATGGAGATGGTGGTTAAATGGGGAAAGGGTTATGTGGCGGCGGAGAAGAATAAAGAAGAGGGGCAGGCCATCGGGGTCATACCTATAGATGCCATATTTACACCCATAAGAAAGGTCAATTACGTAGTAACCCATGCCAGAGTCGGACAGATCACCGACTATGATAAATTGAACCTGGAAGTCTGGACAGATGGGAGTGTCACTCCCGAGGATGCGGTGGCTTATGCAGCAAAGATATTAAAGGAGCAGTTTTCTGCATTTATCAATTTTGCAGAAGAGCCGGAAGTTGAGCCGAGGGAGGAGCTTAAGGAGGAGAAGACCGCGATCAACGAAAATATTTACCGTAGCGTAGATGAATTAGAATTATCGGTTCGCTCCGCTAATTGTTTAAAGAATGCGGATATCCACCTGATAGGGGATTTGATACAAAAGACCGAGGCAGAAATGCTCAAGACAAAGAATTTTGGCCGCAAGTCTCTTAACGAGATCAAAGAGATATTGACTGAGATGGGTTTGTACCTGGGAATGAAACTGGAAAATTGGCCGCCTCCGCCATCTGAGATTGAAAAGAGAAGAGGAGAACAGGGATAATGCGACACAGGAAGGCAGGAATACGTTTAAGCCGCACTACGGCCCATCGTGAGGCCATGTTACGGAATATGGTCACCTCTTTATTTATGCATGAAAAGATAAAGACTACCGATGCCAAGGCTAAAGTGCTAAGGAGCCTGGCCGAGAAAATGATTACTCTGGCCAAGCGCGGAGATATGCATGCCAGGAGGCAGGCCCTGGCAGTCATCCGTGATAATGGGATTGTGAAAAAACTCTTTGAAGACCTGCGTAAACATTTTGTTGACCGGCCGGGTGGATATACGCGCATAACAAAGATGGGCATGAGACATGGAGACGCAGCCCCGATATCTTTTATAGAGCTGATTACGGGCGCTGCTGAGGGAGAGAAGTCCCGGGGCAAAAAGGGCAAGGGAAAGACCACGACCAGGAAACGAGGCGCTTCCACCAAGGCTGCATCTGTAAAATCGGAAGGAACTGAAAAGAAAAAGACTGTAAAGAAGAAGGAGCCTGCGGAAGAAGAAGTGAAGGCCGAATCTCCCGAATAGTAATTAATGCTCATCCGGAAACTACCGTTTCCGGCTTCACGCTTTCAGCCATCAGTCGTCAGCTCTCAGCAAAAAATCAAGACAAACAGCATGTTAAGCTGAACGCTGATAGCTGACTGCTGACCGCTCCAGTCAGTATTAGCAAGGCGTTATAGCAACCAATTTATCAGGCTGTACCCCCCTAGGTACAGCCTGTTTTTTTTGATAACAACTTAATTCCTAATATGTAATAAGCTAGACTTAATCTGACATTCCTCCTTGAAATTCTCTGGCTTTATACCAGATTTATTCAGCCTTGTAGGGTGGGCACAGCATTATCGTGCCCACCGAACTACTGGACACCGGTTTTCACCGCCGTGACGACTTTTGTAAGAGTCTCGGAGGAATAAACATATTGACACCAGGAATTAACCCGTACTATACTCCGAATAAATAACAATTTATTCGGAGTTGATATGTTTGAAGACGTTATTGTTGATCAAAACCCACACTGGACCGGTGGGTTCTATGAAGAAGGAATAAAAAGAGACATCCTGGATAAACTTAAAAGCTACATTGACCTACCCCATATCGTCTCCATTGTAGGAGTAAGGCGGGGCGGTAAAAGCACACTTCTTAAACAGCTCATAAATCACCTTTTAAAAGACAAGGGCATCAGTCCTAAAAATATCCTTTTTTTAAATCTTGAGACCCCATATTTTAGCCGGTATAAAGACAAGGTAATCAACCTTGAACGCATATATGAGGATTACCTAAAGCTCACATCCCCACAAGGCCGGATTTATTGCTTCCTGGACGAGATTCAGTACTTTAATGAGTGGCAAGTGTTTGTGAAGGCGCATTATGAACAGAAAAATATTAAATTCGTTATTACCGGTTCAAACTCAAGATTATTATCATCAGAATTGATAACTCTTCTATCCGGCAGGACAATTCCCCTGGAGGTCTATCCATTTTCTTTCAAGGAATTTCTCCGGGCTAATGGATTAGATATCTCGGATAATATCCTATTGCTGCGGAAGCGGCATAAGATAAAAGGTCTTTGGGACGAATATTTGCAATACGGGGGATTCCCCGAAATAGCCTTTGTGGAAGAAAAGGGAGCGGCCAGAGAAATCCTTTCCACATACGCGAGGAACATCCTCTATCAGGATATCGCGCCGAGGTTCAAGGTAAAGAAGATAGGCGACCTTGATACACTCTTTTTTTATCTTATTTCCAATATAGCTGCCCTGTATACGTATAACACCCTTTCAAAACTTTTTGAACTCTCTGATAAGACCATTAAGGAATATCTCAGATACTTTTCTGATGCCTACCTGCTGTTTACTGTGGATGCATTTTCTTTTTCTGTAAAGAAGCAGATTAAAAGCCCTAAAAAGATTTATACCATTGATACCGGCATGGCATCTTCTGTTTCCTTCAGATTCTCTGAGAAAGTGGGCCAGCTTCTTGAAAATATGGTTTTTCTGGAATTAATGAGGCAGGGGCAAGATGTTTTTTATTACCAGACAGAGAACAGGTTGGAAGTAGATTTTATCTGTCGGGAGGGGAAGAAAACGACCGGGTTAATTCAGGTTACAAAGGAAACAGGAGAAGACAGGGTAAAAAATCGTGAGGTGAGGGCGCTACAGAGGGCAATGGAAGAAATGAATATAAAGAATGGATTGATCGTTACCTATGAAGATGAGGGAGAGATAAAAATAGATGCCTCTGTTATTCACATAGTTCCTGCGTACAAGTTTTTTGCTGACATAGGCTCATGGATTAAATAGGGCCGATAAGGACGTTATGTTGCATAACTTATTTATTCCTTTCCATTTTCTCAATGATACGGATGAACAGGTATAGGAAGCACCGGCCAAATTGTGACGCAGAATGGCAGAATGGGGACGCCGGGGAAAAAATAAGTTGAACAGAAAGTGAAGGCAAGGAGTCTTTTCTGCTTTTGGGCAGTCAGTGAGTTGGGGATGTCGCTTAGAGGACTGGCCAGGCGTTTGGAAATGAGCTTCCCTGGCGTGGGGTTCTCGGTCGGAAGGGGAAAAACCATTGCCCGTGAGAATGGGTTGCAATTAATCGAATAATGTTACTTTGTTACCCATGGCGCAGCGTCCCTACGTCCACTGATAAATTCGTCTTCGATAGGTTGCCATGACTTCTGTCCTGCAGCCTGCACTGTTCCTACTGCTTTCGGGTATGAGCTGTTTTCGCGCGAGGAACTCCTGGAACTCCTTGAATAACAGATTTTTATTTTTATACAGCGGCTGCATAAAATTGTTACCGGCAATATAAGACAGCTACTTTACCCCCAAAACCCCACAAAAACTCCCTTTTTGCTTGACGCCACTACCGTTTTTCTCTATGACTATGAAAAAGACAGTCGCCAGCTAAAATATAATGTTATGTTTAAAAAATGAATAAAAAGAACACCAAAAATAAACATACTCCTCGACAAGGCCAATACCTAGCATTCATCTATTATTATACAAAAATTAATAAAGTGCCCCCAGCACACGCAGATATGGAAAAATATTTTAATGTTTCGTGGACATCTGTAAATCAAATTAATACCGCCGGTTAGAAAATAGGCCATTTTAGCCGATGAAGAAGTAGGCCAGGCTGACCGGCCAAAAGTAGGCCATTTTCCTTTTACTTCTTTTTTCCCCGCGCGCAAAACTTTTTTTCTTCCC
>JBFMFO010000035.1:0-19321 GCA_040754095.1 Thermodesulfobacteriota bacterium | reverse complement strand
TTCCAATTAAGGATACTATTGTTGCTCCTTTGCTTTCTTATACAAAGAGTAAAACGTAAAATAGTTATCGATGTTATGATAATCTTTAGCATTAGAAATCAGTTATCGATGTTATGATAGCAACCAATTAATTCTGTTAAAATATCATTAGAAATTGTCTCATCGATTTCTGTAGCATCAAAAAAGTTCCCGTCATATGATCTTTGTGCAATGAATTTCAATGCCCTTATTTCTTCAGGTGACAAATTTAGGTCGTTCTCAAAAAGTGCTTCACAGTTTAAATCTTGTTCAACTAATTCTTCAATTGTTATGCCCCGTTTAATCTGATTATATGCATGTATACATAGCTTTTTAATTAACCATGGGAAACCCTGTGAGCTTTCTATCAATTTTCTCTTAAGATCAATGTCTATAGTTTTCCCTACTGCTTTTTCTAATTGTTTTATAACACCGTTTGTTTCTGAAGGATTGAATTCTCTTAAACTGATACAACTGGCAATATTTTTTGACTGTTGCCATAAATTATACGCTTCATGACCAATCGGAATACTTATTTCTGATTTCCATGAAAAACCAACAACGAGACTTGTTTTAGCAGCATTGACGTCCAATAGAAATTTATGAAATGCTTTGAATAAATCCGCTTTTCTAAAGACATCCTCAAACTGATCAAAAATTATAATTAAAGTTTTCCCTTTCTTCTCTAGCATGTTAAGGAGCTGATTGACTGAATCAGAAGCTAAGACATCATAACTTGAAGGTATTGATACACCTGGTTTATTGAAAAGATTTTCCTCTATAAAACCACTGGAATAAGCAGATTCTATCAACTTCTTGAATGCCAAACCGACAAAATTACTTGTATTGGCGCTTCTTGTATCAACTGCGAGTACAAAATATTTATTTCGATTCCGCCTATTTGCACATCGTCCCTTTAAGTCATTAATTAAGGAACTTTTCCCCCATCCTGATTTTCCATCGATATAGAAGATTCGATTTGATGTCTGATTTTGGTTTACGAGCTTTATAAATTTAAATAGGTCATTTTTTAAATCTATCCGCCCTACAAAATGTCTTGAAGATGCTGGCCGATAATCTGCCCAATCTTCGCTCTCTTGTATTTCGGCAACTGTTTCGGAATATAAAACATCAGAACGAAGAGGCTTAAATTTATAAGATATTAGGTCCTTTATTTCTGGAATATTTTTTTTAATATCTTCAATATTTTTCTCTGTCAAAGTGGCTGCGGGGTTGAAAGCATCATAAATACAAAAATGAGTTGGCAGAGACCCATCACTTAAAATAAGCACATAAAAAACACCAAATGAGGTATATGTTAGAATAGTCTTTGTAATCTGACTTTCATTATCGATAACAGAGTCTATTGGCTTAATTTTTTGAGAACTTTCAAGAAGTTCAATGATCTTGTCAGGACCCCAGAAATATAATTTAGAATATCTCAAATCACTTTGCATTTCCCTTATTAAGCCAGCTACCTGATGAGCATATTCAGTAGTTGAAAGAAAATACCCATAATCAGTGTTATGATGACTTACATTGAAGGCAAATGTTTTTATTTCATTTGATTCAAGCTGTTCTCTTGCCTTGCATTCAATATAAGCCCTCTCATTTCTGTCAAGATGGTCAGCAATCAAATCAATTTCCATTCCTGTAAAATTCACACGTTGCGTAATTTTATATCGCTGAGATTCAAATATATCTCTAATTAAATTCTCGAAGAAATCTCCTTTTTTAGCTTCTGTTTGATTAGGATCAAAGACTATTTTTATTTGTTTGATCATCAGGGTGCCTCCCTCACCACCATCACTTCATTCCCCTTGTACTCAATCACTTTAACCGCAATCCATTTTTTCCCCATTTTGAAAGGGAGGGAGCGGGTACTGGAGAGAAGTTCAAATTTGTCCTCATCAATAGAGGCTTTCAAAGCCCTCTTGAGCTTGTCCCATGCACTGGAATCAGGGAAGAAAGCCTGCCTGAGAGATGCAGAAAGCTCGTTTGTCATAATCCATGTCTATGAACCATGCCGCAATCCTGTCTCCATGTTTCATCAAACCCATCAGTATCACCTAATTATCTTCTTCCCATACCTCTAAATTATACGCTTAATGTCTTTTCAGCATTGGGAATTATCCTAATATTGTATTTTCTATTTCTTTATAAAAGTTGTCGATGTCTTTCTGTATTTCAATAGTCTTCCATATTGCAGTGACAATCCTGCAATAAGTCTGTATCTCGTCGAGGGACAGTATCCGTTCCTTTCTGTCCTTCAGCCATTTATCGCAGACCTGATAACCGCCGATTTGATAAGCCCATACATCAGGGGGAATCCCTTCAAAGTATTGTGCCTTGTTGAGATAAACCATTCCTGCCTTCTCATCATATTTCGGTTTTTCTACCCTGTTATCCCCTTTCCCCTGAAATCTTGCGCTTGGCGAATCGAGGTCAGCGGATTTAAGCAGGTGCAAGTCAACAAGCCTGTTGCCATAGTCAGACATTTTCTTGAACAGCTTATAATCCTTTGTAAACGGCACCCTTGGAAAGTCTATTTTTAGGAACGCTGCATATTTTGTCCTGTAAGTCTCTGAATAAAGAACGGCATAAATGTAATAGAAGATTTCCTCAGGGGAAGGAGTTTTCTTATAGGCTTTTGATAATTCATCAATAACCTTGGCAGATAAGTTAGTCTTTTTTACTCCATAATCTGCCTTCGGTTCAAACAGCATCAATACGCCGCCAAAAGATCGCTTCACTGGCTTTTCTTTTTCATTGTAAAGATAAAGGGGTGCTTGTTGTATAATCCCCCTACTGCTCATAAAGGTTCTATTATCTACAATATGTTTACTCACAAAAAAGTGACTATAACTCTCCTCCAAGGAAACCTGTCTCATAAAACATAACGACAAATTTTCTAGTAACATGTGTCTCATTACTTCTTTACGAGATCGCTCAATGACTGCGTCGTGGTAGAAAATCCACCGTTCATCGAATGGGCGATACAATATCTTTGTAATGGCTTGATCCCAGTCAGGATCTTTGACGACGCGCTCCCTCGCATCTCTCAGTGTCCAGTTAGTTTTATCTTTTAGCTTATAAGTCTGTTGTATTATTTCAACAGGTAATTTCTTGTCCCTGAACTGCAATATTCTTCTCCGCAGTCGATCCCGATCAAAATCAATAACGAATTCATCGCGTGACGTTACGATCCCTACGCTGCTCACCGGAAAGATATCGGTAATCTTCATGAACCTTTCATAAACAGATGACAACTTTTCATCGCGGGGGAAGAACAGATAGAATTCGGATTTAGGGGAAAGCTTCTTCCATTTGGTTGCTGTAACATCATGAGTATTAAGCCAATCGTATTTCTTTTCTCTGATCCCCCATAGTTCAGAATGGAAAACTTTTGACCCGGCTTTTATTCCCCTCTTGCCAAGGGGGGACGCAGGAGGGGTTTTCTTGATAAAAATAGCAATGGCAACTCCTTGCTGAATATCAAAGACATTCCCATCTTTTGACCCGTCAGGGCTTTTTTCCTTCTTGAGACTGTTGCCGTGCAGGTCAAGGATATACATCTCGTCAAAACTCCGCATCAGCGATTGACGCATCCCCCTGAAAGTCGGATTATCGAGATAGCTGTGGTTCGTAATAAACCCGAGGACCCCTTGGCCTGCCTGATCGATCTTCCACTGGGCAAAACGGATGAATTTTACATAATCGTCCTGAAGCCACTTGGGGTTCTTTTCATTAAGCGGTCTCCCATCGACTTGATGGTAAGCCTTGATCTCGCTTGATATCCAGTCACCGATATTTGACGAATGTCCCGAATAGGGTGGGTTTCCCAGGATCACGAGTATCGGTTGTTCTTTCTTCACCAGACCGGCCAGATGAGACTCTTCAGATAATGAGGCCATCCCGGGCAGCTCTGTTTGGGCCACTTCTTCTATCTCAAGCGTATTGGTAAGGTAAAGTTTCACCCTGTCTTCCCTCTGCAACCTGTACCCTAATTCTTCCAGAAGGAAAGACATCTTCAGATGCCCCACGGCATAGGGGGCCATCATCAATTCAAAGGCATAGAGGTTTTTCAGGATATGTTCTTTTATGAAATTCTCCCTGCCTCCCTCTCCGTATTTGGAAACAAATTCACCAACAGCCAACTTAGCTGTCTCTGCCAAAAAAGTTAGCGTTCCTGCTGCAGGGTCTAAGACAGTCACGTTCCTATCTGCAAATCCGTCAGGTTTATTGAACTGCTCTTTAAGGATGTTGTGCAAGGAGCGAACTATGTAGGAAACCACAGGCTCAGGTGTGTAATACACCCCCCTCATCTCCCTTGTCTTCGGGTCATACTCGGCAAGGAAGGTTTCGTAGAAATGAACGATAGGGTCTTTCCCTTTGCCCTCATGGAAGAATTGATGAAGTATCTTGCTCACATCCGTGACGGAAAGGATTTCCGATATATCATCAACAATCCATTCCATCTGTTGGGGGAGGGCGCCTAATGAAACAAACTGGAAAACATCTCTCAGTATTCCAATTGTTTGGGGTATGTTGTAATAGGCAAGTTTCCTATTGAAGCCATTTTCTGAACGAGTCCTCGCTGCAAATAGGCCGTAGGTGATAGTCTGTGCGTAAAGATCCGAGAATTCATCTTCCGTAAGGCCGCTGAGAAGATAATCCTTAAAAGCCTTGTAAAATCCCCTGATAAATCCCTTGCCTGCACTCTGTTCTTCCCTCAGTTCCTGTGCTATAACCTCATCCTTTAAAAAGCGTGTCCTTTTGGCAAGTTCAACGGCAAGGTTCTTTGCGTCATATACTTTCGGCAATGAAAAGGAAAAGAACTTTCCCAGCAGTTGCAGGAATTCAGGCTCCTTTTCGACAGGTGGGGTAGTTTTCAGCTTATGAACTACGTATGGCCTTCCGACAATGACTTTATCCGTTCTGACACCGTTACGGTAAAGCCTGAACTCAAAGAAATTGGTAAGAATAACATTCGGGAAAGTATGCAAGTATCTCTTTAGCTGCTCTGTTTCCTCTATCCTGTCAAGATGTTCAATGGTAGGGTCTTTAGCCTCAATGTATCCCGTGATATGTTGCTTACCATCCCATACTCTGAAGTCCGGATTACCTGCTTCCGTCTTTTTGGGAAGAATTGTTATATGAAAATTTTTCTTTCCGGTTAAGCCGCAATACTCATCAAGAAGAGATTTCAGTACCGGGTAATAGCTTTCTTCCCTTGCATCCCCTCGTGTGCCGGTATCGGCTATCTGTTTTAAATAGTCTTTAAGCATGACGCAACCTATCGATGATTTCCGGGCCAGCGCTCGTAGTCTCGTTGATTCTCAACATGGTTGTTTCGGAGCAATACTTTTATGGATATGGAAGGATAGGAAGTAGCGTAAAATCATAGCTTGCAGCTTGATAATGCGTTAGAATACAAATAAAGGCAAGTGGAAAAATTACCTGAGGGCAGGGAGGTAAGACCATGAACGACAAGAAGTTATCTCCTAAGGTAGCCGTCATAGGCACAGGAATGGTGGGTTCATCATTTGCGTATGCCCTTACCATCAAGGGTACGGTGCGGGAACTGGCTCTTATCAACAGGACGCCGGAAAGGGCTGAAGGAGAGGCCATGGACTTAAACCATGGCCTGTCTTTTTTATCGCCGATGAACATACAGGCCGGCGGTTATGAATTATGCCGGGATGCCCAGGTAGTGGTTATAACCGCCGGCGCCCCCCAAAAACCCGGGGAAACAAGGCTGGACCTGGCTAAAAAGAATGCCGCGGGTATAGAGGAAATCGTCCCCAAGATTCTGGAATTCAACCCTTCTCCCATACTTCTAATGGTCAGCAACCCCGTGGATATTTTGACCTATGTGGCCCTTAAAGTATCCGGGCTTCCTTCCAAGCAGGTAATAGGCTCGGGGACTGTTCTGGATAGTTCACGTTTTCGTTTCCTACTTTCCGGAAATTGCGCTATAGATCCGCGCAGTGTGCACGCCCATATTATTAGTGAACATGGCGACAGTGAAGTAGCGGTCTGGAGCCGGGTAAATATAGCCGGCATCCCTCTGCACGAATATTGTTCCATCTGTGACCGCCAATGCCCAAAGGCTACCAAAGACGCCATATTCGAAAATGTCAAGAAGGCTGCTTATGATATCATAGCTAAAAAGGGAGCTACCTACTATGCCATAGGCCTGGCCCTGACACGCATTGTCGAGGCTATCGTCAGAGACGAGCACAGCATACTTACGGTCTCCAGCCTGGTCGAAGACTACTACGGCATCTCCAATGTCTGCCTTTCCCTCCCCAGTGTGGTAGGCAGACAAGGGGTGGAAAAAGTAATCACTGCGTCCTTAAATGATGCAGAAGCCCGCGCCTTGCAAAATTCAGCCCAAATCCTGCGAGAAAACCTTAAATCTCTGGGGTGGTGATATCGAAATAAAATCGAGGCGGAGCCGGCTAATCAGCTTTGTGCATGGGGGCGTAAAACTCCTTTAGCCCGGCCGCCAATTCTCTTAAACGCTTATCCACGAGGTAATTCACCGTACCATCGGGATAGGCGCCGTCCGGCTGTCTTTCCCCGGCCGGTACACCGGTCAGTATCTCAATCCCCTCGTCAATCGTTCTTACCGCATAGATATGAAATTGTCCCTCCTCTATGACCTTGAGCACGTCTTCGCGCAGCATCAGATTCCTGACATTCTGATGGGGAATCATAACTCCCTGGTCACCGGCTAGTCCCTTTACCCTACATACATCAAAGAAGCCCTCGATCTTCTGATTCACTCCGCCGATCGGTTGAATTTCACCCTTTTGATTAACCGATCCGGTAACCGCCATACCTTGCCTGATGGGTAAACCGGCGAGACTGGATAAGATGGCGTAAAGTTCCGTAGATGAAGCGCTGTCTCCCTCCACTCCCGAATAGGATTGCTCGAAACAAAGACTTGCCGCCAGGGACAGAGGCTTGTCCTGGGCATACTTCCATCCAAGGTAGCCGGAGAGTATGAGCACACCCTTGTCATGGATACGGCCGCTTAGCTGGGATTCCCTCTCGATATTGATCACACCCTGCCTGCCCAGGAAGGTCTTGGCCGTAATGCGGGAAGGCCGTCCGAAGCTGAATATCCCGAGGTCATGGACAGAAAGCCCGTTGACCTGTCCCACAATCGCTCCATCTACGTCCACCATGATCGTCCCTTCGGCAATCAACTCCCGGATCCGTTCGGCCACCAGGTCCAATCGGCAGATCTTCTCCCTCACGGCCTTTTCCACGTGTTCCCCGGTTATTACCTGGCCCTGGGCGTGTCTGGCCCAGTAATCAGACTCGATGAGTAAATCTTTTAACTGGCCAAACCTGGTCGTCAGTTTCTTCTGATCGCCCGCCGCCCGGGCTGCATATTCCATGACTTTGGCCACTCCCGTGCGATCGAAGGGCAAAAGTTTTTCGTCATCGCAGCATGTGCGGATAAAGCAGGCATAAGGTTGTATATTCTCATCCGTGCGCCGGATTTGATGGTCGAAATCCGCCTTTACCTTAAACATCTCCCAGAAATCCTCATCATGCAGGGAAAGGAGTTGATAGAGGGAGTCATCACCCATAACTACTATTTTAACATCTACAGGCATAGGCTGAGGTCTCATCCCCTGGGGCGTAAAGAAAGAGTATTGTTCCCACGGATCTTCTACCCTGACCTCCTTGGTCCTGATAACCCTCTTAAGGCCCTCCCAGACACCCGGGTTAAGCAAGACTTCACGGATACTAAGGATTAAATAACCCCCGTTGGCAAGTTGAACCGCCCCAGGCTTAATCATGGTGTGGTCGCTGACATACGTGCCCATCAGGGCCCGTCTTTCCACCTTGCCAAACATATTGAACCAATTAGGGTTGGCTTCAATAATAATAGGCGGGCCGCTTACGGAACTATTATCCA
The DNA here is from genome assembly GCA_040754095.1 of Thermodesulfobacteriota bacterium. GTDB lineage: Bacteria > Desulfobacterota > QYQD01 > QYQD01 > QYQD01 > QYQD01. Next base: position 11,364 of record JBFMFO010000035.1, on the reverse strand, counting down.
CGAAAACATTGACTTTATAAGCGATAAAGGGATCTCCTTGGGAAACGGGAAAAGGCCCTGCGGCCTGGGGAGGCATGGGAGGCTGGGTAAATAGGTCCAACTTCGTCAGGGTATATTCCTTCGTCTCTTTCAAAAAGTCTATCACCTCAGGATATTCGTGGTAGGCTACAGACATATCCCCAAAGGGCCGGGAGATGGCAAATTCTCCGGCCTTAGAATCAACATCCTTCATCTTTTCTCCCACTTCCTTTTCCAACTCACGGAGATAGGCATAGGTCTCGTCGACTTTTCGCATTATTTCCCGGCGCTTCGCCTCTATCGGCTCTCTTTTCTCATCCTTAAGGGCCAAAAATTCTTCTCTGGACATGGGCTTCCCCTCAACCAGAGGCACAACAGCCGCACCCATGGAGGATATCTCAACCATCAGATCTTTCCTCCGGGCCTCCAGTTCCAGGTTATTGATAGCCTCCTGATACCTTTTCTGGTGTTCTTCCATAATGTCCTGTTTACGCTTAGCGTATTCTTCACTGCTAAACGCCTTTGGTATCTCTTCTTTCAAAGTCTTGAGCAGGACTTCCATGCCATTGCTTAAGGATTTACCCTGACCCGAGGGCAATTTCAGGATTCGCGGCCGATCCGGGTCAGGAAAGTTATATGCGTAACACCAATCGTGCGGTTGATATTTTATCCCCCTGGCCTCTCTTTCAGCGATGAATTTTTCCAGGCAGGCCTTGATAGTGGCGGCCTTACCGGTCCCCGTAAGTCCGGTCAGAAATAGGTTGTAACCTGGTCTTTGTATAGCCAGGCCAAAATCGATAGCATTGAGGGCCCGCTTCTGCCCGATAAATTCCCTAAGAGGTTCTATGTCCGTTGTGCATTCAAATTTAAATATCTCCGGCGGACAAACCCAGCGAAGTTTCTCTGCGGAAACGGCATATTTTTTTAGATCGATTACCCCTTGCATCTCCGTCCTCCTCAAACACAGCAAATCCGTTATTCCGGAGCGACCAGTTGAAACCCGCAATTTTCGCAGTAGAAGAACCCATCCTGCGCCTTCTCTGCGCTATAGGTGTTCAGATGACCGCAATTAGGACAAACAATGTACATGCCCTCTTCAAGCTCCTGAACCTCATAATTACCCTGAACGTCCGTAGATACCCTTCCTTTCATAATCCCTCCCTCTGTGCTCTCCTGTATTCTCGTTTTTTGCCCAAAAACGCCTTAGGACTTGCCCCACTAATAACAGTTCAAGCAGCTTAACCCGTTCAAACGGTTGAAACCGTCTCTTCTCGGTGCGCCCTGTGGTTTATGTTGTTATGACTTCCCTACCCAAAGGCCACATCAAGAACCATCATAACGGCAAACCCGGCCAGGAGACCCATGGTAGCCAGGTCCGTGTTACCGCTGCGCTGAGACTCCGGCACCAGTTCCTCCACCACGACAAAAATCATGGCGCCCGCAGCAAAGGCCAAGGCATAGGGCAGGACAGGGCGGGCCAGGACAACCGCCCCGGCGCCGAGGCCCCCCGCTACCGGCTCAACCATCGCAGACAACTGCCCATACCAGAAGCTCTTTAAACGCGACATCCCCTCGCGCCGGAGGGGTATGGAGACCGCCAGCCCTTCCGGGAAATTCTGAATCCCTATACCTAAGGCCAGGGCGATGGCTGCCGGCAAGGTCGCATAAGGAAGACCTGCCCCCGCCGCCCCGAAGGCCACTCCAACTGCCAGACCCTCGGGAATATTGTGTAGGGTTATAGCCAGAATAAGCAAGGTCGTGCGGCGCCATGACGTCCTTATACCTTCAGCCTCCTCTATGCTAAAGCCCATGTGGAGGTGCGGCAGTATTTTATCTATAGCCCACAGGAAAATGCCCCCGGCCAGGAAGCCCACCGCAGCCGGAAACCAGGGCGGAACACCCTTGCTTTCCGACATCTCAATGGCCGGTGCAAGCAGCGACCAATAACTGGCTGCGATCATGACTCCGCCCGCAAAACCCAGCATCCCGTCAAGTATCTTTCTGTTGATATCCCGGCCCAAGAATACAGCGGCTGCGCCCAGAGCGGTCACCGCCCAGGTAAAACAAGTGGCCAGAAAGGCCTGAAGTACAGGATGGAGGTCTCGCAAAAAATCGATCACAGTTCCCGCGTCAACCCTTGCAACATACTATTTTAATAACTCTTCCAGTCTCTTGTTCACCTCATCCCAATTAACAATGTTCCAGAAGGCATCGACAAATCTGGCCCTCTCGTTTTTATAATCCAGATAGTACGCATGCTCCCAGACATCGATAACCATGAGAATTTTGAACATGGGATAGACGTTCATATTGTGCTTTTCCACCTGCATAATGATGGGCCGGTTGGTCTTACGGCAGAAGGTCAGGGCCGCCCACCCGGAACCTTCTACGCCCACTGCCGCCTGGGTAAATTCCTTTTTGAACCGGTCAAAACTTCCAAACTCCTTCTCTATCACCTCCGCTAAAGCAGCACCACATGCCTTTCCAGCGCCTTTGCCGGCGGGCGCCAAATTGCCCCAGAATAACGAGTGCAACAAATGCCCGCCTATGTGGAATGACAGTTCCTTTAGTGTCGCTTTCATATCCGGATCAGCGCCGTCTTTTCGGGCCTTATCCAGTTTATCCAGTATGGCGTTGGCGCCGTTAACATAGGCCAGATGGTGTTTGTCGTGGTGTATCCTCAGTTGTTCTTCTGATATGTGCGGTTCCAGGTCCTTGTACCCGTAAGGTAACTCCGGCAGGGTATATAGTTTGGATGTTCCCATTGGCATCCCCTCCTTTATCTCTTATTTTGCCAGTTCTTCCTCCACTTCCTTTCTGCCCTCTTCCAGTTCCTCTACCTGCTCCTTATCTTCTTTTAACAGCAGGGCCTGAAACTCTCCCACGTGCGTCTTTTCCTCTCTGGCTACGTCTAAAAGTATCTTTTTAAGGTTTTTGTTCTGGGTCAGCGCCGCCATCTGTTCATACAGATTTATGGCATCCAATTCCGCTATTATCGCCGCCCGCAGTATCTCCTTGTCCAGATCCTTTGCCTTTACCTTATCCAGATTAATGGGTATCCTTGATAACATGGGCCTCACCTCCCTTCCCCAAAACCAGGTATCTTGTGATCTCCGCTACGTGTTTGCCCTGAAAACGGGCGATGGCCAGTTCATTTTCAGTCGGATGGCGGCTCCCCTCCGGGCCGGCTATGGTGGAGGCCCCGTAAGGGCTGCCGCCGGAGACCTCATCGACAACCAGCAGTCCTTTTTCAGAATAGGGCACACCCACTACAATCATACCGTGATGTAAAAGTGTGGTATGGAAGCTAAGGATGGTTGACTCCTGGCCCCCGTGCTGAGTGGCCGTGGAAGTAAATACGCTCCCTACTTTTCCTATCAATGCCCCTTTTCTCCATAACCCGCCGGTCGCATCGAGAAAGGCCCGCATCTGGGCGCTCATCATGCCGAAGCGCGTAGGCGTGCCGAAGATAACGGCGTCTGCTTCCGCCAGATTCTCCACCGTGGCCACCGGGATATGGGCGAACTCCTTCTTTGTTTCGACAGCCCCCATCTTGGCCAGAATCTCATCAGAAAGCGTCTCCGGAACCTGAAAGAGGTTGACCTGCGCGCCCGGTATTTCCCTGGCGCCTTCGGCAACGGCCTCTGCCAGACGGCACACGTGGCCGTACATGCTCCAAAAAATAATATTGATTTTGACGTCGCCGCCTGCCATGCTTACCACCCCCTCCACTTATTATTCTCTTACTTCAACCTCTCTTTAGTCAAGGTAAATTGTAACCGGAGTCTCGTGAGTTGCTGGAGGTCTTTTATCATAATACTATGATGTTAACGCTAATTTTGCATTTCTTAAGTGAAGCCCTATGGTTCTGAGCGTAACTTGCTGGAGCAGCGGGGTACCCATCGAGGGCGAGCAGGAAGGAGAAGGCCAGCCCTTTAGTGGCTGGAAGGGGCAAGCATTCCCCGTCTGCGAGCCTCGAAAGGGTCGCTGCGCAAGCCGTGAAGCGAAGAGACTAGGGCTTCCCTAAAACTTAGGAAAACCGGTTCCTCAGCAGAATTTGTGGGTCCGTTTTAGGTATTGATGGTGTAACCATTGTAGTCCCGTAGGGTGGGCTTTGCCCACCAAAGGAATGATGGTGGGTAACACTCACCCTACATTGCTTTTGCAGCGAACTAACCTGACATAAAATTAGGTTGACTTTTTGGTCCAGGCTTTTTAATATGACCACCTGGTCATATTATGGATACCGAGCTTACCCCAAAACAGACTTTTTTTAACCTCCCTCCGGACAAGCAGCAGCGTGTCCTGGAGGCGGCCGTTCAGGAGTTTTCCGAGCGGGGCTATCAGCAGGCCAGCATTAACACCATAGTCTCCCGCGTGAATATCGCCAAGGGTTCCATCTACCAGTATTTCGACAGCAAAAAAAGCCTGTTTCTCTTTATCTTCAATCAGGGCATTGCCCTGGTACGGCAAATGCTCAAGCATGTCAAAAAGGAGAGTCAGGAAGAAGATTTTTTCACGCGGGTAAAGAGATCCCTTATGGCTGGAGTTGAGTTCATAGATAAACATCCGGCCCTCTACCGGGTTTATCTCCGCATTCTTTTCGAACGCGATTCTCCTCTACGAGAAGACTTCCTGCAGACGATAAGGCTATTCTCCCGCGAGTACATCCTTTCCCTTTTGGAAGAGGGGCAGGCACGGGGTGAAGTCAGAAAAGACCTGGACCCTGTGTTGGCTGTGTTTATTCTGGACGCGGTTTTAGATAAGTTCCTGCAGAACTATGCCCTGCCCTATCTTGATCCGGCCCTGGAGCTAAACGAGAAGAAAGGTCTGGAAGAAAAAATCGACAGCATAGTAACCATGCTGCGGCAGGGATTCGCCGCGGCGGACGGGATTTAACATGAACATGGACCGGTCGAAAAGAGAACCGTGGTGGCAAGAGATACGTGGCAAGGTCGAAGCCGGCGAAAGGTTATCCTTTGAAGACGGGCTGAGGCTTTACCAATCAAACGATATCCTGGACATCGGCGCCCTGGCCAATACGGTACGCCGCCGTCTGAACGGCGATAAGGCATTTTACATATATAATCAGCATATCAACTATTCCAATATCTGCGTCAATCGCTGCCGTTTTTGCGCCTTTGGCAAGGACAAGGGCGATCCGGCCGCGTATGAAATGTCCGTTGAAGAGATAGTCGGCAAGATCCAAAAACGTCACCATGAGCCGATAACCGAGGTGCACATCGTTGGCGGGATTCATCCCGACCTGCCTTATCGCTATTATGTGGAGATGATCCGGGAGATCAAAAAGGCGCGGCCGGAGATCCACATACACGCCTTTACCGCCGTAGAAATCGCCCATCTGGCCGATATCTCCGGACAAACCATATCCGATACGCTCTGCGACCTGCGCGAGGCCGGGTTAGGTTCGCTTCCGGGCGGCGGGGCGGAGGTCTTCAGTCCCCGTATAAGGGAACGTCTCTGCCCCAAAAAACTATCTCCGGAAGGCTGGCTGGAAGTGGCCGGGACCGCTCATCGCCTCGGCATCAAGTCCAACGCCACCATGCTTTACGGACATATCGAGTCTGCGGAAGAAAGGGTCAGCCATCTTCTGGCCTTGCGCCGGACCCAGGATGAGACCGGCGGCTTCATGGCCTTTATTCCTCTGGCCTTTCATCCGCGAAACACCGAGCTTTCCGACCTCTCAAACACCACCGGCTTTAATGACCTTAAAAATATCGCCGTCGCTCGTCTCCTGCTCGATAATTTTCCGCACATCAAGGCCTACTGGGTGATGATCGGCCCCAAATTGGCCCAGATCGCCCTTAATTTTGGCGCGGATGATCTGGATGGAACGATCATCGAGGAAAAGATCACCCACATGGCCGGTGCGGAGACGGCCCAGGGGATGACCCGCGCGGAACTCCGGCGTTTAATCCATGAGGCGGGATGTACGCCGGTAGAACGGGACACCTTATACAATACTATCGTAAATGTTGAGCAATCAGCAAACACCGACCAGCCTGCCGGGAAAGGTTTTGCTGAAAGCTGACCGCTGATAGCTGAATGCTTACGTACATATTCATCGAGGCCCAGCCGTGAGTTATAATTTGTGGCGCAAAAAAATAGACCATAACGAAAGGTTCTCGAAGGCAGAGTCCCTGGAACTTTACAACCATCCGGATATCCTTGTCCTGGGAGAACTGGCCGACCTGAAACGCCGCCTACTCAACCCCAAAAGGCTGGTCACCTATATCATTGACCGCAACATCAATTATACGAATATATGCATATCGGGATGCCGGTTCTGTGCCTTCTTTAGAGAAGATGGGGCACAGGGAGGCTATGTCCTGACCAGGGAAGAATTGTCCCGAAAAATAGAGGAAACCCTTTCCCTGGAAGGCGTACAGATACTCCTTCAGGGCGGCTTGCACCCTACCCTGCCTTTTTCTTTTTATGAAGAGATGCTCGCCTTTATTAAAAGTGAGCATCCCATACATATACATGGGTTCTCGCCTCCGGAGATTGTGCACATGTCCCGGCAGTCAGGGCTGGGTATAGGCCAGGTACTGCGACGGCTGCGCGCGGCCGGCCTCGACTCTATTCCGGGCGGAGGCGCGGAAATATTGGTGGACAGGGTAAGACAGGCCGTGTCGCCCCGTAAATGCTCAGCAGATGAATGGCTGGCAGTTATGGAAGAGGCGCATCGGCAAGGGATTAAAACTACAGCCACGATGATGTTCGGCCATGTAGAGACTATCGAAGAGCGCATCGAACACCTTATGCGCCTACGTGAGCTTCAGGATAAGACCCAGGGGTTCACGGCCTTTATCCCCTGGCCTTTCCAGCCGCATAATACCCGTATAAACGTTGCCCCCGTGGGAGGCGTCGAATACCTGCGTATGCTGGCTGTTTCCCGGATCGTCCTGGATAATATCCCAAATTTACAGGCCTCCTGGGTTACCCAGGGGCCGAAAGTGGCGCAGGTGGCCCTTGCCTTCGGCGCCAATGACTTCGGCAGTACCATGATCGAGGAAAATGTGGTGGCCGCCACCGGCGTTTCTTATCAGTTGAGCGAAAAGGAGATCAGACGCATTATTACTGATGCCGGCTATGAGCCGGCCCGCAGAAATATGGCCTATGAATTGCTCTAAGCCATCAGCCGTCAGCTATCAGCTATCAGCCCGGAAGGTAGCCGCAGGCTTCAGCCTGCGCAAGTCATCAGCAGTCAGCGCTCAAGTAAAAATCCACCGTGCCGGATGGGTCTTTCCTGTCTCTTCAGCGCCGGTTAGTGACGGCGCGGTTGTGGTTGCCAATGGCCGGATAGAGGCCGTGGGCCGGTTTAAGGACATTAGAAACACTTATACCGGCGACGTGGTTGACCATGGAGAGGCAGGCATCCTGCCGGCCCTGGTCAACGCCCATACCCATCTTGAACTTGCCGCCCTGCGCGGACGCGTATCCGGCAAGGATGGTTTTGTTAACTGGGTCAGGGGTCTTATCAAGGTGCGGGAAAACATTCCGCCGGCAGAAATAGAAAAGGCAATAACCAATGAACTTGTGGCCATGCGCCGGCGGGGCGTCGGCCTCATCGGTGACGTGGGCAATACCCGGATGGCTTATGAGTTATGCCGGAAAAAAGGGGAAGATATTGTTTTTTTTCACGAGTTCATAGGCTTTAACCGGGTGAAGACGGCAAAGGCCAAGGAAATGCTGGCAGAAGCCGGTAAATCGCATGAGACCGACAACGCATTCCATGTGGCCGCCCATGCCCCCTACACCGTCTCTGCCGAGCTGTTTTCGGCCCTCAAATCATGGGCCAACAAGCGCGGGAAGATGCTCTCCGTGCACCTGGGTGAATGCCCGGAGGAACAGGAACTCCTGGCGCATGGAAACGGACCATTGAAAGACCTGCTCAGAGAGCGTTCAGCGTGGGATGATGATTTTATTCCGCCCGGGGAAAGCGTGGTATCATATCTCGACAAACTTGGCGTCATGGACAGTAACACGGTCTGTGTACATCTCGTACACCTGTCAGAGGAAGATATGGAAATCCTGGCTGCCCGCAGGGTAAAATGCTGCCTCTGCCCCAGGAGTAATCTCTTTCTCAACGTCGGCTTTCCGAAGGTGGAAAAGATACTCGCTTATGGGCTGTGTCCGGCCCTAGGTACGGATAGCCTGGCCAGCAATGAGAGTCTCAGCATCCTGGAAGAGATGGCGGCCATCAGGAAACACGTGCCCGGCCTGGCCCCGGAAAAAATACTGGAGATGGCCACCCTGAACGGCGCCCGGGCCCTTGGCCGGGAAGACCGGCTGGGCAGTCTGACGCCAGGGAAGGGAGCCGGGATGATCTCTGTCCCGGCCGGCGGAGAAGGCAGCCGGGAAGCGCTTGAAGGCATAATAGCCGGCGCCGCAACTATACCTGTACATTGGATACACTAAAAAACGAGCTTTCAGCAATTAGCGGTCAGCTTTCAGTAAAAACAAGAAATATCTCCATGGACAGATAATTTTTGTTTTCTTTATCTTGCTGATCGCTGACTGCTGAGGGCTGAACGCTTACACCAAAAGGAACAAAAATGGATCAGATTAGGATCGGCAAATTCAGTTTTATTAACACCAGCCCTATATATTATCCACTCGAACACATAGTAGGCTTAAACGGCTTTCAGGTGATAGAGGGATCTCCTTCGGAACTAAACGCCCGCTTTTTTCGCGGGGAATTGGACATCAGCGTCATATCCTCACAGGAATACGGTCTCCATGCGGAAAGATACCTCCTCCTCCCTGAACTGGCTATTGTCTCGCAGGGAACGGTCAAAAGCGTGCTCTTTTTCAGCAAATATCCGCTTAAGGCCCTCAGCGGGCAGCGCATCCTTATAACTGAGAAGTCACAAACCTCGGTAGCTCTCCTGAAGATTATCCTGGAAGAATTTTATGAGGTATTTCCCATCTATGAGACAGGCGACCTGTCCGCAAAAGACGTCCATGCCCGGGAGGTCGCCGGCTTTCTGGCTATAGGCGATGAGGCCCTGCGGTTTCGTATCGAGAGTCAGGAACCTTATATTATCGACCTCGGCGAGACCTGGAAGAAGTTTGCCGGTCTGCCTTTTGTATATGCAGTGTGGGCAGTGCGCCGGGAATTCTATAATCAGTTCCCGCAGAAGGTATGGGAGGCCTGCCGACTCCTTAAACAGTCACGGGATAAGGGCCTTAAGACCCTGGAAAAGATCGGAGGCCGCTTTGCTCCCCATATCCCCATGTCCAAGGAGGCCTGCCTGGCCTACCTGCGAACCCTGTGTTTTGACTTAACCCCGGAGGCGCTGGAGGGAATGAGGCTGTTCTTCCGCTATCTGGTCAAACGCGGGGAATATCCTTCTCCGGTGGACATAGAATTTATACCCGAGGCAGACAAGGCAATAATCTAAATGTCAAACGAAGAAAAAAAGGTCTTTGTAGAAAAGAAATTCTCATCCATCACCCCGCGCTACGATTTCCTCAACTCCCTGCTGAGTTTAAATATTGACCGTTACTGGCGATGGGTGACCGCCCGTGAATTGGACAATTATACGGAAGGACCAATCCTCGACCTCTGCGCCGGCACACTGCCCTTAAGCCTTAGTATAGCCGGACGCAAGCCCGAACGATATGTATTAGCCCTTGATTTCTGCCGGGATATGCTGGCCTACGGTCGCAACAGACTAAATGGACAGGCAGCAGGCCGGCAAATTATCCCGGTTTGTGCAGACGGCGAAGAAATCCCCTGTCGTAACGAGAGCTTTTCCGGGATTACCGTGGCCTTTGGGGTACGTAACCTGGGCAATCTGGATAAGGGGTTAAAAGAGATGTGGCGCGTCCTCCGGCCCGGGGGGAAACTCGTCATCCTTGAATTTTCCCGCCCTAAAAATCCGGTCATGCGGCCGCTCTATTTCTTCTACCTCATGCGGATACTGCCATATATCGGTGGCTGGATATCAGGAGATGAAGAGGCCTACCGTTATCTGGCAAATTCTATCCGCCTCTTTTACTCGCCGGAAGAATTAGCAAAAAAAATGAAAGATACCGGTTACGTAAAGGTAACCTATCGCCCGCTTACAGCCGGGATAGTGACTTTATACACGGGAGAAAAAGCGTAAACCGCGCGATACTCCTACCTTGCCGAAGCCCAAACACGTTTGGTTGGAGCAGCGGATTTGCCGCCAAGCCGCTGTTAGCGGACATATGACCAATTTTCAAGCAGCTACAACTTGTTCTTCATTTTGAATTATGATTTTGGGATTTGGATTTTTAGATGGAACAGGCAGCCTTTGTTCTTTGAGCAAATTAACATGTTCTATCATTCCCCATTTGGCTTTGTACAAACAATCTTCAATAGAATGCCCGATTCCTGTGAAACCTGCCAAATCCGGAGAATAAAATCCAAAAAAATCGGGTTCTTCTGTTGCCTCAATTATTAATGAATATTCCAATTCAATCATTTTTATTTTACCTCCGTTTTTTATCTCTTTATGCCTGCATTTCTTAATATGGCATGACAGGTGCCTTTAGGCACTTCCTTAGCCCCGTGATAATCAACACGAATCAAGTTATTCCAACCAGGTTTTCCATAATATCTGATAGAACCTTTTTCTTTTACGATCCTAAATCCATTTTCTTCTAATAATCGAATAAGTTCACTGAATTTCATTTGGATTTTCCCTGTGCTATAAAAATATTATACCCATTCTTTAAAAATTGGGCATATGCCCGCTAACGTTTCAAGTGTTTGAGAAGGGTGAAACCTTTTAGTGTTAACCTCAAACACTCTGTTATGAGTCGTAGCGGACAACAAGAAACTTATAAATTTATGGACGTCCCGTATTCTCCTGTTGATGGTGGCTTTCAGGTAATGTTCTTGGCGGAAAGGAAGCCCGAAAGGTTTTGATGAAAATCTTTTGCAACGTGTTAGTTGCAGTTGTGGGCATAAAAAACTGTCCCATTAATTTAATCAAAATATTTTTTAAGAACAAGCGATTCATCAATACCTTGTATTACTTTTTTGCAAATCTCGTCTACTCTCTTTTTGCTTAGTTCACAGAAATAATCAATTTTATCAACTAAAGTTCCTTTTTCCATAAAAGAATGTCCCGGACACCAGTTACAAATAAATTTATATTGACATTTATTACATTCAGAGTTCATTATTATTGAGTCTACTTCAGCCCGCAGATTCCTTATGTATGGGGTGTACTGTCAATAGTGGACAGGGCCACTTTAGGCAGCTCTCCTTTTAATAAAATATTTCTGTGCGAATACAGCCGGAGCAACGTTGCCTATAGCTGAGTGTCTCCGGATACGGTTGTAAAA
>JBFMFO010000034.1:0-20272 GCA_040754095.1 Thermodesulfobacteriota bacterium | reverse complement strand
GTGTTACTATCTTTCATGGCTATGCTCCTTTCTTTAAGTTGGTTTTTACCAACTGGCTATCGTTTGCAAAAAGGAGTATAGCCTTTTTAAAGCTTTCCCGTCCCCTCTGGAATATAGCAAGCTCTTTCCCAAAGAGGGGAATAAAAAAGAGAAAAAAATTACCCGCTCGATTACGCAAAGACCCTCAAAAATAATCTTCCCAGCGAAAGATGAGGGGCTGTATGCCTTCCTTGAGCATCTTTGCCGAGACCACTTCCCCGACAAAAAGCGTGTGATCCCCGGCGGTAAAGGAGTCCGTCAGGCTGCACTCAAAGTAGGCCAGGGCATCGTTTAAGACCGGCGACCCATTGGGGGCATCAAAAAAGGAGATGCCTTCAAATTTATCCACCTTCCTGCCGCTCTTAAGCCCAAAATGTTTGGCCAGATCCTGTCTCCCCTCCGGAAGCGCGTTTACGGCAAAATAACGTGCCTTTTCTATAAGCCCGTGGGTGTAGCGCATGGGAGCTATAGAGGCCATCAGCAAAAGCGGACGCATGGAGACCTGCGATACCCAGGCCGCCGTCATACCATTGCTGGTGTCCCTGAACCGTGCCGTGATAACATAAACCCCGTGTGAAATGGCCTTGGAAACTATCTGTTGCATGGCGGAATCCCTCCTTATTTTTTAATGGTCAGCCTGCCTTTGGGATGGACGCCGGTGACCTCGCCGATTATTGCCGCATCTGTCACGCCCGCCTCTCTCAGTTCCTTCAGGCAGGCATCTGCCTTTGAGGCCTCCAGGGAAAAGGCCAGGCCGCCCGAGGTCTGGGCATCAAATATAAGATCAACTACCACAGGTTCAACCTTGGGGTCAATCCCCACGCTGTGTTCACAGAAGTGTTTTATCGCGTAGCTCCCGGCCGGAATAAGGCCGGTAAGGGCGTATTTCTTAGCCCCGGGAAGGAAGGGAAGACTGTCCGCATAAATGGCTATCTCACATTGGCCGGCCCGGGCCATCTCCAGAAGGTGCCCGCCCAGCCCGAAGCCGGTTATATCCGTACAGGCGTGGGCGCCGTATCTGACCATAGCCTCTGCTGCCTTGGCATTAAGGGCGGACATAACCTCGATCACGCGATCGATAGAGGTCTGATCAGCCATCTTTCCTTTAATAGCAGTGGCTATCACCCCCGTGCCGATGGGTTTGGTGAGGATGAGACTATCCCCCACCCTGGCGCCCTGGTTGGTAACAATTCTATCCGGATGAATAAGGCCGGTCACGGAAAGGCCATATTTTATCTCCTTATCATCCACGCTGTGCCCGCCCACCAGGAGAGCGCCGGCCTCCTGAACCTTCTCTATGCCGCCCCTTAAAATCTCCTTGAGGACATCCTTGGACAGTTCCTTGATCGGAAAACAGACGATGTTCATGACCGTAAGCGGCCTGCCGCCCATGGCATATACGTCGCTCAGTGCGTTGGCGGCCGCAATCCGTCCAAAGTGGTAAGGGTCATCGACGATGGGTGTAAAAAAATCCAGGGTCTGCACCAGGGCCAGGTCATCCGTAAGCTTATAGACACCGGCGTCGTCAAAGGTCTGACAACCCACCAGGAGATTGGGGTGAGTCGTAAAGGGCAATGCCCGCATAACTTCTTCTAAGTCGCCCGGACTTAGCTTGGCTGCTCAGCCCGCGGCCCTGACTTTTTCTGTGAGCCTTGGATCATATTGAGGCACAGAAATCCCCTCCTCTCTCATCCAACCACAAAGTCGTCCCGGTAACTCTTAAACAGGCCTTTATCATACCCCATTTTAAGCATGTGGCGCACGGCTTGAATGCCTTCTTCACCCAGGTCCAGAGTGAAGGGAGTTACGTAAAGTTCAATGTGCTTTTTTATGACCTCATCTTCCAGTTCCTGCGCGTGCTCCCGGACGTATTCCATAGGCTCTTCCCTGTGGCTAAAGGCGTACTGGATGCCTTCCTTTAGGCAAGAATCAATAGCCCCCAATTCTTTTGTCCCTAAATCTCTGCGGGCAAAGATGCCGCCCAGAGGGACAGGCATTCCCGTCGTCTCTTCCCACCATTGGCCAAGGTCCACAATCCTGGCCAGGCCTTCTTTCTCATAAGTAAATCGGCTCTCATGGATTATAACCCCGGCATCCGCCATCCCTCCCTTAACAGCCGGGATTATCTTTTCAAAGCTCATCTCGACGAGATTTTTGTATTCTCCGTATAACCTGAGGAGCATGGCTGCCGTGGTATATTGGCCGGGGATGGCTATCTTTTTATCCCAAAGTTCCTCCGGGGAACAGGCCCGGCGGGAGACCAAAAGCGGCCCGCACCCCCGGCCCAGGGCGCTGCCGCTTCTTAATAGGACATAATCATCCACAAGATGGCCGAAGGCGTGATAGGAGAGTTTGGTTACCTCCAGCTCCTTCCGGAAGGCCATCCGGTTTAAAGTCTCTACATCAGCCAATATCTCCCTGAAGCGCGGTTTGCAATGCTTTAGCCGGCCCTTTACCAGGGCATAAAAGATGAATGTGTCATTCGGGCATGGGGAAAAACCAAGGCTGTAGGTCTTCATCGTAACAACTCAGGCAGGAGACTGCCAAGCAGCCCGGCGCCCTTAGCTGCGGCCTCCTCAATTTTCCATTTGGAGGTGTCGCGATCCTCCACCATATTACTTATGCACCTCAACTCCACCATGGGTACGCCATAGAGTTCACAGACCCGGGCCATAGCCGCGCCCTCCATATTCTCACAGATGGCGTTAAATTTATCCCGCAGGACGTTACCCCTCTTCAGGGTCCCGCTACAGGCGTGCACGGTGACGAAAGGTCCCTTCTTAAATGGCGTCCCCAGGGCCATGAGCCTGCTCTCCACCTGATCCGATAAACCGTTTCTCAGGTCAAAATCATGTTTGCCGGTTAACGTCTCATCGGTGAAATAATGTATCTCATCATGCGCGGCTATACCGAAATCTCCGAAGCGCTCTCCTTCCGCCAGGCAGATATCAAGGGCGTCCACCCCTTTTTCTGTATATGCGCCGCCAACCCCAAAAAGGATTACCCCGTCTGCTTTTTCCTTCTCTAGAAATCTCGTAAGCGATATAGCGCTCTCCACCGGCCCCACGCCCGTGACCAGAAAATCAAGCCTCCCAAAGGCGCTTGCTTCGCATCTCAGCGGATTGATTTCTAACTCTGTGGAGGCGGCAACCAGATACACCATAAAAAGTATTAAACTCCAGTTTTGCATCCAGGTCAATCCCGATGTTGCCTCTACATGGTTTTCCCCGCACAGGAAACGGCCTTGCTTGACAATTTTAATATTAGGATTAAAGTGTTTAAAAATACCCCGGAGGCATAAAGTGGCAACAAAAGAAAAACCAAAATGTCCCCACTGTGGGCATGAAATGTCTGACTATGCGGTCCCGCCATATAACTTCTCTGACGGATTGGGCTGGGGGGTTACTTCTCTTTATGTCTGCTTCAATGACCAATGCTCGTTCTTTGTTGAAGGCTGGGAAAGTATGATGAACTTCTACGGACAAAGGGCCTCCTACCGGTGCATGTGTCACCCTGAGACCATGGAAATGGGGGCTATCCCCGTATTCAGCCATGAGGCCCTGAAAGGCGGCATGTTTGATCCTGAAGAAGAAAGGGCCAAGGAAGAGGCTGAAAATAAAGCGGCCGCGGCCCTAAGAGGCTATATCGAGACCAAGGATACGCCGGCCATAGCAGGTATGCTTATCGATGAGACCGTGGCTCCGCGGTTTCGTCTCGAAGCTGCGGAAGCGCTCGGTAAGATTGCCGACCTGAGGGCCGTTGAGCCGATCCGGAGCCACCATTTCACCAGCGAAATCATCAAAGAAAAGGCTGAAAAGGCCATAGAACTAATACACAAGTCCAATTACACCAAAGAGTGCCCCTACTGCGCCGAGATCATCAAGGCCCGGGCCATGGTTTGCAAGCACTGCGGCAAGGATCTGAAATAGGTGAACCCTCCAGTTTGATATCCGCCGCCATTAATTTTCCCAAACCTCCTGCGGACAGGCGCCGACCGAAGGCCGGAACCCAAGGGTCTCCGGCTAGAGCGGTCAGCACTCAGCTTTCAGCGTTCAGCTTAATATGTTGTTTATCTTAGACTTTTGCTGACGGCTGACAGATGATCGCTGAAAGCGTGAATCCGGAAACGACAGTTTCCGGCTGAGCCAATACTTTTTTTGTTGCAATTTTACAAATAATAAGGTCAAGTATATTTTTAGGGTTGTAGAGAGATTTTTGTCCGGATGTTGTTTCACTGCCGTGCTTTTTTAACAATGCAGTCTCCTGTTTTTCTCGGATGGATACTCGAAGCCCGTCTATTAAGAAAGGGGGTGAGATTAAGTGGCTAAAGGACATGTCAAGTGGTTTAATGACAGCAAAGGCTTCGGCTTTATCTCCCGGGAAGACGGAACAGATATTTTCGTACACTTTTCGGCTATCGCGGGCGACGGATTCAAATCCTTAAAGGAAGGCGAGGAAGTGACCTTCGACGTAGCCGAAGGTAAAAAGGGCCTCCAGGCGGTAAATGTCGTCGTAATGGGGTAAACAAAACATAACCAATATACCAACCAAGAAAGGGAAGCATGGGTACAAAATGCCGGCTTCCCTGTTTGGTAATAAAGAGAGGATTAATAAATAATGAAAATATATGTCGGTAATCTGTCATACGAAGCTAATGAAGGCGATTTAAAAGAACAATTCAGCGCCTTTGGTGAGGTCGATTCCGTAACCATTATCAAAGACAAATATTCCGGTCAGTCCCGCGGATTTGCATTCGTCGAGATGTCCGATAATACTGCGGCCCAGGCGGCTATCACTGCCCTGAATAATAAAGAACTCAAGGGGAGAAACATGAGCGTCAACGAGGCCCGTCCCCAGACAGACAGGGGCGCCGGCGGGCGCGGTGGTGGATTCTCGGCCGGACGAAGAGGTCCGGGCGGAGGCGGAGGCGGTAGAGGTAGAAGCGGAGGCGGCAGAGGATCAGGCTCCGGCTACGGAGGGAGAAGATGAGCAAGGTAAAAAAGGGAGATTTTGTAGCCGTTCACTATTGGGGAACCCTTGAGAATGGAGAGATGTTTGACTCCAGTGAAGGCAGGGATCCCCTGGAATTTCAGGTCGGTTCCGGTGCAGTAATAGAAGGATTTGAAAAAGCGGTGCTGGGACTCTCCATCGGTGATAAAAAAAACTTCGTCCTGCAACCTGAAGATGCCTATGGCCCCAGGGACGAATCGCTGGTAGTAGATTTTCCACGGGCATCGGCAGGAAAAGATATCTCGTTAGAGGTCGGGATGGTACTAGGGGTACGCATGCAAAATGGGCAACAGATACCGGCCAGAGTAACGACTATCGGTGATGACAACATCACCCTGGACATGAATCCGCCCCTGGCCGGTAAGGTCCTGAACTTCCAGATTGAGGTCATCCACATAGGCGATGGGCCAAAATTTGAAGGGGCCTGTAGCTGCGGCTGTTCGGACACAAGCTGCTCCGGTTGTTAAGGCCACTGTTCACCGCAGAGATGCAGAAAATCCGAAGCACAAAACTCGAAATTCGAAACAAGTCCGAAATCAAAATGTTCAAATGACCGAGACATAATTATTTAGAATTTTGGCCATTTGAATTTGTTTCGTGCTTCGTGCTTAGGATTTCGGATTTATAGCGTTGATAGCTTCGCGCCTTTTGCGTCTTTGCGGTGAGACATGATAAACCAGGATGGACATCCATATCGGCACATCCGGGTGGAACTATCCGCATTGGCGAAAGGTATTCTATCCGGAGCATCTGCCGCAATCAAAATGGCTTGATTTTTATGCCGGACGGTTCACCAGCGTAGAACTGAACGCTAGTTTTTATCGCCAGCCGACCCGCAAGAACTTTGAAACCTGGCGAGAAAAAACCCCGCCCGATTTCCTCTGGTCAGTCAAAGCCAACCGTTATATCACACACATTAAGAAATTGCGCGACACCCGGGACAGCCTGGAGATTTTCTACCGCGCTGTAGAGGGCTTGGGCGGAAAGCTGGGCGTCATTCTCTTCCAATTGCCTCCCTCGCTCCGTTTTGATGAGAAGATTTTTGCCGGTTTTCTGGACGCACAGCCCCCTGGATATAAAATAACCTTTGAATTCAGGCATGCCTCCTGGCTCTGTGAAAAGGCCTATAAGCTGCTGCGCAGGAAAAATGCGGCCTTTTGCATATCAGACACGGCCGGACGCTATCCTTACGCTGAGGTAACAACCGCTGATTTTATCTATATCCGGTTACATGGTTCTCAGGTACTCTATGGCTCAAATTATACTGAAGAAGAACTGACAACCTGGGCGGCCAGGATTAAAGGATGGCGAAAAGACGCCTTTGTTTATTTTGACAATGATTATCAGGGCTATGCCGTACAAAATGCCCTGCGTCTGAAAGAAATGGTCAATTTATCCGTTGACCGTTGACCGTTGACCGCTGTCCGTCAACAAACCATGCACTTACGGTGAATGGTGAACTATTTCCATAGCTACGCCGCAGTGATCCGCCGGAGGCGGATCCGCCACGGCGGACAAATGGACTTTTTACGAAACCGTCTTAATTAGTATTCATCCGGAAACTGTCGTTCCCGGATTCAAGGTAAATTATCTCCCCGCTCACTTCCCGCATGGTTATGCCTTCCTCCCGCTGCAAGATAATGGCCCCGGTATGATCTATGTCCACGGCCGTGGCCGCAAAGAGAGGTTCATCATAGACATTTGTCCCGTATAATACCCGCCTCCCCGGAGTGTCGCTGTAAAGCTTCCACTGTTCTATTAAAGGATTGGCCGGCTTTACCGGCTCATAAAAGGCTTCGAGATACCTTTGCTCAAAATGGGCCATCAGCCCTATGTGCCAGCCGATCTTGGTTAAAAGAAGGGCTATAAAGTCTTCAAGAGACAATTCCTTCCCGAGGATCTCCCGGAGGGAAATAGCCATAGTCCGCAGGTATTCGGGAAAAGAGGTGTTATTGACATTAACTCCTATCCCGAGCAGGAGGTATTCCTCGCCCAGGGTTCTGGAAGTATAGCCTTGGATCAGGATCCCGGCCAGTTTTTGTCCATGGAAATGGACATCATTTACCCACTTGATGTTAGCCTCTACGCCGTAATGCCTTATAGTCTCGCAGCAGGCCACACCCAGGATCAAGGAATAAAATTGGCGATTTTCCGGGAGAAACGCCGGATTCAAGACCAGAGTAAGCCACGCCCCCCCGGAAGGGGCATACCAAGGTCTATCAAAACGTCCTCTGCTCTTCTCCATTTCCCGGGCTATGACTACACCGCCGGCAATAAAGGCCGAACCCTTTTTCTCTCCCGTCTCTATGAGTTCCCGGGCCTGCCTCATGCCCCTGTCCAGACAGGGATAACAAAAAAACTCCCGTCCGATGTCTGCCCCGCGGCGCATGATAACCCCGGCCTCATCCCCCCATTTCGGTCTGCGGGTAAGGACTTCCGCCTCCCGGCATCCCTCAAGCAGCCTGAGGAGCCGTTCTTCCCGGGGATGTTCCCGTGGATAAACAGAATCTATGCCCATTCGTTTTGGATCTTTTGCACTATCTTTCGGATATAATTGAGCTTGCCGGGCGGACAGATACCAAGGAGGGGTTCCCCCTGGTTGACGGTGATATTAGGCTGGAAATAGACAGTATGGATAATACCCGGCTCTCCATTATAGATGAGCGGGGTATCACGTTTCATCAAGGACATTATGATAATTTCCTCCCCCGGTCTTACCAGGACGGTCCCGCGTTTTTTCTTTTCCAGTTTATAGGTTATCTCCGGAGGAAAGAAATACTTGGCCCTCTCCGGGGCATTGAAGGTAACAAGCACCTGCTTGAGTATCTTGTCAATGACCTCATCTTTGGTCATAGGATGACGAACAGACATAAGATACGTGTTGGCCTCAACAAACTTCCCGTTCAAATCAACCTGTAAATCGCTTATAGTCCCATTGATATGGGCATGTACAGGAATGCGGTTTCGTTCGCGCTCCAGGACATAAAGAAGCGTGCCCGGGATATGCTGCCACGTTCCTTTGGGGCCCTCTACCTTCATTCCGTCGTCTGCCATGAAACGTACCCAGCCGGTATTGGGGGTCTCAACAACAAAATCTTCATAAGGGTTTTCCCGGTAATGGATAAGTAGCCGGTCTAAATCTATCTCTGACAAAACATTTCCTCTCTAACGGTAATAGAGATTGCTGCCGCCCATGGTCAAAAGACATTTATAGAGATTATATCTGAACTCACGCCTGTCCCATATACCCTGAATATGGCCACGGGCCAGGGCCTTTTGGGCGCTATGATAATCAGGCGGAATATCCTCGCCCGTAGTCTCCCGGATAACCCTCGGCCCGGCAAAACCAATCTTGGAAGAACGGATGGCAAACTGATAGGGCGAGCAGCCGAGAAAACTGGCCACCGGACCTGCATAGGAATTATTATCATATACCACGATGTAAAGACCGCCGGAGTCGATATATTCACGTACCGCCATGGTGCACTTGGGCATCTGTACCACGCCCACAGTACCCTCCTGGATACGGATGCCTCCCGTAGCGTGGACGTAGGCCAAAAACGGACGCCTCATTATGCGCGCCTTCTCACAGGCCCGGACAAACTTGTCGCCCTCTGCCGCTCCCACCGTGCCGTTGCGAAAGTCATTAAAGAGCATGGCCACTATAAGGCTTATTCCTTCTACCCGGGCATGGGAGGTAATCATGGCGCTGGTGCGTCCGGTCTTGATGACATCACGGCGTATCTTGTTTTCAAAGCCCTGGTAACCTATGGCATTTATCGAACCTATGTGCCCGTTAAACTCATGAATAGACCCCCGGTCAAATAAGTTCTGCAGATACCATTGGTATTCAAGAGGAAAATGATGCCCGCAATTCTGGCAAACACCGCAGAACTCACCGTAAAGATCCGGCACCCAGAGATCCAGACACCCATATTTCCGCGCATTAGGGCAGGACACGGTTCGGTCTTCGTTGGCCAACGGGCTGACATAAGTATCTCCCCAATCTTCCGTGACCTCTTCGGCGCCGGGGGCAGATGAGGATGCAGTCATAATCCTGAGCTGTTTCTTGGCGGCGGAGTTGGCGACAAAATCGTAGGCCGATATAAGAGGCGAAGAGATTTTTCTGAGAAAGACAGAACCTTCTCCGGAGACCTCTTCAATCACCTTTTTGACCTGCTTATGGTGATGCCGGATAAGACCGTAACGGAGGCCATAGTAACCCTTAAGCACCGCATCTTCTGTCTTCTTAAAGACTTTATCCGGCCAGGTTACGGTCTCATTGTAAAAGCCCTGCCCCATCTTACGATATTTTAAGGAACGCAAACGTAAAAGACGCTCCTCTTCTCCCTCCGTTAACTCCCACCGTATGTAGATATCAAATTCGTAATTGCGTTCCGCCGCCTTTTCCTGTTTGATGGCGTAGGCCCGGAAGGTGCGAAAACTCTTCGTCTTAAGAACGGCCTCATCCGTGGCCCGGATCATCTCATAGCGAAGCTGTCTCAAAAAGGCAAAGTCATCACGCCTGGCCCCTAAAACCGGCTCCTGCACAATACGATCAATCGTTTTCAACTGTAGATTATCCCGGGCCGTAATGGAGAGTTGTTTGGCGCAGAAGGTAAGCAAATCTTTGGGAACCTTTTCCCCTTCTTTGATCTTTCCCTCGATGGCTGCCGCCCCTTCCGGTGAAATAACCGAATAATAGCCGTGTGAAAGCATAAGACGTATATCGCTCATACCTACGGCTTCCGCTCCTCCGGAACCGCCCTCTGAGATGAGCGATACTATAGGCACACGCAGTTTGGCCAGGGCGTAAAGGTTGCGTGCGATCTGCTGGGCGGCGCCGGGATAATCTTCAATGGGAAAAGCGCCCGGAGTAAATACATAAAAATGTATGGGTATCCCTTCGGTCTCCGCCACTTCCATGTAACGCATGGCCTTTTCATTGCCCCATGGCCGGGTGCAGCCGCCGTTGCGAAATTCTTCGCCATGACCTTTTTCATGGCCGATGACCATCACCTGGTGAACATAAACGCGGCCCTTAACCCGCCTGGAGATAGTGGCCTTGGCGACAACCATGGAAGGATCGATGTTGCAGTCCTCCATCCCTCCCAGTTCAGTGTAACTGTCATAGACATTTTCCAGGATATTTTGCAGTGTAATGCGCTGGGGGTTGCGGACGATACGCACTATCTCATCCGGGGTAAGGGATTTTTCCGCCCTATCCTCCAGAAACGAAATAGTCTCTTCCAGGTCGGACAGGTCGGCCCCTATAGACTCCTCGGTCCGGTCATAGATTTCTTCCTTCAGTCGCCGGACCTTTTCCATTAAATCGCCCAGATTGCCCCACTCGGCGCCCTCTTTAATATCAAGGAGATATTGCACCCTGAGTTCAATCTGGGAAAGTCGTTTATTAATTTCCGGCGTCATTAGTCTTTAAAGATAAGTAAGTTATCAATATTCTCTTTGAGATAATCAAGGTTGGTTATTATCGGTTCCTCACGGCTGTTTTGGCCTTCGATTCTGACCTCCGACAGGAAAGTTCGACCTCTCTCTTTGGCTTCCGCCAGGTTTTCTCCCCACATAATGGCCAAAGCCAGATTAGGGTCATATTCACTGGGGATATCATAGGCCTCCTGGTGCGGCACATGCGAATAAATACTTAACCAGGGATAGGCAGGGATTTCAAGGCCGGTAATCGTCCCGATCCAGGGAGTAAACCCTCTTTTCGTATCCTCGGCCACGACGCGAAACTCAATAGCCACCCCGGTAAAAGATATATCCTTTTGTTTGTATCCCAGCCGTTCACCGAGGGCCAGACGGATCTGTTCTTCGATGAGATTGGGCGGGCTATCATGGCCGCGAATACGCGACGTCCTGGCCGAGACATCGTTTTCCACCTGTATCCGGGTATTAACCTCCAGTAAATAGGGATGCCCTTCCCTGGTCACAATCCACTCCCAGGTGCCCACGTTATCATATTTGACATGGGCTGCCAGCTTAAGCGAATAATCGATTATTTCGTCAAGAATGCGTTGTGGATTAAACTGATAACCGGAGGGATTCTCCAGATCGAACCCCGGAGACACCTCGATACGCTTCTGCCTCCCCAGGCTTTGGATGGTGCAATTTCTGGTGCCGAAGTGTACCATCTCCCGGTGCCTGCTGCAAACCAACTGCACTTCCAGGTGGTTGTAATCATTAATACATTGTTCGATCAGCACCCCTTCGTCGCCGAACTGCCTCTTGGCATAATTCTTTATCCGACGATAGACCTGCCGGAACTGGTCGATATGGGTCACCTGCTCAATACCCATGCCGCCGCCGCCGGCCGAGGCCTTGACCAGGATGGACGGATTCTTTATCCCTTTTTCTTCCTGAATATAGAAGAGTTCCTCGGCCAGCCCCTCGGCCTCGATCTCATTATAAATAGGGGCGTCCGATCCCGGAATAGTAGGTATCTTCAAGGCATTGGCTATGGCCTTGGTATTAATCTTACTGCCTAAGCCCTTGATAACCTCCCAGCTTGGCCCGATAAAGGTCAGGCTACGCTCTCTGGTTTGAACCCGGCGGGCAAAACGGTAGTCTTCGGCAAAAAAACCATAGCCCGGATGGATGGCCGTGCATCCGGTATGATCTGCCACGGCCAGAATATCGTTCGGATCACAATAACTGGACACCCTCCAGGCATTACAAAGATTGCTCCGGCTGTCACGATTCAACTTCACATGCAGGGAACTTTCGTCTTCCTGCGTATAGACTACTACGTAATCCAGCCCCAAATTTTTACAGGCGTTCATTATACGGATGGCTATCTCGCCGCGATTGGCGATAAGTACTTTATCTTCCAAAAGCTAAGGTCCCACCTAACTATTATTGATGACTTGATGTCCCGGAATTTCTATGCGCCCCAGGCGGAAAATCATGAGTTTTTAAGAACAGCCGTTATATGTTATTCGATTAACAATTATCACTGATACCGCAAACGATCTGTCCAGAATTATAACTACGCCTGTCTTAAAACACAAGAAACCCGCTCACAATGACAGGGTGCGGCACTTATAACCTATTTCCCCGGCAACCGTCAATTTCTTTCTCGTTTGATGCTTAATATATATAATAAAAACAAATAATTATATACTGGGCTGCCTGCCCCGCCTGAACCCGAAAAAACTGTAAAATATTTTTTCTTGACAAAGACTCAAATGAATATTATAAAGCCCCGAAATATTAAATGGCATTAAACTTTAAGTTTACTTTTATTAAACCAAATATGCCGGGGGTATGAGTCTAAAAATAGGCGAAAAGTTAAGGCGGCTACGCTTGGCCAACAATCTTACTCTGGAGGAACTGGCCAATCGCGCCTACCTGACTAAAGGATATATATCGCAATTAGAACGTGACCTTACCTCTCCGTCGATCACTACGTTGAAGGACATTCTGGACGTACTGGGAGAGGAGCTGGCTGATTTTTTTAAAGAGGCGTCACCGGAAAAGGAGTTTTATCCCAAATCCGGGAGGGTTATCACATCTGATTCCACCGACACTTTAAGGGTGGAGCTCCTTGTGCCGGGGGCCCAAAATCGTCTGATGGACCCGGTGCTGGTTACTCTTTCGCCCGGGGAAAAAACCTGGGAGGAAACTTCGCACGAAGGAGAAGAATTCGGCTTCGTATTATCAGGAACCGTAATGCTCCACCTGGATAAGGCCAAACATACGGTACATAAGGGTGATTGTTTTTACTTTAAGGCCAGCAAGGTGCATCGTGTGGAAAATATCGGGAAGGGCACAGCAAAAATATTGTGGGTGGTTTCACCGCCCATCTTTTAGATCGGTCCTTGCAGGGACACATTACTTTTTAGGGGAGGTAATGCAAATTGGAAAACATAGAATTGGGGTTTGGACAGCATCTTATGGTGGATGGATATGGTTCTGACCGGGATAAGTTGACGGACATAAATTATATCTACGATTTTTTGAGCAACTATCCGGCAGAGATCGAGATGACCAAGATAATGCCGCCCTACGTATTCCGTTATTCCGGCGTAAGGCCGGAAGAATGGGGGATATCAGGGTTTGTCCTTATTGCGGAAAGCCATATAAGCGTTCATACCTTCCCCGAAAAACAATATCTCAGTCTGGATATCTTCTCCTGCAAGGAATTTAACGGACAAAAGGCCATAGAAGATGTCAAGAGATTATTCAGCCTTGAAAAGGTAGAAGTAAAAAGTCTGGAACGGGGGCTGGAGTTCCCGAGAATCATCCGCAAGGTAGAAAACTTTATACGTGACGAGAGGATGCAGATAAGCGTCTAAGGAGATGACCGGATTTAACTTCGGCGGATTACAAGACGATAAAACGAGCTTAGAATCCTCAAAAACAGTAATTGTTCCGGTTCCTTATGACGGCACTACGTCGTTTCGAAGCGGCACCCGCGAAGGGCCTCTGGCTATTATTAATGCCTCCCGTTTTTTAGAACTTTACGACGAAGAAACCGACCAGGACATAAGCGAAGCCGGCATTGCCACATTAAGCGAGATGGAACCTGTCGCCTCCTCGCCCGAAGCCATGATAGAGGCTGTCCACGAGGCCTGCCTGCCACTCCTGCAGCAGGGGAAAACGGTCGTAGTCCTTGGCGGCGAACACTCGGTCAGCCTGGGAGCCATAAAGGCCGCTTTTGACTATAAACCCTCTTTTTCCATACTACAATTCGACGCCCATGCCGATCTGAGAAATTCCTATCAAAACACCCCCGTTAGCCATGCCTGCGTTATGCGCCGGGCCATGGACTATAATCCCATTGAACAGGTGGGGATACGCTCTCTCAGCCGTGAAGAGGCTGTATTTATAAAGGAAAGCGGGCTTAAACCATTTTATGCCCCCGCAGTGCTGGCCGATCGGGAGGCGGTCTTACAGGAATTATTGACCCGGTTATTGCCCGAAATCTATATAACCATAGACCTTGATGTCCTGGACCCGTCCATTATGCCGGCCGTAGGCACCCCTGAACCGGGCGGCCTGGGCTGGTATGATTTGCTTTTCTTTCTGCGGCATATTGCCAGGGAAAAGCATATTCTGGCCTTTGACGTCGTCGAGCTTTCACCTCAGCCGGGCAACGTGGCCCCGGACTTCCTGGCCGCCAAACTTATCTATAAATTATTAAACTATATCGGGCACTGAAAGCAAAAACCATTCAGCCACGAAGTCACCAAGACACGAAGAATATATGATAGGACTTTCCCCAAAATTTTATGGAAGCCGTTATTCCTGAGCGTAACTTGCTGGAGCAGTGAGGCACCCTTCGAGGGCGAGCAGGAAGGGGAAAGCCATATGAATATGAATCTTACCGCTACCACAGAATTATTCTACAATATTAGTGCCTTTGTGTCTTAGTGGCTGACTAGTTATAATAAAAAGGAACTTATAGGTTTGGATCAAGAGGATAAGGGTTTTTTAGACAAACTGCTCACCCTTTTCAAAAAAGGAGAAGAGCCCGGGGATATTGAAGATATCCTGAAGGATATCCGCCACCTGGTAGATGCCGGCAAAAAGCAGGGCCTGTTCAGCGAAGAAGAAAGAAAGATGATCGGGCGGATTCTAAAGCTCAAAAACACGACAGCCCTCGACATAATGATCCCGCGTACCGATATGCTCTGTCTGCCGGTTAACACTCCCCTGGATGCCCTCGTCCGGACAATAATCGAAGAGGGACACACGCGTATCCCTGTTTATGAAGGAGATTTTGACCATATTGTGGGAATCGTCCATGCCAAGGACATCTTGAAATTCTGGGGAAAAACCGGGGAAGAAACCGGCCTGAAAGATATATTGCGTCCGGCCTACTTCATCCCGGAAACCAGGCGGGTTGAAGAGTTATTAAAGGAATTTAAGGCCAAAAAATCCCACATGGCTATTGTTATAGACGAATATGGCGCCACCGCCGGTCTCCTTACTATAGAAGATATTCTGGAAGAGATCGTGGGTGAAATCCAGGATGAATACGACATATCTGAGAAGATCTTTGAGGAAGTGGATAAAAATACCATATCAGTAGATGCCAAGATAGACATAGAGAAGATCGAACAGCGCTTCGATGTGGAGATTCCAGAGGGCAAATATCAATCGGTGGGAGGTTTCATAATAAACCTTGTCGGCCGCGTACCGGCCGCAGGTGAAGAAATCTCTTTTGGCCCCTTAAGGATGGAGATCGAATCCGCAAACGAACGCAAGATCGATAAGGTCAAAATAACCAGAACCATTCTCAGCAAACAAGAAGAAATGGCCGACTCCCCGTAATGTAACCGTTCACCGTTATCAGTTTACCGTTGTCCGTAAGAAGCGCGAAAAAGGTCTTTTTCGGTGAACAGCGAACGGTCAACGGTGAACGGTTACCCTGTAATCAAGGGATAAATGCATGGCAAGATCCATCTCAAATGCCTCTTTTTCTCCAAGACAGTTCTTATTACCCGTCCTTTCCGGCCTCCTCCTTACCTTGAGCTTTCCCAAAATCGGCGCGGCGGCCCTGGCCTGGATTGCCCTCATCCCTCTTCTTATCGCTATAGACGGCGGCAGCCCGAGACGCGCCTTTCTCTCCGGTCTCATCTTTGGCCTGGTGCATTATTCCGGGCTCCTCTACTGGGTAGCCGGAGTAATGTATAATTATGGCAATCTTCCCGTCACTGTCAGTGTGGCCGTCCTCCTTCTCCTGGTTATCTACCTCTCCCTTTACACCGCGGCCTTTGCCTGCCTTATTGCTGTTACTAAAAAAGCCGGTCTGGACATAATCTTTACTGCGCCTGTCCTGTGGGTCTCTTTAGAGTATCTGCGGGCCAAACTCCTTACCGGCTTCCCCTGGGAAAACATCAGCTATACCCAATATGCCAACCTGTACGTTATCCAGGTCTGCGACATCCTGGGAAATTATGGACTCTCGTTTTATATCGTACTGGTAAACGCCGTGCTGGCCTGCCTTGTTCATAGCCGGCAGGCCGGACAAAATCGGGCCAGGGCGTTTAAATTATACATGCCGGCCCTTCTGGCCATCAGCCTGGCTTGCTGGGGTTATGGCTTTTATCGCTTACAGGACATCGAGAAAAAGATAAAGACCGCTCCCAGGATTCGGGCCGCTGTTGTCCAGGGGAGCATAAAACAGGATCTTAAGTGGAGCCCCCTCTGGCAGAGAGAAACCATAAATATATACGACGGCCTGAGCCGGGAAGCTGCCGGGGGTTTCGACACGGATATTCTTATATGGCCGGAGACCGCGGCCCCGTTCTATTTTCAGGACGGCGGCCCGCTGAGTGACACTATCCTGCGGCTTGCCGGCGATTTAAAAACAAACCTACTCTTCGGCGCGCCGGCCTATGCCAAAGCAGAGGATGGGAAACCCCTGTACCTCAATAGCGCCTATCTCCTGTCGGCCAGTGAAGGCTCCATACATCGATACGATAAGGTCCGCCTGGTGCCCTTTGGTGAATACGTGCCGGCCCCGTCGCTTTTACCCTTTGTCGGAAAACTGGTGGCCTCCGTAGGCGATTTTACCCCCGGCCGCTCTCTAAAACCCCTTACCGCAGCCCGGATGCGCATAGGTGTCCTGATCTGCTTTGAAAGCATCTTCCCGGAACTGGCCAGGCAGCAGGTCCGCAACGGGGCCAACCTACTGGTAAACATCACCAACGACGCTTGGTTCGGACGTTCCAGCGCCCCATACCAGCATATGTCCATGGCTGTCTTTCGGGCCGTGGAGAACCGCGTCAACCTGGCCAGGGCCGCCAATACCGGCATCAGCGTGTTTGTCCGGCCCACCGGCGAAATCACCCAGGCCACTTCGCTCTTTACACCGGCCTTTTTGAGGGAGGAAATATCCCTTATATCTGAAAAGACGGTTTACAATCAATGGGGGGAATTTTTCCCTGTCATTTGCTTTATTCTCGGTATAATGGTAATTTTCTACGCAGGATGGAGGCTTAAACATGTCAATAGAACTTAAAAACAGGATTGCAGACCTAAAGGCCAAATTGGAACAGTTGCGGGGGCATCTTTGATCTGGACAATAAGATAGAGCGGCTCCGGGAACTGGATAAGATCATGGCCCAAAACGATTTCTGGGGGGACGCGGCCACGGCTGCCGCCATCCTCAAGGAACGGGCCGCCATCCAGGCAGAGATCGGCGAGTGGCGCGCCAGCGCAGAAGACCTGGAAGAGACCGAGATTCTCCTGGAACTGGCTATAGAAGAGGGTGATAAAGAGACCGCCCGGGAGTCCGAAAAAAAACTCTTGTCCCTGGAAAAGGCCGTAGAACAGGCTGAGTTTAACCGGATGCTGCGCGGCGAACATGACCGCAGCAATGCCATAATGTCCATTAACTCCGGGGCGGGAGGCACGGAAGCGCAGGACTGGACCCAGATGCTCCTCCGGATGTACACTATGTGGGCCCAAAGCAAGGATTACCGGCTTACTGTTATCGATATCCTGCCGGGCGACGAGGCCGGGGTGAAGAATGTCACGTTTACTGTGGCCGGCCCCTATGCCTACGGCTACCTGAAGGCCGAAATAGGCGTGCACCGGCTGGTGCGCATATCTCCCTTTGATGCCAGCGGAAGAAGACATACCTCCTTTGCCTCTGTTTCCGTACTGCCGGAACTGGATGAGACCATCGACGTCGAAATAAACGAGGCTGATTTGCGGATAGACACATTCCGGGCCAGCGGCGCCGGCGGCCAGCATGTCAACAAGACCAGTTCGGCCGTCCGTATCACCCATATCCCGACGGGTATCGTGGTGCAGTGCCAGAATGAGCGCTCCCAGCATAAGAATAAGGCCACGGCCATGAAAATCCTGAGGGCGCGCCTTTATGAACGGGAAAAGGCCATCCAGGACAAGAAAAAACAGGATTTCCATGACGAAAAAAAAGAAATTGCCTGGGGCAACCAGATAAGATCGTATATCCTGCAACCCTACCGCCTGATTAAGGATCACCGGACAAATCTGGAGATAGGCAACGTTGATGCGGTGCTAAATGGTGATTTGGACCCGTTTATCAGCGCCTTTTTGTTGAAGGGGCCTCAGACCTGAGACCCGTGTCTGTACGACCGGGCGGAACAGGCAGGTAGGCCATTTCCGTATCCCGGGCATACTTTTGAATTCCGTCGGCCAGGTGTTCGGCTATGTCATTAAGGTATTCCTCATCCTTCAGGCGATCCGCCTCCTGGGGGTGGCTGAGAAACGAGATCTCCACCAGGACAGAGGGCATCTGCGCGCCGATAAGGACAAAGAAAGGGGCCTGCTTTACCCCCAGGTTATTAACCTGCTCATATCGTTTGGTAAGGCCGCTTACCAGGCAGTCCTGCACGTACTCTGCCAACCGGCATGATTCATTGATCTTACAGTTCAGCATAAGGTCATTTAATATCTTCTGAAGGTCGCTTATATTCTTTGTAGAAGTGGCATTTTCACGGGCAGCGACACGCATAGCCCCCTCATCCGAGGCCAGATTCAAAAAATATGTTTCAATACCCCGGGCCTCCGCGTTAGGCGCAGAATTGGCATGAATAGAGACAAATAGATCGCCTTTTCTGGTATTGGCAATAGCAGTGCGCTCTTCCAGCGGCAAAAATACGTCCTTGTCCCGGGTTAAGATAACGCTGCACCGCAGCCGTTCCTCGATCTTCTGTTTAACCTTCCTGGTGACTTTAAGAACGATATCCTTCTCCTTCAGCCCATTGATTCCTATAGCCCCGCAGTCCTTGCCCCCGTGTCCGGGGTCCAGGACTATCCGCCGCACACCCAGACCCAATTGTTGGGGAAGCGTCAACTGTCCGGGGTCTTTCTCTTTTCCCTTCTCCGCCCGCCCGCCGATGACGTCAATAACGATGCGGAAGGGATTCAGCAGGTAAAAGACCTTATATTTCTTAAGCGATTCGATATCCAGGACCACCCTTACGGTATCCTTCTTGTACTGGCCGGCGCGCACATAGCGGAGCAGGCCGTCCATGATCGGGATGGGATCCCGCAGATTGGGCCCCAGGCGGCTCTGGAAGATATCAATATAAAGCCGCTTTGGCTTTTTGATATCAGGGTCTTTCTTCAGCAGATGTTCCTTGAACGGCACATGGTCTTCCGCATCAATGACCACACGCGTGTAATCGGAGGTGGACCAGGCTCGGATGTCTTTTACCTCGCGCAACCCTTTGATAACCGGTATTCTTTCAAGTTTCCGCCCTTCTTCGGCCTTGGCGCCCGCCGCCTCTCCGGCCGGCGCATTATCCTCAGGCCTGCCGATCCTGACCAACAAAGCCATGGCCTCTTTAGCCTGGGGGCTTTTGGGAAAGCGTTTGCACAGCCTCTCATACATATCGATGGACGCAGAGAGGTCTCCCGGTCTTCCGGAATAACGGTAAAGTTCCCGGTATATACCGGCCGTCATATAGAGGCATTCAGGCGCTGCCGGGCCATCGGGTTTATCCGAATATATTTTCTTGAATTTATTGATATGTTCCAGCCAGAACTGGCGATATTTGGTGCGGGGCGAGGACTTGAAATCCGTGTAATCCCGTTTCGCCCTTACGTATGCATCCTGAGACGAAAGGGCCCAGGAAGAGGCCGGGCTGATCCCTCCAGCCGGTATAAAAAGCCACAAGAGCAAAGACCAGCAAACGATAGATATAAAATAATCTTTCCGCATACCCTTACCCATCTATTACTACGGCAATTAAAAACTTAAATCCCCCCTCACCCCCCTTTGGAAAAGGGGGGATGGGGGGATTTGGCAAGTTTATATGTTTAATTGCCGTAGTAATATCTTTAACATCGGCCTACTCTTGTATAATTTCAAATGCCAAATCTGAGCGCTCAGCTTTCAGCCTTCAGCTTTGAGCTTCTTTGCCTATCTCTGCGGCCTCTGCGTTCTGGTTTATTGTTGTCAAGTTTTTTAAATGATCTTTTTATCAGTAAACTCGTCGAGCTCGCACAATGCGCTCGCTCAACTCGTCTTCGCGGGCGGGGCATTAACCCCGCCCTTGACAAGGGGATGCTTAGCGCCCCCCTCGACCCCCAGCATATGGTTCCCCGTGCTCCCGCACGGGGCATATAAATCGGAGTAATCTTAGCTGTGGCACCTTGCTCGACCCTGGTAATTCGAGGGTCTCAATAGAGCCCTGATCTTGCTTAATCGGAGCTAAGGTGCAAGCGGGGGTTATATATGCTCTGCGTGAAGGTCCCGCCC
>JBFMFO010000033.1:0-21172 GCA_040754095.1 Thermodesulfobacteriota bacterium | reverse complement strand
CTCAAATACCAGGGTAAGGCAAGGTGCTTCAATTAAGACCTCCGTATGTTAATGTTATAAAAAAAGCGCTTGACTAAAATAAACCAGGGGTTAGGGGAGATTTTATAAATCATAACTGTTTTAGGCTCTTATTAGTAAAAAAGCATAGTTCCTGCCAAGAGTTTTCAAATCCCCCCCCGCCCCCCTTTACTAAAGGGGGGATAATAAGAAGCACGCCTTCCCTTAACCCTTGTGAATTTTATTCGGGCCATTCTACGGGAGTTGGGGCCGTCAGGCAAGCAAAAATGAAGCGTCTAAAGTTTTCTTGACTCACGGTCAGGCTTTGTTATAGTGCTGGAGTCAGAAAAACAGGGTATCCCGGGGGATGTTTTGGAAAAGGAGTGGCATAAAAACGATCCCGATTTATTAGCGCTGGAAAAGTTGCAGAGAGAGACAAACCTGCATCCCTTGATAGCGCTTTTTCTCTGTAATCGCGGCATAAAGGATACGGCCGGGGCGCACAGCTTCCTGCACCCTTCTCTTAAAGACCTTCCTTCACCCTTCCTGCTCAAGGATATGGATAAGGCGGCGCACCGTTTGGCCGACGCAGTGTGCCGCCGTGAAAAGATATTGATCTATGGAGATTATGACGCGGACGGGGTGACGGCCACCGCTGTCCTGTGGCTTTTTCTGAAGAGAGTAGGGGCCACCGTTTCTTATTACATACCGGACCGAATCCGTGACGGTTACGGCCTTAAGGCGGAGATACTAAGGCGTTTTCTGGATGATAGGCCGGACCTGCTTGTCACCGTGGATTGCGGCATCTCCAACCATGAAGCCGTTGCCTTCGCCAATGGGCAGGGCATAGAGGTCATTATTACCGACCATCACTGTGTGCCGGATGTGCTTCCTCCGGCCCTGGCTGCAATCAATCCAAAGCAGCCGGGATGCAGCTATCCGGATAAAGAACTCGCCGGTGTGGGGGTGGCCTTTAACCTGATTATGGCCCTGAGGCGGGTGCTGTTTCATGACTCTACGGCCGGCGCATGGCCGGACCGGGAACGCCCCAACCTCAAAGAATATTTAGACTTGGTAGCCATCGGGACCATAGCCGATATGGTACCCTTGCGGGGTGTAAATAGGATACTGGTCAAAGAGGGATTGAAGATCATTGACAGGGGAAGGCGGCCCGGAGTTGCCGCTCTAAAGGCGGTCGGCTTGGTCAACACTGCAAAGGTCTCATCCTACGACATAGGGTTTCGGCTCGCTCCACGGTTGAATGCCGCGGGCAGGATGGGATCTGCCGATGATGCCCTTGCCTTGCTCGTGACTGAAGACGGCGTCCGGGCTGAACTGATAGCCTCCGGTTTAGACCAGGCTAATCGCAGACGCCAGGCCGTGGAAGAAGATATGCTCGCGGAACTGGCAGGCTATATTACTGAAGAGGTGCTGCAGACGGAAAAGGCCCTGGTCTATGCCTCGCCGCACTGGCACCGTGGGGTGCTCGGTATCGTAGCTTCACGTCTGGCGGCGAAATATGCCCGGCCCGCCATACTCTTTTCTTTGGAAGACGGAAAGGCCAGGGGATCGGGCCGGAGCGCCGCAGGTCTTGACCTTTATGAATTGCTGACCGGGTGTCGTGAGTTGTTGGAGGATTTCGGCGGTCACAGGGAGGCCGCCGGGTTATCGCTGCGCGAGGAAAATCTGCCTCTGTTCAAGGAGGTTTTCCAGGCCGCGGTGTCTGATAAGGTAACCGCCAAGGACCTCGTTCCCAGGCTATGGCTGGAAGGCAGCGTTCAGTTATCAGTTTTACGCGAAAAGTCCTTTCTCAGTGATTTTTACCTGCTGCCGCCTTTTGGGATGGGGAACCCGAATCCTCTTCTGGACACCTCACCCGTCAAGATCATAGAGCAGCGGTTAATCGGCGAAAAGCACGTAAAATTAAGGGTGCACCAGGACGGCCGGGTATGGGATGCTATGGGCTTTAATATGGCCCCCCTCCCTGACGCGGAATTTCTGGAGGCGGCCTTGGCCTTTTCCCTGGATACCAATAACTACCAGGGCCGGGAATCCCTGCAATTGCGGGTAATGGATCTAAAAGTAATGGGGTAAGTCTGGAGGGATTAAAATGAGACTGCCGGTATCGGAAACTATCTTAGATAATGGGTTGAATGTCCTGCTTCTCGAAAACCATAAGGCCCCGGTAGTCAGTTTTCAGGTGTGGTACCGGGTGGGATCGCGTAATGAGCGTCTGGGTAAGACCGGGATTTCGCACCTTACCGAGCACCTTATGTTTCGCGGCACTAAAAAGTACAAGCCCAAGGAGTTTTCCCGCCTGGTTAAGAGGAACGGGGGAAATGAGAATGCCTTTACCTCCCAGGACTATACGGCCTACTTTGAGAATATAGCCGGGGACCGCCTGGAGATACTCCTTGATCTGGAATCCGACCGCATGACCAATCTGGCCGTTGATAAGCAGGCCTTCCTCACGGAGCGGGATATAGTAATGGAGGAACGCCGCCTGCGGACCGAGGATGATCCGGTCTCCTCCCTCTTTGAAGAAATGGATTCCGTCGCCTTCCGCACACACCCCTACATGTGGCCGATAATAGGCTGGATGGGAGATATCGGCCAGACCGCTTATGAAGACTTTAAGGATTATTACCGGCTGCATTACAGACCGAACCGGGCCACTGTCATTGTCGTCGGCGACATGGAAAAAGAGAAGCTGTTGTTAAAAATCAGGAAATATTTTGGCCATATCAAGCCCGGGCCGGAGCCATCCCCGGTCGTATGTGATGAGCCGCTCCAGAGAGGAGAAAGAAGATTCTACCTGAAGCGGGAGGCCCAGCTTTCTTATCTGCTTATGAGCTTCCATACCCCCAATCTCAGGCATGAAGACAGCTTTGCCCTGGAGCTTCTGGCCCTTATTATGGGCCAGGGCAAGAGTTCGCGACTTTATCGCCGTCTCGTGCGCGAGAAACAATTGGCCCTGGACATCAATGTCAATTATCCCCGGTTGGCGCATGATCCCAATCTTTGTCACATCTTCGCGCCCATAATGCCCGGTAAGACGGCCGAGGCGGTGGAAGAGGAGATTGAAGCGGAATTGGAGAAGATAAAGAGGCAAGGCGTGACGGAAAAAGAGCTGCAAAAGGCCATGAATATGTCCGAAGCGGCCTTTGTGTTCCATCAGGATTCATTTTTTTACCAGGGAATGTTGCTGGGCATCTATCATACGGTGAGTAACTGGCGGGATCTGTATGCCTATCTGCCGGGTATCGCAAAAGTCACTGCTTCCGATATAAAAAGGGTGGCTAATACCTATTTTCATAAGGATAAAAGGAACACGGGCATCCTGATCCCGGTATTGCCGGGTTTATCCGGCGTGTCCGGGAAGAAAAGCTCTTAGCATTCAGCCATCAGCCATCAGCTATCAGCTGTCAGCAAAAAGAATACGAGAAACAGTATGTTAAGCTGAATGCTGATGGCTGAATGCTGAACGCTCCATCCGAAAACTAAAAAGGAGTCCTGTTTCATGCCTAAAAAAACGGTGTCTTTCGGAAGCGCTTTTGCCGGACGCATTGTCCTGCCCAATGGGACGGTTGTCCTGCTCAAGGAGGTTAAGGCCCTCCCCTCAGTATATATGCATCTGGTCATCGAGGCCGGTTCCCTGCTTGATCCGGGGGGCCGGGAAGGACTGGCGGCCCTTACTGCTGAGGGACTTTTAACCGGCACTCGCCGGCGCACGGCTGCCCGGATCAGTGAAGAGATAGAGTTTACGGGAGGGGCGCTGGTAGTCCAGGCCAAAAAAGACTATACCGCTGTTACCTTAAATGTCCTTAAAAAAGCCCTGCCTACCGGCCTGGAGATTCTGTCTGATGTCCTTACCCAGCCGGCCTTCCGGCCAAAAGAGATAGCCAAAAAGAAGGAAGAATTCAAGGCGCGCATCCATAAGGAAGAGGAGGACCCGGGTACGCTTGCCAACAAGACCTTTCTGGCGGAGCTGTTTAATAAGCGTCTTTATGGACAGCCGCTGCTGGGAACAGAGAAATCCATATCCGGTCTGACCAAAAAAGACCTGATGGGTTTCTACCAGGAACGATTATCGCATTCCCGGGTCATCTGTGCTGTCGTCGGCCAGATCACAGAAAGAGAGCTTATGCCCTTATGGGAAAGATATCTGGGGCCCTGGCCGGAGACCGGCATCGAAACTCCGATTAATATCCCATCAGACAGCAAGGGGAGAGGCGGCCGCATAAAAAAGATCGACCGTGACCTTACCCAGGCAAATATTGTCCTTGGCCACAGAGGCATCCCGCGCAGCCACCCCGACTATTACGCCGTCTTTATCATGAATTACATCCTCGGCGGCGGCGGGTTCCGTTCTCGCCTGATGGACAATATCCGGGAAGAAAAGGGGCTGGCCTACAGCATCTATAGCGCCTTTGTCTCAGGCAGGCACGCCGGTTATTTCCAAGCCGTAGTGGAGACCAGGAATGCGACGGCCGGCGTGGCTATAGATGAAATTCTCAAGGAAATGGAACGAATCAGGGTAAACGGCGTGTCTGATGAAGAACTGAACGAGGCCAAATTGTATCTTACCGGAAGCTTTCCCTTAAAGATGGATACAAATGCCAAGATCGCCGGGCTGTTGACCGATATGGAGTTCTACAATCTGGGCCTAGATTATCCGGCGCGTTATCCGGCGATTATAAACGCGGTAACCAAAGATCAGGTGGCGGATGCCGCCAGGAAGTATCTCTACCCTGACAATTATACTCTGGTCATTGTAGGCAGGCAAAAAGAGATAACATGGCCGTGACAAACGAGATGTTCAACAAAATCTTGACATACAACCCTGCAAAAGTTAAACTTTTGTTCAGTTCAACTTTAAAAAGAGGTAACGCCAATGCCTATTGTAAAAACCTCGGCCAAAGGACAAATCGTCATACCGGCAGCAATCAGGAAAAAGCTTAAGATAAAACCCGGCCAGAAGGTCAACCTGACCCTTGTGGAAGATAAGGCGGTCATCACTCCTCTTCCGGAAGATCCGATCAAATCTTTGAAAGGTATTCTGAAAGGGAAGCCTTCCATGACCAAAGCCTTATTGGAAGATAGAAAGAAAGAGGTTAAACGTGAAGAAAAAGACATTGCTCGACTCCTTCGCCGTTCTCGCCTGGCTCCAAAATGAGAAGGGATCGCAACAGGTGGAGGACCTTTTGTACCGGGCGCAGGGAGGCAGTGAACAGGTTATATTGAATATTATCAACCTGGGCGAAATCTTTTATCGCTGTGCCCGGGTGCAGGACATCTCCTTTGCCAGGGGAATCCTGGAAAAGATCAGACTCCTTCCGATTCGGATTTATTCCTGTCCCGACGATCTGGTTTTGGCGGCCACAGAAATCAAGGCCGACTATCCTATGGCTTACGCCGATGCATTCATTGTAGCGACGGCTTTAAAAGAAAACGCCGCTATAATGACCGGCGATGCGGAATTCAAACAGGTGGAACATCTGGTAAAGATCGACTGGTTGGGCTGACCTGGAGTAACATCAAACGGCACATAAACGGTGTTGCAGGTCGAGGAAGATGTCCGGCCTTTAGAGAGGCAGTGTCCCCGCGGCCGATGCCACACTATCCATGTGAAGGCCGGGCCGCGGGGACATGGGGTTGATTCAGAATGCCAGGCTGAGGGTTACGCCACCGTAAACAAAGTTATCGTCACCGCCGGTCTTGCTGCGGTATTTCATCTCGTCGCTCGCATCGCTTGAAAGCGGAAAGGTGTACGATAAGGAGGGGGTTATTGTCACATATTTCGCTACTGAAACAGGCAGCCTGGCTGAGATCACGCCATCGTGGAAGTTATTAAACTTGTCGCCCGTAGCCGTTCCCTGATCGTTAATCTCCGGGTAGTCATCGGCGTCTTCGCTCTTCAGGTAACTCGCCGAGGCAGCAAGGTCCAGGGAGACGGCCTCGGTGATCTTGAAAGAATGGGAGATGCCAAGAAGAACATACCAATGCATATAGCTGTCTATCTCCTTGTAAACGGTAAGCGAGGGTGATAGCAGCGTATCAACACCTAAACCCACAAAAATCTCTTGAGAATCATCAACGCCATCCAGGCCATAATAGATGTAGCCTCCACTTATATTCAAAGGACCAAAGTCCTTGCCGTACGAGAGTGTAAGATCAGTCTCATTCCAGTTGGACGGATTATTCCCGGCTGTCGCATAGGGATCAGTATCCAGATTGCCCCAGACATTGGCTGAAAGGCCTTTATAGCCGATGGTCATGGAAGGCTGGACAACGATGCTATCCCGGCTCAATTCCTGCCCCCGCCAGATATAATCGCTTAAGACCGAGACCGAGAGATCGGCAGAGGGCATATCCTCTTCCGCCATGGCCGGTAGAATAATAACTGCACTCAAACCCAAGCCTACAATAACCGCTAGAAAACCTTTCAGGTAATGCGAATCTTTCCTCATCATCTTCCTCCTTAAATTTTTATTGGATACCAAATTATCTCTTAATTAAAATCTGGAAGTTCGGATAGGCCGTTGCGCCGTGCTCACCGAAATCAAGGCCCTCCATCTCCTCATCAGGGGTCACCCGGAGTCCGATGGTCTTCTCGATCACCTTGAACAGGATGAGGCCCGTACCGAAGGCCCATATGAAGGCCGCGCCGATGCCCAGAAGCTGCACGCCGATTAACTTTGCCGACGTTCCGCCGATGTTGAAGATCCCTGCGGCGAGCGTCCCCCAAGCCCCGTTGACGCCGTGTACGGATATGGCGCCGACCGGATCGTCTATCTTTATGCGGTCGAAGAAAAGGACGGCAAATACCACCAGAACGCCGCCGACTGCCCCGATAATGACCGCACTCAAAGGAGTAACCGTGGCGCAGGAACTGGTAATGGCCACCAAGCCGGCCAGCACCCCGTTTAGACTCATGCCTACGTCAGGTTTGCCGAATTTCATCCAGGCGGTTATCATAGCCAGGAGACCGCCGGCCGCCGCCGCAAGGTTAGTGTTCACGAAGATAAGGGCAATATCTGTATTCGCCGCTGTTGTCGAACCCGGGTTGAACCCGAACCACCCCAACCACAGGATAAAGACGCCGAGGGCCGCCAGGGGAATGTTGTGGCCGGGAATAGCGCTGACTTTGCCCTCGGGTGTATATTTCCCGATGCGCGGGCCAAGCACCATAGCCCCGGCGAGCGAAAGCCATCCACCCTGGGAATGCACTACCGTTGAACCGGCGAAGTCAATGAACCCCAGTTTTTCCAACCAGCCTCCTCCGTGGAAAAGGCCGCCCCAGGCCCAACTCCCGAATATGGGGTAGATAAAGGCGCTGACGATGACACTGTAAACCAGGTACGCCGAGAACTTGGTCCGTTCAGCCATGGCTCCTGAAACGATCGTGGCCGCAGTGGCCGCAAAAACGACCTGGAACATCCAGAATGCCAGCACCCACGGGTCCTTGCCCGGCCCCCAGTCGCTCAAGAAAAATCCAGTCGTGCCAAACCACCCGGTTGTAGTTGCGCCGAACATGAGGGCAAACCCCACTATCCAGTAGGCAATACTTCCCATGACAAAGTCCATGAGGTTTTTCATCATGATATTGACGGCGTTTTTCGCCCTGGTAAACCCCGTTTCCACCATGGCGAACCCGGCCTGCATAAAGAACACCAGGGCGGCGGCTACCAGGGTCCACACATAATTCGCATTTGTCTGGACATCCTTGATGGCGGCAGCATTGCTGGCGACTGTAGGGGCCTCTTCCCCGCCCCAGGCTATTAAAGGTATTGCCAGTAGGGCCGCTATTATAATGAACTTTTTCATCTTCTTATTCCTCCTCTATGTACGCTTACCTTCATCTGATCATTTAGCCATTTACTCATCTAACTTTTTATATGGCGTCCTTGCCCTTTTCTCCTGTTCTGATCCTTATCACCTCATCTATCGAATAAACGAATATCTTGCCATCGCCGATTTTCCCGGTCTTGGCGCTACCAAGGATCGTTTCTACGACTTTAGGCGCCAATTCATCATCTACTATGATCTCCATCTTCACCTTGGGGTTAAAGTCCACCGTGTATTCAGCCCCCCGATAGAGTTCCGAATGACCTTTCTGACGGCCAAATCCCTTAACCTCTGTTACCGTCATCCCCTGAATGCCCACCGCAGCCAGGGCCTCCTTCACCTCGTCCAGCTTAAATGGTTTAATAATTGCCTCGATCTTCTTCATAATTCTTCCTCCTCTGGTATGAGAAACAAATTCTATGACCTCCTTTCCATTCCCTTTAGACTTCATGTCATACCAAGAAGCGTGCCAGGCTGGTAACGTCACACGTTATCGGACTTAACCATTTGTTTTATTTGGGGAATAAGATGGGGTTGGATTTTTCTCAGCGAAAAACAGACTGGGATAAGACTACCTAGTGGTATGATAAAAAGGAAAATATTTACAAAATTGTAATTTATGGAATAGCAGCCGGTCGGCCCTTTCCTCGGATACTTCTTCTTCCGGTAAGGAATCGGGAAGATGAATGATCTTTTGGGCGATCTCCCTAGCCTCTTCTTCATCATGGGTAACCATAAGCACAGGAACATCGAAATCTTCCCGGATAGTCTTTATCTCTTTTCTCAGCCGCTTGCGTAAAGGGGCATCCACGGCCGAAAAGGGCTCATCCATTAACAGAATATCGGGCTTTATAATTAAGGCTCTGGCTACAGCTACTCTTTGTTTTTGACCGCCGGAGAGTTGATGGGGATAAAGATGCTCTAATCCGGCCAGTTCAAAGGCTTGCAGCATATCGTGTATCAGTTCTCCCTGTTGATAATTAGCCGCCTTACCATTCCAGGCTTTAAGGCCAAAGGCTATGTTTTCATAGAGTGTCAGGTGTGGAAAGAGACCATAGTCCTGCGGCACGAACCCCACTTTACGTTCCCTTATGGGGAGATTGATTTTTTCCATTGAGGAAAAAAGAATCTTCTCCTTTAGAATGATCTCCCCTCTGTCGGGAGTGATCACTCCGGCAATAGCTTTCAAAATAGAGGTCTTTCCGATGCCGGAAGGGCCGAAGAGGACCGTGATAGGGGCATTAGTCTTCAGGTCTACGTTTAGCTGAAACGCCCTGGTCTTGCTTTTAAACGTCTTACTGAGTTGTATTTTTAGCATGTTCAAAACCGTATTTTTTCAAAATAGCCTTCCCTTCTTTTCCCAAAAGAAAGCCCTTAAATCTCTCAGCCTCATTTTTGTTTTTTGAAAAACTCACCAGCCCCACTGTATAAGCAATCAATGGCGAAACCTGTGATGAGGCTTGGGCTATTGCCTTTATCCTTTTCTTAGCGATTGGGACATCAGTCTTATAGACTATCCCGGCATCTACCATGCCTTGGGCCACATATTCCAGGACCTGCCTGACCTGATTTCCATAAACCAGTTTTGATTCAATTTTATTCCAGAGCCCGAGCTTGCACAGTACCTCCTTTGCATAGATACCAACAGGGGCGTGACCGGGGTTACCTATGGATATTTTTTGGGCTTTAATAAGATCATCCCACCCCGTAATTTTCCTTACACCATTACCGGGCACGATCAAGACCATAGTGTTATTGGCAAAAACATTAACTGAGTTCCGATTGACCAGCCGTTTATCAACCAACGTCTCCATATGTTTTACGTCGGCGCTGGCAAAGACATCGACCGGGGCCTTCATTTCGATCTGCTTACTCAAGAGACCCGAAGATGCGAAGTTGTAGTAGATTCTTATTCCCGTATTTTCCCGTTCAAAAACTTCCTGCAATTCGAGGAAGGCGTCTTTCAAACTGGCAGCCGCGGAGACTGTAATCTCGCCGGCGAAAGAGGTGCCGGCTATCAACCACAAATAAAAAACCATGAATACTATCCTACTCATATCTGCTCCTGCCTAGTTTGGTGGCCACCATGGCTATCCGGAAGGAAAGGAAGATAGGGAAAAAGTCCGACACGGCCTATCCCTCCCCATGTTTTTTATCCTTTGCCTCGGGCCTTGGAATAGCGGCAATGGATCCCTCATAGATTACCGGTTCGACGCCCATTTCTTTTAATTTGGCAGAAGGCACTTCACCTATCTTGGTGACATAGACCTTGGCGCAATCTTTGAGCAGACCTGATACCTGCGCAAATCTTTCTGGGTCAAAAGGGTGACTAGGGTCTCCCACCGAATATTTCTCAGTTGGGCGTTCCTCTACAAATATCATCTTGTCATCAACGTCGTAGATCAAAAAACGTTTGGCCCGGCCAAAGTGGTCGTTTACACTCACGCCATCGGTTGAAACCACAGCAAGTCTGGTCGTAGGCATTTTCCCATTCCTCCTATTAAAGCATTAGTCGTATTTTTGCGAGTTAGCCACATCCTAACCCGGTTCCGGCACACCCCGCAGCGCTGGCCACACTCTGGCGACGTCGCTTTAAAATACAGGCGTCACCATTTTTAAAGGTTATTTGCAGACCCTGTGCAATGAAACCATGCATCACTACCGGGCGAATACCGGCCTGTTCAAGGATAGCTCTCGGTGTATCACCAAGATCGCTTACTAAGACGGCCCGGCAATCCTTGAGGATTTCTGCCAGGTCAAGCCACCTTTGCCGGCCCCCTCCAGGCAGCGGGGCAGGTCTGGTTTCAACCAGGGTAAATCCATCCTTTTGCTTACCAAAGATCAGAAATCTCCTGGCCTCACCTAAATGCTGGTTTACCAGCATCCCTTCCTGGGAGGCTACTGCCACATAGGTATGGTCGCTTTCCTGGTCAAAGGACCGGGTGCTACAGGCCCGGAGACATCCGCGAAATTCCTCTGTTCGATCCTCATGCAAAAGTCCCACGGCATCGGCCCGGCAGCGGGTACAATGATGCATCTGGGGAACAAACTTCCCCGCCTCCTGACGTATAGCAGCAATCTGCTCCTTTGTTGGCTCCGGGATATCCTGAAACGGCGTATCCTGATTGGGATACAGGGCCATACAGTTAAGGAGGTCCACCCCGAGTTCACCCATTTTTCGGGCCACTTCCAGGATATGGCTATCGTTTACGCCCGGTATAACAACGGTGTTTACCTTAATCACGATCCCCAGTTCTTTAAGCGTCTTGATAGCCTCAAGCTGGCGGCCCAGTAAGAGTGAGGCCGCGCGCTCTCCCCGGTAAACCGTCTTGCCTTCACGAACCCACCGGTAAATGCGCGCCCCGATTTCTGGCTTAACGGCGTTAACCGTCAACGTTACATGGGATACGCCAATTTCAGCCAAGTCCCGGACGTAAGGGAGAATATTCAGGCCGTTCGTGGCCAGACAGAGCAGCAGGTTTGGGAAACATGCCCTGATCTTTCGCATAGTTTGCAGTGTTTCCTGGGCATTGGCGAAAGGGTCTCCCGGCCCGGCGATGCCGGCTACAGTAATTCGCGGCTCTCTGTCAACTACTATTTCCAGATACCGGACGGCCTGCGAAGGCGAAAGAACAGTACTGGTAACCCCGGGCCGGCTTTCATTGACGCAGTCATATTTCCGGTTGCAATAGTTGCAGAGGATGTTGCACCTGGGAGCTACCGGCAGGTGTACTCGTCCGAAGAGACCCTTTATCTCAGCGTTAAAGCAAGGATGGTGCCCAAAATCCGGACTGGTATGCATAATCTCTCCTTTCGTGTGGCTTTTACTTGTCTTCCGTCTCAACCGCATTTACATATAGCTGTATCCTACAGGTGAAGCCTCCTGTTTTTTTTCAATGAGAGCATTGACGATCCGGTCCAAGAGATTCTGGGCCCCTCGATACCCGATGTGTAGGATTCGTTGGCCTCCGAAACGATCATGAATGGGGAACCCCACCCGGATGAGCGGGATTTGCCTCTGTCTGGCCAAAGGATATCCCTTGCTGTTACCGATGATCAGATCCGGCGCACAGCCTTCGGCCTCTTCGGCAATTTCGTAAAAATCCATACCTTCATGGACAATCGGGGGGTCCGGCAGGAGGGAAGCCGTGACTTCTTCGATAGCCTCCCTGAACCGGCCGCTCTGTCCACCAGAGGCGCAAAGAACCGGCCTTATCCCGATCTCGGCCATGAAGGCCGTTATCCCGACCACCAAATCCTCTTCGCCATATACGATGGCCTTTTTCCCAAAGACGTATTTGTGTCCATCGACATAGGCATCTATCAGACGCCCCCGTTCATGGAGGTATTTCTTAGGGGATTTACGGCCGGTGAGTTCCTCAAGGATGGCAAAGAAACGATCCGATTCTCTCAGGCCGATAGGTGACCCCATCTGATGGAGGGGTACCATGAAACGTTTGGTAATGAGCTTTCCCGGCGTATCCTTATGGAAAAGCGTACGGCCGAATTCAAGGGTAGATTTGGCGCCACCCATAACCCGTATGTCCGAAATCGGTGTCCCGCCGACCGGAATCTTTTCATAGTCACG
Source organism: Thermodesulfobacteriota bacterium (assembly GCA_040754095.1). GTDB lineage: Bacteria > Desulfobacterota > QYQD01 > QYQD01 > QYQD01 > QYQD01. The sequence goes on along the minus strand of JBFMFO010000033.1, from coordinate 8,739 downwards.
GCGGGCAGGGGCGTCCAGAGTCTCTGAAACATCAGGCAGGATAATCCCCGGCAGGCCAAAGTCTTCGAGAACTTCCTTTAGGTATCTAATATCTGCGGGGGAGAGAAAACCAGGCAGGAGGTTGATGGACTCGATAAACCCTGCATTCATGGCCAGTTGATCAATGACTGCCTTGACTGCCGCATGGAAACCCTCCATATGTGTGCCGGAATAGCTTGGAGTGGAGACGCTTACCAGAGATGGCAAATATTTTTTCTTTCCTTTTTGTTTGGCCATTTCCTGGCGAAATTCATTGAGAATCATGGGCACGTCGTCACCGATGGTTTCGGTAAGGCAGGTCGTAGCGATGCCAATAAGTTTGGCTCCATACTTGTCCATCACATTTTTGAGGCCCTGTTTGAGGTTGGCCCCTCCGCCATAGACCGCATGCTTTTCTCCCAGGGATGAAGAGGCGATGTCCATTGGCTCCCGGAAATGGCTTATAATGTAACGCCTCATGTAAGTGGCACAGCCTTGGGAGCCGTGGAGGAAAGGCACAGTTCCATCTATCCCCCGGAAGGCCAGGCAGGCCCCCAGAGGTTTGCAGAGCTTACAGGCATTGGTTGTGGAAACGTAATTGGGATTCGCCTTCATCTTTCATTTCCCTCCCTTGCCGCAGATTCATATTTCAACACTCCGGCGGTATCAGCGTTCTCTGAGGTGAGCATCTTCCTTCCTCGGCACGAAGCGCCAGACCGGGCTCATCACGGTGTTATAGACTTCCTGGGCAAAATTAAGCATCCCTACGAAGCCTTCGAGGGCCTCCTTGCGCTCGTGATTATGGTCACAGAAGCCTACGCCGAGTTTGTAGGCGATGGGCCTTTCTTTCACTCCACCGACAAATAAATCTACGTCTTTTTCCTTAAGAAATGAGGAAAGCTCCAGGGGATTGGAGTCGTCCACAATAATGGTCCCCTTGTCCGTGATCTCCTGAAGCTCTTCGTAATCCTCTTTTGTGCCGGTTTGAGACCCGACCATGACCACCTTCATGCCGAGAAGCCGAAAGGCTTTTACCAGAGAGAACGCCTTAAAGGCCCCACCTACGTAGATGGCAGCCTTTTTTCCGGATAAAGCGTCCCGGAATTCCTGGAGTTTGGGATAGAGCACCGATAGTTCTTCCCTTACGAGTTCCTGGGTACGGGCCATGATTTGCGGGTCTTTATCTTTGAAAAACTCGGCCACGGCGTATAGTGAATCAGCCATGTCCTCCACTCCGAAATAAGATACCCGGATAAACGGTGTACCGTAGGTCTCCTTCATCATTCTGGCCAGATCCAGGGTTGCCCCGGAACACTGGACCACGTTCAAGGCGGCACCATGGGCGCGCCGGATATCGTCCACCCGGCCGTCCCCCGTAATGTTGGCCGCGACCTGAACACCCATGCGTTTGAAGTAATTGTTGATGATCCAAATCTCTCCGGCCAGATTGAAATCTCCTAGGATATTTACGCTGAGAGGTGAAACCCCGTTAGTGTCGCCTGTGCCCATCAGACGGAACAGGGCCTTACAGGCGGCATTGTAGCCTGCCCGCTTGTTTCCCTTAAAACCTTCAGACTGTACGGGTATGACCGGAACGCCCTTCTCCTGGCTGACCCGCCTGCAAACCGCCTCTAGATCATCGCCGATGATTCCCACGATACAGGTGGAATAGACAAAGGCCGCTTTGGGATTATGCCGGTTAATAAGCTCTGTTAGGGCCTGGTAGAGTTTTTTCTCGCCGCCGAAGATGACGTCTTTTTCCTGAAGGTCAGTGGAAAAGCTCAAACGATGGAGTTCCGGGCCGGAGGAGAGCGCTCCCCGAATATCCCAGGTATAAACAGCACAGCCGATGGGGCCGTGTACCAGGTGCAGGGCATCCGCTATCGGATATAAGACCACGCGTGAACCGCAAAAAACACAGGCTCTTTGACTAACTGCGCCCGCCAGGCTTTCCTTGTTGCAGGCCAAATCAAAAGGCGCTTCGCCCTTGCGATAGATCTGATCCTTTCTTTCTTCAAAAATGGCCTGCGGTTTTGTCGCAATCATGGATTCCTCTTACATAACAAGCTCAAAACGCTCTTCAGGGTCATCCCTATCTTTGCGCTCGAGCAGCGTATTGATTATATTCATCAACAAGTAAATCCCGCCGCGATACCCAACGGTCGGGAAATAGCTGTGCCCAACCCGGTCCATAATCGGAAAGCCGAAGCGGACCAGGGGAATATCCTCTGCCCGGGCGATATATTTCCCGTAAGTGCTCCCGATGATCAGGTCCACGGGGTCATTTTTTATGAGCTGGTGAAGGTGGAACAGGTCATCATTCGCCTTGACCACTGCGTCAGGATCCCAGTCTTTGAGAATGGAAGTAACCCTCTTTTCAAAACGCACGCCCCGGGTCCCGGTAATTACGTATTTGGGCCGCATGCCGGCGCCTTTAAGAAATTCGGTCAGGGCGATCAGCTGGTCGGGGTCGCCGAAAAGAGCGACCTTCTTCCCATAAAGGTAATGCTGGTAGTCGGTAATGATATCCACCAGTCGGCCTCGATCGTGCATCATTTCATCGGTAGGTTTCTTTCCGGTCGCCTCCATAAGCGTCTGCACCAAGCGGTCGGTCGCCGAGACTCCTATCGGGAGATCAAGGATCGTAAACGGCACGCCGTGCTTGTGCTCCAGCAGTGTCGCTGCCTGCTGGGAGGCAAAAGTTCCGAGCGCCAGAGTGATTTCGCTCCTTCCGATACTCATAAGGTCCGAAATCAGGGTGCCCCCCTTGGGGAACAACTGATACTCACCTGTCTGGGGAGTGTCCAGGACGTCCGAGGTATCCGGGAATACAATTCCGTTTATACCCATTTCCTTCAGTATGCGTTTGATCTCGCGCATGTCCGACGGCTCAACATAGCCGGGAATGACATTGACCTGGCCGGTAATGGCATCGCCCTTTTGAGGGAAATAGTTGACCATCCCCGCCACCATATTGGAAAAACCGGTGACATGCGAACCGACATAGCTTGGTGTATTGGTATGAATGACCCATTTGCCCTGAGGGATAATCCCGTCCTCTGCTGACTTCTTGACGATAGTCGGGATATCATCGCCGATCGTCTCCGAAAGGCAGGTGGTATGGACTGCCACGACATCCGGTTTATAGACTGTGAAGATTGTCTTCAATGCCTGCCGGAGATTCGGCGCTCCCCCAAATACCGAGGCCCCTTCAGTAAATGAGCTGGTCGAAGCCATAACCGGTTCCTTATAGTGGCGGGTCAGGTGGCTGCGATGATACGAACAGCAACCCTGACTGCCATGGCTATGGGGAAGGCAGCCGTGAATGCCAAGAGCCGCATACATGGCGCCGATAGGCTGGCAGGTCTTGGCCGGGTTGATCCGAAGGGCCTTTCTTTCCATTAGTTCCTTTGGTGTATGGTTTAACATGGACTCTTCTCCTGTTACATTAGTTGCGAGTTTCGAGTTGTGGTTTTCGGGTCGGTCCGATTCCTATTTTTTCCCCAGTTCAGCCATTAGAATAGGGCCGGTTTCCCAGGGGGCCTTGAGAAGTTTCCAGGCCGGGTTATTGATCATCATATCTATCTCGCGTGCGAAGTTAACCGCGCCCCTGAAGCCGGCGTATGGTCCGCTGTAATCGTAGTTATGGAGCTGTTTAGAGGGCACACCGAACTTCTCAATCACATACTTGTCCTTTATGCCCGAGCAGATGATATCCGGTTTGAGCCGCTTAATAAGCATTTCCAGTTCAATGTGGCTGATGTCATCTATGGCCAGGGTGCCTGCTACCATGTCCGGCCACATCCCGTCGTAACTATCGATTATGCCCTCATTCTTCAGCCCTTCCAGGGCGGCAGGTTCTTTTCGGGGGCGGTACCGCTCGGGGTCGGGTTCTATATGAAGCTCTTCGATATTTCTGCTGTCGGCATCGACCTTTAACGTCGGAAGCACTTTTCTGCCCTCGTAGTCATCCCGATGTGCGAATTCGTATCCGGCAACAGACGGTTCCATTCCCAGATCACGGAACAGGTCCTGATAGTGGTGCGCTCGTGAACCACCTACAAACAGGGCCGCGGTCTTCCCTTTCAGGCGTTCGCGGTAGGGTGCAATTCCTGCTTCGGCCTCGGCCGTTTCCTCCGCGATAACCCCCTCCACACGAGCGGAGAAATCGGGTTGATCAAGGAACTTGGCGATCTTGCGCAGGGACTTGGCCATGGCCTTGATCCCGATGAAGTTCACCTTAATCCAGGGGATTCCGAACCTTTTCTCCATCATGTCGGCCATGTAGTTTATGGAGCGGTGGCACATTACTAGGTTCAGATCGGCCATGTGGGACATGCGCATTTCGTCTATAGAGCCATTGCCGCTGAAGGTGGATAGCACCTTTATGCCACATTTGTCGAAAACGCGTTCTATTTCCCAGGCATCGCCCCCGATGTTGTATTCGCCGAGGATGTTGACCGTAAAACCGTCCTGCGGGACGTCATCGCGCCCGACCACTTGTTTAAACAGATTATTATTGGCGATATGATGGCCGGCTGATTGTGTTACCCCTTTGTAGCCCTCGCAGTTGAATGCCAGCACCGATATGCCGAGTTTTGCGCTCATCTCGCGGGCCACGGTCTGAATATCGTCGCCGATGAGTCCCACCGGGCAGGTGGCATGAATACTGATCGCCTTGGGTTTAAGTATCTTGTAAGCCTCTTCCACGGCCGCCCGGAGCTTCTTCTCGCCGCCGAAGATGATGTCTTCGTCCTGCATATCCGTGGAAAAGCAGTACGCGGCAAAGTTATGGCCGTCCTCCCGGGGCCTGAAAAAGTTGCGTCGGGTGAGCCAGGAATAAAAGCCGCAGCCGATGGGGCCATGAGTGATATGAATCATGTCTCCGATAGGGCCGATGACTACGCCCTTGCACCCGGCATAACAGCAGCCGCGCTGGGTAATGATCCCGGGAACGGTGCGTACGTTGGCCTCAATCTGCTGCTCCTCGGACGGTTCCCGGACTATGATGTGTTTCCGTCGTTTTTTGGCTACCTTGGCCGGGTATAGGCCGATCACCTTTTCTACAAATTCATCAAGATCTACGGCCGGAGCCGATTTTAATCTAGGCATTATAGCCCTCCTCCTTATCCGGTCATTTCGTCGATAGCTTTTGCACCAGTTTCTCCCGTTCGAACCCGGACCACATCGTCTATAGGCATGACAAAAATTTTTCCATCGCCGGGGTTGCCGGTTTTGTTGACTTTTATGATGTTTTGAATCACGTCCGAGACGGTTTCATCCGGGACTATCAGGCTTATAATTCTCTTGGGTATGAGTCGTCCACCCTGGGAGAGGGTGGGGAGTACCTCTACACTGTCAGAAGGATTTTCATTCATATTCATAGCTTGCAAGATTTCGAAGTTTACCGGACGTCTCCCTCGGCCCACCCCCTTGATGGCCGTGAATGCGGGGAACCCCGCGTCTACCAGGGCCTGTTTTGTGGGGTTGATCTTATTTATCCTGATAATAGCCATGACTTCTTTCATTGTTCCGCCTCCTCAAGCCTCTTTTATACCGGCACTGACGGTGTATACTTCTTCCACAGGGGAGACAAAAATTTTGCCGTCTCCGAAAGCGCCGCTTTCCCCGGTGCGGGCACTCTCCAAAATGGCCCTTATCACGAATTCTCCGTCCGCATCAGGGACCACCACCATAAGCATGTCCTTGGGCAGCTCGTCATAGACTACCTGCCCCAGTTTGAGACCTCTCTGCTTGCCGCGCCCCGCCACCTCGATCTTCGTAACCGCGGGGTACCCGGCATCAAGGAGGGCCTTCATCACTTCCGCGCTTTTTTCAGGTCTTACAATGGCCCGAACCATAATCATCTTTCTTCTCCTTTTAGTTGGTATTGATTAGCGTTTATCTTTCAGAAGCTTAATCCATCAGGCCGAAGTCCATGAGGAGCTTTTCCAGATCATTCATGGGCATGGGCGTGGGGGTGACAAACATATCGTTTTCGTTAATCGCCTTGGCCAGATTCCGGTAATGGCCGGCCTGTTCAGCTTCCGGCTCATATTCAATTACCGTCTTCCTGTGGATCTCTGCCTTCTGGACCATGTTGTCACGGGGAACAAAGTAGATCATTTGCGTCCCCAGCCGTTTGGCAAATTCCCGGATCATAGCCTCCTCATTTTCCACTTTCCGACTATTACAGATAAGCCCTCCCAGGCGTACGCCACCGGAATCAGCGTACTTTTTGACCCCCTTGCAGATGTTGTTCGCCGCGTACATGGCCATCATCTCACCGGAGCAAACGATGTAGATTTCCTGGGCCTTCCCTTCGCGGATCGGCATGGCAAAGCCGCCGCATACCACGTCACCCAGTACATCGTAGAAGACGTAATCAAGGGCCTCGCTTTCTTCATAGGCCCCGAGGGACTCAAGAAGATTGATGGAAGTGATAATACCGCGGCCGGCGCATCCCACCCCGGGTTCGGGTCCGCCGGATTCCACGCAAAGAGTCCCGCTGAATCCCTCTTTGCGGACGTCTTCAAGGTCTACGTCCTCGCCCTCTTCACGGAGGGTATCCAGAACGCTTTTCTGAGCCATCCCCCCTAAAAGCAGACGGGTTGAATCGGCTTTGGGGTCACATCCGACCACCATCACCTTCTTTCTCATTTCTACCAGCCCGGCAACCGTGTTTTGGGTGGTCGTCGATTTACCGATACCCCCCTTGCCATAGATAGCAACCTTTCTCATGTGGCTTCCCTCCTTGTATTGAATACAGGTTCTTATTCCCGACCTCATATCCAACTGTTTTGGTATCTCGTAATATCAAGAGGTATGCCAGGGCAGGGCGCGACGGAAGGGATAGGGCATAACTATTTGAAAGGACAATTAAAACAGATTGGGACCGGATGTTTTATATCGCAGATTTAAGAGGAAAAAATCCTACTCATCGGTAGGAAAGGAAGATCAAGCCTACGATATTGTAGCCGATGGGCATAGCAGTAAAGGCAGTTACGGGGCAGGGCTAATCGCGGCAGAGCCGACATCCCGCTAGGTCTGCTGTATGCAGCTACCGGTCTTTATATGGGAATGAAACACACATCCGCATCCGGCGGACAAAGGACAATGGAAATAATCCCCCTGAATCCCCCCACACCCCCCTTTGGAAAAGGGGGGGTAGGAATATTGCCCCGGTTTCCCATAGGGTCAGGTGTTGGCGCCAAAATTATCATTGACTACAGGTATATTTAAGGTATAGTAATTATACTATGGAGTTTGAGTTTGACCCCAAGAAAAGTGAAAGCAACAAGCAGAAACACGGGATGGATTTTTATGAGGCCCAGGAATTATGGGGTGATCCTGATTTAATCGAGATTCCCTTAACAACAAGTGACGAACCAAGATTTTTGGTAATAGGGAGGATTTCAGAGAAGCATTGGTCCGGGATTATAGCTTATAGGGGAGATAAAATAAGAATTATTTCGGTGCGACGTTCGAGAAAAGAGGAGGTTGATATATATGAAAGCCATTAAGGCTAAAGAAATTGAAAAGAAATTTGATGAAGGAGAGGATATCTCTAAATATCTTGATTTGTCAAAAGCAAGAAGACCTGAGCAAGAGCAGAAAAGGGTAAATGTAGATTTCCCCTTATGGATGATTCACTTATTAGATAAAGAGGCGAAACGTCTGGGCGTACCTCGACAATCCATCATCAAGGTCTGGGTAGCCGAGCGTCTTGAAAAGGTATCTTGAACATGCATAATGAAGACATTTCCCGTCTGCCCAGGGCGGACTGCGGGGAATTTCAAATCTTCCACTGTGCCGCCGGATAATAAGTTGCCATGCTTATGTCGAGTCGATATAAAATATATAATGTTTGCTTCAAAACAATAAGAAAGGAAGGGACCTATGACTTTCAATCTAGGGGAAATGACCACAGAGGAAAAACTTAAGGCAATGGAAATGTTGTGGGATGACATATGCCGAAGTGCTCCTGATTTCTCTTCACCTTCTTGGCATGAAGACATTTTGAAAGAAAGAGAACTGAGACTGAGAGATGGCAAGGACAAGTTTATAGACTGGGATCAGGCCAAGAAGGATATACGGGATTCGATTTCATGAAAATAAGAATCCTTGAATCGGCGCGGGAAGATTTGAAGGAAGGTTTTTATTTTTACGAATCACAAGAAAGGGGCGTAGGAAGCTATTTCCTGGAGTCCCTCTTTTCTGATATCGAAGCGCTTAGGTTGTTTGCGGGTATACATGGCACCCATTTTGGCAAATACCACCGTCTTCTTTCCAAACGGTTTCCTTTTGCCGTCTATTACCGTATCGAGGAAAATGAGGTGAGGGTCTACGCTGTACTGGACTGCCGAAGAGATCCTGCATGGATAAGAAATCGACTCCAATAAGCGAACAATTCATTCAAGCGGACGGACGCTGAGACAGAGGGGTCAGACTGACCCCTTTGGCTCACTGGAAATGGTGTATGGCTTGAGCATTTTTTGTAGGAAAAGGCGGCAGTTCTCGAACCCTGATAATTACAATAAAAAATAGACTTCCGGATTTTATGCTATTGGCTTATGTAATTGATATTTAGTTGGATTTCATGAAAGAACAACCCTGGATACCCCGTGCGGGAGCACGGGGAGGAAAGGGTTACCTTTGTTTAAGAGTTTGGTATAGTATGCTGCATGACTATAAAGCGAATGAGCCATGCGGTCTACGATA
>JBFMFO010000032.1:0-22457 GCA_040754095.1 Thermodesulfobacteriota bacterium | reverse complement strand
TCTTTTATAATCTCATGCTCACCTTGATGCAAATTCATGTTCGTTAAAATATCCTTTATTGTCGTTTCAGAAATCTCATAAAGTTTTGCCCGCCTTTTAGCATGTCGTGAGAATTTTATCTTCATAAGGCAAGTCTTCCTTCTGTTATTTTTATCTCAAGACAGGCATTGCATCACCAATAACCACTTTAAAACAAAAAATCCATTTCCGCCACAACTTGGGCAAAATCATATTATATGTTTAACGCTGGAAATGAGGCGCAGGGGCAACCAGCCTTTCCAAAAAACCAGAGAGGCTATTCACTGTCGCCTCGATTTGATTGTTAGACCTTTTCCTTATTTGTTTCGTCAAATATCGGTTTGCCTGCCGCTTCAATAAAAGTCTTTAACCTCGGGCCGCTTCTTTCTGTCTGCTCCTTCTCTATTATCGGTACCAATTTGTGATATGAAAGTTTCCAGACTTTACGTAACTTGTAGTCGTTGCCCAAGAAAGCCAGTAATGCATAATCAAATGGGTGCTTAGAAAATCGACTCATGCGCCCAATCAACTTAGGTTCCCCTCCCGATTCACTTCGGCGTGTCTTGATTTGAACATATTTATTGCTTTTATCTATGGCATCAAACCCTTGTGATCGAGGGTCGGCAACCAGTTTGAGGCCCAACTGTTCTTTTAGCGAATGAACAACGATAACCTCACCAACTTCACCAGTAATGCCAAGTTTTCTTTTTCCGCCTGTTGATTTTTCGTATATCAATGCCGCTTTCATTGCAGCTTCAATATTCCTGATTAAATCCTTGTTGATATCAATTGTTGTCGGCAATTCTCTGTGCATCGTAGCACCTCCCATTTTTTAATAATTGGGTCTAACATTATATTTTAGCTGGCGACTGTCTTTTTCATAGTCATAGAGAAAAAAGATGGTGGCGTCAAGCAAAAAGGGCGGATTTTGTGGGGTTTTGGGGGCAAAGAAGACACCATAAGAAAGGCTACCGCAGACCCTCTGTCTCTTCATGCAACCTTTTAAAGAAGTTCACCATAAAACGGTGGCGGCCGCGCGCCAGGCGTTCACCCTCTAAGGTAAGCATGCGGCTGTGGACTTTTTTCAACTTGACACTAAATTCCCGAAAGGCCGTATCTTCTATACTGTAGGGCTTGGTCTGCAAGATATCTGCTTGAGAGTTGTGAAGTCTGGCGCCGATCTCACCGGCAAAAAGAAAGGAGCGGCCTATGCCTACCGCCCCGATGGAATCCAGTTTATCGGCATCAAAGAGCACCCTGGCCTCAAGGGTCTGGGGCTTATTACGGCCTCGAAAGCGATGGGTGGCGATGCAATGCGTAACCGCCGTTATCAGGTCTTCATTACGGGTATGCTTCCGTAAAACCTCCGCGGCCATCTCTGCGCCGCACGCGGCATGACAAATGCCTCCATTGCTCTTCGTCTCGGCCTCCCGTCCAATGTCATGCAGAATAGCCGCTAATTTCAGGACATGGAGATCGGCGCCCTCCCTCTCCCCGATATGCACGGCCAGGGTATAGACACGCTCCACATGATCCCAGGCATGGCTGCGGCTGCCATTTTTATAGATCTGCCGGGCCTCGTCTCTAATCTTTTTTTCTAATTGCTTAAAGTTATCTTTCAATTTATCCATAATTATGCAGACATACTCAAAACCTAGTAACACGTTAGCTGTTTGAAAAGAGCTAGTCGTCCAGAAAACGGCGCTTCAAAAATCCCCCTTAATCCCCCTTTTTCAAAGGGGGAAGTGTTTCTCCTCCCTTTGGAAAAGGGAGGTTGGGAGGGATTTTAAAATACTTTTTCAAACAGCTAAACTGATACAACGCCTAATATATCATTAGGCTCGCGCAAATCCGGCGAAGTATTTACCCTGAAAGCTGCCCCTTTCCCTGAGGACAGTTTTTACGGCATTTATCGTACCCATCTTATCCCTGGCCCAGAGTGGAGCCACCAACTCCTCCGGCCTGGGGTCGCCGGTTAAACGCTGGATAACCACGTCCGGAGGTATCAATTCCAGGACATCGCAGACCAAGTCCACATATTCCTGCTGCGTAAGGGGGGTATATTCGCCTCTTTTAAAAAGATTTTCCATCCCGCTCCCTTTAACCACGTAAAGGAGGTGGATTTTTAACCCCTGGATGCCCAAGCCGGCGACCAGCCGCGCTGTTTCAAGCATATCCTCTTTTGTCTCCCCCGGCAACCCCAGGATAATGTGCACGCAAACAGGAAGCCCAGCCTCTTTCGTCCTATCCACTGCCTTCAAAAAATCGGCTACCGTATGCCCCCGATTGATAAACTCAAGGGTCCGGTCATGGGCGGATTGAAGGCCATATTCCATCCATACCAGATACTTCCCCTGATAGGAAGTAAGAAGGGCCAGGATATCGTTACTGATGCAATCCGGCCTGGTGCCGATAGCCAGGCCAACGATGTCTGCATCGAAAAAGGCTTCCTCATATCTCTGCTTGAGAACAGGAATGGGCGCATACGTGTTGGAAAAGGACTGGAAATAGGCAATAAATTTCCCGGCCCCATACCGCCGGCCCAGAAATGATTTGGCCTGCCTGATCTGTTCGGAAATGGACACGCCCTGCCTGAAAGCGCCTGTCCCGGAGCCATAGGCATTGCAGTAAATACAGCCTTGCGTCGATTTCGTGCCGTCCCGGTTAGGGCAGGTAAAACCGGCATCTATAGGTATCTTCTGGACCCGGCATCCATAAAGGTTGCGCAGGTAATGATTAAGGTCGTTATAGAGCCTGTCTTCAGCCATTAACCGTTAGTCCCCTTGTAATAATTCACCATAACGACGCAAAGAACATAGGGTTTTAAGGAGTGGCCTTCCCCTGCATTTTTATGGAAGCCGTTGTTCCTGAGCGAAACTTGCTGGAGCAGTGGGGCACCCTTCGGGGGCGAGCAGGAAGGGGAAAGCCAGTCCGTTAGAGGCTGGAAGGGGCAAGCATTCCCCGCCTGCGAGTCCCGAAAGGGTCACTGCGCAAGCCGTGAAGCGAAGGAATGAGGGCTTCCTATCTTATCATTCCAAGGCTTCTTTCGCGCACCTTGCGTCGTTGCGGTGAGATCCTTCCTTTAAACGCGCCGTCACCCAGTCTAATGCCTCGACACGCGTGTTTACCCGGCCCTCGACCTGGGCGTCCTCCATCTCCTCCATCAAGACCTTGAAAAAAGGACCTGGTTCAAGATGAAAGATGTTTATCAAATCATGGCCGGTTATAAGCCGCGGACGGGTAAGAAGCGGTTTTACCTTCTCCTTATAGAAAGTAAGCGTGGTCTCGAAGAGCCGGACCAGCAAGGCCTCGCAATCATCCGGCTTAGTCGGCCCAATGCCGGCCAGACTATCGGCCATAGCCAGGCCAAACAATCCGGTAAGCTCGTCTCCCGCCTCCCGGATCAAACGTCTCAGGGCCCGCGGGGTCACCTCCCCGGCTCTTAAGACATTTACCAGATGAAAGGGCCGCATATGGAGATAGATCAGCTTCTCCACAAGCTCAAGGTGTTTGTGGCTCCATTTAAGCCTCCGGGCAAAATCGGCAAATATAGCCGCACCGACCTGATCGTGGTTGTAAAAGGTGAATTTATCGCCGATCTCCTCTGCCGTCTTTGGTTTTCCTATATCATGAAAAAGCGCTGCCCATTTCAGGAGGACAGATTTTGCATCATGTTGCAGATACTCCTCTATCTCTCCCTTGTACTTACCAGGAAAATAATTCGCCGGATCAGCCTCGATTTTCTCCATATAGTAAAGGGTGAGAAAGGAATGGTCATAAACATCCAGATGATGGTAGCCATATTGCCGTACGCCGCGCATATCCTCTATTTCCGGACAGATAATTGAGAAAAGCCCGTCTTCCACCATCCATCGCACGGCGGGATAACTATTTTTTGCACCCAAAAGGGCGTTCAATTCATAGGCTATACGCTCTGCAGAGGTATTTTTGATGAGCGCCCCGTATCTTCTCACCATTTCACGGGATGCGGGATCTATTTTAAAATCAAGGGCAGCGGCAAAGCGGTAGGCCCTCAGCATACGCAAAGGGTCATCTATTATGCCCTGCCCGCTTATGAAACGGATCAGTCTGCCTTCAATGTCTGCATGCCCGCCCACCGGATCAATAAGGGTTAAAGGGGCCTCAGGCCTATCGTCAGCAAAGCAAACGGCCAGGGCATTTATGGTCAGGTCGCGCAGGCCTAAGTCTTCCTCCAGGGTCCGGCTCCCCTTGCGAAATTCCGCAAAGTCTATCTGATAACCCCCAAAGACCACCCGGGCCACCTTCTCGACATCATCCAGGAGGATAAAGGCGCCGTGCACGGTTTCCGCAAAATTCTGTGCCAGCGCCGGCGCATCTCTGGAGACCGTAAGATCAATATCCTTTACCTCCCGGCCGAGAATCACATCCCGGATAGTGCCGCCCGCCACGCAAATCCTGATCCCTTCACGTGCGCACCTGCGCACGAATCCCAGGACCTCCGGCGGCAAAAAACTCCGGACATCAAGCCTTAAAAAATCAGCCATGAAATACTTTTAACAGGTAGCAGGGGGTTTTTCAAGAAAATCGACAAACCCAGGTCACAAGATTAAAACAAGGAATTGAGAAATCGTAACAATTTAGCGTTTTGAGAATGCATGATAAAAAGTGCAAAGAAACATATCAAATCTGGACCTCAGAAACTCAGGGAAGTGCAAACCCAAATAAAGAGGGCCTATCTTTTCCTGATTTCCTGGGTTCCAGATTAATAGCTTTTTTTGAATGTAGGACGGTTTCAAACACCTAAAGTGTTATGAGAAATCAAATTCGATTTTTGGAACAAACCCCTGATACGGATCAGTGATCCGCCGCCGGTAGGAAGGCAAAAATCGCCAATCGGAATGGATAACTCAGCCTTGTTACTTATTCTTTTTGGCCTCTTTATTTTGACCGCAGTCACCATCGCACCCGGAATCGCGCGGCGCGCGAAAGCTTACGGATGATATGGGCATCTCACACAAGGCGCCGCCCAGATAATCCCAGACCTGCCAGCAACGTTCCACACGCGGACAAAATCGGCAATAGTAATAGTCGGTCATCTTCTTTCTCCTCAACGATGGCAAAAATAATCAAAACAGTCGGAAAGGCCTGCCGCCTCTCCGCAGAATCTTTTCATGCCCTCATCCGGCAAATGCCCCTTATTATCAAGAAAGACCCTTAGCTCCTCGTCCATGAGGTCCGGCCAGGCCAGCATATACAGGTTATAAATCGTTCCTCCTTTTTCCATCACCATTTTCCTATCGCCCATTTTATTGCTATCATGTCGATTCATAACCGCATCTCCCCCTTGAGTCCGGCTTTTCATCTCTTCTTACTTTTCTTATCGGCAATTGAATCTTTACGCTAAAATATATAGAATATATAGTTATTACAACGGCAATTAAATATATAAACTTGCCAAATCCCCCCATCCCCCCTTTTCTAAAGGGGGGATGGGGGGATTTAGGCTTTTTAATTGCCGGGGTAATAAATGGAATGATTTTGTAAGTTAGGGTATAATAAATAATAAGTTTATCGAAATCTTATAGTCGAAGGTATCTATGGCATCAAATACCTTGAGCAAAACGGAAAAATGAAAAACCCTTTCGCAGTACTCGGCATAACACCACAGATTGTCGCCCGCCTGGAAGATGAGGCCCTCTATAACCTGGTCAGGGCGTGCTACCGTGCCCTGCAACAGGCCCACCATCCGGACAAACTGCGGAGGCAGACGGAAACCGCCCGCCGGAAAAGCACGGAACGGGCTGCTGAAATCAATCTGGCCTACGAAAAACTCAACTGGGCAAAAGACCCTAATTTATTTCTTCTGCATAAAGAACGATATCTAAAGGCCCCGCTGCGGGAAGAGAAAAAACTCCGGGACATGCAGGCTATTTTGGAAACGGTCATAGACAAACAAAGAGAAATGGCCGATAGTTTCTGGCAATATCTTGGATATAGTGAAGAACAGGCCGCACGCTCAAGCGCATCTATGACACGCCCAGACGCATCTTCGACCCGAAGTGATACCTGCTCATGTCTTAAAATGCCTGTAAATATCACTCTCGGCATCATTGATGTGGCTATGAGACAAAACGTGCGTTCAGAAGGCTGGGTGTCTGGATTAGGGTATAAGGAAATAAGATTTGATGAAAACAGCCAGATGTATTACCGGCTTTCCCGTCAAAGGAAGTTCACAGCGGTCAACTTTATTAAACTCATCGGGACTATTGCTAAGGACAAGATAGACATCGACGCCCTCTTAGAAAAGAAGCCACTCAAGGGGGTCTTATACATCCAAACCCAAGCGCCGGTTAAACGGAGTAAAAGCAGCAAATATCTTGAGGTCCTGAACACCATACCTATTTCCGAATTTAAATGGCATTGTCTGCCGTTTCTAAGACCGGATATAGTCGAAGGGCGCTATCTCTTTTCCATCCACCGAAAGCCGGCTGCCATGGACAAGGTATTTCTGGAAGGTATTGTCAGCCGGATAAGTAAAACCTAGCTCGTGTTCATCCGGAAACTACTGTTTCCGGCTTCACGCTTTCAGCGATCAGCGATTAGCTGTCAGTAAAAACCTAAGACAAACAACACATTAAGCTGAATGCTGATAGCTGAGTGCTGACAGCTCATCTGGAATTTCGGGGTTTCCGGATAAAACCTAGCTCAACAGGTGAACATTACCAATCCGGACATTTTTAAGTCCGGCTTTTCGGGCCGCCTCCTGACACCTCAGGGTCTGGAGGCGTGGCGTAGTGGTTAACCCTTGCAGATAAGAGTGCGGATAAGGGGCAGGCAGGCTGTAAGGAGTATCCCGTGCCGGCCCTAATGACTTGATACGCGGTTCAGAAAATTAGTCCAATCGGTGGCCGTGTATGCATCCATCTCTTTCAACTGAACGCCTATCCTGTACAGGTAATCATCTTTTTTGACCCAGGCCACCTTACCCTTTGCCTTTATTGGTACGTGCGCATCGATGGCCATATCCAGGGGCATGCCTATATCACAGGGGTCAATGCTTTTAATCAGCAGACCGCCCAGGCTGACGTCGTGGGCGTATTCCTTGAAAAACTTTTTGCCGTCAGAGTAGGTAATAGGAAGAAAGGTTGGGATGCGTTCGTGTTGTCTCTTTTCTTTTCCCGAATACATGAGCGACACTCCTTTTGCTGTTGCGGAAGGGTCTTGGTACCCACTCCATGGCGCCCTTGGCTAAGGGTTATATATTCTTATCGTACTTTTTCAGAATATATTCAATGGATTTTTTTATGTGGATAGAGACTAAAATAATATTTTATGGGTAACCTTATACTGCAAAATTACTTCGTTCACCAGTTTATTCTCCTAGAAATTGGTTGACAAGTAAACCTGCTCTTACGTAATATTCATCCATTTTGTACAACAATATAAAAGCGATGTTCGACTCGGAAAAATATTAATGAGGACAAATGGAGATTTCATCCGGGATTTAAGGGCTGAAATTGCCGATGGGCAAGAGAGGCGAACTGCCTATACAAAATTAAAATTAACTTTTGTTGTAGGCATGCTTGGCATTGGCTCAGCGGCAATTGATAACTTAATTGAAACGACACCTCTCCTCTATCTTGTGCCTCTAATAGCCTTCGTTTTTGACTTGTATATCCTTGGTGAAGATTTCGGTATTAAACGGGCCGGTATATTCATCAAGACGAGTCCGGCCGCCCCATCTGAAGAAAAATTATGGGAAACAAAAGTTGAAAAAAAGAGAGATTTATTCGCTTTCTTTGCCACCCCTCTATCTTCCCTGCTGATTTTAATAGCCGCAACTATGGGAATTAAGACCTCGAAAACAAATTTATTACCGATAATCCCCTGGTTTCTTTTCAATTGCGTTTTTGTACTACTCATCTCTTTAAATGGAGTGATAAGAAAAAGACGGCTGGAAAAATTTGAATCGTTATTATCAGATAAGATTGTTGAGCGTTTGCAAAATGTCGAATATGGCGGTTCAACTGACCAGGACCGTTGAGAACCTTAAGTGTTAACTGAAGTTATGCCTTCGATGCATAATTGCTCGTTTTTTTGTCTTAACTTATGGAATTTTAAAATATCTTCCGCCCCCAGGTCAGAGGGACGTCCCGGGCTTTACGGCATTCTATTTGCCCTTGTCGCGGTAAAATGCCTCGATACTCTGCACCATGCTGTCGATGGTGTATTCCTGAGGCATGACCTGGGTCTGAATGCCAAATTTTTGCGCGGTCTCCGCGGTGACCGGCCCGATGCAGGCAATATCTACCCCTTTAAGCAGGAAGGCGACCCGGTCTCTTCCCAGCATCTCCACGAAATTGCTGACCGTAGATGAACTGGTAAAGGTCACCATATCGATTTCTCTGCCTTCCAAGAGCTTAACCAGGGCCTCGGCCTCTTCCGCCTCCGGCTTAACCGTCTTGTAGGCCGGCACTACTTTAACCTTGGCGCCGGCTTCCGCTAACTTCTCCGGCAATATCTCTCTAGCCACCTCCGCCCGGGGGATAAGCGCTTTTTTACCGGCTATACCCAGGGCCTTCAGACCTTCAATAATGCCCTCAGCCCGGTATTCGGAAGGGACAAAATCCAGTTTAAGGTAGAGGTCTTCCAGCATCTCGGCTGTCTTGGGGCCGATAGCGGCCACCTTGCACGCGCTCAGAGAACGAAGGTCACCGCCGACAGCCTTTAACCTCAGTAAAAAATTCTTAACGCCGTTAACACTTGTAAAGATGACCCAGTCAAATTCTTTAATGTCCTTTATGGCCTTATCCAGCGGCTCCCAACTATCGGGAGGGACAATGCGGATGGTGGGGAATTCCTCGCAGGCCGCCCCTAACTCTTCCAGCCTTCGCACCAGATCGCTGGCCTGTTCCCGCGTCCGGGTAACCACAATACTCCTGCCAAAAAGGGGCTTGTTTTCAAACCAGGAGAGGCATTCGCGCAGGCCTACCACCTCGCCCACTACGGTTATGGCCGGGGGTTTCAGGCCCTTTTCCTTAACCAACTGCACGATATCCAAAAGGCGTCCCACGACCGTCTCCTGTTTCAGAGTCGTACCCCAACGTATAACTGCGCAGGGCGTCTCAGGAGACCTCCCATTCGCAACGAGATTTTCTACAATATGGGGAAGGTTTTTGACCCCCATAAAAAAAACGAGTGTCCCTATGCCGGTAGCAATCTTATCCCAGGCAATGCCGCTTTCCTCTTTGGTCGGGTCCTCATGCCCGGTAATGAAGGCCACGTTTGTGGTATAGCGGCGGTGGGTGAGCGGTATGCCCGCATAGGCAGCCGCAGCAATGCCCGAAGTCACGCCCGGGATCACCTCAAACGGCACCCCGGCGGCAACCAACTCCTCGGCCTCTTCTCCACCCCGACCAAAGATAAAGGGATCTCCGCCCTTAAGACGCACCACCCGTTTCCCTTCTCCGGCGCGCTCCACAATAAGCTGGTTAATGTCTCCCTGCGCCATAGTATGGCAGCCGCCCTTTTTCCCCACATAGATGCGCTCCGCCTCTTCCGGGACATAGTCAAGATGGCGTTTACTGGCCAGGTAGTCATATATGACCACCTCGGCCTCACCCAGGACCTCTCTGGCCTTGACCGTAATCAGGCCCGGATCGCCCGGCCCGGCCCCTACCAGAAATACCTTTCCGCTCTTCATTTGAGTACAGGACATCGTTATTTTTCCATTAATCCAGAGTTCGTTCGTATACCTCTTCCAGCACCTGCCGTGCGCCCATATCCAAAATATCCTCGGCCAGGGCCGTTCCCAGCCCTTCCGGATCACTTAGCGGGCCGATCATCTCCTTTTTAAAAAAACGCACGCCTGAAGGGTTGGCCACGATACCGCGCAGGATAAGCCGCCCATCCCGTATCTCTGCAAAGGCCCCGATCGGCACCTGACAACCGCCCTCAAGCCTTTTCAGATATGATCGTTCAGCCCGTACAGTTATTGCCGTCTTGGTATGATTCAAGAAAGAAATGGCCTCCAAGAGGTCTTTATCTTCACGGCGAAGTTCAATGCCGAGCGCCCCCTGCCCGATAGCCGGCAGCATAATCTCAACCGGCAGATATTCAGTAATCACGTCTTTAAGGCCCATACGATTGATACCGGCCGCGGCCACAATTACCGCGTGCAGGGACTCTGTCTTTAGTTTCCGTATACGCGTATCCAGGTTTCCCCGGAGTGAAACGATCTCAAAATCTCCCCGATGGGCCAGGAGTTGGGCGCTGCGTCGAAGGCTGCTCGTACCGATCCGGGCCTTTAAAGGAAGGCCGTCAAGTTTTTCTCCCCCTTGAGCAATAAGCACGTCACGGGGATCTTCCCTCTTTGTCGTGATGCCGATATGAAGTTCAGCCGGCAAATCCGTAGGGACATCCTTCATACTGTGCACAGCCAGATCGATCTCGCCCTGCAAGAGGGCTTCTTCAATCTCCTTGACAAAAAGACCCTTCCCACCGACCTTGGCCAGAGGAACGTCCAGGATCTTATCGCCCTGGGTGGTTATCTTGACCAGGGAAACCCGGGAATCCGGCAATCCGGCCTCAATCTCATCCTTAACCCATGTAGATTGGGTCATGGCCAAGGCGCTGCCCCGCGTCCCGATGCGTATGTTTTTCAGGTCAAAAGGCATATTCAAGGTCCTTATCTTAATCGGGCAAAAAACATAAAAAAACCGGCAGTCCCCGCCTCAGGAAGGCTGCCGGAATATGTTCAATATTAATGACACGTGCTGCACGATTTGCTGGAGCAACTTGTACAGCTGCTTGCGCTGGCCGTGCTGGTAAACTTGCTCCCGCTTTTAAAGGCGCAGGAGGACATCAGCTTCTCCAAATGGGCGCTATGGCATTTGGGGCAATCAATCCGGTCTGATTTACTGAGCACTAAGGCCTCAAAGTCTTTTCCACAGGCCAGACAGTGAAATTCAAAGATAGGCATCCTTACTCCTTCTAAAGATTATCAAACTTGATCAATTCGTAAAAAAGCCTTTTCACCGCTGAGCACGCAGAGTGCGCAGAGAAAAACTGTAAACTATTCAATATGTTATCTCAGCGTTCTCGGCGATCTCTGCGGTAAAATTTTACTTTTTACGAGTTCATCAAGCTTAGCTTATCTGCAATTCTTCCAGTATGGCCGCAGCCAGGAGCGGCACCATAATCTCGTGGTGTCCGACCAGACAATAACCCTGGCCGCCATCCATTGTGGGCCGGGAAACCACATTAGTCATGGGCCGGTAATGGCGGATAAAGTCCATATTCACGGTTGTAAACTGTTTCACCTCGTGGCCGAGGTTCCGGGCCACACTAAGGGCCTTTAAAAAGACCTCCGGGAGGATTACCGCTGAACCGATATTAAAATATACCCCGCCATCCAGCATAGCCACTAAACTGCAAAAAACCCTAAAGTCATGGAGACTGGTCTTCCCTATAGCTGCGCCGTCGGCCTTTGGATGCATATGGATGATATCAGCGCCGATTGCCACGTGAACCGTCAGCGGGATATCCAGTCTGGCTGCTGTGGCCAGCAAACTCAGGTGGGCGTAAGGTAAGCCGCTTTCCAATATCTTTCTGCCCACTGCTTCACCAAGCCCCAGACCTTCCTGTGCCCCCTGGACAATAGCCTCATTGAGAAAGACGCCTGTTTCCTCAGCCATGCCAAAATCGCCGCCGCCCAGCGCCGCGGCCACATCCTCGGAGGTCCGGCCTACCATGGCTATTTCTGTGTCGTGGATAATACAGGCCCCGTTTACGGCCAGACCGGAAACAACGCCCTTTTCCATAAGGGCGATCAGGATGGGATTCAGACCCACCTTTATAACATGGGCGCCCATTCCAATAAGGACGGGCCTGCCGTTACGAACCGCCTCTGCCACCCTTTTTACAATGGCGCGCAAGTCACTGCCTGCCAGAATATCGGGCAATGACTGCAAAAAATCAGAGAACCGGGACCCGGGAGGCAAAACCCTGCCAAAATGTTCCCGGGAAACCTTACTCTCTCTTTCTTTGAGACTATAGGTCTTGATCTTTCCGGTGTCAATCGGTCTAATTTTTTGTTTCATACCTTAAGCCCGGCCCGATGTAGCGATGTAGAGGTGTTAACACAGCCAATTTGCGAAGCCGTCAAGGACGCAAAGTTTTTTCTTTGATAACAATATTTGTCTTCGCGGTCTTTGCGCCTTTGCGTGAGAAATTGACTTTTTACGAGGCCGTCAACGTTGGAAAAGGATATAATCCACCAGTTCACAGAGCATGTGCCCAAACAGGCCATGCGCCTCCTGCACGCGCGGCACCTGGTCAGAAGAGACGACAAATGCCAGGTCAGACACAGCCGCTATCCTGCCGCCATCCTTCCCGGCCAGGGCCACGGTTTTAATCCCCATCTCTCCGGACACTTCCAGTCCCTTGACTACGTTGGGCGAATTACCGCTGGTGCTGATACCCAGGGCAATATCTCCTTTGCGACCAAGGGCCCTTACCTGCTTGGCAAATACCTCGCTATAATCATAATCATTACTGATACTGGTCAAAATCGATGTATCGGTGGTCAAGGCCAGGGCGGGCAGGGGCGGTCTTTCGATCATAAAGCGGTTGACAAACTCTGCGGCCATATGCTGGGCATCAGCTGCACTGCCGCCATTGCCGAAGATAAGCAGTTTCCCGCCGCGGCCGAATGCCTCTGCAATCCACACGGCCAATTCTTTAATTCGATCGGCATGGTCCAGGATAAATTTTTCCTTTATTCTCAGGGAATCCTGTAAACTCCGCCGGATAATATGATCCACCTTCTACCTCCTGTAAACCGGGATCAAGATAATATTTTTATCTATGCCTGTCAACGTTAATGTCCTGATTTCCAAGTAAAATGGCCTAGATACTTCAGGCGCCCCTTCTATCGCCGCCCGCTGCTTTTAATATTAAATGGGCTGCCCCATGGCTGTGAAAAATAAAAAAATTATCTTGCTGTTTTTTTGTTGAAATCCTAATATAGATGTGATATTTGTCCCAGCAATCTTTGTTTATAAAGATATAGGCTGCTTTTTAGCGAATACTCCGGCTTAAAGTAAGTAAACATAAGGCCACCAAGGTTAGCAGGCTAACCACATTAATAATAATTAAGGGGGAAAATAAATCATGACCAAAGCGGAATTAGTTGCAAAAGTAGCCGAAGAAGTGGGAATAAAAAAGGTAGAAGCAGAAAAGGCCATTAATACTCTTCTTGGCGCAGTTAAAGAAGTCCTCAAAAAAGAAGGCAGAATGGCGCTTACCGGTTTCGGCACCTTTAGTGTCTCCAAACGTAAGGCCAGGACAGGGCGCAATCCTCAAACCGGTCAGCCGATCAAGATTAAGGCGTCCAAGGTGGTCAAGTTCAGGCCTGGGAAAGACCTGAAAGGCCATATAAAGTAATAAGATCCGTTATCAATAACGTGTATAAAAACCAGGCCATCCGCCTTAGGGATGGCCTGGTTTTTTATGGCCTTGACAATACAGGACAAGCGCAATAAGTATGTTTAATTGCCATGGAATCAATGCGGGAAAAAAATTTACATAGTCTCGAAAAGAAAATTTCCTATGTTTTTAAAGATAAAACGCTCCTGAATCAGGCCCTTGTACATCGCTCATACAGCTATGAGCAGGCATCAAAACCGGCAAACAACGAATGTCTTGAATTTCTGGGGGACGCCGTACTGGGGTTGGCCGTCGGTCATCTCCTTTTTGTTAAATATCCGGATTACGAAGAAGGCACCCTGTCCCAGTTAAAGGCCAACATGGTCAGTGAAAACAGCCTCTCCCAATTGGCCAGAAAATTAAACCTGGGGAGATTTCTGCTATTGGGCAAAGGTGAAGAATTATCCGGAGGTCGCGCTAAAAATTCCATATTGGCCGATACCTATGAGGCGCTCCTGGCTGCCATCTATCTTGACGGCGGACCGGAACCGGTGCACAATCTGGTAAAAAAGCATTTTCTGCCGTTTCTTCCCGCGTCAATCAGCAGGAGATCTCTGCTGGATTTTAAGAGCCGGCTGCAGGAATATACACAGGAGGAATTCAAGGCGATACCGGAGTATGTCATATTGAAAGAATCGGGGCCCGAACATCAGAAAAGATTTGCCATAGGCGTAAAACTTAACGGAGGGATATTGGCCCGTGGAATAGGCAAAAATAAGAAAGCGGCCGAACAAAAGGCCGCCCAGAACGCCCTGAAAAAACTCGCAGCCGTCAAAATTGATGAACTGGTAAAAAGTAAAATTTTACCGCAGAGGAAGTCTAAATAATATGTTGAACAGGAGGCTCTTGCAAAAATCCCGATTCTGTCATTCCCGCAGCGATTCTGAGCGGGAATCTGGTTCTAACTGCTTGAAAAACCATATCCCCGATAGAAACATTCGGGGATGACAAACAGTTTTGCAAGAGGCTCACAGGTTAGAGTTTTTCTCTGCGGACTCTGCGTGCTCAGCGGTGAAAAGGTTTTTTTACGAAGCCGTCAAAATTAAATGAATCCGTATATCATACCCATCTTCATCTCTCACCAGGGATGCCCCCAAAAATGCATCTTCTGTAACCAGCCCAACATAACCGGCCGGGATATCTCACCCATAACGGCAAAATGGGTGACATCCACTATTGAAGAAGGGCTGAACAGAAAAAGAAAGGCGCAAAGGACAGAGACCCAGGTAGCCTTTTACGGCGGTACATTCACCGGTCTGGATGCCGCCCTTCAAGAAGAAACCCTCTCTGTGGTGCTGCCTTTCTGGGAAGAAAAAAAAGTCCATTCCATACGCCTTTCCACAAGACCTGATTATATCAATACAGAAGAGATCACGCTGCTCAGGAAATACCCGGTAAAGACCGTGGAACTGGGCATCCAATCCATGGATGACGCCGTCCTGGCCGGGGCGCGCCGCGGGCACACCTCTCAGGACAGTCTGCGGGCCGTCCGAATGCTCAGGGAGGCCGGATTCCAGGTGGGAGCGCAGATTATGATCGGCCTGCCCGGCGAAGACCGCGGGGAAATCCTCGGCGCCCTCGAACCGCTCTGCGCACTTAAGCCGGACTTCATGCGCATCTATCCCACGCTGGTCTTAAGGGGAACGGCCTTGGCCGACCTTTACCAAAGAGGGGAATACCAACCACTTACATTGCAAGAAGCTGTAGAAATATGCCGGGATATATTCATACTCGGCCGGGAAAGAGGCATTGCCGTCATCCGCATGGGTCTCCAGGCAGACGCCGGTCTGGAGAAGAATCTTATCGCCGGCCCTTATCATCCGGCATTCGGGCAGATAGTCAGGGCTGAAGTCTTTAAAAATGACCTGATGAAAAAATTGGAGCCTTTTCGCGGTTTGGACGAAGTCGGGATATGGATCGCGCCGTCTGACGTTTCCTTGTTGACCGGCTTTAAAAAACGCGTCCTTGCTGACCTGCAAAAAAAAACCGCCATACGGTCATTGAAGATATGGACCGATCAGAGTCTTGGCCGGGGGGATTTCCGTGTCACACGAGGTTAAAGATTTCAAGTCCGGATATGTGGCCATTATCGGCGCTCCCAATGTAGGTAAATCCACGCTCCTTAACCGGTTTTTAGGGCAAAAGACGGCCATCGTCTCTCCCCGCCCCCAGACGACACGAAACAGGATATCAGGAATCCTGACCCGACCGGAATATCAGATTATCTTCCTGGATACACCGGGTATCCACAAGGCCAAAAATGTCCTGGGCGAATTCATGGTGAAGGCTGCCGTAGATACCCTGCGCGAGGTTGACGTCGTCCTCCTGACCGTAGATGCCGGTCTCCATCCATCTGGTAATGATACGGCGCTGGTTATCGAAAAGCTGCACAATATCCCTACCCCCGTAATCCTGGCTATCAACAAGACGGACCTGATAAAAAAGGAAACCCTTTTGCCGTTAATTGCGCACTACAAAGATATTTATGACTTCAAGGCTATCATCCCTATATCTGCCTTGACCGGCGAGGGAGTAGATGTCTTACTGGCAAACATCCTTAGTGATATACCGGCCGGTGTTCCTTATTATCCATCGGACATGATTACCGATCAGCCGGAACGGTTTATTGCCGCTGAAATTATCCGCGAAAAAATATTTCTCTTGACCGGCCAGGAAATTCCCTATGCCACGGCAGTAATTATTGACGAATTCAAGGAAAATGCCGAAAAACAGATCATATCCATCTCCGCTACAATTTATGTGGAGAAAGATTCGCAGAAAGGCATCGTGATCGGTAAGGGCGGCAGCCTGCTTAAGAAAATCGGCGAAGCGGCCCGCAAGGAGATAGAGGTCATGGCCGGCGCAAAGGTCTTCCTCAGGCTGTGGGTCAAGGTACGCAAGGGCTGGGTAAAAAGCCCGGAGATCATGAAACAGATGGGATACTAATGGTTCTAAAAATGACTGCCATAATACTGGCCGGCGGGAAAAGTGAACGGATGAAAGAAAATAAGGCCCTGCTGACGCTGGAAGGCAGGCCTATTATAGGTCACATCTGTGAGGTTCTGAAAGACATATTCGATGAGTTAATCGTGGTGACCAACCACCCCTGCGTTTATTCCTTTCTAGGCGTTAAGGTAGTAACCGACCTCATAAAAGGAAAAGGCCCTTTGGGCGGACTTTACACCGGTCTTTTTTATGCCGCCTCGTCCCATGCCTTTGTTGTGGCCTGTGACATGCCCTTCTTGAAGAAAGAGGTTATTCTTTACATCCTGAAGCAGGTAAAACCGGGCCGGGATGTCATTGTACCGCTTATCTCCGGTGGTTATGAGCCGCTCCATGCCGTATATGCCCGAAGATGTCTCGATTACATTCATGAAGACCTTATCGCCAACCAGCTTAAGATTACCGGTTTTTATAACCGGGTTAGAATAAAAACCATAACCGGGGCGGACTTATCTGAAATCGATCCTGAGATGCGTTCCTGCGTTAATATTAATACACCTGAAGATTGGGTAAACATACAATTATAGCCACCAAGGCACTAAGACACAAAGTTAAAAAATTTCGAGATTCGAATTTCGAAATTCGAAATTAATCTGATTTGGTGTCTTAGTGCCTTTGTGGCGGATAGTTATATTGTTATAAAAAGTACATAGTCCACGAACTTATCGTGTCCTTTTTGACACAGGTGGCCGTAGCTAGAAGGACAGTTTTATGGAAGTTATAGAAAAAACACCTGGAAAGCTATCACATAACAATTTGAAATAACTACAAATAATTATCAGGGTCCATCTTAACCAACATAGGCACGAGTATTGCATATACACTGATTAACTTTTTATTGGAGAGGGTTTACTTTGTCACCTTATCAGCATACCATAACTCAAGAAGTAAGATGTTCAGGGATAGGCCTGCATAGCGGATTAGAGGTTAATCTAATCATTAAGCCTGCTCCGGATAATACCGGGATTATCTTCAGACGTACCGACCTGCCGGGCAAGCCGTCAGTTCCCGCTCATTACAAGTATATAACAGACACGACCCTGGCCACTACATTGGGCGCGGGAGATGTCAGTGTGGCTACCGTAGAGCACCTTATGGCGGCCTTTATGGGTATGGGAATAGATAATGCGCTCGTCGAGATAGACGGCCCGGAGGTTCCCAGTCTGGATGGAAGCGCCGCGCCTTTTGTCCTTATGCTGAATAAGGCCAGGCCGGTCAAACAGAGAGAAAAAAGGGTATATATCAAGATAATCGAACCTATCCAGGTTCGTTGTGAAGATAAAACCCTATCTATATATCCGGACGACTCCCTGAAGATCACATACAGCATTGATTTTAATCATCCCCTTATACAACAGCAATCTTATAGCATGGCCTTCTCAGAAGAGACGTTCTGCCGGGAAATTGCGAATGCCCGGACCTTCGGTTTCCTGTACGAAGTCCAAAATCTTAAGGAAAACGGCTTTGCCTTAGGAGGCTCTCTCGACAATGCTATCGTCATGGACGACTCTTCTATTCTAAACGAAGGCGGCCTGAGATTTGAGAACGAGTTTGTCCGTCACAAGATACTGGACTTACTTGGAGATATAGCGCTCCTCGGTAAGCCGATCATGGGACACATTGTAGTCCATAAATCCGGACATGCGCTACACCACCGCCTGCTTCAGAAAATAGCCATTCAAACGGGACGCTGGGTTGAGTGTGCAGGGTTTCTTGGGCAACACAACCCGCAACCCGCTGTGGGGTATGTCAATGTAGTCGCCCCTGCGGCCCCATTCTAGTCTGTCTGACCAAGCAAGCACTCTCCGTCAATCATTGGTAAACAACCCCTTGGAATAGGTATGCGCCTATTCCAAGGCAGTTTTTGATTGACAATCGCCTGCTTACATTTTAATTAGTGTTCATCCGGAAACGCGAGATTTCCGGATGGAGCGGTCAGCAGTCAGCTATCAGCTTTCAGCTTAAGACGTTGTTTGTCTTATTTTTTGCTGACGGCTGAAAGCTGAAAGCTTTCATTCTGAAACGATAGTTTCCGGATGAAAACTAATCAGTCACCGATGTGGAAAACAGAAAGGTTCAGACGTGGTTAAGCTCAATTTTGCTAAGAGCAATGGGTTATTACCTGCTATTGCCCAGGATTACAAGACGGGCGAAGTCCTGATGCTCGCCTATATGAATGAAGAGGCCTGGCAAAAAACCCTGGAGACCGGAAAGGTCCATTACTTCAGCCGCACCCGTCAGGAGCTGTGGCTTAAGGGTAAAAGCTCCGGTCATGTCCAGGTGGTAAAAGAAATCTATGTTGACTGTGACGAGGATACCATACTGGTCAAGGTGGATCAGCTTGGCGGCGCGGCCTGCCACACCGGGTACAGGAGCTGTTTCTATCGGAAGGTAGAAGACAAGGAATTGAAGATCGCAGGAGAAAAGGTATTTGATCCCAAGGAGGTTTATAAGTCTTGAAAAAACTAAGGCTGGGCATACCCAAGGGCAGCCTGGAAAAGGCCACACTTGAATTATTCGCCAGGTCCGGGTGGAAGATATCGCTTAATTCCCGCAGCTATTTCCCGGAGATAGATGACGAACACATTGAATGTCACATCTGCCGGGCCCAGGAGATGTCCCGTTACGTGGAAAACGCCACCCTGGATGCCGGGCTTACCGGCAAGGACTGGATACTGGAAAATGGTTCGCAGATTACTGTGGTAGATGATCTGGTCTATTCCAAGGTAAGCAATCGCCCTACCCGCTGGGTGCTGGCAGTGCCGGTAAACTCGCCCATTAAGAAACTGGAGGACCTCGCCGGCAAGAAAATAGCTACAGAATTGGTCAACTTTACGAAACGCTATTTTGCGGAAAGGGATATCCCCGTCCAGGTCGAATTCTCCTGGGGAGCTACCGAGGCCAAGGTGGTGTCGGGATTGGCCGACGCTATCGTAGAGGTTACCGAGACCGGCAGCACCATAAAGGCGCACGGCCTGCACATCATCCACGAATTTATGCAGTCCAATACCCAGCTCATCGCCAATAACGAGTCCTGGCAGGACGGATGGAAAAAAGAAAAGATACAGCAGATCGCCTTGCTGTTAAAAGGCGCCCTGCTGGCCTACAAAATGGTCGGCATTAAGATGAATGTCCCTGAAGAAAAATTAGAAGTGGTCATTGGCTTACTCCCCAGTCTCAACGCGCCGACGATAGCCCATCTTTACCAATCTCAGTGGTATTCGGTGGAGACCGTCGTTGAAGAGAAAACGGTCAGAGACCTTATCCCCAAACTCCTCAGGGCCGGAGCGGAAGGGATTATAGAATACTCCCTGAATAAGGTGATATAATGGCTATGCCCCGGCAAAGAACAGGGCTGCGGTTTTTTTTACTCATCCTGCTTACCTTGACGCTTGTATCTTGCGCTGAAGACATGGCCATACGCCAGAAAAAGACCATGATACACCTGAGGCTGAGCGATACCTACCTGAGCGAAGGAAATCTACCGGCCGCCCTGGGAGAGGCATTAACCGCTTACAATCTGGACAAGGGAAACCCGGCCGTACATAATCTGCTCGGGCGCGTCTACACTACACGCGCCGATTTTGAGAAGGCCATTGAGCACTTTAATCAGGCCGTAAAGCTGAAACCAGACTTATCAGAGGCTTACAATAACATGGGGACCGTTTATCTGACGCTGGAAGACTGGGATAAGGCTATTCAGCAGTTTAACCTGGCCTTATCCAACCCCCTCTATCTTACCCCTCAATTCGCATATAACAACATGGGCTGGGCGTACTATCGTAAAAAGGAATATGACAAGGCCATCCATAATTACAACATGGCGCTTCGTTTTTCCCCGCGCTACGAGAGCGCCTTTAATAACCTTGGCATAGTATATATGGAGCAAGATGATCTGGAAAAGGCCCTGGACGCCTTTCAACAGGCCGTAACTTATTTCCCTTCGTATGCCGAGGCCCATTATCACCTGGGCGAGGCCTATTTAAGGCAACATAAGGAAATACAGGCCCTGGCCGCCTTTGAAGAGGTGGTCCGGTTATCCCCGGACAGCGCATGGGGCAGGCAGGCGCGCAAGGCCATGGCAGAGTTAAAGTAGGCCCTCAAAAAAGCTCAAAGTCCAAAGCCCAAATTTCAAATAAATGCCAAATTACCAAAGGTTCAAATGGTGAAACATCCATGTCTCAAAGAGACACAAAGGACAACGAAAATAATCCCCCCTCCCCCCCTTTACTAAGGGGGGGGAATCCGTGAAGTCCCACTTTGGAAAAAGGAGGGCACATCATATTCCCCCTTTGGAAAAGGGGGATACAGGGGGATTTTCAGATGAAATTTTTGGCCCTCCCGCGGCGGATCTACCGACATTCAGCTACTTAGTCACCTGGTATCACTATGCATGTCCATTCTGTTGATTTCCTGAAAAGTGTCTATAAGTTACCCCAGCTACCGGACGCGGACCGCCCTGAGGTGGCCTTCGCGGGACGGTCCAACGTCGGCAAATCCTCATTTATAAACACCCTGGTGGGCCGGAAAAAACTGGCCCAGACCAGCAAGGACCCCGGACGCACACAATCTATAAATTTTTACCAGGTGAATGACGTCATTTATTTCGTCGACCTGCCTGGTTATGGCTACGCCCGGGTCCCTGTCTCTGTAAGAAAGGATTGGAAGGGCTTAATCGAGGGGTATCTTACGGAAAGATCAACCCTGAAGGCAGTGGTAGTCATCTTCGATATCCGGCGGCTGCCCAATGAGGAAGACCTCTCCCTGCTTTCCTGGTTTGAATCGCACCACCTCCCTTATCTCATTGTCTTATCCAAGGCCGATAAGCTCTCCGGCAATAAAAAGCGGGAACAAGTCTCCCGCATCGGGCAATTATTATCTGTAAAAACTGAAGATATGATCCCCTTCTCCTCATTAACCGGGGCAGGGAAAGAGGCTACCTGGGCGAAACTGGATGAGCTTCTATCTCCGGCGCCGCTAAGCGCCTGAACGTCGCCCATTCTCTGCATTTCCGGACATGACCGGCCGGCGGCTCCTGCCGATTAGCGCAGGCCCCTTACCACAGCAGTTCTCTAAAATCGGTTATCGCCGGGAAATGTTTTGATACAGAGGGCTCTTTTCTTGAATTCGCCACGGCCTTATGGACTACGTATCCTATCCCGAATTCCCGGGCCGTCTTCAGTATCCGTTCCGTGTCGTCAATGAACAGGGTGTCCTGCTTATCAAAGGCCAATTTTTCATACAGCCGGTACCAGAATCTCAGATCTTCCTTGGGGTATCCTATCTCAAAAGAGGTGATGCAGGCATCAAAATATCCGCCTAACCTGGTCTTTTTCATCTTTAAATCCAGCACCTTGTAGTGGGCATCGGTAACCAGAAAGACTTTTCTTTCAGAGCCTTTCAGCTTCCTGAGAAAGACCTCGACATGGGGATGGACCTCGATGAGATGTTTGATCTGTTCTTTCAGCGCGGGGATGTCCAGGTCAAGCTCTTCCGACCAGAAGTCCACGTCTGCCCAGTTGAGCGTACCCTTATGATGCCCGTATCTCTTCAGCAGTTTATCCACGGCCCGGCCAAAGGTTATGCCATGTCTTTCCGCATACTTCTCGGGCACCAGATGCCCCCAGAAGTAGTCATCAAAATATAAATCCAGCAACGTCCCATCCATGTCCAGGAGGACATACTTTATGCGCCTCCCGGCCAGCAGCCCCTTTTCCAAAACCGGCCCTTCCGAAGATTCCATATAGGCCTCCGCCGGATAAGTCGTGCCCTTCATATGTTATCCTTTTTCATCATATCGTATTGCCAAAACCTGACCACAATGTATCCCCCTTTTAGAAAAGAGCTTGCTATATTCCAGAGGGGACGGGAAAGCTTTAAAAAGGCTATACTCCTTTTTGCAAACGATAGCCAGTTGGTAAAAACCAACTTAAAGAAAGGAGCATAGCCATGAAAGATAGTAACAC
>JBFMFO010000031.1:0-23055 GCA_040754095.1 Thermodesulfobacteriota bacterium | reverse complement strand
CATCCCCTGTTCAATTACCATTTTAATAACTTCAGCCTTAAGTTCTGGACTGTAACTGTGGTTCTGTTTCATCTCTTCATTCCTGCCATACTCAAGCAACTCTGTCCATAGATATCAGTATAGCCCACCCGTGCACGTGCATAATCTGGTTGAATTGCTTCTGTTAGCTCTATTCCAATTTCTTTTTGGTAAGTTTTTTAAACAAAAGTCTGGTCTTTCTCTTTTTGTAATTTTGATTGGAAATTCAAATGAATGATTTTTTGCCAATGAGGCAAGGAGACGACATATACACCAGCGTTCACAATATTCTGTGGTTCTGCCCTGGTCAATGGGAGGCACAGAGATATCAATAGATGCGAGTTGCTTTATAAAATCATTCTGGTTCTGTGCAGAAACATTTATCATTTCAGCCTCATTATCTTCAGCCATAAAAGAACATAGGATAGGCTCGACCCGACCCCCCAGCCCAAAAGCTGATGTTGCAGGTAAGAATTCCTGGGATCAAATTGATTCCAAAGCCATCGAATTTTATTCCACAACAAAGTCTATACAATCGAACAAAGGGTGAGCCCTTCAATCTGAAGACACGTTTCCACAGACGGTATAAAACGAGATATTTATTTTTCATAAAAGCACCTCCTTTGTCAGCCTGGGGAATCGGGTCCGACTCGGGGGTCGAGTCTAACCTACCATTTGCTCAAGTAAGCCGCTATCGCGGCAGAAATAAACAGGGGGCTCTTTTTTATTGAGCCGCATAAAACACCAGACTCCCGGCTGGTGATGTAGCGGCAGCCCGAAGGGCTCAAGCATCATCATCGCTTGTAACATTAAAGTAAAGATGCCCCCGGCTCCTGCCGGGGGAGTTTCACTTCTTATCTTCATCATCGCCGAAGATAGACAGAGGCAAATTGTGCTGTTGAATGAAGCCACAATCATCACAACCAATTACCGCAGAAATCAAGCCAGCCCCACTCCTTGGTGCTTTTTTCGTTATATGAATGTCAAACTTATTGATACCTTTAAGGCCCACATTTTTTCCGCCACAGGACACGCAGGTCATGTTTGCTTTTGTTCTCAGGTATTCATCTGCATTAGAGAGCATACTTTCGGTGTTGTATTGGATGCCCTTTGAGATAAGATATTTTGTTCTACTGCTTAGGAATAAACGATGCCTGAAAAGTAAGAGGTACGACAAAATAGTACAAACTGTAGCATATAAAATCCAAGGATGTGCTTGTAAGAAAGATATCATGTTATCACCTATAGTCCGGAAGAACATAAACCACGCCATTAAAATACCAGAAGCTCTGAACCAATCATTATTTAAGACCTTCTTTATCATGCTCACCCCTAAAAATACTTTTATATTGTTGTACGAAATATAACGACATTATGTGAGAATAGGTTCATTTGTCAACTATTTCTGAGAAAGTAACTGGGTGAATTGATTAATGTTGCGGTCAGCAAAAAATGCCTACTCGGGCGGCTTATGGCGGTCGATGAGGCAGCAACAATCAAACGGTAAAAAACATCTGATCCTAATCACGTTGACATGCAACAAAGATTCTCCTATATTGGCCACATAAAAAGGGGATATTGATCAAGGCTGATTAGCGGCACATACTGATAATCATGCCGTGCCGATTCATCTTATTCAACAAAGAATAATGGATCATCTTGCGACGAAAGTGAAAGTGCGTGTAACCACACTCCTTAACGTATAATGTTGCAGTTAAGCGATCATGGGAAAGAAAGAAATAATAAGAATCATCAGAAACCGCAAGCCTGAGCTGGAATCCCATTACGGAGTTCAGCGGCTCGGCTTGTTTGGCTCCTATGTTAGGGAGAAGCAGAGCAAGAGGAGTGATATCGATATACTCGTCACGTTCAACCGTGATATCGACCTCTTCGACTTTTTGGACCTACGTGAATATCTCGAAAGCCAGCTCAATATCAAGGTTGATCTGGTCATGGAGTCCGCTCTCAAGCCGGCCATTGGTAAACGTATCCTGTCCGAGGTCGAATATGTCTAAAGGGCGGGAGATATCCGATTACCTCGATGATATTGTAACTGCTATTGCCGACGCCGGGGAGTTCACCCACGGAATGTCTTACGAGATGTTTGCAGCGGACAAGAAGACGGTCAACGCCGTGATCAGGTGTCTCGAAGTCCTCGGCGAAGCAGCCAAACACATTCCGACATCATTTAGAAAAAAACATCCCGATATTCCCTGGAGTAAAATGGCCGGCATGCGGGACGTTCTCATCCACGACTACATGGGAGTTGACCTGAAGACCATCTGGAAGGTTGCCCAAGAGCGTTTGCCGGAGTTGAAGCCCCTGCTCGAAGGATTAAAACCTACAAAGAACGATTAAACGGCATTGCCCCCCTATAGGTGTTAATGGGACAATGTTGAGGTCAGCAAAAAATGCCTACTCGGACGGCTTACGGCGGTCGATGAGGTAATTGCTGCCTTCCAGAGATTTGAGGTGCTTTTTAATCTGTGTGGCGGCCTCGGCCACCTCACCATAATGGCGAAAGCGGTTATTATGATTGGAAACAACGGCTATAGAAAGGCTGGGCAGCGGGAAATGCTGTTCGTTCCCCTGCCTGTCCCTGGCCACAAAACAATTCCTCTTGAGATCGTCTTTGTCCACTAAATTTTTTACCAGGGCATCAAAGCTGGATATAATCTTTTCACAGACCTGTGTTGCCCGGTCCGAAGGCACCATGAAGGTAAAATCATCTCCGCCCACATGGCCCGCAAAGACCTTGCGGGTATCTGTCTCGCGCAGGATGTTGGTAAGCAACATGGCTACCATACGAATTACTTCATCCCCGCGCGAAAAGCCGTACCGGTCATTATACGGCTTGAAATTGTCAATATCCACATAGCCTATGGCCACTTCTTCGCCCGCATCCAGAGCGGCCTGGATAGTCTTTAAGATGGAGGTATTTCCGGGCAATCTGGTTAGAGGGTTATTATCAAAGACCCGTTGCATCCTTTCAAAACACAGCGACATCCTGGCAAAAAGTTCTGTATAATCAATAGGCTTGCTGATAAAATCATCGACCGGATATTGTTCCCATTCGATGCCTGTGGATATAGCTTCTCTGGAAAGGGCAATAATAAATGGTATATGGGCACAGTATATGCCCCCTTTTACAGCCTGAAGCATCTCTAATTCCACCTTATCCTGCATATCAGCCATGACGAGAATTAGATCCGGAGGATCATTGAAGATGGTATCCATGGCCTTCTTGAAGGTGGGGCTGGAAATTATTTGATACCCCTTGGCTTCAAAGAGGTATTCCTGTTCTTTACCGGGTTTATCACCCTTGCCTATTATCAGGACTCGATGGCGGGCGGGCATTTTTCACCTAAGGTCTGAATCTCAAAGCTAAACCCCCTTAGCTCCACAAGAACCTCCTCGGCCTCGGCTATGAGGCCGGGCAGATCATCTTCCCGGAGGGTCAAGGCCGCCCAGGCATTATGATCCAGGGCCGGGACCCATTTGTCGCCGCCAAAACCAAAACCCCTGGCCCGGACCAGGACATCGGCTACATGGACGATAGCCGTGCTCACATAATGATTGGCGCTTTTTTTGGGTTCGTGGTGATAGGCGATGGGTTCGGCCAGCCTGTCCGGAAGGTTCCAATGCCGGCAGAGCCTTTGTCCTACCTGGGTATGGTTAATCTTAAGTATTCGCTGCTCTGCCGTATAAAGAGAGATGTTTTCGCCCAGTATGGCCTCGTCCAGGACGGCAGCCTCTTCGGCCAGGTTTTCCCTGATCACCACCTTGCCGATATCATGCAGAAGCGCTGCCGTGGATATCTCCTCCGGATCGTTAATGCTCAGCCGCCGGGCGATTACATTAGCGATGGCTGCACATCCCAGGGAATGTTCCCAGAGACCAACCACCGTCTTTTCCATGGCCTCGAAAATAGAGGCGCTCAACACCAGGCTCCGCACCACATTAAATCCTAAAAGGATGACGGCGCTGCTTACCGTAGAGATGCGCCCGGGAAACCCGTAGAATGCTGAATTGACCAGCTTAAGGAGTTTTGCCGCCAGGATCTGATCCTTGGCGATAACGCGTCCGATCCGGTCGGCAGAGACCGAGGGGTCTTCGACCATCTGGGTTAACTTAGAGACAATGCCCGGCAGGGTCGGCAGGGCCTTTGCCTGTCTGAGTTTTTCCCTGAATCCGGCGATTTTTTCCTCGTCCCACTCTATTGCCATGAAGTTACGATCAGATCCTTTATTATTTCCTTTACGCGCATGAGGAGGGGGTCGCCTGTCCTGGGGCTAAATCTTTCCTCCAGGTCGGCCAATTCTCCTTCCAGCGTCTTTTCACCTTCCTCGGCGATGGGGTGTCCCTCCACTGTTATGGTCTGAACCCCCAATCTCTTTAATCGTTCGATCAAGGCCTCAGACAGCCCGGTTCCTTTCCCGCAAAGGATTATGCCGTCTTCGCGGAGGATGTCCCGGGCCAGGGTCATGCCGGAAGTAGCAAGAGTTAACGGGATAGTCTGCACGGGTAATAATGCCTCTTTCGTAACGTCTTAGTTTTCATCCGAAAACTATCGTTTTCGGATTAAAGCTTACCGCCAACCGGCATAAACATGGTCAACCTTTTTTTGTTTATTGCCGAACGTGGCGCCCGTCTCTCCTTTGATAAACTGAAAAAACGCCGGGGCAATTTTTTCTTCGGTCGCATTTTCCAGGAGTTGACATAGACCTCTATCTCCAATGTGCCTTTGCAGTATAGTACGCAATATGTTGAAAACACACCGGGAGGCCTGACTTTTTGGCCTTTCCAGCAGTACGGGCACAAGATAATGCACCACGTTTTTAACTTCCCGGTCAAAGGAGATGCCGGGTAAGGGCAAAATATTTATAGAGAGATTTTGTCTGGCAATTTCGGCAATGCGGGTTGAAATATTGCCGTCAGCGCCTGCCTCTATCATATTGACAACCAGGTAGGGGCAAAACTCATCCATTTTCTCCTGCAGGAAAAGCCCCCAATCCGTATTTTTTTCCCGGACAAGAGCCAATAGCTCATCGATGCGTTTTATGCGGCGGTGGTCGGAAGAGGTGGTGGTTTCAAAGATCAACCCCTTAAACTCGTTAATGCGCCCCTGCAGCTTCCTTGCTTCTTCTGGTCTCAGGATATCAAAAATATTCTTGTTGAGGTAGCGGAGCAGACTGACCTTTATAAAATTATAGACATCGAGGACAGAGCTCGGTTCCGGTGAGGTCACGGCTATCCGCTCATCTGCGGCTAAAAAGAAGTCCACCATGTTATAGGAGGTATCTCCGCCCAAATCGATGACCACATAATCAGCCGGCAGACATTGCAAGTCCTTAATGAGTTTTTTCTTTTGCGCCGTTAGGATGTTGGCCATGCCCAGGTTGGAACTATCTCCGGCTATGATCCTCAGATTCTTAACCGCCGTGTCCAGGCAGAGTTCGTTTAATGGCTTCCCGCCTTTAAAATAGTGCTGCAGGGTGAGCGGCGGGAACTTTACCCCCAGGTGAAGATGTAAGTTGGCCCCGCCCAGGTCCAGATCCACGGCAATGACCCTTTTACCCAGCGAGGCCAGGCCGGCGCTCAGGTTTGCGGAAACAATGGTCTTCCCTATGCCTCCCTTGGCGCCGCCCACGGCAAATATCAGCTTGCGTTGGGGGGCGCATTGCTCTGCGACATCAGACGTAACCTTTCTTTTAAATTGGGGCCACGGGATATCTTCTCCCCTTTCCCGTGCCGTTTCCAAATAGCCGTTTAAAAACTCATGGGCCTGCTGGATGCGTATAAAACGCTCATGCCTGTTGCGGCGAAAGCTCTCGGGCAGGTTATGGATGAGGTCGGGATGGCATTGCATGACCTTCGTGCGAAAGGCCTTTTTGAGGGTTTCGGTATCAAGCGATGCCAGAAAGGCCGGTGATTCCAATTGTTCTTTTGGGAAAAGCACAGAGAGCGCATAATAAAGTTTTACACTATCTCTGGACATATTTTTTCCTCCGGGATGCGAGCTACTAGTTATCAATATCTTTTTCGGCTATTTATTTCTTTTCTTTAGGGTTCATTTGACTTTGTTTCATCCTCCTTGTATAAATTAACCGAGAGGTTCCAGACGTCGTGCCTGCGCGTTGTACTCAGATTGGCCTTTAGCCGATAGCTGATAGCTGAGTGCTGACAACTCATCCAGAATTTTTTGGGTTTCCGGATGAAGACTAACTATATGTAACTCGGGAGATCTTATGAGGATAAGAAAGGCCGTTATTCCGGTGGCCGGACTGGGTACCCGGTTTCTGCCGGCTACGAAGGCGATCCCCAAGGAGATGCTGACCATTGTTGACCGGCCTACCATTCAATACATTGTGGAAGAGGTGGTGGCCTCGGGTATCGAACAGGTCATTATGGTCACCGGCAGCGGCAAGTCTGCGATCGAAGACCACTTTGATTATTCCTATGAACTGGAGACGATCCTGGAACAGAGAAAAAAGTGGGCGCTTCTGGAAGAAGTCAAAAATATCTCTAATTTGATCGAGATTACCTCCGTCAGGCAAAAGCGGCCATTGGGGCTGGGTCATGCGATATTATGCACAAAAGACCTGGTGGGCAATGAACCTTTTGTGGTGGTCCTGGGTGACGACCTGGTGGATGCCTCCATCCCCTGCACCCAGCAGTTATTGAATGTCTTTAATGAATTTCATAAGCCGATAGTGGCCGTCTATCCCGTGCCGCGAGAAGAGGTTCATAGCTATGGTATAGTCGAAGGGACGGAGATCAAAGAACAGACTTACAGGGTGACAAGGATGATGGAAAAACCGGCCCCGGAAGCAACAGATTCAAACCTGGCGATCATCGGACGGTATATCCTGACGCCGGATATATTTACTATCCTGGAAAACACGCCAACAGGACATGGTGGAGAGATCCAACTTACCGATGCCCTCATGGAACTGGCGCACCAAAATCAGATATACGCCTATCGTTTTGCCGGCCGGCGGTATGATGCCGGGGATAAATTTGGCTATATTCAGGCCACGCTGGCCTATGCCCTGAAACACCCGGAGATTGGCCCAAGGGTCAGAGAATACCTGCAAAAGGAACTATGCCTCGGCTAAAATGGCTCTGATAATTGAAGCAGCCCCGGCCCTACCTATTTTTAAGACCTTCCACTATCTTGTCCCGGCTGAACTGGAGAAAGACATACGACCTGGCCTGCGTGTGCTTATACCCATAGGGTTGCGCACTGTTACCGGTTATGTATTGGGCACCGTGGCCTCTTCAGACAGGTCGCAGATGCGCC
The DNA here is from genome assembly GCA_040754095.1 of Thermodesulfobacteriota bacterium. Lineage (GTDB taxonomy): Bacteria > Desulfobacterota > QYQD01 > QYQD01 > QYQD01 > QYQD01. The sequence goes on along the minus strand of JBFMFO010000031.1, from coordinate 15,734 downwards.
GGGGCGTGCCCGAACTGAAAGAGATCCTGGATATAATGGATGAGCGCCCTCTCTTTCCTCCCGGCCTCCTTCGCCTTTTTGAGTGGATGGCGCGCTATTACCACTATCCCCTGGGTAAGGTAATAGAACTAGCCCTGCCTGCCGGCCTGAATATCTCCAGCCGAAGACGGCTGATCCTTACCGGGATCGGTCGCCGCATCCTGGCCACAGATGCGCATCCGCCGGAGGGAGGCGGACATCTTGGACCGGGGTGTAATGAAGAGGATGCCTCCCCGGAGATCCTCTCCGTCTTGAGCCTTTTTCGGGGAGAAAAACCGGTCTCGGTACCGGCTATTGAAAAAATCTCCCCCGGCGCCGGTCGCGATTTAATCCCCGGCCTGGTTGATAAAGGACTCCTCGCCTGGAAAGAGGTAGTGGAACGACCGCGCACCAGACTTAAAGAGGAGCGCACGGTAATGCTCACCGGAAAAGCTTCGGAAAAACCCTTATCCGGCGATGAAGAGGCCATCCTTACCTATCTGCGGGAGCAAGGAGAGGTTCCGGTAAAGAGATTGGGGGCCTCCATGCCCCACTTGGCAAAGAGATTGAAAAAACTGGAGAAGTCCGGCCTTATCTCCTTCTCCAAGGCTATTATTTACAGAGATCCGTTCAGCGCCGAGGGCTTCTGGTATAGACGCCCTACAGCCCTGACGGCCGAACAGAAACAGGCCGTTGAAGATATCACCAGGGCCCTCTCCAGCCATGAATTTTCTGCCCATGTCCTCCACGGGGTCACGGCAAGCGGAAAGACAGAGGTGTACCTGAGGGCCGCCGAAGCTGCCCTGGCTCAAGAAAAGGACTGCATAATTCTCGTCCCTGAAATCGCTTTGACTGCCTATCTGGAGGCGGCCTTCATCTCATGTTTCGGGGATAAGGTAGCCGTCCTGCACAGCGGCCTATCCCCCGGCGAAAAGTTTGATCAATGGATGCACATACTGGAAGGAAAGGCCCGAATAGTCATCGGCGCCCGTTCGGCTGTGTTTGCGCCTCTTTCCTCCCTGGGCCTGATCGTGGTGGATGAGGAACACGACGGCTCCTATAAGCAGGAAGACAAGCTCCGTTATCATGGCCGGGATGTGGCCGTAATGCGTGGCCGTCTGGAGAAGGCGACAGTGATCCTGGGTTCGGCCACTCCCTCCATACAAAGTGTGTTTAATGTAAAATCAGGACGTTATGGATACCTGGCGCTGACCAGGCGGGTTGAGGAGAGGGCGTTGCCGGGGGTGTCTGTTATCGATATGCGCGACTCCGGGTCACAGACCGGAGCCGGCAGGGCTATCTTTTTCCCGGAACTCCTTGATGCCATAGAAGATAACCTGCAAAAAAGGGAGCAAACCCTTATCTTTCTTAACCGTCGGGGCTACTCGCCTTCCATGCAATGCAACTCCTGTGGTCAGGTCTTGATTTGCCCTAATTGTAGTGTTTCTCTGACCCATCATCTGTCTGAACAGACCCTCCTTTGCCATTATTGCGGCTATTCAGTCCCGGCGCTTCCGGCCTGCCCGGCCTGTGGTGGTATTAATGTCAGATCGATTGGCTGGGGGACGGAACGTATTGAAGCGGAACTAAAAATACTTTTCCCGGAGGCGCGTATAGCCCGTCTGGATCGGGATACAACCACCCGGAAAAGGGCGCACCATGCTATTTTGCGAGCGGTTCAAAAGAGGGAGATAGATATCCTGGTAGGCACACAGATGGTGACCAAGGGGCATGATTTCCCTTATATCACCCTGGTTGGTGTGGTTTCAGCCGACCTGTCTTTGAACCTGCCGGACTTTCGGGCGGCGGAAAAGACCTTCCAACTTTTAGCTCAGGTGGCAGGCCGGGCCGGTCGAGGGGAAAGGCCAGGAAAGGTTATAATCCAGACCTATAACCCGGACCACTACAGTATTATTAAGGCCAAAAAGCACGATTTTCCGGGATATTATGAAAAAGAGATTGCCCTTCGCCAGGCGCTCAGGTATCCACCTTTTGTGCGCATGATTAACCTCCTGCTGGAAAGCAACAGCCAGATCAAGGTCAAGGATTATGCCCGGGAGATGAGTCTACGAGCGCATGCGCTTTTGCAAAAAAACAGGGGTTGGCTGGAGACCGTGGAAATCCTTGGGCCGGCTCCGGCACCGCTCTTCAAAATAAGGGGGAAGTTCCGGTATCAGATGTTTTTGAAGGGTCTCAAGGTCGGGCCGCTACATGCCTACATTAATGGTCTTCTCGAAGATCTTAAGGCAAAACCTCCCGTCTCAGGGGTCAAATTGATTATAGACGTTGACCCCGAAAGCATGTTATAAATAGCCTATAGGGCCCAGTACTCAGTAAACAGCCAGGCAGAGACGAATTTTCCCTGAAAGCTGACCGCTGATGGCTGATAGCTACGTGAATTTTATGGCTATACGCAAGATTATTACCTACCCACACCCGGTTCTGAAACAAGTGGCGGAGCCGGTGAAGAAGATAACGTCTGAGATTCTGGCATTAGTTGCCGACATGGCGGACACTATGTATGCGGCTCCGGGAATTGGACTGGCCGCTAACCAGATCGGTGTCCTGAAAAGGGTCCTTGTCTTTGATTTGTCCAGGAAAGGCGAAAATAAGAAATTAACCGCCTTGATTAACCCGGAGATCATCCGGGCAGAAGACGAGACCACCTATGAAGAGGCCTGTTTGAGTGTTGTTGACTATTCTGCCGAGGTCAGGCGCAGCGCCAGGGTCAAGGTGGGGGCCTTGAATCTCGAAGGGCAGCCGATAGAGGTCGAAGGCGAGGGGCTCCTGGCCATCTGTCTTCAGCACGAGATCGACCACCTGAACGGTATCCTTTATATCGACCGCATCAGCAGCCTCAAAAGGTCGCTCTACAAACGTCGCCTCAAGAAACTCCTCAAGGTAGAAGCGTTATGAACCTGCCGCGTTGGCGGGTAGTCTTCATGGGGACCCCGGCGTTCGCTGTGCCCTCTCTGGAGAGCCTCATCCATTATGGCGGAGTAGAAGTTGCAGCGGTGGTCACTCAACCGGACCGGCCTAAAGGACGAGGTCTGGCCGTCGCCCCTCCCCCGGTCAAGGTCCTGGCCGAACAGTCAAAAATCCCTGTCCTCCAGCCGGAGAAGATACGCACAGAAGATTTTCTTGGCGGGATGCGAAAACTGGCTCCTGAGGTCGTAATTGTGGTGGCCTACGGTAAGATCCTGCCCGCGGAACTACTGGCCATACCGCGGCGCGGCGCCATCAACGTCCATGCCTCTCTCCTGCCCAAATACCGGGGGGCCGCCCCCATTCAGCAGGCCTTAATAAACGGGGAAGAAATAACCGGTGTAACCATTATGCAACTGGATGAAGGCATGGATACCGGCCCGATTCTTCTCATGGAGGAGACTAAAATTGAACCGGCGGATACGGCGGGTACATTACATGATCGCCTGGCGGGCCTTGGAGCCAGGGCCCTCATCGAAACCCTTGACGGCCTCCGGAAAGGCACTATTATACCAAGGCCGCAGCCAAAAGCCGGGGTTTCTTACGCCCCAATGTTGAAAAAAGAAGACGGGCGAATCGATTGGCGGCAGCCGGCCGTAAAGATTTTTAATCTTATCCGGGGCCTTGACCCCTGGCCTGGTTCTTATTCATACTGGCGAGGCAAGCTCTGTCATCTTTATAAGCCGCGCCTTATTGGGGGGGCAGAAAAAAAGGCGCCGGGGGAGATAGTCCAGGCGGATGATTCCGGATTTCTGGTTGCCACGGGCAGGGATTATATCCTTATCACCGAGATCAAGATCGAAGGCGGCCGGCGGATGGCCGTAGCGGATTTCCGCCGGGGCCATAAGATAGATATAGGCGAAAAACTGGGTTAATGAATTAGTAAACAATCAATTTGGGGGACGGCACAGTAAAAAGTTCCAGTTGCAAGGCGCGCAAATCCTGAGGAATGAGGCGTACTTGTAGCTACGCCGCAGTGACGAAGGATGCCGCGTAACGCAGCAAATGGACTTTTTACGAAGCCGTCTGAGCTAATGTCTGAAGAAAAGTCACATAAAGTTTTATTCGTTGGTCTGCTCGTCGTAACCTGCGCCTTATTTTTTCTGGTTGCTGTCCTCCTCTGGTGGATACCATACGTGGGATTGGCCAATATCCATCGTGCTCTTCCTGCTCTGCTGGCCGTTTTCTTCGGCGCCCTGCTTTTATTAGTAATGGGGGGCATCTTTTCCATCGTACTAACCCTGCTTTTCAAGAAGGACCTTTTACTCTCAAAACGTCTGCGCGGCGCGGTAATCAAGGTTATTTTTCCTGTCTTGATATTAGTCGGCAAGCTCTTCGGCATCTCGAAAGAAAAAATCCAACATGCCTTTGTAGAAGTAAATAATGATATAGTCATGGCCCAGGTCGGCCATATCAGGCCTGAACGCCTACTCCTCCTTATGCCCCACTGCCTCCAGAACTATGACTGTAAGGTAAAGATCACCGGGAATGTGGACAACTGTAAGCGTTGCGGGCTGTGCAAGATCAAAGATCTGGTGGAAATGGCAGAAACCCACCATGTCGGTCTTTCTGTGGCTACCGGCGGCACTATTGCCCGTCGCATTGTGGTAGAAAAGAAACCACGGCTTATAATCGCCGTGGCCTGCGAAAGGGATCTGACCAGCGGCATTCAGGACAGCTATCCCGTGCCGGTTTACGGCATATTTAATATTCGGCCTTATGGACCGTGTTTTAATACCCAGTTGGACCTGAAAAAGGTGGAAAAGGCCATGCTCCATTTCCTGCAGGGAGGGGCATAATGTTTGCCAACCCCCGGCAGGTTGCCCTCGCAGTTCTGGATGAACTGGATAAAGGGCAAGAGACCCTGGATGCGCTCATGGAAAAGGCATTCCGCAGGCACTTCGCTCTGGAAAGGCGGGATCGGGCCTTGACCATGGAACTCGTTTATGGCGTCCTCAGGCAGCGGGCGCGGCTTGACTGGACCATAAACCAATTTTCCAGGACCCCGCGGGAAAAAATTGAGCTGTCGGTTCAAAACGTCTTGCGGCTGGGTATATATCAGCTCCTTTACATGGATCGCATCCCGTCTTCGGCCGCAGTCAATGAATCTGTGAATCTGGTCAAGGTCGGCCGGCCGGAATGGATCGCCCGTTTTGTAAACGGTGTGCTGCGGGCCGTGGAACGTGGGAGAGAGGAGATCAGGTGGCCTGATCCAAAGGAAGATTTATCGGCCTGGCTGGCGGTAGAGACATCCCACCCGCTATGGCTGGTGGAACGCTGGACAGGACGCTATGGAGCGGATGCGGCCCGCGCCTTATGCGAAAGCAACAACAAGATGCCGGTTCTGGCCATCCGCACCAATACCCTGCGGTTAAAGCGCAGTCAGCTTCTGGAGTTTTTGCGCAAAGAGGTCCCGGGTATTGAGCCTGCCCCCTATTCTCCGGACGGGCTGATACTAAAGGGCTTTTCCGGCAATATCCTGAAACTTACCGGTTATAAAACCGGCTGGTTCCAGGTGCAGGATGAATCCTCACAGCTTGTTTCCCATCTCGTCTCGCCCCAGCCCGGTGAGTTAATACTCGATGCCTGCGCCGGTCTGGGGGGAAAAACCACGCACCTGGCCCAGATAATGCGCAATCTCGGGCGCATACTGGCCCTGGACATCCACGGCGGACGCCTGGAACGGCTGAAAGAAAACGCAACCCGCCTTGGCATCCAGAATATCGAGGTAATCAAAAAAGATGTCACGCAGTCGCTGGCAGGCCTGGGTGGGAAAAAAATTGATCGTATCCTGGTCGATGCCCCATGTACAGGCCTGGGTGTCATCCGCCGCAATCCTGACATCAAATGGCGCCGCAAGCCGGAAGACCTTCCAATTATGGCCGAACGGCAGGGACGCCTTCTGGACGAGCTGGCGCCGCTCCTTAAACCCGGGGGTATCCTGGTCTATGCCACCTGCAGCTTGGAGCCGGAGGAGAACGAAGAGGTTATAAAAAACTTTCTGATTCGTTATCCGGAGTTTGAGATAGAAGACCCTGAATCGGTACTGCCGCAAAGGGCCGGAGAACTGGTGGAAGACAATTTTTTGCGCACCTATCCCCACCGGCATGGGACCGATGGATTTACTGCGGTACGGATGAAAAAGGGGACTGAAAGCAGATAGCCGACAGCTAAAAGCTAATATGAAAACGAGGTACATTTTATGAAAAAAATTGCGCCATCCATACTTTCCGCTGATTTTAGCCGCCTGGGAGAAGAGGTTCAGGCGGTAGAAAAGGCCGGGGCTGATTTCATACACATCGATGTTATGGACGGCCACTTCGTCCCCAATATTACCATAGGGCCCCTGGTGGTCCAGGCGGTCCGTAAAGTGACCTCCCTGCCGTTGGACGTGCACCTGATGATCTCCAATCCGGATCAATATATAGAGGATTTTGCCCGCGCGGGAAGCGACATCATTACCGTGCACGTAGAGGCCTGTATCCACTTGAATCGAACGATAAATCTTATCAAAAAGCAGGCGGTCAAGGCCGGGGTAGTCCTGAACCCTGCCACGCCCCTTTCTGCCCTGGATTATGTGCTGGAAGAGGTGGATATGGTCTTGCTAATGAGTGTTAACCCCGGGTTTGGGGGACAATTTTTTATCCCCAGCGTGGCCCACAAGATAACCCGGCTACGGGAGATTATCGACGTACGCAACCTCCCGGTGGAAATTGAAGTGGACGGAGGGATAAACTTTGATACGGCAAAGATGGTGGCTAAAGCCGGTGCAGATATCTTTGTGGCCGGGTCTGCCATATTCGGCAGCGATGATTATGGCAAGACCATTCAGGCCCTGCGCAAGACCATAACAGAATAGGAGGCCGGTGGTCAGTTGATGGCCCGGAGAAGGAGGATTCTATGCCTATTTTTGAGTACTTCTGTAATGACTGCAAGCAAAAATCAGAAATTATAGTCTTTAAATCTACTGATACCGCAATCTGTCCCCACTGTGGCTCAAAAAGCCTCACCAGGCTCGTTTCTGCCACATCTTCCCTTACCGGACAACCGGGCAAAAACCTGCCGGGGAAGGGTGACACGGCCTGCTGCGGCTCTTCGCCCGGTATGGCGGCCGGCTGCGCCGGGCCAGGCAGTTGCTGCGGGAAAATGCATAAGTAGAACATTGTTTCGCAGGGTTACTTCCGCGTCAGCCGATGGAGTACTATATGAAACTCTTCATCATCCGCCCGCATCAACCGCGCCTTGCACCCAATCTTAAAGTCCTTCTGGGCCAGTTCGAAGAACCTGCATGGAGACATGCGACTCTTGTCATGGGCCAAATAAACAATGCCGTCCGGCGCCAGGGCCCTTTTTAGAAGTTCATAGAGTGGCAGTAAAAGCCTTTCATTGAAAAGCACTTCAGAGCCTATAATATAGTGGTACTTCTTATAGAGGGCGGGTGCACACCAGTCTAAGGACTGAAAGCGTACCTTATCGAGACCATTGCTCCCGGCGCTGAGCATGGCAAAGCAAAGTGCATCCTGGTCGTAATCGGTAATAGTTACCTTATGGCCGAAGGCCGCGGCAAACAGGCCGGACAGCCCTATGCCGGCACCAAGCTCCAGCATTTCCTTGCCGTCATCCGGTTCAAGCCGTGCCAGTTCATCGGCCAGGATAATGGAGGCCTCCCAGATCCTGGCCCAGAAAGGAAATCCGGCCATGGGATCATCCTGTGAAAACTGTTTCTCCACCAGACGCTTGACATCCCTTACCTGGGCTATCTGCAGGGTCTTGCCGCGGACGGTGACCGGCGAGGTCTCGATCCCAAATCGCTCTTCAAGTTCTCTTATTTTGTCTTTTGTAGCCAATCCGTTCATGTTACGTCTCCATCTTTGCGCAAATAGGACATAAGCTCACCATAAGTCATGGTATTCAGAATATCTTCCCTTGTCAGCCAGCCGCGGCGGGCCACCGACACACCGAGTGACATAAAATCCATCTGCTCCATAATATGGGCATCGGTGCCGATGGCCAGCTTGCAGCCCTTCTCTTTAGCCGCCCTGACCTGAATGTCATTTAAATCCAGCCGCTTGAAGTAGGCGTTGATCTCCAGCGCCGTGCCTGTTTCGGCGGCCACCCCGATAATCTCCTCCATATTCACAGCGTAGGGCTCCCTTTCGCCTATGAGGCGGCCCGTGGGATGGGCAATAATATCCACATGCGGATTGCGCATGGCCGAAGTTATCCGGTGAGTCAGGGTCTTCGCATCCTGTTTAAAGCCGGTGTGGATGGCCGCTACAACTATATCCAACTGACGCAGGATTTCATCTGGATAATCCAGTTTGCCGCTGCTGTCAATATCTACTTCCGTACCGCAGAGGAGCTTTACCGGCCCCCCTTTTTGGTTGAAGGCGCGAATTTCTTCTATCTTTCTCTGTAAGTCGGGAATGGATACACCCCCGGCTACTTTAAGCGAGGGAGAATGGTCGCAGACGGCCACCCAGGAAAGACCCAGGGAGGCGGCCTTTCGGGCTATCTCGGCGAAAGAAGCGGTCCCGTCGCTGTATTTGGAGTGGACGTGCAGATCTCCCTGAATATCCCCCGGCTCCACCAGAAGCGGCAGTTTCCTGGCCTGGGCCGCCTCTATCTCGCCCCGGTCTTCTCTTAGTTCGGGAGGAATGTAGGGCAGCCCCACGGCCCGGAAGACCTCCTCCTCCGTCCGGCCTCCCAGCCATTTTTCACCTTTGAATATGCCATATTCATTGATCTTTAGTCCCTGACGCACGGCCAGATCCCGAATACGGATATTGTGCGCCTTGGAACCCGTAAAGTAACAAAGGGCAGCGCCAAGACTCTTTGGCTCCACCACCCGGAGATCGACCGAGACACCTTCTCTGGTGCGGATGCTGGCCTTTGTCTCACCGCTGGCCGTGATCGCGCTCACTAAAGGCAGCCCGGTAAAGACCTCCATGACCCTTGCCGGCTCATCCGAGGCCACCAACAGATCAATATCCTTGGCCGTCTCTCTTCGGCGCCGGAGACTTCCGGCCAGGTGCACCCGCCCCAGGCGGGGACATTTTTTGCGCATCACGGCCATTATCTCTTCAGCCACCGGAAGCACCAGACCTACAGGAAGACGCTCCCGGCCTTTTTTGAGGATAGCGATGCCCTTAAGGATGTTCTCTTCGGTCCTGGCCTTGATCCCGGGCAGGCCCTGTATCTTGTGCTCCACCGCCAGCTTCTCTACCTCCTCTATCGAGGAGACGCCAAAATGGTCAAAGAGGAGCTTGGCCGTCCGCGGCCCCACGCCGGGGATGGCCAGGAGAGTGACGATGCCTGACGGAACTTCCTTTTTTAAATCCTCGTAGTCTTTAAAAGTACCGGTAGTTATAATCTCCTGGATTTTTCCGGCCAGATCCCTGCCGATACCCGGAATGGCCTCCAGGCCGCTCCGGGACGCAATTACCGAGATGTCCTCGGTGAGATTCTCTATGTTCTGCGCGGCCTTGCGATAGGCGCGAATGCGGAAGGGATTCGCACCCTGTATCTCCAGGATATCGGCTATGCCATCAAATACCGCGGCGACTTCCTGATTCTTCATGGAGCACTCTTGATGATCTCGTCAAAGGCCTTTTCTGTGTGGTTTTGAGGTATTTTTACTTTGGCTGATTGCTTCTCATTTTAAACAGTTGCAACCAATTGATTTCATAGCCATATTCTATTTAGATCGTTTAAAAATCATTTAAAAATCGTTTAACTTCATAGAAGGATTCTATTTCCCCATTTTCGCATCGATTAATTCCCAAAAAGACGCCGGTCCTTAGAACGCATTTATGTAATATTACCCTCTTTTAGAGGCATTACCTCTTTTTCCCCAACGCGCCCCTGGCCCCCGGCCAAGACACTCCACTTCTTTAACGCCCTGGAGTTCCTGAATCACCCTACGAATCATGTCCCTGCTGACACTGGGGCATGCCCGCTCCAGATCAGAAAGGGAGAATTCGCCTTCAAAGGTAGCACGATACACAGAAAAGAAGTAAGCGTTTAGAAAAAGCTTGTCAAGGATATTTTAAATGGAATATAAATAAGTTGCGCCAAGCGAGGAGGCGGGAAAGCTGAACAGTTAGTTTTGGTGGGCAAAGCCCACCCTACACGACTGCCGATACCTTAGGAGATCTAAGATTCCAATAAAACTAAGGGATGCGGTGGCGGCTGGTTATACCTCTTGTAAGGTTTGTAGACCGCCTACTCTGTGAAATATAAAAAGATAGCAACAATATAATATCAGTTCCTTGTAAACTGGTTTAGGACAAAACTGGCAGAGCGTTTCACCCAAGGAAAATTTAGTGGTTTTCTTCTCGAAATTGACGATGTAGGAAAATTAGTTCCGCTTTAAATGAAAATTATTTTCACAAAAATGACGAATTTTTTTATATCGTGTGGTTTGCGACACATATTAATAAGTTTTTTGAAATTCAATAAATTGTAAATACATCATTAAAACAATAAGATAGAATTATTTATCGGCAGCATAAAGCTGATTGGTATAGAATTTGCTATATAAACAACGAAGGAATTGTCTCATAATAGAATTTATTTTTTGTCGAGCTTTTTTCTTGACACGGTGACTGATTAAATGAATGAAAGTTCATTTTTCGGCATAATAATATCTATAAATCTTTCTAAGTAAGATAAATACGGCATGCTCTGGCAAAAACACGTTGTGCCGGGCCTTTGTTTTTTGGCGGGAAAGTTTGACTAACCGTTAGTTATTATTTATAATAAAATCAAATAGTTACGCATAGTTCTTTTAAAAGGAGGGAAAGCTATGGCACTAGCGAGGGGGCTGGGAACGGAAGAAAAAGAAACAAATAGTCAGGAATATGAGGTTTTTGAAGCTGAAATGGCTCCAGTCAATCCGGAAACGGAAAAACGCCTAATGGAGCAATCCAGAAGACTGCGGACAGCAATTAAAGAAAGTCAGGAATCGTTCAATAATTGTAAACAGAGATTTGGCAATCCTTTGCCTGGAGAACCTGGTTGGGAACGCTATTGTAAGATGATTTGTGGATAGCGGATATTGGTTGAAAAATCCGGTGCCTTGTTTTAAAAAGAGATGGTTCTTGAACCATCTCTTTTTTTGGGGGTTTGCTTTGCTACATTTATTTGATACAGAAATTATTGATGCCAGAGAAAGTGAATGTCATTTTATTCTTCTTGCCGAAAAATTCGGTGCAAGAAAATCAGGTCCTCCGCGACCCCTTCGGCGTATTCTCTCCTTGATGAGACACGAAAACCTTAGGTGCCAAACTATCTTATACAAGTATTCGCTTCGCCCTCCTGAAAAATCTTGCTCGGGTGACGAATGTGGACTTCGTCGTGTGGAGAGCTGTAATGACTACGTAAAGAACGTTCCATTATATAATCATAAATTGATAGCGAAGCATTGTCATAAACTGTGTTTTATTCGAAAAAGATTGGACAAAAAAGAAGATATTCAATTTTTGGTCAATGAAGATCTCATTGGGTATTGTATTGTACACGCAGATGAGCGGATCATAAATGGAGTGGAGAGCGATCTTTCTTACGTTACCGAAGCGATAATACCCCCACCCTTTAGAAGAGGTTATGTTTCCTGCCCTAATAGGGCTGACATAGAAATCGAAGGAAAATATTTCAGCATAACAGGGAACTATTTTGCACAACAAAATAGTATAACAAATTGCTGTTCCCATGCCGCTATTAAGATGGCAACTAGAAAGTGTTTTCTTGATCAACATGAAATCGCGTGTGAAACAATGAACCAGAATATCGGCGTTGATCATAAAAACGTAAAAGGTAATGCACTGGATTTAGTACAGATTAAGAACGTGATTGAAAACGTATTACATATGAGAGCTTTCGGCCTGAATTTCTTCAGCCGGACTCCAGATCAATTCTTAAGAATGGTGTATCATGCGCTTGAATCAAGATTTCCTGTACTTCTGTTTTTTCCCATGCCGGAACGAGATGAAAAAGCAGGAATCGACAATTCTCCTGGGCATGCTGTGGCCTTGACGGGACATACACTAAATCAACATAATTGGGTTGGTTATGCCCTACATGAATATTTTTCGAACAACAAGAAAGAACACCTGAAACTGGATTTTCTATCAAGCTATCTTTGGTGTGATTCTTTTGTTATTCAAGATGACGTCATGGGACCTCATTATGTTCTGCCATTATCTTTTTTGAAAAATATGTTGATTTTGAAAAACATTCTTGATGTAAGAGAGTTGTTATTAGAGTCTATTCCATTGCCGATATCAATCGACTATCCTTGGCTCACTTATGAATCATTGCAACGCATTATTATTTTTCCAAAAGAATTTAGCTTTGTTGTATTCAGCTCTGAAGCGGAGAATCGAGCTTATGATTGTCTATGTAGATTAATTAAAGGTGTCAAAAAGGAAAAACTTCCCAATACCGTCTTTTTCACTAAGTATTTTGTAAAGAATTATGAACAAAATACTTTGATTTTGCGGACATTAGCGATTTCGAAGGGCGAATACTTGAAGTCCGTTTCTAGCAACAAAACAATAACAGAAGCAGCTGGAGATCGTCTTGATAAGGTCCTGCCCTCTCGCTTCTGGGTAGTAGAAATCAGTATCCCGGAACTATTTTGGACCAATAAAGGAAAAATTGGGGAATTAATCTTGGATCCTGCTAAGTTACATAACGAAAAAAAACAAGAAGAGAAAAACAAAGAACAAGGCAAAAACGAAGAGAATAAAGAACAGCAACCCGCTGTTTTTCTTAGATTACCAAATTTTTGTTGTTATCCTGGAGATGATGAAAAAAAATCGGATTGCAGGAAATTTGATCAAAAGAATAGTTATGATCCGCTAATTTCCTTAACAAATCCTCCATGGGCGTAATTTCCGGATTATTTTCATGAGTCACAAGTTGATGCAATGGCAACAATGTACGATTTTATTTCCGTCGCGAGACATTCAATCCTAAAGTCTTCCATGCCGATTCTCTAATAGCCAGGGACATTTCCTCCCGTTTCTCCTTAAACCTCTTCATAAACTCCTCCAGCGTCATTCCCAAAGCCTGGCTAGAATTCAATCAAATCCAACCGCTTCTCGCCGGACTCGTACTTGCTGAAACAAAGGATTGAGGTACTATTAAACGCTCGGCCAGTTCCGTGACCGGTACGTTCAACGCCTTGGCAATATCGTCGAGGCTGGCAAGCGAGATCACACTGATGCCTCTTTCCGCCAGATATTTTCTCTGATCTCCCTCGAACCGTATAAAGTTCCCATAGTTCTCCCCAAGGCTTGGCAACTTACCGGAACTTCATCAGATATCCAGCCGATCTCCTCGGACCCAGTCAATTCTGCTGGAATGGTAAAAGAATTAGTATGTTATACAAACAATTTGACACCAAGTGAGTATATATCTCCCCACGAATTATTCGGACCGGTTTTAGTATGCTGTTCCGGCTCCCCGGAAATGTCAGAGGAAAAACCGGAATCGGTTTTGGAGGAGATTCACTGTGGAAAAGAACAGCCTTTCAAAAGAAGCTTATATGGAAAAAAATAGCAGAACTGCCCTTCAATCCGGCTAAGCTGACCACGATCTGCGCTGAAGACAGAGCATTTCTATACGGCCTGATGGAATACCTGCCGATCAGACAGCATATACCTACGGCATATTTCTCTCTGAGGGCCTTAAAAGAACAGTTTGCGAGCGAGCTGCTGCGTTTTGTATCTGGAATACATGGCGATATGCTCGGAGAAGATGATTGCCGCAATTTGGTAAAAACCGCCGGCATTCTGGCCGAAAGCCCGTTGTATGTCCACGATATGTCTCCAATTCCCGTATCCGAAATGAACAGATTACTCCAGGAATTCCAGGGCGACACGCCAAAACTGGTATTAATCGATGATCTCGGCTTGATTTCCGCAGAGGATGATTCCGGAAATGCTGCGTGCCAGTCCGAAAATGCCGGCATCCTGCGAGATCTAAAAGAAATGGCAAAAAGCCAGAACGTCAGTGTGGCGGTGCTAAAACAAATATCTGATATTTCGGCCAATCAGAATAGAATGCCGGAAATAGCAGAATCCCTGAAAAGGGAGACGCTCGGTATCGCTGATAATATAGTATTTCTGAAAAACTACTGCCGGTTAGCGGGACTGCTTGGATCGATGCTCTTCCCACCGCGTTCTTTGGCGAAACCAGTCTCGGACACTTTTTTCTAACGGCTTCCAGCCCAAACCATAAAAGTTTCTTGTACTAAATTATCTCCCTGAGGAACACCTCCAGCTTCCTGAGGGCCTGCCTGTCGTCTCTCGCTATCACTTCCCTTACCGCTAAAAGAACAGACTCTGCTTCTTCTGACAGATGCTTTCCGGCGAGCTCGGATTCCAGCAGGTCTGTGAGTGGAATCTCGAATATCTTCGCAAGCCTCGCCAATGTTCCGATAGTGGGGTTAACCTCGCCCCTTTCCAGCTTCCCGTAGTAGCGGTAGGAGAACCCGAACTTGTCCTCAATCTCCTCCTGGGTCCAGCCCTTGGCGAATCTCAGACGCCTAAGCTTCCCTCCTATCCCGCCGAGTATCTCTTTTATGTCTTCCATGCTCTTATCTCTCCGCAGCACCGCCCGCCTTGATGCTACCTTAAGGGAGAACCGGAAGAAGATAAATGCACCTATAAGTAATATATTAGTTGACATATACCCCATATATAGAATATAAAGATGGCATAATGCTCCTTTTATAGGGGAACTGGTTGTTTCTTTTCTGCTATAACAAATCCAATCATAAAGCTAACAGGTTGAATTAACTGCAATAATCTAATATGGAGGGCAGGTTATGAAACAGGTTATCGGGCTTATTTTGGTTTGTAGTTTTTTGTATGGTTGTGGGCCTCAGGCTCTTTACTATGGAATGCACGCCTTAGGCGCGCTTGAATATGGCGCTGCCGCAGCCGGTATCGCTGGCAGTATAAGTAAAGAGAGGAAAGCTGAAGCAGAAGAATACTATAGAAAGGCCCAGGAACAGGCGAGAGCGGGCCAATATGCCATGGCTGAAGAAAGCATTAAGAAAGCCATAGAGATCTGGCCTGACCACAATGAGTACCGCAGTTTCTTAGGCGGGCTCTATAATGAGATGGCCACAAAAAAAGACGCCCCGGAATACTTCCGTAAATCCAATGAAGCTTACCTCTCTTGCTTAAAAGGCAATGAAAAGAACTCTCAATTGTTGAACGCCATCGCCTGGAGCTATTTTATGTTGGGTGAGAACACGGATGAAGGCATTCAGCACATTCAAAAAGCTATAGAGCTGGACGGCAGGCGCTCTTATTACGTAGGTACCTATGGCTGTTTGCTTCTGCAAAAAGGAGACTATAACGAATCCCAAGCCCTGCTTAAAGAAGCCACAGAGAAACACAAGGCAGAGGGATCTAAAAGGGGCGCGTCTATAAATCTCTATTATCTTGCCCTGGCCTGGCACAAAACCGGAGACAGGCAGCAAGCTACGGCCTATTTTAAGGAAGCTGTAGAGTTAGAGCCGGTGAGCTACCATCGTAAGAAAGTGGAAGCGGAAATGGGACAAATATCTTTAAGGGAGGAAGCAAAGAAGTAAAGAACCCCGTGCTTCCGCACGGGGCATTAGAAGTCAAATCTTAACTGCTTAGGATTTTTTTCTTCATGTCTATGGTACTGAATATATTTCTTTATCGTTTCACTCGTCACTTTGTCGCCCA
>JBFMFO010000030.1:0-23074 GCA_040754095.1 Thermodesulfobacteriota bacterium | reverse complement strand
CCATCGGATATAACGGATATTTTTATTTTTTAAGATTATCCCGTAGGTTATGGCCCAGATTTTGCTTTTGTCTGGCAAGACAGGATAGAAAGAAATGGCTTCGGCTCATAAATTAAAGAGTTAGCCCGAAAATGCCGATAAAAACAATAAGCGAAGGTGCGGAAATTTGTTGTTGGGCTAGTGTATTTACGCTTGTTACGATAGCAAAAATTTCCGCCCTTAATAAGGCCGGGTATGAGAATTTAGTCCCACCTCGGAATAGAAGTGTAGGGGGGGATGGGAAATGGTAATGAATACATTACAGCGGCCTAATCCAAGGATGTGCCTTCAGCAGATAACCGCGCTGTCGGCTACGCTGGCGTTGGTTGTTTCCTTGATACTGTCCATTCCAGCGACCTCTCTTGCCGCGATTACCGGTCCCTGTGTCAACTGCCATACCATGCACAACAGCCAGAACGGAACCACTGTAGCTGCCGGTGGGCCTTATGGGTCTCTTCTTGTAGGCGACTGTGTGGGTTGCCATTCAGCCGCCGATCAGGCTACGGGGATCAATGCCGTCACCGGGGCACCCATTGTGTACAATACCAGCGGCGCGCCCACCTACGGAGCCGGTAACCAGGGTCTGGCCGGAGGCAATTTCTACTGGGTGGCCCAGGGTGATGATACTAAGGGGCATAACGTTTTTGCGGCCAATCCGGATGACAACTTAAGCGTGGCGCCGGGAGCAGTAACAAGCAGCTGCGGGGCGCAATGCTGTCACAACAACCTGGACGGAACGAATACACTCTACGGCACCAGACAGGGTTGCACCAAATGCCACATGATGGGAAACGCCGCCGGTCCCAGGGGTTACCATCACAAAAACGACACAGGCCCTATAGTCGATAGTGCAGACGAAGGCTGGTATCGCTTCCTTGACGGCCATATGAGTGGTACAGGCTTCGGGGTTTCGGGGATTGAAGACAGCAACTGGCAATACACGTCCGCTGCCAACGATCACAACGAATACCTCGGCTATTCCGGGACAAAAGACTCGGCAGCCAATTTTTCTGCATTGGGCAACACCGTGACGGGTTTTTGTTGCGGTTGCCACGGCAACTTTCATATCGAGCAGAGCGGCAGCGTCTGGCAGAGACATCCCTCGGATGCGGTCATACCAAATTCCGGTGAGTACGCCACGGCTTTTGATGCCGCCGGTGGCGTCGGGACGTATGCCCCCAATGTTCCTGTAGCGCGCCCCAGCCTGGCCGGATGGACCGAGGCCAGCGCCACCGTAACGTTGGGCACAGATCTGGTCATGTGTCTGTCCTGCCACAAGCCACATGGAAGCCCCTATTCAGACATGCTCAGGTGGGATTACAGCGAGATGATCGCAGGCGATGACAGTAAATCGGGTGGGTGTTTCACCTGCCATACACAGAAAAACGACTGATCTACCCTATTTTCTTTTCAGAATCCCCTTTATTGCCCCGGCTGTTTCTCTATCTCCTGTATTTCTCCTTCAGACGCCGGGATAATGCGCGGATCGTTGCAAAGGCCTTTTCCACTGTCTTTTCCACATCCGGGTTGACAAGACAGCAGGTAGCCGGGGAGAGCATACTCCGGGACAGAAGAAATTCGCGGTCGATACCGGCCTTAACGAGGGCAGCCCATAATTCAGAGAGGCGTGCCTCAAGCGAATCAAGGCCCTCTCGTTCAAACGGCTCAAAATTGGTCGGCACCATCCCCCAGACAATGACACCGCCGCGATCCAGGAATTTACGGATAGAACGGGCATAAGACACAAAGACTTCTCCGTTGGAGTAGGTGTCCAGAGACAACACGTCCATATCCAGGCCTAATAAGAAGTCCCAATCCGGGTTGCCGCAAAGATGGACGCCACGTGGTCTTTCCATCATGGAGAAAAAGGTCTCCATATCTTTTTTTGCCGCCACATCTCCGTAGCCGGCCATACCGCTGAATATAAACTGTAGCCCCGGCTCGTCCACGAACATGAAGGCATTGGCATTTAATTTTTTGAGGCGGTTCAACTGGGCGTTTATCCGCCTGGCCAGTATCTCAAGCATAAGCGGGCGGATGGTGTCGTTAAACAGGATAGGGCGATTGTCCTGATCCAGTACGTTTAACCCGAAACTGATCGGGCCTTCGAGTTGCCCCCGTATGGCCGGACGGTCTGATAGCTCTAGGGCCAGGAAACGGCTATAGACCTGTGAATAGGTATCGCTGATATCGAAATATTCCGGCTCATCAAAATGGGCTATAGACCCCTCAAACTCGCTTACAAATTTTTCCATAGAGAAACGAAGGGTGCGCCTTTCCAGATCAAGCACGATACCCGGGAAGTGCTCCGAGGCCTGGACGTACATATCTTCATAGTAGCTCAGGCGGGGAAGTTGAGGCCAGAAGGGCACGTCTAAAGACAGGGCCATCTGAAGGGCCCGGTCCACATCCGTATGCGGCATGACCGCCATAGCAGTAGTGAGCAGGTTACCGGGGATAGGCACGGTTTAGTTTTTCCAGTTCCTGGATAAGGACCCCGATGTCCGGCCTTTGATTGATATCATGTACGTCTATATAGCGAATGGCGCCTTTTTTATCGATTATAAATAAGGCCCTTTCCGAGACCCCGTCAGAACGCAGCACACCATAACTGTTTGCTACTGCTCCATGGGGCCAGAAATCAGAAAGAACCGGGAACCATAGCTCCCCCATCTGTCTGGTCCAGGCATAGAGCGTAGGTATGTTGTCTAAGGTAATCCCTATAATTACGGCATCGTTTTGGTCAAAAATATCCTTTACGATGTTGTACCCGGGCCACTGGTCTGAACAGACCGGCGTCCAGGCCGCAGGAACGAATGAGATGACCACGTGCTTTTTCCCCCGGTAATGGCTGAGTGATACCTTTCCTCCGGAGACGGCCGGCAGGGTAAAGTCAGGGGCAGGGTCGCCCACCTTAAGTTTGGGCACGCTGTCCCGCGGCTTTAACCCTTCGACCTGGTAAATATTCTCCTTATACACATCGGAAAGCCCATAAGCCGGCGAGATAAACGAAAATAGGGTAAATCCAATTAGTAGTATGAACCGAATTCCTTTTTTCCCTGACATATTTTAATCCTCCTACTGCAAACCGGATAATTTAAGCATCAATTCCAGAAATTCGTCGGCCTTCTCAACCCCGCCAAGTTCAGAATAGAAGACCTGGTTTGTGCCGTCCTTATTGTTTTTGATCCCGATGAAATAAGGAGTTCTGACTTCACCCAGGGCCTTGTGGACAGAATAATCACCATCCGCGAAAAGGGGAAAGGGTATGTCATATTTTTTTCTGAATATTTCGACTTCGTAAGAAGAGTTCCCTGCCCCGATGCCGATTAATTTGATCTTGTCTTTAGTATCCGGATTATCTTCAATAATCCGGTATAGTTTATTCACTTCGGGGGCATTTTTTTGACAGTGCGGGCAGTACATGCTGAAGACTTCAACAATTACAACCGGGGCCTTGATTTGTGAAATCTTGAAATGCCCTGTCCCGGAAAGTCCCAAATAACTCCTTTCGTCAGGGCGTTGCGGTATGGGGAGTTTAATTGCTGCCGGGGTATCGTCTCTTATAGACGGGGCATCGGCTGCGCGCGCCGGACAATCGAATATCGAAAAAAAGACGACGAGGATTCCCAAGGATATCAAGATAGTTTTCATCATCTTGTCCTCCAGACAACGTTTTATAGCCATTTATTTTCTCCGTGGCGGCAGGCAGTATGCAGTATGGGGGAACCTGAGTTTCCCTTGTTATGTAAAATTATCGCATAAGCAATCAGGATTTGACAAGGATTTATCATTAGGATTTTTCCACATTTTTATGGAAGCCGTTGTTCCTGAGCGAAACTTGCTGGAGCAGTGGGGCGCACCCATCGAGGGCGAGCAGGAAGGGGAAAGCCAGCCCTTTAGTGGCTGGAAGGGGCAAGCATTCCCCGCCTGCGAGTCCCGAAAGGGTCACTGCGCAAGCTGTGAAGCGAAGGAATGATGGCTTCCATTTCTAGAATACAAAAATTTGGCTAAAAATTAACGCGTTGACATAATCTGCTGAGATTTTTTGGCGAAAGCCCTAGTTCTCATTCTGAGAATAAAAGCGGTAAGCGGTCTGCTACCGCAAAACCTTCGCGGGTAGGCAAGACGCGATCTTTTATAATCCTTACCAGACCTGATTCTTGCAGCCGGGATAAAATCCGGTCTGCTTGAGGACTGCTATTGTGGAGGGTTTTCATAGACACCCCATCCCTGGTTCGGAATCCCAGGTAAAGTGCCTCCAGTCTGAGCTGTTCCGCAGAGAGTGTCTCGGTCCCATCAACCGGTGGTTTTCCTTCTGCGAGCGCCCGGCAATACTTGCGGATGGACCTGTAATCCCACCAGCGGACGCCGTCCTGAAATGAATGGGCAGAAGGGCCAAGCCCCAGGTAGGGGACGTGCTGCCAGTATTTCCGGTTGTGGCGGGAAAAGAATTCCTCGCCCCTCGCAAAATTTGAGATTTCGTAGTGGATATATCCGTGTTCCTCAAGAAACGTGGAGGTAAGAAGGAAAAAATCCCTTTCCTTCTCTTCCTCCAGGGGCTTGATCCGGCCATCCGCCAGCATTTTGCCGAAGGGTGTCCCCTCTTCGGGCGTCATCTGATAGCAGGAGAGGTGTTCCGGTTCAAAAGCAAGGGCGTGTTTCATGGTCTCGACCCAGCCTGCCTCGGTCTGCCCGGCAAATCCATACATCAGGTCTAACCCTGCATTGGTAAAGCCGGAGGCCCTGATCCACTCCATTGCCTTGTCCGTCTGCCGGGCAGTGTGTCTCCGGCCCAGGTATTGAAGCTCCCGGTCATCGAAAGACTGGGCGCCGAGGCTGATGCGGTTTACTCCCAGGTCCCGCAGGAGCGTCAGCTTTTCCAGGGTGACGTCGTCAGGATTGGCCTCTATGGTTATCTCTGTATCGGGTAAGAAGGTAAAATGCCGGGAAAGGCCATCCATCAAGGCGGCGAGTTCATGCCCCGCGAGCAAGGTCGGGGTGCCGCCTCCCAGATAGAGGGAGTCAAAGGCGGTAAAGCGGTCTTTATAGATAAGGGCCTCTCTGCGCAATCCATTCATCCATTCAGGGACAAGAGAAGGGGAGGTCACCGAATAAAAATCGCAATAGGGACACTTTGTCCGGCAAAAAGGGACGTGGATATAGAGACCGGGGTTTTTGGTGTTACTCATCATCAGCCGTTAATGCGGAAATGATAGCGTCAAATCCGAAATCCGAATATCGAAATTCGAAACAAATTCAAATTCCTAATGTCTCAATGTTCAAAACTGCAGCACGAAGAATTTATTTTGATAATTCGGATTTTGGTCATTTAATATTGTTTCGGGATTCGTGCTTCGGATTTCGAATTTGGAATAACACTGCACAGTAACCATAATGTGTTTACAGTCAGGAGTCAACTTATACGAAAATAGGCGGTGGGTCAGGATCAACTCTGTCCTTGTATTTTGGCCGTAGAAATAGTAGTAATCGGAAGAATTTTAAGGCGAGGTTTAATATAGGCGGACTTGGTTCCGGGCACATAGGCATGACTTTTTATCCGGTAAAGGCTGGGACTCATCTGAGGTATGCGCGGAAACTCCTGGCTGAGGCCATGGAGGCAGAACAGTCGGGGCATACGCCAGAGGTTTTTAGAGATGCCTGGATGCATCGGAACATGCCTTAAAGGCCATTTTTAACATCACCGGCATTGATATGGAAAACTACAAAGACCTGGAAGAGGCGGTGGCCCGGGGGTTAAAGACGGTCTTTGATAAGACAACACTTAACCGGATAACGAATTATTATTCAACCCTTAAGCTATCCGCCTCTCCAGAGGCGGGTGCGTCCGAAGCCATAGAAAAGGCTTCGTTTCTTATAAAAAAGGCCGCGGAATTTGTCCAACCGCAATAAGCGGGGAGGGATTGATTATTATGTCTGTTTCGACCAGGATGCATGATTTTATGACCAGGGCCTCGTGGATACGCAGGATGTTCGAGGAAGGACTGGCCTTAAAGGCCCAATATGGCCCTGATAATGTCTATGACTTCAGTCTGGGTAATCCGGACCTTCCGCCGCCGGCCTCTTTCCGTCAATCGCTTTTGGAGACCGTTAATAACGAAACACCCAATTGTCACAGCTACATGCCCAATGCCGGTTACCCAGAGGCGCGAGAGGCCGTGGCCCGCCATCTATCATCTGAACACGGCCTCCTATTTTCTGCGCAGGATATAATCATGACCTGTGGCGCGGCAGGGGCCCTCAACGTGATCCTTAAGGCCATACTCAATCCGGGGGATGAGGTTATAATCCCGGCCCCCTACTTCGTCGAATACAATTTTTACATTGATAACCATGGCGGCAAGGCGGTCATAGTCAGGACTAACGATGACTTTTCCCTCGACCTCCCTGCTATCGAGAAAGCGATTACTCCTCACACCAAGGCCGTACTCATCAATTCGCCTAATAACCCCACGGGCCAGGTCTATGACCGGGATTCCATCCGGAGGCTGGGCGAGCTTTTGGCCGATAAAACGCAAAGCCGGGGCCAGACTATTTATCTTATAGCCGACGAACCTTACCGCTACATCGTTTATGACGGCATAGAAGCGCCCAGTGTCTTTGCCGCCTACCGGGAGAGCATTGTGGCCACTTCACACTCTAAAGACCTCTCCCTCCCCGGAGAACGCATCGGCTATATCGCCGTCCATCCGGAAGGCATGGATAAGGATGACCTCGTCTCCGCCATGACCCTGGCCAACCGCATCCTGGGGTTTGTGAATGCGCCGGCCCTGATGCAGCGTGTAGTCTCCGGGATCCAGGGACAGACCGTGGATATCTCCATCTATCAAAGGAGGCGGGACATGCTCTGCGAGGCCCTGGCCGGCTATGGTTATCAGTTCCTGAGACCTAAAGGGGCCTTTTATCTCTTCCCCATGTCTCCCCTGCCTGACGATGCAGCATTTGTAAAGGCCCTCCAGGAAGAAAATATCCTCACCGTGCCGGGCAGCGGCTTTGGATGCCCGGGATATTTCCGCATCGCCTTCTGTGTGTCTGAAAAGACTATCACGCGGGCGCTACCGGGTTTTGAGAAGGCTATGGGATGATATCCGGATAAGTAGTGACCGCTTCATGTAATTGTCACATCCTGCCCATAATCACGTCATATTTTCCCGGCATTATCCCTTCAAAAATAATCGTAGGAGGTAGGAAATGAAAAGTCGTTTAGTGAAAAAGGCCGTTATGATCCTGAGTTTGATGCTGTTTGCCATTACTCTGAAGGGCCCTTTGAGTTATGCGGCCGATCCTTTGCTGGAAAAGCTGAAACAAAAGGGGGTGCTGACCGAAGAGGAGGCAGTACAAATTGAAAAAGAAAATGAAAAAAAAGAGGCAAAGCTACCCAAAGGCCTCGAAGGAGTAAGCCTTGGCGCCCTGGCCTATATCGATTATTCGGCCGGCAATAGCCTGAGCAGCGGGAGTCAGGGCAGCTACAATCAATTCGCGGTCACACGCGGTTACATTAATTTCACAAAACAGGTTGCCCCCTGGTTTTCCGTACGTGTCACGCCTGATATATTTCAGGAAACCGTAAATGATGGTTCCAAGGCTTATGGTAGCTGGCTGCTCAGGTTCAAGTATTACTACGCCCAGTTCAATCTGCCGGACCTGGGATTGTTTACCAATAATAAAACGGAACTCGGGATGGGCCATATGGCCTGGCTGGATTTTCAGGAACACGTCAATCCCTACCGGTGTCAGGGGACCATGTTTCAGGAAAGATTCGGCAACTTTAACTCATCGGATATAGGCATAGGCATTATGGGTTATTTCGGCGGTGAGATGGATGAAGACTATAAGAAGGACGTCAGTAAATATTATGCGGGTAAGTATGGCAGCTATCACCTCGGTGTTTACAATGGGAGCGGGTATCATGCCACGGAAAACAACAACGACAAGGCGGTGGAATACCGGGTTACGGTGCGGCCCCTGCCCGATATGTTGCCCGGTCTGCAATTGAGCTATTTCGGCGTCACCGGAAAAGGTAACAGCGCTACCTACACGGGCAGTAATGCCCCGGACTGGCATATAAATACAGGCTTCATCAGCTACGAGTCCGAATATTTCACGGTTACCGGTGAGGTCTGCCGAAATAAAGGCAATCAGGCCGGGACCTGGCTTACTACCGGCAGCAACCCGAAGACGGTGGAAGGCTATTCCTTGTTCGGGTTCGTAAGGGTTCCCGGCCTGGAAAAGCTGAGAATACACGGCCGTTATGATTACTTTGATCCTAATGTGGATGTCTCAGATGACTCCGCGCGGCTCCTCATCGCCGGGTTGAGTTACGACGTTTACAAGCATAATATGGTCATGTTGAACTACGAGCGTTATGACTATGACGTTAACAACAGCAAGGTCGGAGGGCTGGCGAACGCAGACGATTATGAACACAAAGTCCAGTGCGTCTATCAGATAAGTTTTTGATGCAGAAAATAGCCATCAGCCGTCAACAAGACATAAGACTGGAATTCCCCTGCTTTAATTATTTTTAGGTGAATCCCCTAATCTCTTCGCTTCACGGCTTGCGCAGCGACCCCTTCGGAGCTCGCAGGTGGGGAATGTTTGCCCCTTCCAGCCACTAAAGGGCTGGCTTTCCCCTTCCTGCTCGCCCTCGATGGGTACCCCGCTGCTCCAGCAAGTTTCGCTCAGAAACATAGGGGTTCACCTAAGAAATGCAAAATTATCAATAAGATCATAGTATTATGAGAATACCCTTTTAAAAGTTCGGGAAACTCCAGAACATAAAAATCTTGACAACAACGCCTCCACGGTTTATTTTCGAACCCGTAACAGTCACCTAACAGGTCCCATCGTCTAGCGGCCTAGGACATCGGCCTCTCACGCCGAAAACACGGGTTCGAGTCCCGTTGGGATCACCAGAAAACATAACCCCTTGACTTTACTTAATAGAGTCAAGGGGTTTATTTTTTCTCTCCAACTCTTAAGGTATTACTTATTCCCCTTTGCCGCATTATGATCGAGGCTGCGATAGAATGTCTTGACCATAACTGAGGAGATATGCTGGTGGGATATCATGGATAAGATACGAGGATTGACCGACGACTTGACCAGTCGTTCATAAAGGTTGGTATTTACAAGTTTATTAAATAGGTTCGTAAGGATCAACTCCTGGTGTTGTTATCCTTCGCTCTCTCAAGTCCTCCGGCACGCGGTAAGCATATCCATCTATTTTACTTTTCGGCACTTTCTACTGATAAGATGAATAATTTGTGTTCGTTCGGGTCGCCCAAAGGGCGGTTAGACAGTCGCTTTTGGTCAGTCAGTGAGTTGGGGATGTCGCTTAGAGAACTGGCCAGATAGTTGGAAATGAGCTCCTCTGACGTGGGGTTCTCGGTCGAAAGGGGAGAAACCATTGCCCGCGAAAATGGGTTGCAATTAATCGAATAAGGTTTTGTTACTTTTTTCAGCGTCCTAATAAAAAGATGGCTGCCGGCGGTTCTGTTTGCCGCCGGCAGCCATCTATGCCCTCAAGTAAGCAGGGTATTAGCTGACCCTGATCTCGTAAGCCTTATTGGTATCGACGTGCAACACGTGCACGGCACAACCCAGTCACGGATCAAAAGAACGTATGACCCGCACCACGTTAAACGGATTTTCCGGATCCGGCACCGGAGTCCCGATAAGGGCCTCTTCAATCGGCCCCCTCTGTCCTTTATCGTCACGGGGCGAGGCATTCCAGGTAGTAGGCGCAATCACCTGATATTTGGCTATCTTGCTATTATCAATCTTGATCCAGTGGCCGACCGATCCCCTGGGCGCTTCACTTAGACCAAATCCCTGACCGGACTTGGGAACTGGTTTCATGATAACACCTGACTCGCCTGGGGTCAATTCATCCAACCACTGTCCAAGGGCCTTGGCCACCAGGTAGCATTCTTCCGCCCGGGCTACATGCCGCCCCATGATGGAAAAGGCCTTTTCACCAAGATCCCGCATGCGCACATCCCTTGTTTCATCAATGCCGAGGAATCTATTGGCCTGTTTGCTCAGCACCGGGTTGGTTATCCACATCCTGGCCAGAGGCCCTACCTCATGCGGAATCCCCTTATACCGGGCCGCCTTGATATAGGAGTAAGCGCCCTTTTTGCCGGGCAACGGTACGGTTTCTCCTTGCGCAGGGTTCTTCCCGGTGGTGCGATCGTCATACCAGGAATGGGACACAAACTCCTTGATTTTTTTTACGTCTAACGGGTAATCCTTACCATTGGTATAGACGCCGCGCTTTAAGAGAAAGGCGTTTTCCCTGTCGTCCAAGGGAAAGACCCCGTAAGACAGGAAATTTTTGCAACCCGCGCCGACATTAAACAGGTCTTTATATGCCCCGCCTATCAGATAGACCGTGGGCAGATAAGTATTGGCAATGAAATCTACAACCTTCCCGGCTCGTTCCTTGTATCCGGCGATTTCTTCCCGGTTGGGAATAGCCGTGGCTCCGCCCACTACCATGCCCTGGACGATAGGCCCTTTGCCGCCCCACATGGCGGTCAGTTCATGGCCGAGGGCCTTTATCTTAAGGGCCTCAAGATACTGGTTAACCGCCACCTGATTTGTTTTTTCATCGAGCCGGTAATCCCCGTCATACCGGGGGACAAAAGGTTCGGTTCCCGGCCCCTTGACATAATCAAGGGCGGCCAGATGATAAAAATGAAGGACATGATCCCACGCATAGTCAGAGCCAAGGATAATATTGCGCAACACCCGGCCGTTCTTCGGGGGTTTCACCTTAAAGGCGGAATCCAGGGTCCTGACCGAGGCGCTGGCATGAGAAGTAGGACAGACGCCGCATATGCGCTGTGTGATCTGAGAGGCATCACGCGGGTCTCTGTCTTTTAGGATTATCTCAAATCCCCGGAAGAGGGCTCCGGTGCTGTGGGCATCAATTACCTTTCCGTCCTTGACCTCGACCTCTATTTTTAAGTGGCCCTCAATCCGCGTTACCGGGTCAATTACTATCTTTTTTCCCATGTGTTATCCCTCCCTTCATCCTGTGGTCTGTTCATAGAGCGGGGCCATCTCATCCCAGAAATTCGGCTGTACGCAGCCGATACAGATGGCGTTCCGCACACACCAGTTGACCTTGTTGTTCCACTGACGTTGCCAGCAATCGGCATAGGTCTCCATGCCTTTACAGCCGAGTTTCAGGCGGCAGCCTTCTTCACCGTAGGACCCGGCAAACTTTCCCTCCTGATAATACTTAAGATAGGGACAGTTATCGTGGATCGTACTGCCAAAGAACAGCAATGGGCGCTTGTATTCATCCACAGGCGGAAGGCCCTTGGTCAGTGCATAGGCAATAGTCCCTACCATCCAATCCGGGTGGGGCGGACAACCAGGGACATTAACCACCGGCGTTTTTATCCCGTTTTCCTTGAAGATGGCGGTAACCGGTTTTGCTCCGGTGGGATTGGGTTTGGCCGCCGGGATACCGCCAAAAGAGGCGCAGGTGCCAAAGGCCAGAGTTGCCGCGGCCTTTTTACCTATCTCAATGGTAGCATCCAGCATCGTAATTTCACGCCCTTGACGTTCGCCGACCATACAGAACCGGCCGCGTTCCCTGGTAGGTATAGAACCCTCGACTACCAGATAAAACTTTCCGGCATAATCCTCCGCCACTTTATACATCTTATCCATGGCCAGTTCGCCTTGGGCAGCCATTACCGTGGAATGAAATTTCAGGCTGATTATCCTGAGCAGGATGGCGGCAATATCCGGTTCGACGGAATTAAGGAGGGAGACAGAGCATCCGGTACAACCGGAGCCCTGAAGCCATATCACCGGAGGATTACCTGCCAGGGCCTTTTCCAGGGCCTGCACCACATTTGGGATGCCTAAGTTGGAAAGCCCACAGGCTGCTGCGGTACCACCGCATACCTTTAAAAAGTTACGCCTTGTAATTTTCATTCGCATCTCCTCCTTTCGTGTTTGTTCACCGCAACGGCGCAAAGATAATGATATATTAGGTGACTGAGAGATAATTATGTGCACAAGTTCACAAGCACCCCCAAAAAAATTTTGCTGGGCCTGTATCTTCCTGTATCTCTTACCAAATCCTGTTTCATTTCCCCTGAGCCACAACTGCCATGCCTTTTTAAGGTAGACTATTACTCCGGCAGGTAAATACATAAAAAATGTCATATCGGACTTGATCCGGCATCCAGTTCCTTGCTGGATTCCCGCTTTCGCGGGAATGACAGTCTTCGGGTATTTTGTTGCCGGAGTAATAACTTATTCCATAACTTCCCTTAACTTTCTTATCGGGAAAGTGGGGCAGGACTTTAATTAGGAAGGTTCCTTAGCGGGAGAAGGGTTCGATTTGAAGATTATGGCCATCCGTGAGGCAGGTGATCGCTCCGTCCCGGTCTGTCCGGTAGATAGAACAACCCTGATCCATATATCTTTCCAGCACATTACTATGGGGAAAAGAGAAACGATTAAGCCTCCCCACTGAGAAAATAACCGTATCAGGGGCTACCGCCTTTATAAAACCGGCGGTATTCGATGTATTACTGCCATGATGGGGGGCAAGAAGGACATCGGATTTAAGGACATAATTCCTTTGTGACAGCTCATTCTCCCTGCATGCGTCGATATCACCGGGAAAAAGAAGGTGTCTGCGGCCATAACTGATTCTGAGTACCAGAGAACGGCGGTTAAGAAGGACGTCCTGCCCGCCCGTCGCCGCCATATCAACGGATGGGTCGCAGATGCGCCTTGGAGCGCCATAGACATCGACTATCACGCCGTTGATATTAAAAGTATGGCGGCTGTCAATATTAAATTTCCGGTGCGGAATGCCGTTATGCGAGACCGCTTGTTGCCAGCGGGCAAAGGCCTCTGTCTCTACCCGGTCTCCATTTGTCCAGACTTCTTTGACCTTAAAGTTATCCGGCAAAAAGATAAGACCGCCTATGTGGTCAGGATGTGGATGGGTAAGCACCAGGTAGTCTATAGTCCTAATTCCTTTCGCCCTCAAAAAAGGCGCTATCACCCGCTCCCCAATGTCAAACCGGCCGCTCAGGGTCCCGCCTCCATCGATAATCATGTTCTTTCCGCCGGGGAATTGCACTAGCGCGGCATTCCCCTGCCCGACATCCAGAAAGGTGGTCCTGAGCATATCAGAATGGCTCTGCTGATAAGCGCCAACCATTCTTGCCACGATAATGATAACTAGACAGGTCAGGCCGCACCATCTGAATGCCTTGCGGCGGGAGTCCATGGTAATGAACATGACCCCCGCATAAAAGAGGAGTATTTCAAACAGGCAGGGCGGAGCTACCCATAGAGAAGAAAATGGACAGGCCGCAAAAAAAACAATAACCTTCACCATCGCAGTAAGGATCAGAGAGCCTGCCTGCAGAAATATGTCCGCCAGTTTCAGGGAAATGGGTGACAGGGCAACGGAAACAAGTCCCAGAGGCAATATCAGCATGCCTGCCAGAGGGACCACAATAACGTTGGATAAGAGACCGACAATAGACAGCCGGTGAAAGTGATAGGCCACGATCGGCGCCGTACCCAGGGTAGCGATGGCCGATATAAAAAACAGGCCCCATAACTTATCCACAAACGGGGAAGGCCGCGGATGCAGCCCGGACAAAGGGTTCTCCCTTTTTCTGCCGATCCAATCCTGCCAGTGGGGGTAGAAGAAGACTATGGAGAATACGGCGATAAACGATAGCTGAAAGGAGGGGGCATAAAGCGCCGCGGGCGAAAAAAGCAGGATGGCCCACATGGCAATGGCCAGGTTATTGTAAATATCCCACTGCCGGCCCAGTAAGACAGCGGCCAGAAACACTGATACCATGACCATGGCCCGGGTAGAAGGGGGAGACATGCCGGCCATGGCCCCATAGAACAGGACTATGGGGATAGAAAACAAGGCGGCTATTTTGAAGGCCGAAAATCTCAGGAGCAGGTAAGGAAATCGTTTTATCAGCCACAGGCCAAAGGCATAGGCAACCCCGGCCACCATACCCATGTGCAGGCCGGAAATGGCCAGAATGTGAGTCACCCCGGCCCGGGTAAATGCCTCCTGTACGGGTCCGGAGATGCTGCCCCTCTCGCCGATGAGAAGGGCCTTGTATAAGGAGGCCGCTAACGGGGTAGCATGGTTATCCAGAAAGTTCTGGATATGCAAACGGGCGTCTTCAATAAGGCTGGAGAGGGCACGCCAAGGCGCATCTTTGAAAAGGCCGCTGCGGCCGATAACCGTCAGAAGCTGCGGGTCAGAGACCCAACCGCTAACATAAACATCTCTGAGGGCCATGTGCTTCTCAAAATCAAACGCCCCCGGATTCTTAAAATTAGCCACCGGGCGCAGACTGCCCATCCATAAAAGCCGATCGCCGCAAGAAAGCCGGGTCTGCGGTCTGTCCTTTAAACGCACGAGAATGCGGCCGCTTACGGAACGTATCTCTTCCCGGCCAAGGTATTGTTCGGCCCTGATCAACAATTCTGTTTGGTCGGGCAGAAAGACCGGCATCTTCTCCAGGACGCCGGCCAAGCGTACACTACGTCCGTCAGCCAGGGACAGAAGTTCCCGGGGCGTATTTTGCTCCGGCGAAAAGGCCCCGGCATGGAGATAACCCAGACACACAAAAAGCAGGCAGGACAGTAAGAGACTGCCCTTTCCCGGTCTCTTATCCGGGGCGAGATAACTCGA
Organism: Thermodesulfobacteriota bacterium; assembly: GCA_040754095.1. Taxonomy (GTDB): domain Bacteria; phylum Desulfobacterota; class QYQD01; order QYQD01; family QYQD01; genus QYQD01. The sequence goes on along the minus strand of JBFMFO010000030.1, from coordinate 8,295 downwards.
ATAAAACAGGACGGCCACAAGGGCGGAAACGGCCCCCAGAGCAAAGTTTATTCCACCCTTAAACGGCAGATGATGGTTTAAGACCAGACCGGTGACAAAGGCGGTGAGCAGGATGGGGAGTAGTCTGTTCAATCACTTTCTTCTTGCACTGTGATCTTGGTTATATCTTTTCTAAACGGCCGGGCAGGTAGTTTAGCGGATTCTGCCGAGTAGTCCTTAAGTCTGGACTGTATCTCCTTTTCTATTCCTTCGGTCAGGTGTTCTATCTGTTTTTGCAGGGCGAGGATCTTTCTTCGCATCTCAAGAATTACCTCAATCCCGGCCGTATTTACATCCAGGTCCTGACGCAGGCGCACAATCCTGGCCAATTCTTCCATATCTTTCTCTGTAAAAACGAAACGGCCGGACTCCTTCCCGGGCTGCAGGAGTCCTTCGCACACATAAAGACGTATGGTCCGGGTGCGAATCCCCAGCCGTCTCGCTACCTCGGTTATAGTATAAATGCGCATTTCTTATCTGCCGCCCCCTTTTTTGACCGCCATGTTCTCTTTAAGCTCGCGGAACAGGGCCTCTGAACGGCTATCCAGGTGGCGGGGGATAGCCACCTCAATCTCGACAAATTGATCCCCCCGTGCTCCTCCTTTGAGCGCAGGCACGCCCTTTCCTTTGAGCCGAAATCTCTGCCCGTTTTGCGTCCCAGGCGGCACGGTCATCTCTACCCGCCCATAGAGTGTATCCACAGAGACCTTTCCTCCGAGGACAGCCGTGAAAAGATCAACCGTAGTCTTACCCTGGATATTATTCCCTTCACGGCGGAATACAGGATCGGGTCTGACCTTGATTTCAATGTAAAGATCGCCCGGCGGGCCGCCATGATATCCGGTAGATCCCTTGCCGGTCAGCCTGATCCTGGAGCCGTTATCCACTCCTTGAGGTATGTGCACGTCAAAGCGCTTCTCTGTCCTCACCATGCCCATCCCGTGACAAACCGGGCAGGCCTTTGTGCCGATACGCCCGCTGCCGCCGCAACGGCCGCAGGTCGTAACTACACGCACCGCTCCTTTCCGGCTCGCTTTTTGCCCGCTCCCTTTGCAATCAGGACATGTCTCGCCGCTATAGGGATCAATGCCGTTCCCTGCGCATTTCTTGCATGGCTCCTCTTGAGCCAGGCTAACCTGGGTTTTTGTTCCAAAAACTGCGTCGCGGAATCCCACTTCCAGAACAGTATAAAGATCATCTCCCCGCATTGGTTGGGGGCGATAGGAGGCCTTTTCTCCAAAGAGATTTTCAAAGATAGAACTGAAACCCCCTCCGGACTCCGAGGTAAACCGGCCGAAATCAAACACCCTCTCTCCGCCCGGATAGGTATAGCTATAGGAAGAAGCGGCGCTTCTCAGGCGGTCATATTCGGCTTTTTTTCCCGGACGGCCGAGTATATCGTAGGCCTCGCTGATTTCTTTAAATTTTGCCTCTGCCTCTTTATCGCCGGGGTTGACATCCGGGTGGTGCTTGCGCGCCAGCTTGCGGTAGGCCTTTTTGATCTCTTCATCCGTGGCCTCGGGTTTTACCCCCAGGATGTCGTACAGGTCTTTTTGGATCATGGGTTATGGGCCTTGTTCAGCCTCCGGGACCGGTTCACCGTTCACTGTTGACCGTTTACCGAAAGAAAATGTCGGACAACGGTTGACGGTTAACGGATAACAAACATGCTGATAGCCGACTGCTCCATCCGGCCTTAGGCCGACCGTAGGCCGGACATCTTGGGGTTCCGGATGGAAACTAATTACTTCTTCCCCCACTTTTTGAGATTGGCGCGCGCGGTCCCGGCCTGCTCGCTCTTGGGATATTCTTCGAGTAATTTTTCCATGAGGAACCTGGCCGTTTTTGTGTCCCCGAGATGATGAAAGGCCAGTCCCTGTTTCAGCAGGGCGGCGGGGACCTTAGGCCCCTTATGTTCACGGACGACCTTTTCATACTCCAGAATAGCCTCTTCGTAGCGCTCCTGCTGGTAATAACATTCTCCAAGCCAGTACCCGGCGTTGCCGGCCAATTCAGAATCAGGGTATTCCTTTAAAAAAGCCCTGAACTTTTCTATAGCCTGCCTGTATGCATTTTCTTTATAAAGCCTGTAGGCCTCATCATAATCTTCCTTTGCCGATTTCCGGGCTTTCGTCTTTGTCTTTTCCGCATTAACCGCCTGCCCGGTCACCGCGCGTCCGGGCGCATCTGCGCCCTGTGCATCGCCTTTTACCTCTTTCCCGGCAGGCTTATCCTCATGCGAAACATTTTTCTCCAGATCGTTTATCCTGGCCTGAAGACTGCTTACCTGGTCAGAGAGTTTTTGCATCTTTTCGGTAAGGGACTTGCCTTCCGCCTCGCTCCGGCCTGTTAAATCCTGCCAGCGATTTTCCTGCCGCTCCATCTTGTCCTGCAGGCGCATCAGCTCCATTTTGATATCCTCAAGCTGTATCCCCATATCGGCCTGTTTCTTGCTTATAACTTCCACAGACTTGACCGTGTCCATGCTTCTCAGCCCTTCTTTCATCTTTGAAACCTGCTCTTGCAGGGCGCTGATCTCTTTATAGACTTCGCCTGTCTGCCTGCTCAGGACATTGATCTTGTCATTTAATATGAGGACATCTTCCTGCACGGCGCAGGCGCTCAGGATCATTACCATACCCATAAAGACAAAAGCGAACCATCTCATAATGTTGTACCCCTTTCAGTTAAGCCGGCGTGACCAGCAAGGTAGTGTCTGCGCGCCGGTAGCGGATGCGCCCGTCCGCGCACTGTTTATAATCCTGCGCTGGCCGCTGCCGTCGGAAAACATGACAAAAAGCTGCGTCTCCCCGCCCCGGGTGGAACTGAAGACTATCTGCCGGCTGTCCGGCGACCAGGAGGGACATTCGTTATTCCCGGCATTGGCGGTCAACTGTGTCACCCTGCCGCTTTGGACATCAATAGTATAAATGTCAAAATGCCGGCCTTTCATGCCATTGTAAACGATACAATCACCGCGGGGCGACCAGTCCGGAGATGTGTTATAAGACCCGGCAAAGGTCAGGCGGCGCGTATGCATACTTTGCAGGTCAAGGATGTATATCTGCGGCGCTCCGGAGGAATCGGAGACATAGGCCAATTGTTTACCATCCGGTGACCAGGTGGGCGAGACGTTTATTCCCCAGTTATTGGTCAATCGCCGGATAATACTGCCCTGGCGATCGATAAGATAAAGCTGCGAATTGCTCCCGTCTTTGGTCAGCGCAACCGCCAGGAATTTACCGTCCGGTGACCAGGCCGGCGAGACATTGATACCCTTAAAGCCTGCCAGCCTCCGGCTTTTCCCGGTATAGATATTTTTGATGTAAAGGATCGGTCTTCCCTCCCGGTAAGAGGTGTAAACCATCTCCTCCCCATCGGGAGAAAACTTTGGAGAAAGGACGATGGAACGTTCCGAGGTGATGCGGCGCGCATTTTCTCCATCAAAATCGGCCACATATATCTCTTTATGGCCATCCCTGGCCCATACAAAGGCTATCTTAGACTGGCTTATGCCGGGTTCGCCGGTCAGGACCTGAATAACCAGATCACAGAAGCGATGGAGCATGGCCCGGTAATTTATCATTTCCCCTTCGTAGCGACGACCGAGGGCTATCTTGCCTTCGGCCACATCGATCAGCACTATTTCAAGCGCCAGCCGGTCACCGGTGCTTTTAAAGTTGCCCTTAATAACAAACTCGGCCCCCAGGGCGCTCCAATCGGAGGTATCCCCCCCGCCATAAATCTCCGGATCAATGGCGGTAAAAATGCCGTGAAAGACAAGGGCACGCGTAAGGGTATCGGAGAATTTTTTACCTGTTCCCAGACTGTCCGTCATCCCGGTCAGCGGACGAAAATAAGGGACTGCGATAGAGATTTTCCGGGTTTGAGCCGAGGTGATGTCTATGTAAACCCTCGCGCAGGCATGGCTCGCGGCCAATAACCATCCGGCGAGCATAAGGGCTATGAGATGTTTAAGTTTATGTGCCATGCAGGTTATCCCCGGTCACTTGGACGAAAACGGATGCCTATCTCCAGAACCGATTCTCCTATCTCCGGCGGTAAAGGTGAAAACGGGCTGGAAAGGTGCACTGCACGAATAGCAGAATTATCCAGGTAGGTATTCCCGGACCTCTTCTCCAGCCAGACGCTACCGATGCCCCCATTCTTATAAATACGTACCACGACGATCGTCTCCAGATTTTTATGCCTTAACAGGTTGGGAGGAACGACCCAGTTGCTGCTTATCTTATCCCAAACCAGTCCCAGGTATATATTCAAAATAGATGACCCGCCTTGCTCACTGCCGCCGGTGACCGGCATACGCGCCTCAATGGCCCCGCCCTCCCGGCCGATCTTTTCCCGGATACCGGCCAGCGCTTTTTTTATGCCTGAGGAGTCCTTCTGTCCGGCCTGTTTTCTTAACCTGTCCAGGGCGGTTTTAAGATATTCTTCACGTTGTCTCTCTTTTCTCTGCTCGCTTTCGCGTTTTAAGGCCAGGGACTTTATCTTCTCTTCATATTGTCGCGATAACTTCTCGTCGGTTAATATCTTTTTATTGACGACTTTTTTCCCCGCGGCCTCAATGCCTGTATCCCCGGCGCTCACAGATTTAGACGGAACGGGGTATCTGCCCGGCAAAGGAGCGCCGACCAGACGTACGCTGTAAACAGGCGTAAAATTATAACGTCGCGGGAAAAGAGTTATGGGAAGCACGGCCAGCAGAAAAATAAGGAGATGCAAGACCAGAGAGAAGATCAGCGGGTAAGTCCATTCCCGCGGCGAGGTTCTGTCATCGCATATTGACCAGGGATTCATCTTTTTTCTTCTAAAGGCTCTGTCACCATACCCAGTTTTTCAATGCCTGCCGCCCTTATTTGGGCCATAATCTCCACCACAAGGCCATAGGGAATAGACCGGTCAGCCCTGAGCAGGACCTCGCGGCCTGCCGCCGTCTCCTTAAGATGCTGCATGTACTTCTGAATTTGAGGCTGTGGTATCCGGGCATTATTAACAAAGATATCTTTATGTCTATCGATAGTTATAACTATGTTTTCCTCTTTATTGCCTATGGCCCGTGCGGTGGTCTTCGGCAATTCCACGTCCATGCCCTGAATCATCATAGGCGCAGTCACCATAAAAATTATCAGGAGCACGAGCATTACATCCACAAAAGGGGTCACGTTAATTTCTGAAAGGAGTCTTTTGTCATTACCGCCCAGATCCATACGATTAATCCTCCTTTTTAGAACCCCTGGCAGCTCCGCTTCTCCCTGCCGGGCGGTGTATGTACTCCCTTTCTACAAGATTGGAAAAGTCATTGGCAAAACTTTGCATATCCGATTCTATCTTACGGATGATATTAACGTAATAGTTAAATGCTATAACAGCCGGTATGGCTGCGGCCAGGCCGGCAGCCGTGGCAATCAGGGCTTCAGAGATTCCAGGGGCAACGGTGGCCAGATTGGCAGAGCCGCGCAGTCCTATGCTGCGGAAGGCAGACATAATCCCCCATACCGTGCCGAACAGACCGATAAAAGGGGCCGTGCTGCCGGTAGTCGCCAGAAAAGAAAGGACCTTGCTGAGTCTGCCCACTTCATTGCTGACAGCCTTATGAAGGGCGCGTTCTATGTTTTCCATGCAGGATATGTTTCCCCCGGAGCCGATCTTCTTTATTTCCAGGTTCTTCGCTTCGGGTTCACTGCCCGGCTTTCCAAACTTCAGCAGCTCCCCGTATCCGATACGAAAGACCTCGGCAATGGACGAATTTTTAAGATTCTTGGTATTAATATAGGCATCCGCCAGTGTGCGGCTTTTCCAGAACGTTTCCAGAAAAATATTTGATTCCTGTCTGGTGCGGCGCAGGAGGATAAATTTCTTATAGATAATTGCCCAGGAAAGAACGGACATGGCGCACAGCAGCAACAAAATAAACTTTACCATCAGGCCGGCATCGCGGATTATCTGGATGATACTCCCATCAGGCATAGAGGATTACCCCTTTAAAAGGTATTATTAAGTATTAACGGATATTAAACGTCCGGCATGAAAAAGTCAACCGCCTCCGGCCCGCATAAGCCATAATTACAAATTGACATTTTTCCTTCTGTAAATTACAGTCCTAATTTGGTTTGCTTTAAACACTCTTCAGATCGGATATGGGGGATTTGCATGGCTAATGTTATTGTTGTCGGCACACAATGGGGAGATGAAGGCAAGGGGAAGATCGTCGATCTCCTCACCGAATATGCGGATATTATTGTGCGCTTTCAGGGGGGTAATAATGCCGGCCATACCATCGTAGTGGGAGACGAGAAATTTATTTTTCACCTTATCCCGTCGGGGATTCTTCATCCCCAAAAAAAGTGCCTTATCGGCAATGGCGTTGTGATTGATCCGACTGTCCTCCTGGCCGAGCTGGATAGTTTGCATGCCAAAGGACACCCGATCAAGCCCGGCCACCTTTTACTCAGCGAAACTGCTCATCTTATTATGCCTTATCACCGGGCTATCGATCAGGGCCGGGAAGGCCTTACCGGCGGCAAAAAGATAGGCACGACCGGCCGGGGTATCGGCCCCTGTTATGAAGACAAGATCGCCCGGCGCGGGATCAAGGTGGGGGACATCCTGCACGGCCCGACCTTTCGGGCCAAGCTCTCGGAGGTTCTGAGAGAGAAGAATTTTTATATGGAAAAGTACCTTGGCCTTAAATCCATGGACGTTGAAGACATATATAATGAATATATGACCCATGCCGGGAGGCTGGCCCCCTATGCGGCCAATGTCTCCATTATCCTGGACGAGGCGGTAAAGGCTAAAAAACATATCCTTTTTGAAGGGGCACAGGGGGCGCATCTGGATATTGACCACGGCACGTATCCCTTCGTTACCTCTTCCAACACCATAGCGGGAGGGGCCTGTTGCGGCGCCGGCATCGGGCCGACGCGCATCGATGCGGTTGTCGGTATCTGCAAGGCATATACTACCCGCGTCGGAAGCGGTCCTTTTCCTACTGAGTTGGAGGATGAAACAGGAGACCGGATTCAGCAGAGGGGGGCGGAGTTTGGGGCTACTACCGGCCGGAGACGGCGCTGCGGCTGGCTGGATGCGGTGCTGGTCTCCGATTCGGTCCGGTTGAGCGGCCTGAGCGGCCTGGCTATTACCAAGCTCGATGTCCTGACCGGTATCCCCGCGTTAAATATAGCTACGCATTACCTGAGCGAGGGGCAAACCATAAGGCACCGTCCGTCACGCATCGACCTTATGGAAAACGTCCGGCCCGTGTACGAAGAGATTGAGGGGTGGCGGGAAGAGCTGGGAGGCATCCAGCGTCTAGAAGACCTACCCAAAGCCACCAGGAATTACCTGAGCCGTATAGAAGAACTGACGGGGACCAGGATTATGATTGTCTCCCTGGGGCCCGGACGGGCTGAAACGATCATGCTTCATAATCCATTTAAGGGGCAGTCCTGACAGAGAGGGGACTTCTTTTTGCAGTAAGTCTTACCCAGTTTTACGAAAAGGGCGTGAAATTCGTTGAAAAGGGCGGCATCGCAGGGGAGGCGATCCATAAAAAGGGCCCGAATCTCCTCATAATCGGCATCTTCCGCTATTAACAGATGGCGGGACATCACCCTTTGGGTGTAGGCATCTACCACGAACGTGGACTTGTGTCCGGCGTAAAGGAGTATGCTGTCGGCCGTTTCCGGGCCGATGCCTTTTATGGCCAGCAGTTTTTGTCTCAAGGTCTCCATATCTTCTGCAAACATCTTCTCTGTGTTCGCTTCGTATTCCTCCACAAAAAAAGAGATGAGGTTTTTCAGACGTCCGGCCTTGATATTGTAATAGCCGGCAGACTGGATATACGAAGATAACAGCGATAGAGGGATTTCATAGATAGCCCGGGGTGAGAGAATCCCCTCCTGCTTTAGACGGCCTATGGCCCGCTCGACATTCCCCCAATTGGTGTTTTGCGTCAGAACGGCGCCGACCATCACTTCAAAAGGGCTTTCGCCCGGCCACCAGTGCTGCGGGCCGAAGGCCGCAAACATCCTTCGGAAAATATCATCAAGCTTTTTATTCATGGGTCGTCGCGTAATCGAGTGGGTAATTTTTTACTCTTCTCTATTCCCCTCTTTGGAAAAGAGCTTGCTATATTCCAGAGGGGACGGGAAAGCTTTAAAAAGGCTATACTCCTTTTTGCAAACGATAGCCAGTTGGTAAAAACCAACTTAAAGAAAGGAGCATAGCCATGAA
>JBFMFO010000029.1:0-31410 GCA_040754095.1 Thermodesulfobacteriota bacterium | reverse complement strand
CAATTAAGGATACTATTGTTGCTCCTTTGCTTTCTTATACAAAGAGTAAAACGTAAAATAGTTATCGATGTTATGATAATCTTTAGCATTAGAAATCAGTTATCGATGTTATGATAGCAACCAACTAGGCATATTCCATCCAGAAAAGCTGTTCTTGGAACTTCTCCCCATGTCTGAAAGAAAAGGAAGTAACTGGTCATGAGAAAGCGGGTTCTTCTGTTGACTGCACCAAGACCTGAGCCAGGCTATTCACCGTTGCATTTCGGGGATAACCGCCCCCCTCAAGGCCTTGGTTATCTAGCTGCATATATTAGTCAAAAGGGCCATGAAGCCGGCATCATGGACTTATATGCATTCGGCGGCGGCAACGTGGAAAACAATCCATTTGTAAATCAGGAAGAGATCGGTGAGCAGCTTAGTCTCGATTTGGATGATTATATAACGAAATTTCAACCCAACTATATAGGAATGTACATTCATACCATGTCTTTTGAACCGGCCTGCCAGCTTTCAAGACAGTTGAAAGAGAGCTATCCCGGAATCAAACAGGTCTGTGGCGGACCCCATCCTACACTATTGCCTGAATCCATTCCCGATACTTTCGATCACGTTGTGATGGGCGCTGGGGAATATGTTCTTCTGGATATCATTGAAGGTCGCACTACGGACCGGGTCATTCAGGGAATTTCTCTGAAGCCTGATGATCTGGAAAGGCTTCCCTGGCCTGATTTTGACCTGTTTTTTGGGAAACCATACAACTGGGGCCTGAAACTCTTTAATAAAGATGTCTCGCCCGTATTTACAATAAGCACGAGCAGGGGTTGTCCCTTCCGCTGTCGCTTTTGCGGAGTGAAGTATATCTATCCTCATTACAACACCATATCGGCCAGGCATATTTTTGACCGAATGATCGAGCTTTCAAGGCAATACGGCGTAAAAACCTTCTACTTCAGGGAGGACAATTTCACCGCTAATCTGCACCGGCTGGACCAGTTTTGTGACTTGATTATTCGGAACGGGGCCGATTTCCAATGGGTTTGTGAGAGCCGAGTCAAAGAGCTGGCCCTACAGGCGATTGCCAAAATGGCCCGTGCCGGGTGTCTTGGCTTGTATATCGGGTGCGAAAGCGGGAGTCCCGCTGTTTTAGAGAGGATGAGAAAGGATGAGACTGTAGAAGACTTCAAAGAGAAGTTTCCGATTCTGCACGAGCACGGGATAACCACGTATACCACTTGGGTATACGGAACTCCGGGAGAGACTTCGTCCGACAGAAAACTAACGGACAAACTTATAGATATTCTCAGTCCCAAGAAGGTAGATCGTTTTGTCTATCTGGGGATTCCCAGAAGCGAATTCTACGACCAGCTCCTTAGTCAGCGCGAATACGAATTCATGGACAAGAGCGGTTTTATATACCCCAAAGGCTATCTGTCCCTCACAGCGTCTCTTTATGGACATAGTGATTCTAGGGTTCAGTATGTCGATCGAATATACTCTGAAAATGGAGTAACTCCCATTGACGTACGCTGGTGATTATCTCAAAGACAAGGAGAGATTGTTTTAATGGACCATACGAGCCCAAAAGTTACGGTATACATGCCATGTTACAATTATGCGCGGTTTCTGGAACAGGCGATCAGGAGTGTGCTGGTTCAGACTCTCCCTGATTGGGAACTCATAATAATTAATGATGGATCCACCGACAACACTTTGGATTTGCTGAGAAACTATGAAAATGATCCAAGAATAAGAATAATAGAGCAGGAGAATAAAGGTCTCAATGTATCAATCAATATTGCATTGAGACTGGCGAACGGCAAATATATCATCCGACTCGACGCCGACGACTGCTTCGATGAGAATATCTTGCTGGTGCTTTCGAATATATTAGAAACCAAGCCTGAGGTCGGTCTTGTATATCCCGATTATTACCATATTAACGAACGCGGCGAAATTCTGGAAACGGTAAGGAGACAGAAAATCGGCGAAGAAGTGGAATTGCTCGATTTGCCGGCGCATGGTGCTTGCACGATGATACGAAAGGAATGCATGGTTGACCTCAAAGGCTACGATGAAGCCTTTTCGTGTCAGGACGGGTACGATTTGTGGCTAAAGTTCATAAGAAAGTACAAACCATATAATGTAAATATACCTTTATTCTACTACCGGCAGCACGGTAAAAACCTAAGCAAGAAGATGGAAAGGATCCTGGAGACTCGCGGAAACATCAAAAAGATTTTTATCGACAAATACGGGAATGGATACAGACCAAGAGTTCTTGGAGTAATTCCGGTTGTTGGTCAATCAATATACTCGCAAAGTGAACCCTTTGTGGAGCTGGCCGGCAAGCCACTGATCTGGTATACCCTGGATGAAGTGCAAAGGGCCAAATCGCTGGACAAAATTGTTCTTGCCTCCGAGGATGACAGCGTGCTTGAGTATACCAGAAAGCAATTTCCCGGTATTGTGGCGATGAAACGCCCCGATGAATTTGCCAGGGCGACATCGAGAGTGCAGGATACAATCACTTATGTTATGGACAGACTAAAAGAAGATTCAGATTACGAGCCGGATGCAGTGTGTGTTTTGTACATTTCTACTCCCTTACGCAGGGCAGGACACATAGATAAGGCAATAGACACTATGGCCATATTCGATGTGGATTCGGTTGTATCTATTCAGGAAGAGCTGGCTTTTTGTTACCGGCACAGGCGCTTCGGGCTTTCTCCAGTCCACAAATCGAGGCGAAACATGAGAATAGAGAGAGATGCCATATATAAGGAGAACGGGGCCATTTACCTCAGCAAGACGCGCGTTTTCAAAAACGGTCGGCTGCTTGGCAAGAAAATCGGTCACATTTCCATGCTTCCGTGGGAAAGCATAAAGGTAAATAGCGAGTTTGATTTATGGATGGCGACCAAGATACTGGCGGATTGGAAAAAGAAGGATTGAAATCAGGAAGGCCATGAATATACAGTTGATAAATGAAACAAGACACCTGTATCATTATCTAAAACCGCTCAGGCTCCTGATGGCCCTTAACCTGATGCTGATGATCGTAATGGCATCTGTTCAGGGGGTTGGGATAGGAATGCTGATTCCAATTATGCAGTCGCTTTCAGGAGGCGAAGAGCAGAATGTCTTTACTGATTTGGTACGGTGGGTTTTTGTTTTATTGGGAGTAACGTACAGTTTTAATATCCTGACCATCACCCTGGCGGGGTTAACCCTTCTCCGAATTGCCATCGAAGCGCTTCAGAATCACTATACCCGGGTATTAACCTCGACGTTCACGACAAATCTGCAAAAGAGCATGTTTGATAATTTGATGAACCTGCCACTCGCTTATTACTACAAGCAAAAGGTAGGTGATCTTGTGGCTACGCAATTCACTTCCGCTACGAGTGGAGGGGGGGTTGTCGACAACTTGACCGGATTGATAAAAGCAGGATTCCTTATAGTAATCTATTTCATTACGGGTTGCCTTGTCTCGCTGAAGATGACATTCCTTTTAATACTTATAGGGTTGGCTTCCCTGGTACTTCTGGGTGCCAAATCAAGGGCAGTGCAACAGAGAGCATATGAACAGAAGAAAATTATTGATCGCATTCATTGTTATCTTAATGATGTCTTATCCGGCATAAAAACGGTAAAAAATTACAATAATGAAGACGGGCACAGGAAAGAATACAATGATTTTGTAAACCAGTTCAGAAAGTACGCGATTTCAATTATGGATGGCAAGGTAATTTCCGCTTTGCAGCTCGAAAGTTTTTTATCTTTGACTTTAATCGTTGCGCTTTTGGTAGCTGTAAACATCTGGGATGTATCTCTTGCTCCTCTGATAACCGTTCTATTTATCTTTGTACAACTGGTTCCACAGGTAAAGAGTATGAATAAATGTATTTTAGGGATAAAAGAATATATGCCCCACATAAGTAAGGTCCATGAATTGATCGATACTTCCGACAAACACTATCTTCCGGACAGCTTGCGGGAATTCCCCCAATTTGAACGGGATATTCGACTGGAGCATGTATCTTTCAGATATAATGAGACAGAAGAATATGTCTTAAGAGATATAGACATGGTTATAAAACGGGGCAAAACCGTCGCGCTGGTTGGAAGTTCCGGGGCCGGCAAGACAACTCTGGCTGACTTGATCATGCGATATCACGACCCCTCGGAGGGTCGTATCCTGATAGACGGGAGGGTTTTAAAAGAGGAGATTGGGATAGCAAGCTGGAGGAGGCAAATAGGATGTGTTGAACAGCATCCTTTCATTTTCAACGAGACGATTTATGCCAACATTCTATACGGCAGACCGGACGCCAGCCGAGAGGAGGTTATAAAAGCAGCCACATTGGCATATGCGCATGATTTTATTATTGCCTTACCACGGGGTTATGATGCCGTTGTAGGTGACAGGGGTATCACCCTTTCCGGAGGCCAACAGCAACGGATTGCTCTGGCTCGTGTGCTGCTGAAAAATCCCGCGATTCTGATCCTGGATGAAGCTACCAGCGCTTTAGACAGCGAATCTGAAAGGTATATCCAATTAGCCATGGAACGACTTCGAATGACAAGAACATTGGTGATCATAGCGCACCGCCTGTCTACAATTGTGAATGCTGACGAGATCTTTTTTCTGGAAGGCGGAAGAATAATAGAAGCCGGTAATCACGAAGCCCTGATAGAATATGGAGGGCGTTACAGGTCTTTTTATGAGCTTCAGTTTGGAAATCCCCGTAAAGAGGCTTGGACGGCCTCATGAAATGTATCGAAAAATGCCTCTGGATTTGTCCGGGAGTATACCATGGCGAATGCCAAGTTAAATGAGATCATAAGGAAAAACCCCTACTTGGAACGGCCGATTTTCTCGTTTGGAAGCGGTCGGTGCGGTTCGACACTATTTCGAAGTCTGGTTGACGGTAACGCCCAAGTCCTGGTTTGGCCGTTCGAATTTTCCTACTATATTCTAGGCAGGAACGCATCAAAACGTTTCGGCAAGCCGTGCAAGACATCCGAGCTGTTTGAATACTATGAAAGGCTGGGAGTGTTTCAGCACATCGGGACCGTTTACGACGGAGATCTTGGGAGCAGGAAATACTCAACCGGGCTTATTCATGCTGAAACTTTCCATAAAGTCATCTATTCGTTTGCATCCGAAGAGTTATCCCGTAAAGAATTCCTGCAACTTGTAATATACGCTTATCAAAAAAGCTTAAAAGAGATCCCGGAGCCAGAATGCTGGTTTGTAACTTTGAACCAGCCTACAGCAGAACCACTTTTGGATTTCCCGCAGTGTAAGGCTATAGTATTAACTCGCAATCCAATAGATACGTATGTATCCACAAAAAGCTTCTACTTCAAAGGGGCTGAACTAAGCGGCAGGGATAAATGCTCCGTATATAGGCCTGGAGCGGCCAATAATAGATGTCGTTGGGGATTGCTGGAGACGGCCATTTCTCCTATTTTCTGGACTTTCGAATGGCTGGAAAAATACAGAAATGATTTAGGTGTGCTTCATTTGTCCTTGGAGGACTTGAGAGAGAATCCGCAGAAGACCATGAGGCGGTTCGCTGAGTTCTGCGGGATACAATATAGTGATGTCCTAATCTGTCCGACTTTCTTAGGCCAGCCTCATTATTCCAATCTAAGCTCTGGGAAAAGCAGTGACGGGCGAATTATACCCGCAAAGCATGAGAGAGATTATCTGGAAAACTTGACCGAATTCGAATTTATTTGGATTTGCAGTCTATTTTCAAATGCCGCCAAAGCGGCTGGATACAGCATACCTTCTGAAATCCCTAAGTTGGAAGCAATAAACCGCATTGCAGGATTTCTGAAACCCATGAAACATGAATTTCCCGAATCCGGACAGGACAGGAAATGGCAAAAAAGCAGGGCGGTTTATTTGATGGTCCGATTGGCACGTTGGTGTTTTGCTCCGGTCGGATATTTGGCTAATCGGTATTTAATATTGAATTGTCGCAGAATACTGGCCAATTCGGTATATAAGGGCGTTTAATCTTATGAAACAAAACGTTAAACGGATAAATTGAGAAACACGGATACCATACTATTCCTCTGGAGAATTCCTTGGCGCTGTCGGTGAATAAAAAGTTGCTTCTCTATGTGCAGGATCAGGGAGGGGCAAAATTCACTACGCCCGTAATCAAGACCCTGTTCCATAAAGAGGATATCCCGAATGTTCTCCTTATCGTTCACCCCCTTTCTGAATCATTATTTCAAAAAAATGAAATTCCCTTTGTTTCGTTGAAAGAACTGATAGGAAATCCTCCCGTATCTATCGATGACTGGACGAAATTTCTACGCTCAGAGCGCATTGATTATATTTTCTGCACTACGAGTTCTCCCTATCTTGATCTAACCAATTCTCATTTGATCTTTTCAGGCAAGAAACTGGGAATACCGGTCATAGGTGTATTCGACCACTGGAAAGGTTTTGATCGGTTTTTTAGGGAGGAGAGCCCGGATTTTTTGCCCGATCATATTTGTTGTATAGACGATTTTTCACGTCAGAGGCTTTTAGAAATTCTAGATGGTCAAGCCGCAGAAATACATACAGTAGGGCATCCTCATCTTGAGGAAATCTGCCGCGAGGACTGGAGCGGAGCCGGCGGGGAATTCAAGCGCATTTTGCTGGTTTCGCAGCCGAATACTGCGGATCGGAGTTTTAAGGGAATTTTTTTTTCCAAAGTGGAAGGTTACCGTTTAATCGACCGGTTAACTGATCTTATATCATCCCTGTTTTCAGGGGAGGGAGGGGCCGAAATCCGGATCAGGATGCATCCTAAAGAGAGATGCCCGGAATCATTGCCGCTCGGGGTGGAATACGACCATCAAAGCTGGAATCAATCTTTGAGAGAAAATCAGGTTTTTATCGGGTTTGATTCGATGGCCCTTGTTGAGGCATATCTTGCCGGAAAATTTTGTATTAGATTGGGATTTCCTGAATTCAAGAATATTTCCGACAATTCGATTCCGTTGCGTTTTGGAGTTGAAGTAAGAGAACTCGCGGAATTTGCACGAGTTATTGAGGAAGGACTAGCTGCTGGAGATCCGAAAACTGGAGATCGTAAGCTTTGCGCGGAATTTTTTGGATCAACAGATCGAGTGCTGGCTGTACTCGAACGGCTCATGGGACAATCAGGCTAAAGTCAAAAGGATAGGCTCATGCTCACCAAAAACGAAAAGGATCCTGAAGGCGTTTGGGAACGCATCCAGCAGCTTTTGAGAAGCCACCGGAGCGACTTGGAGTGTGTTTTGATAAATGGAAGATTGGTGGGGAAAAAACAATCTACCTTCGTTGTGGCTGAAGCGGCCTGCAATCACATGTGTGATCTCAGTCTGGCAAGAGCGATGATTGATAAGGCGGCTGAGGCGAAGGCGGATGCAATCAAATTCCAGACGTACAGGGCAGAAAGGCTGGTAACAAAAGATGCTGTGGCTTTCTGGGGCGAGGAGAAAATATCCCAGCTTGAGTACTACAGGAGATTGGATCGGTTTGGGAGATTTGAATATAGGGACTTGTTTGAGTATGCTGCAGACAAAGGAATAATCGCCTTTTCCTCCCCTTTTGATGAAGAAAGTGCCGATATGCTGGCCGGGCTAGGAATGCCTGTTTTCAAGATTGCTTCCTGCGATATAACCGACGTGAGACACTTAAAGCACGTGGCCCGATTTGGGAAACCGATCATACTATCAACCGGCGCATCTACTGCTGAGGAAATCGACCGGGCCATCGAAGCCATTTTTGAGGAGGGGAATTATCAACTCATGCTTCTTGCCTGCACTTTGAGCTATCCTACCCCATACGAGAAAGCGAACCTATACAGGATCAGAACGCTCCGGGAGCGCTATCCGGGAATGATTATTGGTTTCTCGGATCATACCGAGCCGGATCCGCACATGATCATACCGGCTATGGCCGTCGCCCTTGGGGCAAGAATCATAGAAAAACATTACACGTTGGACAGATCGATGACCGGTTCGGGGCATTTTTTTGCCATGAATCCGGATGACCTTAGGATGATGGTCCAGAATATCAGGCTTACGGAATCTGCGCTCGGAAACGGCTTGCTCGGGGTGGCGGAATCGGAACTGAAAGCCTGGTCAAGTGCCCGCCGGAGCATCGTTGCCGAGTTGCCCATATCAAAGGGGCAAGTAATCACCTCTGAGATGATAGGAATGAAACGTCCTGCCGACGGTTTGCCCGCAAGCATGTTTCCCCTGGTGGTAGGGAAACGAGCCAAACAGAATATAGAGTCGGATCAGGCAATCACGTTCGAAATGCTCGAGGACTGAATGGAGATCACTATGGGCTATACTGATAATTATGGACAGAGTTGGTTGAGTATGGCAGGAATGAAAAGATGAAACAGAAAATATTCATTTCAACCACTACATTTGCCGAATTTGATGATGCTCCGCTCTCAAGGCTTAAAAGGGCGGGTTTCCAGGTCGAATTGAACCCGTACGGCAGAAAGCTGAATGCAAAAGAATGTCTTTTACATTATAAGGATATAACAGCCGTAATTGCCGGAACCGAACGAATAACCAGGAATCTTCTGGAATATGCAAGCGGCCTTAAAGTAATCTCGAGGTGCGGAACCGGAATAGACAACGTGGATTTGGAAGCAGCCAGCGAATTGGGAATACGGGTCTTTAATACTCCAGATGGACCCACTCTGGCAGTAGCCGAATTGACGGTCGGGTTGATTCTCGGACTTCTCAGGAGAATATCTGAAATGGACAGGAATTTGAGAGAAGGTCTATGGGAAAAGAAAATGGGACATCTTCTGTCTGAAAAAGCTGTCGGCATCATAGGCTATGGCAAAATCGGCAGGAAAGTGGCAGAGCTTTTGAGACGACTGGATTGCGAGGTTTCCTTTAACGACATAAATGTAAATGGCGCCCCGGATGGATGCCGGTTCTTGCCGTTAGAGGATATTCTGAGACAAAGCGACGTGGTGTGTCTACATGTTTCGGGCAATTTTGACGGCAATCCATTGATTGGTGAGAATGAAATCGGAATTATGAAAAAAGGTTCCTGGATCGTAAATTGCTCCAGGGGAGGGGTAATCGATGAAGCGGCTTTGTACAATGCCTTAAGCTCAAAATACCTTTCAGGGGCGGCTCTGGACGTCTTTGAAGAAGAGCCGTATCGCGGCCGGCTTAAAGATCTTCCCAACGTGATATTAACTCCCCATATAGGATCGTATGCCCAAGAGGCTCGTATTCGGATGGAGGAAATGGCGGTGGCTAACCTTCTACAGGGGCTACAGGGGCTAAATGTTGAGGGGAATAAGGGTTGAGTTATACAGATGAGAAATATATTTGGCTGTCCCATGTTATGGATACAAGCACTCCTTTATACGGAGGAAAAGGCACGATCCAGTTCATTCAGGACAAGTCTATCGCCTCTGGTGATTCCTGCAATACGTATATGCTCACTTTCCCAAGCCATGCCGGCTCTCATGTCGATGCCCCATTACATTTTATTGATAATGCCAAAAGCGTGGAACAATACCCACCAGCGGCCTGGTTTTTCAATACCCCACAAATTATCCGGTTTTCTGTCTCCCCAGGTCAACTAATCAGGATTGAAGACTTAGGCTTGTCTAAAAATTTGGATAGGGATGCAGATATTATTTTGTTTTGCTCAGGTTTTGAGGCTTATAGAGGCCAAGACGTATACTGGAAAGACGGGCCTGGATTGGATCCGGAATTAGCCGAATATCTTATAAAAACTTGTCCCCGGCTGCGTGCCGTTGGAATGGACTTCCTTTCTGTCTCCAGCTTAAGGCATCGTGAGCAAGGCCGGATGGTTCACAATGCCTTTTTGGAGCGGGAAATATTTCTTTTTGAAGATATGTCCTTAAGACATCTTGGAGCGGGTGACAATCTTGCAAGGGTACTCGCCCTGCCCCTTCGTTTTACAGGTGGGGACGGGGCACCGTGTACGATCATTGGTTTCAGATCTCTAGATTAACCATAGCACATCAGCACATCGACGATGGGTTATCAGGCATTCTTTTTTGACTTTGATGGCGTTCTAGCTGATTCGGTAGAAGTCAAGACACGGGCTTTTGCGAACCTGTTTGCTCCCTATGGTCCTGAAATTGTAAATAAGGTAGTAGAGCATCACCGGCGCCATGGCGGTATGACCAGAAAAGAGAAGTTTCAGCATTATTTCAAGAAATTTTTAAAAATGCCTCTGAATGATCAAAAGATACAACAGTTTTGCGACATTTTTTCTTCCTTCGTAATTGACGAAGTGATCGCCTCTCCCGAGATCCCCGGCGCAGCAGAATTCCTAAATAAATGGTCCAAAAAAGTCCCGTGCTTTATCATTTCGGCTACTCCTGATGAGGAAATTGTTACAATAGTTAACCGGCGAGGATTAGGACTATATTTCAAAGAGATAAAAGGTTCTTCCCAATCAAAGGAGAATAACTTAAGAACGATTCTCTTGAAATATGGTTTAGAACCGGCACGCTGTCTGTTTTTCGGAGATTCCGAAAGCGATTATTGTGCAGCTTCGGCCTGCAAGGTTGATTTTATGGGTATTCTACCCGGACCGGAAGTGCCTCTTTTGCAGATCGTTTCTAATCTAAAATGGGCTCGAAACTTTACTGCCTTAATTTTCGAGAAAAATGAAAATGCCGGAGGAATATGATCTATGATCGCGGCACTGTTGCTGGGCCGTAAGGGGAGCACAGGATTTCCAGGGAAAAATACTTTCCCTGTCTTAGGGAGGCCTCTCTGTACCTATCCCCTTTTAGCAGCCCGTCATGCCCGGTACGTGGATCGGGTTTTTGTCTCCACTGATGACGAAAGGATTATGTCCATATCACGCGACCATGGGGCCGAAATTATAATACGGCCTCCCGAGCTTGCAACCAAGCAGGCTCTCGGGGAGGACGCCTATGTACACGGATATAAGCTTATTAAGAGCCGGGCGGCCGAACGAAACAAGACTGTCGAATTCATGGTTCTTTTGTTCTGTAATGCGGCTACGATATTGGCGAAAACGATTGATGACGGCATTGAAGTACTTCGAAAAAATCCTTCATACGATTCCGCAGTAACGGTTTCCCGTTATAATATGTGGAGCCCTGTGCGGGCGCGGAAGATTGGAAGCGACAGCCTTTTGCATCCATTTGTACCTTTTGAGACCTTCGGAGATCCGCGTACTCTAAACTGTGATCGCGATTCTCAAGGAGATGTGTGGTTCGCCGATATGAGTGTTTCTATCGTGCGCCCGCACTGTCTGGAAAACATAGCGGACGGACTTCTTCCGCAAAAATGGATGGGTAAAAGAATCTATCCGCTCAGGCAGTGGGCTGGCTGTGATATAGATTACGAATGGCAGGTTCCAGGCGTTGAATTCTGGCTTCGCAAAAACGGTTTCAGCGAAAATGAAATACCGTACAAAAGAACATAAGGTAAGAAACTATGGTCCAATCGATTCCTAATGCCAATTTCAGTTCCTTAGCCGGGAAATCGGTTCATGATATTAATGATTCCAAGTACAAAGAATATCGAAGACAATGGATGGAAAACCCGGCTAAATTCATTCTGAGTGATTTTCCTATCCATTTAGATATGGAGATTACGAATCGATGCAATCTGAGGTGCACATTCTGCGACAAGCTGCCTTTGCTGAGCAAAAATCAACTGGGAGATATGGATTTTGAATTGTGCAGGAAAATCATAGATGAGGGTGCCGAAAATGGTCTTTGCGGTCTAAAACTGAGCTACAGGGGAGAACCTTTACTTCATCCCCAGGTGGACCAGATTGTGGCCTACGGCAAAAGGAAAGGCATCTTGGATATCTATTTTAATACTAATGGAATGCTTCTTTCAAAAAACATGAGTCTCAAACTCATAAGCGCCGGACTGGATCGGATTTCCATATCTATAGAAGGTATCGATCCGGTTACATTTGAACGAGAACGCAAAGGGGCCAGTTTCCAACGTATAATATCCAATATTAGTACCTTACTCGAACTGAGAGAACAGGCGGGATCCGGTCGCCCCCGCATCCGGATCCAAACCGTTCGGCTGCCCGGTCTCGACCTGGAAGAGTATTCAGAATTCTGGCGTTCCCACGGCGACGAGGTGGCGGTTGTTGATTTCAAAGATGTAAAAAACAGAAATACAGACCTCGTAGACGAAACGTGGGCGTGCCCGCAACTCTGGCAACGTATGACGATTGAACGGGACGGTACAATTCTAGCCTGTAATAATGATGATTTTCGAAACCTGTCCCCTGGGAATGCGAGAGAATTGTCAGTGTATGAGAGTTGGCACAGCCCGGTTGTACAAAGGGCCAGAGAGCTGCATAAAGAAGGCAAGTCACATTTGGTAAGGGCCTGTATCGGATGTCCATGGCGTACCACTCAGATCGAAAAACTGCGTTCAAGTCCTGTGAAGAATTCTCAATTGTGCTAAATCCAAAGATCCAGGAGACAGAATTGAAATCCATAGTGTTCGGTGGTTCAGGTTTTTTGGGAAGTCATGTGGCAGATGCCCTTTCCGATGCGGGACATGAGGTGATATTGTTTGACCTGAGAGCTTCGAAGTACTGCCGCCCTGACCAGAGAATGATCGAAGGGGACATTCTGGACAAAAAACAGGTACTAGCGGCTATCGAAGGTTGTGATTTCGTCTATAATCTCGCCGGAATAGCCGACCTTGATGATGCCTCTACAAGACCTGGTGACACTGTAATCCAAAATATACTGGGCAATACAATCCTGTTAGATACTTGTGTGGCGCTAAGAGTCAAAAGATACATATATGCCAGTACAGTATACGTGTACAGCGAAAAGGGCGGGTTTTATCGCTGCAGTAAACAGGCATCTGAAACGTATGTCGAGGAATACCAGCGGCGATATGGATTGGATTTTACTATATTACGCTATGGTACGTTGTATGGGCCGAGAGCGGATCAAAGGAACAGTATTTACCGTTATCTGCGCCAGGCTCTGATCGATAAAAGGATCGTTGCTTCCGGAACGGGTGGGGAATTAAGAGAATACATTCATGTTCGTGACGCAGCCAGACTGAGTGTTGAGATCCTTGATCCAAAATACGCCAATACGCGAATGATAATAACCGGTCATCAATCTATCTGTTTTCGTGATCTCTTGAATATTATTCGAGACGTCTTTAATGACCAGGTAAAAATCACATTCACCGGGGTTTCAAACCATGCTCATTATAAGGCAACGCCCTATTCCTATACTCCGAAAACCGGCTACAAGCTTACGTCCAATCAATTCACAGATCTGGGGCAAGGTCTGATTGAGTGCATCGAGGAAATCGATTCAGAAACAAAGGAGCAGGATACGATTTAGTATCTCGCCTGATTAAGGTGTTTCTCATATAATCGCAACCGAGCGATAATCGGCTGAATAGGTATCATTGAACACATGAATATTTTATTTGTATTTGATGATCGTCTCAATCCGGACTGTTTGTTATCACTGACCAAAGCCTCTGAATATATCGAACTTTTTCCTCTGACCGGTAATTACCATCTTATTCACACGGTGGAAAACCTTCTGGTGCAGTCTGGAAAGCAAGTTAAACTGATTGAAGCGGCCCGTCTGGTCGATGCTCAAGTTGCAAGAATGGGGGACAAAATCAGCGAGTGGTCGGCTGCTCTGGGTGAATTAGCTGTCGCCGGAAAAACTATTAAGCACTGGTTCCTTTTGGATCAGGAGATAAGTACATATTGGTTGAGTCTTATGTCAGAGAAGAATCCTCTCAAGACAGATATATTCACACATATCGCTCAGGCAAATGCGGTTGAAGATTGGCTTGCAGAGCGGCGTTACGATGCATTTTGGGTAGCGGTAGGCAATGAAAGCCTTCGAAAGGTGTTTAAGAAGTTAGGGAAGAATAACGGGTTGGCAGTGACCTTCTATTCCGTTTCCCTTACAGAATCCGGCTTTAAGCTAAAGGTCAAACATGCTCTGGCAAACTCCGATCTCAAAGGGTGTTTGGCGGGTGCACTCGCCTTTTTTTCCCGGCTTCAATACTGGAAATTTTTAACCGGATGGAAGCCTGCAAGAATACGTTACGAAACGCCTTCTATGATTTTTGTAACATATTTCCCTTACCTGAATGGCCGGGCGGCTGAGAAAGGAAAGTTTGAGAACAAGTACGCCACAGGTTTGCAGCCTAAGCTGGAAAAATCCGGGATCAAAATATTCTGGATCCTGATGTTTGTATTTATTAATGGGGGGTCGTTTCGTGAAGCGGTCAGATTACGGAACACCATGACCGCGGGAGGAGAAAGACTTTTTTTTCTAGAAGAGTTCGCCGGCCCGTTGCTAATGTTGAAAGTCTTTATTATATGGTTTTTTCAAGCGGTAAAATACATGATGCTTGAAAGAAAAATCATTCAAGGCAAGCCCTGTGAGAATCTAACGAGTAATACCTGCTTGCCGCTTGTGATAGATCTTCTCAGGAATTCTTTCTGTGGTATAACAGCCATACAGGGAATCTTTTATTATTATGCGTATAAAAAAGTCTTCCAGCGGATTCCGTTTGCGGACTACTGTTTATATCTGGCCGAAATGCAGTCTTGGGAAAAAGCGCTTAATGCAGCAGCAAGAAAGACAGTTCCCCGTCTCAAGATCGTTGGGTATCAGCATTCGTCCATTTCAAAGAACTATTTTTTCTACTTTCCTGCTCCATCTGAAATAAGACAAAACGGGAAACCGACCGACCTTCCTCTTCCTACCGTTTTTGCCTGTAATGGCGAGTTGCCGTACAGACTTCTTGAGAGAGCTGGTTATGATACGATTGTGCAGGTTGAGGCCCTCAGGCAGATCCATTTGGTCAGTCTGCTTCAGAAAGAGCGAGGACTGCGAAAAGAATCCTTGCTCTTGGTCGCCGGTTCTATCATTCGACAAGAAACGAGAGATTTGATTTCGCTGGTAAACGCCGCTTTTCCGAAAGCAAACGGAATGCAAATTTGGTTGAAGGGCCACCCATCCCTTCCAATGGAAGAGGTCTTATCCGATTTGTCTATTGATAACTATCGGGCTGGTTATTTTATCAAAAACGGTGATATTGGAGATTATCTTTCCAGAGCCTCCGCTGTTCTGGTGCCTACAAGCACAGTGGCTGTAGAAGCGCTCGCTTATGGCTGCAATGTGCTGGTGCCGGTTTTCAGCAGCACTCCTTGTATGAGCCCCCTGGTCGGCTTTGAGGAATATTACAGGAGAATCTATTCTCCTCCGGATCTGGTCAAGGCGCTAGAGGATATCAACTCTACGGACTGGAATGATTCGCATTCGAGCGTTACTAAGAAGCGCGAATTTGTGACCAAGTACTGGTGTCTGGATCCTTCTCTCCATAGATGGTCGCGATTGCTGCAAATGGATTCTAGACCAACCAACTCGGACCAGGCATTTTAATGTCTTCACAGTTTGGCAAAAAACGCAAAACCGTTTTCATTACAGGCGGTGCTGCCGGCATCGGGCGCACTATCTGTCTGAAATTTGCCCAAAATAACTGGGACGTCCTTTGCCATTTCTTTTCTGCTCGCGAGCAGGCTCTCGATTTGCAGAAAAGTGTCAACAGCATGGGTAAAGAATGCGAGCTGATTCAGGCGGATTTGTCAGCTGGTGAGCAGATTCAATATCTACTCCGAGATATCGAAGGGCATAGGATTGATGCTTTGATAAACAATGCGGGATCATACATTGTTCAAAAACATTTTCGAGAACTGACATATAAGGAACTGGAAAACTCGTTTGCGCTGAATACCTTCGCTCCAATACTGCTGTCGTCTTTCGTGTTTGAACGAATGAAAAAAAATGGGTTCGGGCGCATTGTAAATATCAGCTCTATTGCGGCAAAGTACGGGGGATCGGCCAATTCTCTTCATTATGGGTGTGCCAAGCGTGCCCTTGAAGGTCTGGGGAAGACACTGGCGCGAGAAGGAGCAGCTTATAATATTCTGGTAAATACGATACGCCCCGGAGTGATCGATACAGATTTTCACAAAAAATACAGCAAAAATATGGAAGCCCGAATAGCATTGATTCCTTTGAAACGCATGGGGCTTGCTGAGGACATTGCCGAAATCGCATATTTTTTATGCAGCGAGAAGAATACATATATTACCAACGAGATCATAGCAGTTTCGGGAGGAGAGTAGGATAGAATCGGGTTGCCGGAGCGGATTTATCCGGTTGTACAGTGATTGCAGGTGTGGAATGAAAGAGGAAGATATTAGACCAAAAGAACTGTTTCGGCGCTACTTGGAACTAAGCGAAAGAGACGCGCGGAACTTTTGCAGCGACGATCTGGATCATGTCCCATGTCCGGCATGCGGCGCGGATGAATCAGAAATACGTTTCCAAAAAAACGGCTTCCAATATGTCCTCTGTCGAGTATGCAGGTCCCTGTACTGTTCTCCAAGACCTTCAAAGGAGAGCCTGGCCAGATTCTACAGCAGCAGCGAATCAGCAAAGTTCTGGTCGGATGTTTTTTCCCCTGCCGTAGCGGAGAAGCGCAGGACAAGCCTGTTCAGGTCAAAGGCCGGACAGATTGCGGACCTTCTTTCGAAACAGTCTTTATCCCCTCAAAAGATCTGTGATGTAGGGGCCGGCAGTGGAATCTTTCTTGGGGAATTAAGATTATTTTTCCCGGATGCAAAGCTTTTTGCCATCGAACCCAACGCCTCTTTTGCGTCCAAATGCCGTACCAGGAAAATAGAAACGCTTGAAGCAAATGCTGAGGAGTCCGCAGTATGGGCAGGAAAATTTGACCTATTGATTTCCACCGAAGTGATAGAACACGTTTATTCGCCTTTTGATTTTGTTAAATGCTTATATGAGCTCGTTTTGCCCGGGGGGCTCTGTCTGATGACTGGCCTGGGCTATGAAGGTTTTGATATACTCATTCTACAGGAAGAATCAAACAGCGTTTTTCCACCTCATCATTTGAATTTTCTGAGCGTTCTGGGTTTCGAGACCCTGTTCCAAAGGTCCGGATTTGAAAATGTTCAGGTCTGGACCCCCGGAAGGCTCGATGTAGATATCGTCCTGAACAGCGAAACGAGTAATGAATTCGTAAGAGTTCTCCGTACCAGAGGTCAACAGGCTATAGAAGATTTCCAATGCTTTTTAAACAAACATAAGCTGAGTTCTCACGTATGGGTTACAGGCATTCGGGCCTGAATGAATAAGGATTCGCGATAAATGAGAAAAAAGCCGAATATTATCTTGATAATTCTTGATTCTGCCCGCCGGGACATGTTTGGCTGCTATGGTAACCTAGAAGGCCTTACACCCAATCTGGACCAGCTTGCAGACCGTGGTTTACTCTTGATGGACCATTATGCAGCTGGGAATGGGTCTGCACCGGCCCACGTCAGCATCTTTACCGGACATCATCCTGCCCGGCATAAAGTATTCAATAATTATTGCGATATTGGCGATGATATCAGGGCCCTGCCGTCCATACTGAAGCGGTTTGGGTATAGGAATTATGGACACACGAAATTCAGCGTAGTTCCACCATCCGGATACGGTTCACTCTTCGGTTTTGATGAGATGATCTCTCCTGAAAACAGCCAGTCAATTGCCCGAGGTGGTTTAAAATCTTACATCGTGAGCAAAATGAAATCTAATCCAGATCTTTGGATCAGGTTCAAAAATCTTTTCGATAGATATATGAGCCAACATCGTCGCATGCGTTTGATTTCTGATAACTTTGATGGAAGGGCATCTCTGACTTATCTGCTCGGTAAAATTAAAGAAAACAAAGGGATAGCCCCTGTATTTGCCTATTCTACGCTTTTGCATCCGCATATGCCCTACTATCCCCCAAGAGCATTTCTGAACAAAGTATTTAAGGGGCAGGAAATAGACAAGATTTCCTACAATATACAATTTAACCTCCATGCCTATATCAACGGTGACTTTGGTGAGGCACGGGACGCTATGGAATGCGTAAGGAAGTGTTATAAGGCGGACTTGTTGTATGCCGACTATTTGCTGAAAGAATTTATTGATTCTCTGAAAAGAGAGGGACTATTCGACAATACTCTTTTGCTCATAATGGCAGATCATGGAGAACTTCTCGGTGAGCATGGGGATATAAATCATGGAGTTACCGTTTGGGAAGAACTCCTTAGTATCCCTTGTATGTTGTATTATCCAGAAAAGATAGAGCCCAATTCAAAAACCAATAAACTGACATCCGGTCTGGACATAGTACCTACGATTTTAGACTTGATCGGTGCGTTGAAATCTGCGCGGGCAGAGCTTGTACTAGATGGGCATTCAATATTTGATGAAAGGGTAGATTGGGAAGATCGCTATTTGGTTGTTGATTCTCCTCCTGTTGTTTTGCCGGAAAGATTGAAGGCTTATCCTAATACACTCTATAAGCAGAATATTATCAGTAGAGCTTTGAGAACTAAGAATTATAAGTATATTTGGCAGTCAAACGGTGAAAAATATTTGTTTCGCACGGGAATATCGGAAAATCGAGAGAATAATATCTTAGATAAAAACGAAGAGCTTGCGATGCAACTTCATCAAACGATGATCAGTTATTATAAGGGAATAGATGCAAATTCTAAAATCGATGAGTACCCGATTACCTTAAGCAGGAAGGCAGCCAAGATAACCAGAAATCCTATGGTTCGCGAAGAGCTTAGAAGGTTGGGTTACTTAAAGTAAAATTCTGGAAAGGTCAGAGCAATATGTTAAAAGGGTTATTCAGGAAAAAAGAAAGATTTGATAATTCTCGGCCTAACATTGTTATGATTTTGCTTGATCAATTTAGAAATGACGCTCGAGTTGTAAATCCTATATTTGAAGAAATGGGTAGGCGAGGTGTTCTTTTCTCGAAAACTATCACTTATGCACCCTATACACTAGCCTCGCTCCATGCCACCTTTACCGGAATGTACGGCAGAGACAATGGGGTGGATGCCTATACAAAATCAGATCAATACAAGCAAAAAGAATGCTATAGCCTGCCTGAATACTTAAAAGATATTGGATACTACACACACGGCTATACTTTTAGCAAAATCCTGCTGCCTAATGTTGGCTTTGACAGCTTGCAGATTATTCCAGAGAAGGAAGAGAAGGATATATTGGCCAGCCACAAACGGCAATTGGATATCTGCTATACTAAAAAAAAGCCCTTCTTTTGCTTTCTTCACTATGGAGAAATTCATCACCACATTGTTAAGGACGTCATTAGGAAATACAGCGATTTTGATACGGCGTATTTTGGCAAGATCGAATACAACATGGCGCGATACATGGAACATGCTCACCAGGCAGCGGAATACACGGCAGAATTGATACGCACCATCGATAGTCATGATTCGAGCGGACACACGATGATCATTGTTTTGACCGATCACGGGGGCGGCGTTGGTGAAAAAGCCGGTGAAAAGGCTTACGGCGTATTTACTTATGACTATAGCATCTGTATTTGGGTTTATTTTATTTGTCCGAAATTGCTGCCCATCGGAAAGGAATACAACGTTCAAATACGAACGATAGATATCTTGCCCACGATTATGGATCTCTTGGAAATCAAACCATCCCAAAAGCACAAACTCATCGCCGGGAGATCGTTGCTACCTATTATCAATGGCGAGGAGTCGGGCGATAGATACGCGTTTTCCGAAACGGGAGGTGTGGAAGGCCCTTATCCATCACCGGACAAGGCTAATATCAAATGCATTAGAGACGGTAGGTGGAAGTTGATATTTAACAGTTCCATCAACAAATACGAGTTGTATGACCTGGAAGAGGATCCATCTGAAAATCATAACCTATACCTCGAACACAGGGAAAAAGCAGAGGAACTATTTAAAAAAATGGTTGTATATCTCTGACGGATTGAAGCTCCCCGCAGCAAGCTGCGGGGAATGCGCTCGCTATGCATGTTCAATGTTATAAAACAAAGGTTACTCACCATCTTTGATTCTACCGTTGCATTTTAAAGATCTCTTAAATTTTGCGACAGCATCTTTTGTGGAGCGTAAATAATGAGGAACGAAGATCAGCATTTTTGGCACATTCGATCTGATCGTTATGACAAGCTTTTCTGGGTTAAAGATAAAGGTTATCTCGAGACGATAGTCGAGTGCGCTGACCTGAAAAAGCACCAATTGGTACTCGACGTGGGCACCGGAACCGGTGTGGTTGCGAATGTCGTCAAAAAACATGTTGGCCATGTGGTTGCCATTGATATTTCTGATCCCATGCTGACAAAAGGAAATTGGTCGGGTATATCCGTAGTCAAATGGGATATTGGAGATTACCTCTTTGCACAAGGCTTATTCGATCGCGTTATTGCACGTATGGTATTTCATCACATCCTTGATAATCTGGACAGGGCCATTTTAAGGTGTTTTGACGTCTTAAAGGAAAAAGGGAAAATCATTGTAGCTGAGGGTATTCCGCCCTCAGATGATGAAGAGGTAATAGACTGGTATTCGCAGATGTTTAAGTTCAAAGAAAAACGCCGAACGTTTACACCTTCCCTTCTCAAATTTTATTTGGAAAAAAATGGATTTAAAAATATAAAAACAAAGATCCATATCATGGATAATTTTAGTGTGAAAAACTGGCTTGAGAACTCCGGCCTGTCAGAGAAAAAGCGAGCAAAAATTTACGAAATGCATGTGAATGCTGATCAAAAAATTAAAGATGCTTATCAGATGCATATAGTAGATGGTGACTGTTTGATTAGAACTGTGAACGCGGTTATCACTGGCCAAAAGTGACCATGTATGCGGATATCCCCGCTGGCTACCAAATAAATGTCCAATACTCAAGAGCTTCAAGAAATAACAAAAAAACTATGGACCCTCTCTCTTTGCTGAACAAGGTGCAATTATCTCGAAGGATTGATACTTGAAAAGTCCTTGCTTGGCGAAAATATTACCGGGAACTCTGCTATCAAATCGATGAAAATCTATCTAACTGCCTGAACCTGTCTCTTGTTTACCATAAACCACCACGAAAACCACACGAGAAAATTAGTATGACAAGAATGAGATAGTAACCGCAGATCGAAATGGAAAAAGAAGTTTACAAAAAGATGCATATGATGGGAATCAAGGAGGCAATGCTGACTATACTTATAGTTTTTGCAGTATCAGTGTTGTTTTTCTCTGATTTCTTGTTGTATGACAAGCTACCCATTACTTCGTGTGACCCGGCCATCAAATTCTGGGGATTCCACAGAAACGCCAACCTGATCAATTCAGGTTTTTTGCCATTGTGGGACAATACCTCCGGGGTTGGACGAAGTGTATTTGCCCACGATATCCTTGGAAGCGCTTTCAGTGCCCCCGCGCTTTTTATATCGCTGTTCGAGAATCATATCCTTGGATACATAACATTCCTATGGCTGCAACTCGTTCTTTTCGGTCTGGCATTGATTTATTACTTGAAAAAATGGCACGGACTAGACCCGGTATTCAGTTTTATTTCTTTTGGAGTTTTCATTTTCTGTCCCGCCCTGCTTAATGAATTCTTCTATAACAGTTTTGTTGGATACCTTCTGTTGCCCATAATGCTGGACCAGGTTGAAAGATTTACGCTACGCCAGTCTCTAATCAGCGCCGTTTGGGTGGGTTGTTTCCTCGCCGTCTCGCATTGGATTTCAAACATAAGCGTACCGCAGTTTTCTGCGGTTTTCATCGCGGTATATCTTACCTATCGTATTTGGGATTCAAAAAGGATTACAAATACTATTTTCTCGGTGGTGAGTTTCATGCTGATCGCCGGGTCTGTCTGGATCGGTCTGATGGCTTTCTATATTGCCCCCATGTTCTATGAAGTCGTCAATGGGGCCAGATCGCATCTTTCCTCACTTACAGGGGGGAGCTCATTAAAAGCCATCGCGTTATCTTTTGTTTTGCCTTTCACATCCGGTTTGTTTATGGACGAGATGATGATTCCCACAGGATTCCTGACGCGACTTGAATCTTTAAGCGACTATGTTCATATCCTTTTGCTGCCTAGTATAATTATGTTCTTGGGTAACAGATCCGCTTTTAGCCGTGGAGAAAGATTCTTCTTTTATTACGTAATCGGCTTCCTTTTCTTTAGTTGGCTGAATAACTACATCCCGATCCTGGGCTACTTACAGAGAATTATCAAGGGGACCGGCTGGTGGCGCTCTTATCCTTTATACGTTCTTGCGGGCTCTTTCTGCATTGGCATCACGATTTCAAAATTGAAATCCTCGAAGCTCGTCTGGAATAAGGGGATTCTCAATAAATCACTTATAATCTTTTTAAAGGTCCTTTCTCTGGTGTTCGGGATGGCATTTATTGCATTTGTATTGATTTTAATAGTCGGTTTTCACAGCCCTGGTTCGCCCTTTGAGTTCTTGTCCAGATATACCATGCGGCCTGTCTATCATCTGGAGTTATACTTCAAGAATTACTATCTTACGTGGCCGAGGGCATTCTATATTGCTGTAGCGATGGGTGCATTGGCGCTGTCCGCATGGGGTTTCATAAAACAGTCAAAAAGAACAGGCAAAACTCGGTATTTTGGTCCCACAGGATTGCTTGTTATAATTGTTGCAGGCCAATACTCTTTGACCCAGATTTATTATCCGTTCAACTCCGGTATTAAAAAGACGCAGGAACTCAAGGAAACACAGATACTTAGTCGACTTGATTCCAGTGACCGGATCGGGATCATTTTCAATACGCAGCACGAAATCGAAAAAAAGGTCCGTGAAGACATTGGCTATACTGACAAAGACGCGAGCCTGGAGCTTTCAATTGCCCTTCAGGCCTATCCCGAAATAACGAGATTTCAATCAAATATCACGATGGACGGCAGTTATTTCAGCAGTCTTGGCCCGGCGGTTTATACACGCGGAAGTCATTTCACATCCCAACGATTAGCTGATTATCACAGCCGTATCTTGGAAGCCAGTCCTGATCTAAAAGCGTACTTCGAAAAAATAAAAAGCTATTTATGCCTAAGTCCTGTATCTATTGATTCCAGACTTTTGGATATTGCCGGACTGAATTACGTAATTTCGTCATTGCCGTTATCTCATGAAAAGCTTGAGCAGGTTGCACGCGGCGACATTTTCTTCATATACAAGAACACGAGTGCCGTACCGAAATTTTATTTTAGTAACAAAGCTGTTACTACTGATGATAAAAAAACGATTTTTAGCGCTTTGGAATCTGTTGATTTCAAGCCGGGTTTCAACGTAGTTATAGAGAAGAAATTGAACATTACGAAAAAAGACGGCCCGATCGGGAAGATCGGCCTCGAAGAATATTCCTCCGGGAGAATCAAACTGGCGGTAGACAGTGTTCAGTCGGGTCTGGTAGTAATAAACGAAGGCTACCATCCGGGATGGACCGCGCATATTGATGGGAAAGAGAGTGAAATATTGAGAGCCAATTATTTATTTATGGCCCTCCCACTTGGGCCTGGCAAACATTACGTCGAACTCTCATTCGAACCGCCGGCATTTCGATTTGGCTTGATCATTTCTTGTCTAACATTGGGAGCGTTGCTTTTAGTGATTATAGCAAAATGGTTTAAATACAGAAAAGAAGGACCGAGAGAACAATTATGAACTGGGCAGGAAAGAAAGTATTGGTAACAGGAGCTGGTGGTTTCATAGGCAGTCACCTGGTGGAACGGCTGGTCGAATTCGGAGCGGAAGTAAGAGGTTTCTTGCGTTACAACTCCAGAAACGATGAAGGCCATCTCAGGGTGATTCCAGAAAAAATCAGAAAAGAAATAGAGATTATCGTCGGAGATATCCAGGAACTCGAGACTATGCATAGAGTCACCAAAGGCGTCAAGATCATATTTCATTTGGCGGCCTCGGTGGGGATACCCTATTCCTATGTTAATCCTCAAGAAGTTATAGCCATAAATACCATCGGGACTTTGAATGCTCTTACGGCTGCCAGGGAAGCCGATGTTGAGAAATTTATTCAGACTTCGACCAGCGAAGTTTACGGAACCGCAAAATACGTTCCTATAGACGAAGCACATCCAAAACAACCTCAATCCCCCTATTCGGCAAGCAAGATCGCCGCTGATGCCATAGCCTTGAGTTTTTACAATTCTTTTGATTTTCCGGTAGGAATTATTAGGCCGTTCAATACATTTGGCCCTCGCCAGTCGGACAGAGCAATTATTCCTTCTATTATTTCTCAAGTTTTGACCGGTAAGAATGTCCGCATTGGAAATACGACACCCACAAGGGATTTCACTTTTGTGACGGATACTGCTGCTGCTTTCATGAGAATGGCTGAGAGCGACAGGATGGCCGGGAAAGAGATCAACATTGGGTCAGGCCAAGAAATCTCTATCGGAGAACTGGCTCAAAAGATAGTTTCCCTTATGGGCCGGAAGACCATAATCGAATCTGATGTGCAAAGGATTCGCCCTAAAAAGAGCGAGGTAGAGAGATTATGTGCGAGCAATCTTCTGGCAAAAGAAATTCTCGGCTGGGAACCTACTGTATCTTTGACCGAGGGTCTAACGAAAACGATTCAGTTTATAAGTAGAAACCCAGCTTTCTATTTTCCCCAAAAATATCGAATTTAGAAAGAGATATGTGATGAAAGCAGTCATTCTGGCCGGCGGGAAAGGCGTACGATTGCGGCCCCTCACTTTTTCTATTCCCAAGCCGCTGTTACCTGTAGGAGAAAATCCGATATTGGATATTATGCTTAGTAATTTAAAGAAATCAGGAATAAACGAGGTTATTCTATCTATCGGGTATCAAGGGGAAATTATTCAGGCATTCTGTGCGGACGGTTCCAAATATGAATTGTCCATCAGGTATATCAATGAAGATAAACCCCTTGGAACGGCCGGGCCATTGTCTTTAATGCTGGACTGCTTCGATCCGGAAGATGATTTCCTTCTAATAAACGGCGACATTTATACCCATCTGGTTTTCCAGGACTTAATAGAGTTTCACAAAAAAGGTCGCTATTCGCTGACTGTCGCTTACAAGGATTTTGAATATCAATCCCCTTACGGCGTACTGGTTATCGAGGGCGATAAATTGTCCGGGATTGTAGAAAAACCTAAAACTATTTATAAAATCAGTTCCGGAATTTACGTATTGAATGCTTCCGTATTGAATTGTATCCCTCACGACATGTATTTTACCATGCCGGAACTCATTAATGTTTTGCTTCAAGAAGGAAGAGAAATCGGTACTTATCATATAAGAGAATTCTGGTTGGGAATTGAACAAATTAAAGATTTTGATAAAGCTTTGGCTGAGCTGAACAGGGTGGAGTTAAATCCATTGGAAAAATGACACCCTCTTATTCCGAACGTTAAAACGGCAAGCTAAATAGGTCCTCCAATAGGAACGGTTATGCTGAATAAAGCCTTGGTACTGATTTTAACCTATAATGAAGAAATTCATATTGCCAGAGTTATAACCGATGTAAAAGGAAACCTTCCGGACGCAGATATACTTGTTGTTGATGGAGAATCATCGGACAATACTCAGCCGATTGCAAAAAAAATGGGGGCATGGGTTATCTCCGTTCCCAGTAGCCTTGGAATTGCAGGAGGAATGGAAGCCGGCCTGATGTTTGCATGTGAACAAGGATATGATTATTTAATTCGTATAGATGGAGATGGTCAACATGAAGCAAGGGAGATTAACCATCTCATCCATCCTGTCGTGAACGGTCAGGCAGACCTAGCTATAGGGTCGCGATTCAAAGCTAAAGAATCAACATACAAGACATCATTGACAAGATCTCTGGCAAACAGGCTATTTTCGTTTCTGGTCTCCATTCTTGCCGGAGAGAAAATTTATGATACGACATCCGGGTTTCAAGTTCTGAATGGAAATGCAGTCGATTTTCTATGTCAATTGAGAAATTTTGAATATTCAGAAGTGGAGACCATCATCCTGCTGAAAAAGGCAGGATTCAAAATTCAAGAAGTTCCAGTCACCATGAAACCTAGAGTGGGAAATCAATCATCCTTCAATTTTATACGAGCTTTCTTTTACGTATTTACAGGGTTCTTGTCTTTGCTTTTTACCATTAATTGTAACTATAGAAGGAGGCAAGATTTTGACGACTAAGATTCAGGTATTAGCAATCGTTTTTTCATGCTTGCTTGCTCTTGCAGTATTGGGATTGACAAGACGAAAACTCATAAGAATAAAATATACCTTGGTCTGGCTTTTGATGTGTCTCGCTTTTTTTATATTATCGCTATGCGGCAACCTTTTTTTTGTTTTGGCAGATCTCATCGGAGTTTACAGCCCTGTCAATGCAGTGTTTATTGTGGCTTTTATTTGCATTCTTCTCATGCTTTTTAATTTTTCCGTCATAATTTCACGCCTCTCCTATGCAAACAGAAGACTGACGCTAAAATTAGGCCTGCTGATATGGAGAATCGAACAGATGGAAAAACAAAAATGAATTTTTCAGACAATCCGTTTTCTAAAAGAGTTGCAATACACTGTCCAGTCTGCTCCGCTGAAATTTCACGGCACAACCGGAATCTAAGATGTGGAAACTACATTTATAAAGTCTGCTGTTTCTGCAAAAGTTACATACTTGACCCGCTTCCCGCGCCAGCGCAGACGGAAAAAATTTATCGGAATCCTTCCTATTTTGAAGAAGTCTATGGAGACTATTTCACATCAAGATCTGGCCATAAGAATTTTCTGAATTGGTTCAGATATGTCGTAAGATATCTGCCCGATAGAAATTCTCGAATAGCTGAGATCGGTTCAGGTTCAGGTGTTTTCTTACAGGTCCTTCAGCAATTCGGATATACCGATATAAGAGGATATGAATTAAACGAATTTGCGGTTGACATATGCAAAGCGAAGGAACTTCCTGTCTACCAGCAAGAATCCTTCATTTTGGAAAATAATCTCGACGCCGTATTTATGTTCGATGTCATTGAACATATTCCCAACCCAAATGAACTTCTGCAACAGATTTACAATCGCTTGAGGCCCGGCGGATTACTGGTTATTGAGACAAGCTGCAACAGGCGTCTGGTTGCAAGATTGATAGGACGGCTATGGTGGTTTTTGATTCCACCGAATCACGTAATCATTTATAATATCAACTCGCTTGAAAGATTGCTTTCAGCTCACAACTTCAGAATGCTCGAATCTATAAAAATCAATTATCATTGGTTATCCTTAAAAAATGCCTTGGTAAAGGTAAAGAATTTATTCCCATTTCGTTGGAACATCGAAAGGCTTATAAGAAAAGATGTTGTTTTCCCGTTCTTTCATTTTACCTCTTTTTTATCCATAGCAAGAAAATAGTCATCCTGCCCGGCTTCAAATACCAATCAAACTGCTCTGGATGAATTCAAAATCAGATTATATTTATTTTTTCTCTATATATAGATGAAAGGATCCGTCAGCAACAGAATTAAAGGTTTTGTACTGTCTACTGGGAGAACAGGTACAGTTACCCTTACCAGCATATTAAATACTGATCCAAATATACAAGCTATGCACGAACCAAAGCCATCGCGTATATATCATATTATGAGCGACTTATATCTCCGGAACAAGCTCCACAGGGAAGTGCTCGCCGGGATTTATTTCAGATCGAGAAAACGTATGCTGTGCAGCAATAATTATTATATAGAAATCAATCCCTTTATGTGGGGAATGGGCAGCGTATTTTGTTATGTGATGAACAACCCGAGTATACTTCATGTTGTTCGAGATATTCGGACTTATATTGTCTCAATTATGAATTTTAAAGCCCATGGATGGCATAGATATCTTATCGATTTCATTCCATTTTGGGAAACGAATGTAAGTAAAATTATTTTGGGTATCGACAATTGGGATTCCTTGAGTTCGGAAGAGAAGATTTCTTGGAGATGGGTTCTTATGAATCAGACTATAGGCGAAACTGAAAAGCTTACACGCAATTATATGCGCATAAGATTCGAGGATCTGTTCTGTGAGAATGAAGCAGTCCAGAAAGACATTTTAGACAGAATATCAAGTTTTTTTCATATGAAAATAGATAAGAAAGAAATCCGTACTTTGTTGGCCAGGAAATTGAATTCCAGTACCAAGCGAAGTATATATTCATTCGAATCTATTAACATTCAGCGGCAAGAATCAATTCTGAAAATAGCAGCTCCGTTGCGTAAAAGATACGGATATTTGTAAAATCAAAATGAATTTTACCTACGGCGACTTTGATTGCAAAAAGACGAACCATTCCTTTGGTTCTTGTCAATGCTCACGAGAGGCCCTGATTTTCTCTGAAAAAATTTAGGCTTATTTACTGAGTACAGTGATTCTCAGGAGAAATCAATATGTTTTCTTTTCTTTTTTTAGTGGTCCTGGCCGTCATTCTCTTTATTTCAATATTGAAGAATGAGCAGGGATTATTGGCGTTTTTGTTTATAGCGCCATTTTATACCATACTCAGAGAATCGTCCGACGGGAGCATTATATTCTATTTATGGCCATATGTCGTGATGTCGGCCATAATGCTGAGTATAATGATACGATACTCTGTCACAAAACAGGATTGGTCACCCAGGAAGAAATACTTGGTATTCGGAGGAGGTGGTATCGTTTTCATTGCTGCGGAGATTTGGGTCGCCATCAGGGGGGGCTTGCTTAAAGCACTCTGGCATTCGGACAAGCACGCTTTTTTGGGCCAGTTGACGCCTGGAAATCTGGCCGTCGGATTGCTTCCGATAGTGTTCGTTCTAGTTGCCTTTCTCGTGATTTACTTTCGTACTATGATCTCCAGAGAAAAGTCTGTCAGCAAGACGGATATACTGGTAGCGGGATTCTTCTGGTATGGAGTCTTTTCGATTTTCTATACGCGTCTTTTGGGAGGCGGTATTGTTAATGCCCTGGATGGGTTTCGCTATTATTATGTAATGTCTCTCGTTTATTTTTTATGTAGGTATTTGATTGAGCCCAGAAGACACTTAAAGATTATCACGAACGGTTTTGCAGCCGTTTTTGTACTGGCCGCCTTGTTTACACTATTTGAATCCTATTGTATGAACTGCCTGAAGATAGCTATTGAAAACCTTCCCTGGTCAGGGCTCCTGTTTTCGGAACTTGGGCATATGCCGTATGGTGAACAGGGAAAAGCATTTGTTAGTGGTGGATATACACCCATGGGGCTCATCAGAATGACCCATCTCTCCGGATTATTTCTTCTATTCGGGTTTTGTCTGTATCTGCCTCTGGCGCTCACGCAATCTTTCGAACAGAACAAAAAGAAGTACTTTGGATTATGGGCCTTAGTAGGATTGTTGCCTATCGGCTTCATATTCACGTCAAGAACTATTCTGATCAGTTATTTGATAGGCGTTCTGATGACGGTCATTTTAACAAAGCAATTCTCAAAAGGAACCCTGGTTAAAGTAATTCTTGTTGTCGTTTTATTGCCGCTTCTTTATTCATATTATTTACTTCCGGGTATAACATATGACTTAAAATCTGAGCTTGGCTTCATAACCACAAAGGAATCGTATGGGTCCAATGCGCTAATAAATATGACTAGGATGATGCGAAAGGATCTGGTTTATTGTATTGCTCCTTCTAGTACAGATCATCCGAAACCTCAAGTAAGCCGCGATTCCCCGCCCTCAACAATTTTTAATGTTATATTCGGAACTGGATATTCTGCTACTGATTGGGTGAAAAGGCACGGTAATAAAGAAGATTCCTCCTATACTATTCAAGATGCATCCGATTCTTATTATCTAAAGGTAATGAAACAGTTTGGCGTGACTGGCCTACTAATTTTATTGGGAATAGGGACATTGCTTGTTCTTGATTCGATCAGTTTACTCCGTAGCTCAATAAAGGATACCGACAGAAACGTATTCATAGGCATTTTGGTAATGTTAATAGTGGTGTTCATAAGTACTATACACCTTGGACCACTATTTAAGACGGGACTGAATACGGTCATTTTCATGTATATGTCTCTTTTAACTTCAGGGTCGAGAGATCCGCAATACAATATACGCTTGCCTCGGAATCCGGCAGTTTTGGTTTCGAACAGCCCAACGAGATTAAAAAACTTTTTTAGGTTCTTACGCAGTATATGAGGTTTTAATGGGCAGATTGACGGTTTCAGACATAATAAAGCAGGGCCATATATCCTGCCCTGCATGCAAAGGTCAGAACTGGACTTTTCAAACAGAGTCCAAAGAATTTCCATTACAGTGTTCAGTCTGTAACAGACGGTACTCAATTTACAAGGAGATTCCACGGCTCGTTTTTCATGGAGCCGATGCCGAAGGAATCAAAGGAGAGATACAGACTTTCTGGAGTGAATTATACCAGAAGACCCACTTTAAAAATGACCGGAATATTGTTGAAGAACGGTCGGACTTGCAGTTGTCTGATCTCGAGACCTTATTCCTCCACCGCAGACATCTCGCTGTAGTCGAAATGCCGTTTCGCGACTTGAAGGGAAAGAGGGTGCTGGAAATCGGCAGCGGTGCGGGGGCACACTCAGCCTTTCTGGCTTCCAAGGGCGCGTTTATCTCATCGGTGGATCTGACCCTGGATCGCGTGATGGCCACAGCAGGAAAACTTGATCGGGTTGATGGGGAATGCCATATTGCCTTACAGGCAGATGCTGAAAACTTGCCATTCCCGGACGGTCACTTTGATATTGTCTATTCAAATGGGGTGTTGCATCATACTCCACATACGGAAAAGGCAGTCAACGAAGTCCATCGAGTACTCAAAACCGGCGGATATGCGGCGATTATGCTGTACGCCAGACATTCATTCATGTACTGGATAAATCTTTTCTTGTTTAGGGGATTGCTGCTTGGCAATATGTTTAGATCAAGGGATTGGCTGGGTAGGGTTACCGAGTGGATGTCTCCGGAGAAGCAAAATGCTCTCAATCCAGAAACAAAGGTCTACTCCTTTAAGGAGATCGAGAGGTTATTCAGACTCTTCCGAGAAATCGAGATCCGCAAAAACAGTTTTGATTTTCACCAAATTCCTGTTATGGGAAAATATCTTTCAAAATGTGTCGGCAAGTTTACGGGATATAACCAGGCAGGAAAGCTTCTCTATGGTCGGCCTTGGCGCAATGAGACTCGGACCGAGCTTTGGCTCGGCAAGTACATTGGATTCGGACTAAATATTCTCGCTCGAAAGTAGGCTGAATATGAGCAGGCAGCTCCCGTCATTGTGATTGAAAACTCTTCTCTTT
The DNA here is from genome assembly GCA_040754095.1 of Thermodesulfobacteriota bacterium. Classification (GTDB taxonomy): domain Bacteria; phylum Desulfobacterota; class QYQD01; order QYQD01; family QYQD01; genus QYQD01. Next base: position 137 of record JBFMFO010000029.1, on the reverse strand, counting down.
TCGGCCCAGTGGAACTTGTCAATGAAAATGAGACACCTCCATAAAGAATTTAGTGTCGCAATGGATCACTATTTTCTGACGCCGGTTTATTGATCCAGACCGCCTCGGGCAAGGCCATCGGTTTTGGCATCTTCCCC
>JBFMFO010000028.1:0-31626 GCA_040754095.1 Thermodesulfobacteriota bacterium | reverse complement strand
TATGCTCCTCTTTTGATTTGCGTTAACCAACTTGCTATTGGCTCAAATCAAAATGAGTATAGCCTTTTTCATTTATCCGCAAGGCTTACTGCAATATAGCAAGCTCTGCGGTAAAATCTTACTTTTTGCAAAGCCATCAGTCTTGAGGAGACAATAATGAACGAGATCATTACGCTTGGCCTGGATGACATATTCCCCTTTGACTGCCGGAAGGGCTTGGACTGCTTCAACCGGTGCTGTCGGGATATCAACCTTTTTCTGACTCCTTACGACATAATACGCCTGAAAAATAATCTGGGACTCTCATCGAGAAAATTCCTGGATACATATACTGCGGCCATCTATATGGAAGAGATCGGCCACCCTCTGGTGGTAATGAAAATGACAGGGGACGAGAAACTCTGCCCGTTTTCCAGTTCGGATGGATGCCGGGTATATCCGGACCGTCCCTGGTCATGCCGCATCTTTCCACTGGAACCATGCATCGACAAAGCCGGGGATGGCAAACCGGCAACGCCCTTGTATTCAATAGTTAAGAGATCTTTTTGCCTGGGCTTTAATGGGAACAACCCCCTCGGGGAAAAGGAAGACACAGGGAGATTGCCGGGAGACGATAACTTGTTAACCGTAAGAAAATGGCGGAAAAGACAAGGTACGGCTGTTTATGAAGAGATGAACGACCTGTGGTCTCAGGTAACCCTTAGCGAGATGTTCCCCGCCGGCGGTCTGGACAAAACGGGCATACAGATGTTCTTTCTTGCCAGTTACAGCCTGGATGAATTTGCTCATCTGGTGTGCAGACAAGGCTTCCTGGATACATACAACCTTAAGGGCGAGGAGATAGGGACGGCGTTACAAGACGAGCTTTCTCTCTTTAAGTTTGCGTGCAGGTGGCTTCGGGTGGCGTTGCTTGGTGAAAAAATACCACTTATTAGCGTTTAGCGACTAGGGCTTAGCGTTTAGTAAAAATAAAGCGCACCCACTTTGTTATTTGTTATGCGCTACAGGCTACGCGCTGCCTTATAGGAGCGACCTCCAGGCGCGCCTCAAAGCTGAACGCTGACTGCTGATAGCTGAACGCTTACCTGGGTTTGATAATCACCATCTCATCCGGTGACGTGGTGATTGCTTTAACACCCTCCGGCGTGAGGACGTAGGTATCTTCAACGCCTATGTGCCCCACCCCGGGGAAGATGAGCTTTGGCTCAATGGCAAAAGTCATACCGGCCTCCAGCCGCATGGGATTCCGGGCCGAAAAGACCGGCAGCTCATCTACTTCCAACCCTATGCCGTGGCCGATAAACGGCATTTTAGCCTCTCCATAGCCCATAAAGTTGTCCGCATAGCCCAGAGAGGCCGCTTTGTCAAAGGCCCATTCATAAATGCGGCCGCAGGTCTCGCCCACCCTTATCTTTTCCCGGAGTCCATAGTGTATCTCAATGACCGCCTCATAAGCCCTTTTCAACTCCTCGGGCAGGAAACCGAGGGCAAACATCCTGGTCTGGTCGGTCATATAACCATTTACACATCCTCCCAGGTCAATACTAACCGGCTCCCCCACAGAGATAACCTTACTTGACGCCCCCTGGCTAAAGGCCGGATTGATACCCCTGCCTCCCGTGGCCCCCTTAAAATAAGAAGGTTCCGCACCAGACGGGCCGGATAGTATGTGCCCAAAAAAGAGTTCCTGATTCCAGGCCCGCATACGCATAAATCCCTGGTGGCCGGCCCGGCGGAGCCGGTATTCAAGCTCAATGGAAAGTTCCAGTTCGGTCATCCCCGGCCGCAATAAATCCGGCACCTCTTTAATGACGCTGTTCAGTTGTTCGGCAGCCTGCCGCAGCCATTCTATCTCGATGTGAGACTTGAGCATCCGCACCTCGCGAATCGCATGAGAGATGTCTGCTATTTCCACTCCCGGAAATATGTCATCTCTTAAATAAAGAAATAGCTTGGCCGGGATGACATCCATTTCCAGGCCCAGAAGCCCAGAAACATCATAACCATGCCCGGCTATCGTCTTGGGAATCCCCCGCACACTACTGAGCGGTATGATGTTTTCGAGGGATGACTCCCCTCTCGCCCGTGCCAAATTGCGTCTGACCATGAGAAGGGGTAAGCCGCTCATGGGCACAAAAAGATAAGCTTCCTGCGTCGTGCCGCTAAAATAGTAAAGGTCTGCATTCTGTCTTATGAGGGCTCCAGCGATGCCCAACCCCTGCATCTTTTCCTGGAGCCGCTGTATACGGGCCTTTAAGACATCGCTTTTAAAAATAGGCGCAGCGTTCATATAATTGTTACTCTTCTCAGTCCTCATAATTTACTTCTCACCAAACTGCCCATACGTCAAGGTAAAAATTAGATCCGGAGTTTTCTTCTTTTTAGGGCCCCCTAGTCTCTTCGCTTCACGGCTTGCGCAGCGACCCTATCGGGGCTTGCAGGCGGGGAATACCTGCCCCTTCCCGCCACTAAAGGGCGGGCTTTCTCCTTCCTGCTCGCCCTCGATGGGTACCCCGCTGCTCCAGCAAGTTACGCTCAGAAACATAGGGGTTCCCTAAAAAATGCAAAACACAGATTTCTTGACATGAAATCCAAATACCCATAATATTCCTATAACCCATCAGGTAAAAATATGGCCAATACAGCGCCCCAAAAAATCCTGGTTGTAGATGATGACAAGCTCACTCTGGACATCCTGACCAATATGCTGGAACGAGACGGCTATCAGGTCACGCCGGTCAGCAGCGGCAAGGAGGCTATGGTCAATCTGAACCGCGAATTTTACAACCTGATCCTTACCGACCTGATTATGGAAGGGATGGATGGCCTCACCCTTCTTAAAGAGGTCAAAAAAATCTCGCCCGAATCCATAGTTCTCATGATAACCGGGCATTCTTCCGTTGAAACGGCCGTAAATGCCATGTATGACGGGGCCATGGACTATATCCTTAAACCCTGTGAACAGGCTGATCTCCTCTTTAAGGTGCAACGGGCCCTGGATAGACAACGCCTGGGGGAAATAGCCAAACAAAAAGAGAAACAGGACGCCCTCCTGGAACTGGTGCGGGGCCTGGCCGACACATTGAACAACAGGATGACCACGGTAGTGGCCCTGGGGGACCTTGCCCTCGAGCATCTGCAAAATGATGAGATTGACAAGGCCCAGGATCGCTTAAGGTCTGTTATTGACGCCGCTCTGCGCGTAACAGAGGTAGTGAACGAGCTTCTTTCCGTCACCTCATACATAAACGAGAAAGAGATTGTAAAGATCGCCCTTCCTTCCGTCCTCTCCTCACTCCAAAAAAAATTCGCGCCCTTCACCATAAAGGTTACCGGTGACAGTCAAAACTTATCTGTAAAGGCTCTGGACAATATCTCCATGGCCTTTGAAAAAATCGTGCAGAATGCCGTCGCGGCCATGCATGGCAAAGGAGGCATCGAGGTTAACATAAGCCGGATCAGGGAGCAGGACATGGTCGAGATTCGATTCATTGACCAGGGATCAGGGGTCACGCGCGAAGACAGCTCCAGGGTCTTTCTGCCTTTCTTCACTACAAAAGGGACCCGGGCACCGGGGCTTGGTTTATGGACGGCTTATCAGATAGTGACCGGATCAAACGGGACCATCCACATCGAAAGCGAACCTGGCAAAGGAACAACGGTAATAGTCAGGTTGCTGATAGCCGAGGCTCAAGGCTGACATCTTAAGAGGAACACGTCCATGGCTACCGCTATCACTATAAGGACGACAAATCAGACTGAATTAATAGACATAACCAGACAGGTGGAGCGGGTTGTAACAGAAAAAGGTGTCCGGGATGGGCTATGCTGTATCTTTATCCCCCATACCACCGCCGGGGTTACCATTAATGAAGGGGCGGATCCAGACGTGCAAAAGGACATCCTGGCCATCCTGAATGAGGTAATACCTTTTCGTTTTCCCTACTGTCACGCTGAGGGCAACTCGCCGGCCCATATAAAGGCCAGTATCATGGGCTCTTCGGTAAAGGTAATTGTGGAATCAGGCAAGTTCCTACTGGGTACGTGGCAGAGCATCTTCTTCTGCGAATTTGATGGTCCGCGCACCCGAAGGGTTTATGTTAAGGTCATTGAGGGGTAAGGAGGGACTGAAGCAAGCTTCTGGGAATTTAACCCAATAATTCATGAAAATATGCGTAATCTGCGTAATCTGTGGATTAAAGATAGTCGCCTCTATTGAATTTGATGGTCTCAACCGCAATAATAACCCCTGTTTCATTCAGAAGCCTTTTGAGCGGGTCGCCTGAAGGCAATCCCTGGATGATAGAATCAAGCTGTCTGACCTTCTCATCAGCCGAATTAAGCAGGAGACCGGCATCTTTCAGGGTTTTTTTTGGATCAGCGAGGGTCATACGATATTGATCCAGAAGGGCAATCAATTCCTCTGCCCTGGCCACTCCCCGGAGCCTGGTATCTGTCCCCGGAGCGGCCAGCGCATCAATGGAAGAAAGCGGCGCCGCATTATTTAGTCCTGCGCTCGCAGGCGCTTGATCTGCCTTCCCCGCAACTTTGGAAAAGACATCCCGAAAGGACGCCCCTTCTGTTTTTTTCCCGGGCTGTAACCGGCCAGCCCCGCCAGGCAAATGGGTTACTGTCTCTTTTATCTTCATGGCCCTGCCTCCTTTATTGTTTTATCGGCAGATGGATAAATAACTTAAAGCGGTTTATTTTTCACCCTCACCCCAACCCTCTCCCGTCAAGGGAGAGGGATTTTTGGGGCTTCCAACGGAACCCTCGATTTTTATCATCTCGTCTAGATATTTTTTTGCCTGGACTTCGTCCCCTTTCATCCGATAGGTCCCGGCCAGATGTCCGTAAGCCTCAACCAGAAAGGCATTATCCTCAACCGGCGCCATGTCAAGCGCCTCCTCTAAATACCGGATGGCCTTATCGACCTCTCCTTTAGCAAGATAAGCCATGCCTAATGTATCCAGATAACGATGGCGCCGCTCGAAGACACGCCCAGGCGTAAGGCCGGATAAACTCACGGCCTTTTCAGCCATTTTTTGCGCTTCATCCGGATGGCGGCCGCCCTGAAGATAAAGATGGGCCAGATTGTTATAGGGATCGGGGCGGGCGGGATCAAGGGCTATAGCCTTTTTGTAGGCGTCTTCCGCCTCGCTCTCTTGTCCCATCTTTAAGTAGAGGTTCCCGAGGTTAAATTGGGCGCAAAAGAGGTCTTTCCTTATCTTTAATGCCTCCTTATACTCGCGCTCTGCCAAACTATATTCCCCCCGCGCCTCATAGGACACGCCCAGATTATTGTGTTCCTCCGCCGTGAGCGGATCGTGAAGAATGACGATTTCCGGCAATTTTCCGCAGCCCAGGCACAAAAGGATCCAGCACAGCACAAAGGCCCGGGATCTTTTAGAGATAATAGAACGCATATCACTCTTTTGTGGCCTTAGAAACAGGCATAATAATGAGGCAAAGATAATTCATCCGGGCCCAGGCCGATTCCAGCCGTCCGTAGGACCAGAGGGCATCGGCCTCTGTCCCGGTATGGACAATCATCAGTCCCCGTTTTTCACTGTACCCCACCGCTACGAGGTAATGGGGACGTTGATAGGCTGAAAAACCCTCATCGATAAGGATAATAACAGGTTCATTACGTTCGATATGCCTTTTGAGGTCGGACAGACTTCCCGGATAGACACGGGTGTAGAATCCCCGGCGGCGGGCAAAATTTTCCAGGTCGGATAGCAATGTGCCCCTCAGCTCCGGAGAAAAAACCTCTCCGGCAATTGCCTCCTCACTGATTGGATCCCCATAATAGTGAAGGACGCCGGCCAGGGCCGCCGTCCCGCAACGCTTATCTTTTTGATAAATAAAAGGGACGGAAGGGATGTAGTGCCCCCGTTCCTCTCCGCGTGTAATTGCCTCAATAATCTGGAGACGTGTAGTTATGCGGCTGCAGGAGGCCGTCAAAAAAATCTGTAGAACGACGGCAATCAATCCTATATTCCTGTGCCAGGCCACGGAAAGGAATGGGGTCACGATGGCGTTATCTTATGATAATCTTTTTGTCCAGAAGCTTGATAATTACTATGATCAGAATAATAATGAGCAATACGCCGATGACCGTGCCTACCCCATCACCGCCGGCCGTGATGCGATCAGAAAGCGAAGACAGGCGATGAATCTGCTCATCGGTCATCGAAGATAGCTTGCCTGAGACCTCGTCCGGGCTCAGGCCAAAATCCTTTAGCTTCTGCACGGCTATCTTGTTCTCCAGGGCCTGCCTGACCTTAGCCAGCTCTGCCTCCCGCGCCAGGGATGCCCCCGGGCTGCTCAGAATGGAGTCGGAAAGGGCGGCCGTGGCTAAGGCCGGAAACAGAAGAAAAGCTGTGAACCAGACGGTTACCGACAACACCAATAATGGATTTTTAAAACTACTTAAGCTCAATTTAGTACCCATGTCGTATCCCTCCCGCAAACCGGTAAGCCAAAATGAAGACGGCAAAATTTGACAGCTATCTTATTCATCCTGTTCCTGATGTCAACAACTTTTCCACGCCATAACAAATTTCCCCACATTCACAATTCAGCATTTTTCGCCTAAGAAAAGGATAATGCCGGCCTCGTCTAAAATCCCGGTTCTCGGATACTCCATCGACTCCACCCGCCCCGGCGGCTGCAAAAGGGTCGAGCATGATCTATCCACTTTGAATCCGGCTGCAATCAGTAACTCTTCCACCTCAGTAGAAGCATAAAAAGTGGCATATCTATACAAGGGGTGCCCGGCCTGCTTCTTTTCCTCATAAAGCTTGCCCCATGCGCTGTCTTTATTAATGCAGGCGACGACTATCCGTCCGCCCGGCCGCAAAACTCGCCCGCATTCTTTAAATAAATTCAAGGGACGCCGTACAAAACACAATGTAAAAAGGATAAAGACGGCGGCAAGAGACTCGCCCTGGAAGGGAATAGCCTCTCCCATGGCCCGGACGGATATAACTCCCCTGGCCTTGGCCAGATTAAGCATAGTCATGGAAGGGTCAATTCCAAACTCAACCCCCAAGGCCGAGGCAAAACGTCCGCTTCCCGTTCCCACTTCCAGCGACGGCCTGCCCGGGGAAGGGCAGACACATTTTATGGCCTCTAGCTCTATAGCAAAAAGAAGCGGCTCCTTTTCATACCAGGCATCATATTCACGAGCCAAGGCATCAAACGCCGTAGCGGCCTCTCGCGCCATCCGATCACCATACAAAATTCTGACACGGGGAAAACATCATTTGCTCATTGAAATTATCTTATCAATCAAATCCTTAAATGCCTTCGCCGCAACGCCATTATCCGTATTTAGCACATACGGTTTGCCGGCATCGCCTGCCGTCACTACCGCCGGATCAATGGGTATTTTGCCTAAAAACGGTATCCCCATATCACGGGCCGTTCTCTCACCGCCGCCGCTCTTAAACAACGAGATTTCATGCCCGCACTGCGGACATTTTTGTCCGCTCATATTTTCTACAATACCCAGTATCTCCAGCTTTACTTCACGACAAAAGTTTATAGATTTACGGACATCGGCCAAAGAGACCTCCTGCGGAGTGGTCACGATCACCGCCCGGGCCTCCGGGATAGTCTGGGCCACGGTCAGCGGTTCATCCCCTGTTCCCGGAGGGGCATCGACAATCAGATAATCCATCTCACCCCATTCCACATCCGATAGAAATTGACGAATCGCCGAAATCTTTACCGGGCCGCGCCAAATTACGGCCTGATCTTTATCGCTCATCACTGATTCGATCGAAATAATCCTGAGGTTATCCGAGTACCTTACCGGCCCAACCCGATGCCCCTGGAGATTCTCCGGTTGCCCGGTAACCCCAAGCATCCGTGGAATATTCGGCCCATGCAGGTCAACATCCATCAGGCCTACTTTATACCCGGACTGGCTCAAGCCAACCGCCAGATTCGTGGCCACCGTGCTTTTGCCCACGCCGCCTTTGCCGCTCATGACCAGCAGGATATCTTTAATCTTACCCAGCGAGTCCCTTATCATCTCGTCTTGAACCGCCAGGGCCGCATCCCGCGCGCTATCACAACTGCAACTTTTTCCGTTTTCCTCTGCCATGCTTTTCCCTTTCGTCTGTTATTCGTCGTATTATCAAAAGATTAACCACAAAGAACCTTTGCCGTAATCGCTATTCTCATGTATCCTACTCCATTGGTCTAACTTCGCTTGTATATTACAATAAAAAAACCGGGAGGGGAACAGGATAGATAGGGGGCAAAATTATCATCCCTGTGTTCCCTCTCCCGGTGCCTAACAGCCTGACCTTAAAAAATAAGCAACTAATGTGCCAATATTATCTCTGCCCTGCTTTCCTGTCGGTTGCCCTTATAGTGTTCACAAAAATTAAAATATACCCGCTTGATTAGATAGGTTCATCTCTTAAAATACCGGGATATAATTGCGTTATTGCAACTATTTATTGCATTCCTGCAATCCCACTAACCCAATCCCCTGCATTAGATCTCACCCCTCCTCATTAATCTACATCGCACAACCAGAAATCGTGCCCATGTCCCCGAGGTCTTATTAAAGAAGCACTTGATTTTTGCCGATGGAATTTGTTAATTAACTAACATGCACTAAAGATGCTGATGCTAAGGATCGCTTTGCCATGCTCGTCTGTTTTGACCCCAATCTTAATATCATGAAACTTGACGGGGTGATGGTATCCCTCCATTGCCATCATTATAATTGTGGGTTAGTCAAGGCGCTTGAAGAAATAGCGGAAATTAATGCGGTGGAGGTCTTTGTCCGTGCGGCAGCCGAAGAATTTTATCTGAATTTCAATAATTATATATTGAGCCTGGGAAAGGACCAGACCGATCGGGACAAGCTGGAGGCCGCCGCTGAACTGTACCGGGTTATGGGGTTCGGCCGGTTGGATCTCTCGCAGTTGAATGAATCCGGGGGCAGGGCCTGGGCTGATTCCTCTTACTATGTGGTAGGCTGGTTGGCCAAATACGGCCGTCGCAAGACGCCTGTTTGTTATTTGACCCATGGTTTCTTGGCCGGAATACTGGCGGCCATTTATGGAGGGACGGTGGATAAATATAAGGTTGAGGAAGATCATTGCATGATTACGGGCTGCGATCGATGTGAATTTACCGTATCAGTTAATAAGCGATGGCTATAGACAGCAAAAAGGTAATAGAACTGGCTTCCCGCCTGCCCATTGAAAGTAATGAGCGGGGGATCATGGCTGCTTTTGGGATATACGCGGCCATAAATTACAATGAATTCTTCTTTAAGGCCGTCTCCCGTGTCATCCATAAGGTAGATGAGAATGCGGCGCAGGCAGTAGAGCAAAAACTTTATGACGCCGTGCTGGAATGCGGCTACCACACCTTTCACGGGGCGCGGACATCCATGCACTGGCGGGAACACATCCTGCCCATGATCAAGTCTCCGGAAGATGAAGTCCAGGCCCTGGTGGCCTTTACCAATATCTTTGGGATAGGATATATAGAAGTAGAAGAGCTGGTGCCGGGCGAGAGACTGGTCACGACAGTGAAGAACGCCTACGATCCCGGCCGTTATCTGGAGGAATATGGCCTTCAACCGCATGGCCGATGTTATATGTTTAATGCATGCACCGCCTCCTATATGGATCTGGTTTATGGGCCTCGTTATCCGGCCGGAATGGGTACGTTTGTCTCCCGCGAGATTTCATGCCGTTCCACGGGATCTCCTATCTGCCGATTCATAGCCGAACGTAACATCAAGGAGTAAAAAGCCTTGACTGAAGGATATAGAAGCCCGGAGACTTGGGCAGGAAATATTAGTGCGTCGGCTATCCTGCATTCCCTGCCGGATGCCGTCCTTGTAACCGACCTGCAGGCACGCATCACCTATTTTAATAGGGCCGCAGAGAAGATAACCGGGTTCCGGGCCCATGAAGCCCAAGGGATGTATTGCAAGGATGTTTTAAAGTCAGGACTTTGTGAGACGGAATGTGCCGTCAAACGCGCCCTGGACAGCGATCAAAATATCTTTAATATCGAAACCACTATAACTACGGCTACCGGCGAAACCATCCCTGCCCTGGTCAGCGCCTCCCTGATCAAGGACTCAGCCGGCAAACTCGTGGGGTATTTGTATGCCTTTCGCGACATCTCACCTTTAAAAAAGGTCATGGCTGATCTGGAGGTCTCCCGCGCCAAATTAGCGGAGAGAAATGCCGAACTTGATCAGGCCATTGAAGAGTTGAAAATGACGCAGGAACAGCTCTTGCAGGCCCAGAAAATGGAGTCTTTGGGCACCCTGGCTGGAGGAATTGCGCATGATTTTAATAACATCTTAACCGGCATCCTGGGGTTCGCCTCTCTTATCAGGACCAAGCTCCCTGCAGACAGCCCTATCGAGCGCTATGTTATGCAGATCGAGCGCTCGGCCGTACGGGCCGCGGAGCTTACCAGTACGATCCTGACATTCGCCCGCCGTGGACGTTTTGAGATCAAAACAGCCGACCTTAATGAGATTGTCCTGGAGGTATTACAAATACTGGGGCGAACAACGGATCGCAGCATTAAGATCGGCCATATTCTGTCACCTAAGCCTTGTTATGTGGATATAGATTCAGTCAAGATGGAGCAGGCTGTTATGAATATCTGCGTTAATGCCGTCGAGGCTATGCCCAATGGTGGGAAACTGACCATTAAGACCGAAGTATCTTTTTATTCTTTTGACGGCATGGAGAAGAAATTGCCCCATCAGCCAATAGATGGGGAGTACGTCCGGCTTTCTGTTATTGATACCGGTGTGGGCATGGATGGCGAAACCCGGCAGAGGATATTTGACCCGTTTTTTACCACTAAAGGAGAATCCGGTGGTACCGGTCTGGGCCTGGCTATGGCCTATGGGGTAATTAATGAATTCAAGGGTTATATTGAGGTTGAGAGCACACCCGGGGCCGGAACAGCGTTCAGCATATACTTGCCCCTTTCTAAAGGCCCTTCTGAAGCAGAAGAGATGGAGGAACAGGGGAAGACCTCCGATGTTCCTAAAGGAAAGGGTGAAACCATCCTCCTGGTGGATGATGAGAGCATAATCCGTGAACTGGGCAGAGACGCATTGGAACAACTGGGGTACAATGTTTTCGTGGCCGAGGACGGTCTGGCGGCTCTAGAGTTATATGAAAAACACCGGGATAAGATTGATCTGGTCATTCTGGATCTGATCATGCCTAATCTTGGCGGCAAAGAGGCCTTTGAGCGTTTGCGGCAGATAAATCCAGATATCAAGGTAGTTATCTCAACCGGCTATGCCAAGGATGAAGTCCTGGAGCCCCTGTTGGATAAGAGGGCGGATGGTTTTATAAAAAAGCCTTATAAGATACAAAATATGGCCCGGGTGGTAAGAAGCGCCATCGGATCAACCTATTAATTCCCCGGCTCTCCCCTAAACGGATAAAAAAACCTTTAAACAGTAATTCTACAAAAATTCTCCCATAAGGACTTGACTTTTTTGTTTTTCTGGCAGATAAATTACCTGTTTCCATCCGGAAACTACCTATCAAACTCATGTAGCAGGGTTTTTTGCCTGATGCCGGGAGACCCTGATTCATTGAGGACGGTTAACACAGGACCGTATCTCTAAACAGAGGGAGGTAACCAAGGTATGGCAGTTCAGCCAGCGAAACACCAATCTAAATTATTCAGGACTGAAGACTACTGGGCCATATGGCTCGGCTTGGCTATTATTGCCGTAGCTATGATAGCCTTCTGGACCGGCAGCACTATCAAACCATACGCCGTGACTCCCGGCGGGTGGAGTAGTATTGGCGAAGCCGTTAAGGATTTTTCTGACCATTTGGGCGGGTACGTGGCTATTTTTCTTGGGTTCGGCGCAGTTTTCACCTTAAGCATATCGATTATGGGACGCAGCGTTAAAGAGTACATCGCCGGCTACGTAATAATCTTTATCGGAGCCCTTCTAATCTTCTACCTGGCCGGATGGGAAGTGATGAAAAAATGGGACTTGGGCGCGCCGCTCCTCGCCCTGTTGATCGGCCTTCTGATCGGCAATTCCATTAAAATACCCAAATGGATGCACACCTCGATGCGCACCGAATATTATATAAAGACAGGTATTGTGCTCCTGGGGGCTACGCTGCCGCTCACTCTGATCCTGGAAGCCGGCGGAATTGCCTTTCTGCAGGCTACCATAGTGTCTGTAGGCACCTGGTTGACTATATACCTGGCGGCTACCCGGATTTTTAAGCTCGATCCGCGCTTTGGGGCGGTCCTGGGTGCAGGCGGAGCGGTTTGTGGAGTTTCCGGGTCTATTGCCATAGGCGGAGCCGTAAAGGCAGAGAAGGATCATATTGCTATTGGTATCGGTGTGGTCTCGGTCTGGGCTATAGTCATGATCCTCGCCCTGACCGTGGTCACAAAATTTATGATCCCGCCGCCTGGAATACCGGTTACACCCGCTGATCCGTGGTACATAATCACCCCTGGAGAGGCCGGCGCATGGGTAGGAACCTCAGAGTATGCGGATGCCGCCGGTTTCGCCGTGGTTGCGGAAATTGCCCAACGTTATGGAGATGCGGCCATCCAGGCATTTACCTTGATGAAGGTCATCGGCCGGGATATTTGGGTAGGGCTTTGGGCCTTCATACTGTCGGTCGTCTCGTGTATGTACTGGGAAAAAGGCGAAGGCACTCGCACCTTTGGTGTCGGTGTGGTTTGGGACCGTTTTCCTAAATTCGTCCTCGGCTTTTTTGCCGCCTGCGTCCTCGTCAGTATAATTGCCGGTATGGCGCCGTTGAGCCACTCCGGAAAGGCCAAACTGGACGATGCTTACAAGTCACACGGCCAAAAGCACGCCTATAAAGCCGACTTCTCAAATTATCAAGTTCCGGCCCAATTGGCGGAAAAGTTTGCGTATGATCCCGCGGCACAAGCTATAACCTATAAAGGTAAAATGTCCAGAGAGGATCTCCAGATATTGCTCTCGGCGGCTGTCACTCCGGATCAGGAATGGGCGCTAAAAAACCTCCGGTTTAAATCGGACTGGGTCGAAAGCGTGCTCACGGAAAAGGCCATCGCCCCCATAAAAAAGCTTCGAGACTGGACCTTTGTTTTGTGTTTCCTTTGTATCGGACTGGCCACCCGCTTCAAAGACCTGGCCACGTTTGGAATGAAACCATTCTGGGCATTTGCCATAGGGGTGATGGTAAACGTTCCCCTTGGCTTTACTCTTACGAGCGTCGTATTTAAGAACTACTGGGCGGCTATAGGAGGTTAGTGTGAATCCACAACTGGCCACGACTTGCGGGAATTGCAGGCATTTTGACAACGATCCCCTTATGCTGGAAGAGATCTTCAAGGGGATTAACATCTTGAGTTCCGTACATGGGTGCAGCCGCGGGGACGCCGGTATATGCGGTCTTCACAATTTATATCTCCTGCCTGCACACAGTTGCCTGGATTTTGTAAGAAAAGGATAATTCCGGTTCGAATTGAACACAACCATTATCCTCTGTCAGGCACAATCTGAACGGGAACCCCACCTTTTTGCCGGGGCGTTATTTCGCCAATAACAAAGGCCTTTTCTTTATTGGCCTGGGCCTCAAAGAGTACGTCCTGACATGCCTCTGCAGGAACTACCAGTATCAGACCGATACCGTTGTTAAATACCTTATACATCTCGTCATCTGTAATATGGCCTTCTTTCTGAATAAGGCTGAATATGGGGGGGATATCCCACGATCCCCCATGGATGATGGCCTTGCAACCCTGCGGTAAAATACGCGGTATATTATCTATGAAACCGCCTCCGGTGATATGTGCGATGCCGGATATTTTTTGATGTTTCAGGATATTGAGTATAGTTTTGGCGTAAATCCGGGTCGGCTCTAACAGCTCTTTGCCTAACGTCCGGCCTAATTCAGGGATCTCCCGTCCCAACTCCCACTTAAGCTCTTCAAGAAAAAGTTTACGTACCAGGGAATAGCCGTTGCTATGCAGGCCGCTGGAGGCAAAGCCGATTAATTTACAGCCCACAGATATCTCAGAGCCGTCTATAATCTTATCCTGTTCGACTACGCCGACCACAAATCCGGCCAGATCATAGTCATCCGGCGCATACATTCCGGGCATTTCCGCTGTCTCCCCGCCTATCAGAGAGCACCCGGCCTCCTTACACCCCTTGACAATGCCTTTGATTATCTCGACTGCTACATCGGGCCGCAACTTACCGGTAGATAGATAATCAAGAAAAAAGAGGGGTTGGGCGCCATGGACAATTATATCGTTTACACACATGGCGACCAGATCTATGCCGATAGTGTCGTGTTTATTTAACAGAGCGGCTATCTTTAACTTTGTGCCCACACCGTCTGTTGAAGAGACAAGTACCGGTTTTTGATATCTGATGGCGCTTAGGGAGAACAGGCCGGCAAACCCGCCGAGGTCGGATATTACCGCGCTCTTGAAGGTAGAGGCCACAAGTGGTTTGATCTTGTGGATGAAACGGTCGGCTCGTGTAATATCAACGCCGGCTTCGGTATAACGGGATGATTTACTCATGACAAAATTAGAAATCCTTCGGTTAGATTTTAGTATCAAGGGACGCGCAAGAAGGTCTTCCTTATAGTGCACAGAGGCCTAAAAGTCAATAGCCACAATAAAGGTGAAAAGGTCTTTTTTGGTCTATTTGGGTAAAGTTTAACGCTGTTGACGAATATCAATATTATGTTAAAATAGCTTTTAATGTAGCCAGACAGTGTGCCCGCCCTCCATTTAATAATTCCGGTTAAAGGCGATATATTGACAGACCCCATAAATAGTAACCACCATTTTGAAGAAGATACCAAGGCGCCTGAAGAAAAAACGAACTCGCTCGTCTCCCATGACCCGTTACGTCAATATTTAATGGAGATCAACCGTTATCCCCTCCTCACCAGAAAGGAAGAACAAGAACTGGCCTCGCGCTATTTTAAGGATAAAGACATGGAGGCCGCTTACGGGCTGGTGACTTCCAATCTTCGTCTGGTCGTGAAGATAGCGCTTGATTTCCAGAAGTACTGGATGCAGAATTTTTTGGATATTATCCAGGAAGGAAATATCGGGCTTATGCGGGCGGTGCGGAAATTCGACCCCTTTAAAGGGGTTAAGTTTTCCTATTATGCCTCTTACTGGATCAAGGCGTATATCTTGAAATTTATCATGGACAATTGGAGCCTGATAAAGATCGGAACCACCCAGGCACAACGAAAGCTTTTCTATAATCTTAAAAAAGAAAGGGATCGGCTGGATGCCTTGGGATATGAGCCGGTCCCCAAGCTTATTTCAGAAAGACTCCAGGTAAAAGAACAGGACGTAATAGAGATGGCGGAACGGATGGGCGGGTGGGAGGTCTCGCTTGATGCCCCGGCCCAAAAAGACGATACGGGTAGTACGTACGGCAGCACTATAAAGGCGGAAGGGCCGGCGGTTGAAGATGAAATAGCACACTCGGAGCTTTCAGGGAAACTGCAACGTAAGCTAAGGGAGTTTGGAGATAAGCTGAAAGGGCGGGAGAAAGAGATATTTGAAATGCGCATGCTGGCAGAAAATCCTCTTACTCTCCGGGAAATCGGCGACAGGTTTGGTGTAACCAGAGAACGGGCACGCCAGATTGAGGCCGGCCTGATGAAGCGCCTCAAGGACTATTTGAAGAAGGAACTGCCGGATATTGAAGATTATGCAGCAATTACCGGAGAGTAGGTTTTATAGTGAATGTCATTAGTCAATAGTCATTTGTCACTACTTACAGAAGTTACAAGTTACAATTTGTAACTTCTGTAACCTGTAACTTGTAACTATCCTATGACCAATGACTAATGACCAGTGACGTTACCTATAAGTTATTGGAGGTATAGCTTAATGCCGTATTGTAGAGTCGGTTCCCTTTTGATTTTAATGCTTGTCCTCTTGTGCTTAAACGCTTCTGTAGTGTACTCGGGAGCAGATGGAGAACAGGGGAAAGCCTATCACTATTATTTGCAGGCCCAGATGGAGTGGAAGGCCGGCAATCTGAAAGGCGCTATTGACCAGTATAAAAAGGCCCTCGATTATGACCCGGAGTCCGCTCAGTTGATGTTTGAACTGGCCTCTGCCCTGGCCCAACAAGAACATCCCCGGGACGCCCTTTACTGGGCGAGAAAGTCTGCGCAGCTTGATGATTCGGTATCTGTTCACCTGCTTTTGGCCCGTATTTATACAAGCCTTGAACAGTTCGGGGAGGCTATTAATGAGTATGAGCAGATAATAAAGTCAACCCCCGAAGATCAGGAGTCATATCTACTTTTAGGAATGCTTTATGCGAAAAACAAAGAATACGAGATGGCGGTTAAGACCTTAAAACGTCTGATAGAAAAAAATGACGCGGCATTAATGGCCTATTATTATCTGGGGCGGGTTTACTCTGAAACAAGGCTCTGGACAGAGGCGGAAAAATATTACTTAAAAGCCCTGGATATTAATCCATATTTTGAGCCGGCGCTTTTCGACCTGGCTGCCATTTATGAGGCCGAGAGGAAGAAGGATAAAGTAATTTCCATGTATGAACGGATCGTTTCCTTTCATCCACATAATACTGAGGTGTTAATCCGGTTAGGGGGTTATTATCTCAGTGAAAATCGATCTTCTGACGCCCTCAAGCAATTCGAAGAGGCCAAGAAGGTTTCTCCTGATGATGCCAGGGTGTTGGCGCGTATAGGCATGATTTATCTGGCAGAAGGCAAATATGACGAAGCTATTAAGGAACTGGAGAATGCGCTTTCGGCCAACCCTGATGAAGATAAGGCGCGTTATTACCTGGCCGCGGCCTATGCCGAGAAAGAGGATATCGACCGGGCCATTGAAGAATACAAGAAAATCCCGGAGGGATCAGAGACCTACATTGAAGCACGAATACAACTGGCCAATATCCTGCGTCAGCAGAAAAGGCCGGATGAAGCTATAGCGATTTTACAGGAAGCCATATTTTCTAAATCAAGAAAGCCCGGGCTTTATATCGCCATGGCTTATGCTTATGAGGATGCAGACCGGCTGGATCAGGCAGAGTCCGTTTTGTGGGAGGGTATCAAAGAGTTCCCTGAAGACATGGAACTCCAGTTTCAGTTGGGGGTGATTTTTGATAAGCGTGGTGAAAAGGAAAAGAGCATAGCGAAAATGAAGGAGGTTCTCGTTGCTAATCCCCGGCATGCCTATGCCTTGAACTATCTGGGTTATACCTATGCGGACATGGGAGTCAAGCTGGATGAGGCGGAGAAAATGATCAAAGAGGCCCTCCAGATAAGACCTGACGATGCCTATATAACAGACAGCCTGGGTTGGGTATATTACAAAAAAGGACTTTATGACGAGGCTATTAAGGAACTGGAAAAGGCGAACGAATCGGTGGGAGGAGATCCTGTAATATCCGAACACCTGGGGGATGTCTATTACAAGAAAGGACTTTTCCCCAAGGCGCTGGAAAGTTATCTGAAAGCAGAGTCCGCCTATACCAAAAAGGAAGACAAGGACAAAGTTTCCGCCAAGATAGAGGAAGTCATGTCTATACTCGGAGAAAATAATCTGAGTGATAAATAAAAAATGGCGCGCGATGAAACGCCGCCAAGCCAGCACAAAAGACAATGAAAATGTCATTCTTGCAAAGTTTGTCCCTAACCTCGACAGGGGGCAGGAATCCACAGGGGGCAGGCACAAGATGATAGTTAAGAGGTATTTCCAGGTGAAAAGATTGATCTTTCTCTTGCTGATCTTGTTGACAGCGGCCTCCTGTGCAGTAGCGCCGAAAGCCATTGAACAGCCCGGCTATGAGACAAGTATCCTTGAGAAGGAGATAAGGGCCGGCCTTGACCGGCGCAATGGGGCAATGAGCGGCTTTGAGGCCGAGGCTGATATAACCCTTGCATATTCAGGCGTAGATTACAAAGGCCAGGCCCTGATTGTAGGACAAGGGCCATCTTCATTGCGCCTGGACTGCCTCGGTCTCTTTAGCCAACCGGCCTTGTCTTTTGCCGCGGACGGAGGGCATTTCGCCCTCATTTCCGTCCTGACCATGAGATATTACGATGGGAATCTGTCGTCACCGGCTGTGGCCGCTCTTATTCCAGGCAGCGTAAAAATACAGGATATATATCACTGGTTCCTGGGGGGCTTTGACCTTAAAGACCGGCGGCTGATTTCCATTTCTCCTCATAAACTCAATCCGTCTTTGGTGGTAATGGAACTATCGAACGAACGATCAGGGTTAAGGGAGGAGGTCTGGCTTGAACCATCGGAAGGCTTACTTAGGCGTCTGGTATTGAAGGATGTCCTAGGAGATGAAATTCTAACCGCGGAAAGCGACGGTGTGGCAAAAAATGGGGACTTCTCTTATCCGGAAACGGTCAGTTTTTCCCTGCCGTTATCCGGACTTCGCTTATCCATGGCCTACAAAAGGGTAAATCTCTTATCCGATGCGCCTTCTACACTATTTTCTCTCCCCTGTCCGCCGGGATTCCGGCATAAGACCTTCGATTAATATGCGGTTCCTGGCCGACAAGATGCTGGGCAAGCTTGCCAAATGGCTGCGTATCCTAGGGTTCGATACCGTTTATCTCGCATATCCTGCCCTGCCTGAAATAAGAGAGCAGGCGGCGCAAGGGCGCATCTTTTTAACCCGCAATAGAAGCCTGCTGCATAAAATCCCCGGCGCGGTATTTATCTCCTCAGACCATGTGGATGCGCAGCTCGGGCAGCTCTACAGGGCAGGCCATATCGACTTTAAAGAGGAAAAGTGGTTCAGCCGGTGTATCCTGTGTAACGTGCCGCTTACAACCGTCTCCAATGAAGAGGTAGATACCCTGGTGCCGGAATACGTGCGCCGGACGGCTTCTTCATTCGCCCGGTGTCCCCTTTGCGGGAAGGTTTACTGGCCGGGCAGCCATTCAAACCGGATGCAGGAGAGAATAAGGCTTATAAAGCTTCAGGCCGCAAAATCACCTTCTGCGCTCTAAAAGGTTTAGTGTGGAATTTACTCACATTCTTATGTAAGCCATCGTTCCTGAGCGAAACTTGCTGTAGCAGTGGGGCACCCTTCGAGGACGAGCAGGAAGGGGAAAGCCAGCCCTTTAGTGGCTGGAAGGGGCAAGCGTTCCCCACCTGCGAGTACCGAAAGGGTCACTGTGCAAGCCGTGAAGCGAAGGAATGATAGCTTATATCCCAAAACACAAAAATTGGATAAAAATTAACACGTTGGCATAATCTTCTGAGATTTTTTAGGAAAAGTTCTAAAAAGGAGCGGTCTCTTGACAGTAAGCCTTCTCCGTGTTAGAGAACACGAGAAATTGTACCATCTTTTGCGCCCCCGTAGCTCAGGTGGATAGAGCACCAGATTCCTAATCTGGGTGCCGTGCGTTCGAGTCGCGCCGGGGGCACCAGTAAAATTAAGGGCTATCCGCCGCGCGGCGGATAGCCCTTTTCAGTTTTATACAGAGCGACATAATTCTTTGCGAATATTAATGGTTCCTGTCATTCCTGCCATACTCAAGCAACTCTGTCCATAGATATCAGTATAGCCCATAGCACCCTTTCCTGACTTCCCTGCTCACCATGCAAATTTTCCAGTGCCCCTCTTTCATAAAGAATCATACAATAGGTATGTCTCCCGGAAGGACCTTGGTTCCTTCCACGGGCCGGACACCGGGCATTCGCGGATAGGGCGTACAGGGAGAAGCAGGCGGGAAGATTAGGGGTGGTTCTAAGTATATGGAATATTAAGCTCTTTACAATATTCCCCAATTATGCTAGTTATAATAGGCATAATTGGAAGTCGAGGAGATTGTCGTTGAAATACAAAGAGTTACTGCGCCCATATAACCCTTGGTGGGAAAATCCCGATAGGGCATTTGATCGTCTCCCTCTATTTCATCGTCCCATATTTGATGAAATCCTTCGCGGACTGGAAGAAATACCACAGATAATTTCTATCACAGGACCAAGAAGGGTAGGGAAAAGTACCCTTATAAGACAAATTGCCAGGAAGCTCATCAGTGAAGGGATTAAGCCGGAGAGAATTATTTATTATTCGATGGACGATCCTGCATTGCTCCGCTCAAAAATTAACCAGGATAAGTTTTTTGATTCACTCATGGATGAATTACGGAAAACGGCAGGAAATGATTTAGCGTATGTTTTTTTAGATGAGATACAACGGTTTGAAAGATGGGAACTTTTTCTTAAAAAATACTATGACCTTCATTATCCTGTCAGATTCGCTATTTCAGGTTCGGCATCGTCACCAATTTTTAAAAAAAGCCGGGAGAGCCTTTTAGGACGCATAAAAGATTATCATATCCTACCCTTTTCCTTCAGAGAGTTTCTCCTTTTCCATAATCGCGAAGATGCTCAATTAATAAGACAATTCGATGAAATTTATAAAACCGGCCGGGCTGTAATGGGAATGTTTACAAGACACCCGGAGTATGCAGACCTGGAAAAGGTCGCTATATCCCCAATCCCGCTGGAATTAAGACAAAACATTGACGGGCACCTTGCAAAATTTCTCATCGAAGGTGGTTTCCCCGAGGTCTGGAGTTTGCCCGACTGGGAGACAAAGCAGTCGTATCTTTTTGACAACCAAGTGGAAAAGGTAATCTCAGAAGACCTTGTGTTGGCTGTAGAGTTGAGAAAACCTGAAATGCTGAAAAGATTTTATGTATCGCTGTTAGAGAATCCTGGACGAGAGATAAACTTTCAGCAACTATCGCAGGATTTGGGCATTAACAGGTCAACTATTGAGAAATATTTTCCCCTTCTCGAAATGACAGATTTGATACATCACGCTGAGAAATTTACTAAGAGCTCCCTTAAGGTAAGGAGGGGCAATATCAAGTGTTATCTGGTTGACCTTGCTCTAAGAAATGCAATACTGAGAATTCAGGAGAGCCTTTTAAAAGACGCACAAGCGCTTGGTCTTTATGCCGAAAATTTTGTTTTTAACACCCTGAAAAAGTGGGAAGGGACAGTTAATATCAGTTACTTCAGAGAAAAAGAACACGAAGTAGACTTTGTGGTGCATACAGGTGCCAGCAAGTATCTACCAGTGGAAGTGAAATACAAAGAGCAAATTAAGTCTGTTGAATTAAGGACTATCCGAAACTTCTGTGAACGACTTAAGTGTCCTACCGGAATCGTGGTTACAAAACGGTGGAACGATTTTGGGGCCAGGGATAGGTTGTTTTATATGCCGCTTTCCCACTTCTTGCTCTTATTTGACTGAATATAAGTTCATGGCAGGTTTTGTAATAGAAAAGGGCTGCCCGCCGATGGCGGATAGCCCTTTGACTTTCCTGGTGGAGATGATGGGGATCGAACCCACGACCTCCACGTTGCGAACGTGTTTCAGGCCCTTTTTCCCACCTTATCACTACTTTTCACTTGACTTCATAACTTACTTACTTTACTATCTTTTTCAAGGTTAATGCATTCATGTTGACTTCACTGTCAATCACTGAATTTCAGTTCCAAGGTATCAAATAGGTATCAAAAACTTTGGGAGGCTTGACCATGCCGAAACTCATTGCAGTCAATCCTAAAAACTTTCCTGGGGTTCAATTTTATGAATCCGGGACACGTAAGCATAACGGCAAACCGGATCGGTGCTTCTATATTTCCTACAAACATGATGGCCGGTTTATAAGAGAAAAGATAGGCTGGGCCAGCGAGGGCTATAGCGTTAAGCTTGCGGCACAAGTAAGGGCGGAGAGAATGCGCACCTTAAGGCATGGCGAAGAAGTTATCCCTATTCAGAAGAAGCGCAAACTTCGGAAGACCCTGAACGATGCGGCGCTTAAATATCTTGAATGGCAGAAAGCAAACGGCAAGCCGCGGGCCTATACGGACGAAAAGGCCTATAATAAGCATATCAAGGATGGCTTGGGACGGAAGGTCTTATCTGAAATACACCCGTTTCTTTTAGAAAAATTCAAATCTGAACTTAAGGAAAAGGGGTTAGCCCCGGCCACGATCCGGGATATTCTGGGGCTTATTGGGATTATCTACAATAAAGCTATCTTGTGGGGGCTGTACCAGGGCCAGAACCCAATTAAGGGCGTTAAAATGCCGACCCTGAATAACCGACGGGAAAGGTTTTTAAGCCACGAAGAGGCAGACCTGCTTTTAACGGAACTGGCAAAGACATCTAAGCAATTGCACGATATGGCCTTATTAAGCCTTCATTGCGGCTTGAGGGCCGGGGAGATATTTAACCTTCGGGGCCAAGACCTGGACTTTGCAAACGGCCTGATAAACATATCTGACCCTAAAAACAAGGCAAGCCGCAAGGCTTTCATGACCGAGGCAGTCAAGGCCATGTTACAGGCACGCGGGCCGGAAAAGCCCGAAGAACTTGTTTTTAAAGACAAGCGACATGGTGGCAAGATCAAGGAAATATCTTCCTCTTTTGAGAAAGTGGTCACGAGGCTGGGATTTAATAAGGGCATAAGCGATCCACGACAAAGGCTTTGTTTCCATAGCTTAAGGCATACTTTCGCAAGCTGGCTATGCTTACAAGGTGAAACCATTTTGACCGTCAAAGAGTTGCTAGGCCATAAATCCTTGTCCATGACCGAGAGATACAGCCACTTGATACCAGACCACAAAAGACGGGCAACCCTGGCCTTGGAGCGGACTTTCAATCAGAGACGAAACGAATTGAATAATGGTGCGGAAGGTTAATTTAAATTCTTGACCTATACTAAAGAGTGGTATATATTCCCATGAAATGGACGGTAACGATCAGCCGGGAGGCCGGGAAACAAATTGCGAAGCTCCCACAGATGGTCAGGGATTCATTGATTGCCTTGATCAAAGAGATTGAGGTGAACGGGCCTGTTAGGGGCAACTGGCCAAACTACAGCGCCCTAACAGGGAACCGTTATCATTGTCATTTGAAAAAAGGCCGACCGACGTATGTTGCCGTCTGGGAGCTTAAAAACAAAAAAGACAGATTTGTCGAGGTGGTTTATGCCGGAACCCATGAGAAAGCGCCATATCAGAAACATTGAGTTGCGTTTTAGCGGGCCAGTGAAACACAAAAGGAAGGCTATCACTGTATTGGAGTCTTTGGGTTTCAGAGAGGTGTCTTTTTCTGGTGAAGCTATTCCCTGGCGGGAGGCATTCCCGGAATATACTGATGAACAGTTGCCGGGCCGTATTCTGGCCGGGACGCGGGTAAAAGAAGGGATGTCGCAGGTAAGGCTTGCCGAACTGACGAATATTCCACAGCGGCACATCAGCGAAATGGAAAACGGAAAAAGGCCGATCGGCAAGAAGATCGCTAAACTTTTTGCAGAAGCGTTGAACGTTGACTACCGGATTTTTTTATAGCGGTAGCTTATGGCTCCAAAGAAGTCCAGGACAAGGCCGTCAAAGACATCGCCAGACGTATTGAAGATCAGGCCCGTAAAGAAGAACATGACGTATCCGATAGGAGAGTGCCGGATAGCAGCCGAGACTACAAGTCCACCATTGCCAGGGAACTGGCCACCTAAGGGCAAGTTAGGCTTGCAAAAACAAGGAGCGCCATATGGAAGAAAAAGAAACCATGCAGCGACCAGATGACAATATTTGGAAAATAGCCCTTGCTTTTGTTTGTATGGGGATACTTGGTTATGGTTTTTTCTATTCTAAAAATACAGAGTCTGATTTTGCTTACCTGTTCGGCTACAACCTTCCTCTTGCCTTATTTGTATGGGCCATTTTTTACGCCACCGTTGCGAGAAAGCGCAGAGGTAAGATTCGAGACTACAAGTACAATATGGCCGCGGGTTTTTCATTTCTCGCCATTTTCATTTCTATGATAGCAAGCAGCCTGATAGGTTTTTCCCAACAAAAACAGTATGCGAAACAAGCGCTGACAGAGATACAGGATCAACATTCAACAATGATCGATTCTTCAACTGATTCCCAAGGTCTGCCGAAGCGCATTGACAAACCTATTGATACCAGTCCTAAAGCACGCGGGGACTTTGGCGAGATGGAAAGGTTCGTCAAGGAATTCATGAATCAGATGGCGTCACAACGAAACGATTATTTACTTGAACTTGAGGGTATTGGATGGCACAGTATGTTAGATCCACAGAGAATTCGAGTTGATAAAGGACTTATTGAAAGCAAGGTGATAATTAGAAAAGCCAAAGAAATCGTTGCTAAATATCAAGAGAAAACTAATGTACTTCTTCGTAATGCCAGGGAGAAAATACAATCTCTCAATATGAGCGCATCTTTAAAACAGGAGGCGCTTGCAGGCTTCGACCGGGGGATGGATAAAGCCAAAAGTCAAATTGAAACAATGTGGGCATTAGAAAGAAAAGCAGTCACAGAAGTTGAAAATATCATCACTCTACTTTCAGCAAAAAATGATGCCTGGGTTGTGGAAAGGGGGCAAATCTTGTTTTATAATGACAGCGACCTGAATACATTTAATTCTTATATTGCTTCAATTCAAAGTTTAGTAAAACAACAGCAGCAGATTCAGAAACAGAGCGTAGAGACAGTGAACAAAAATTTAAACCGTTTGAAAGATATGGAATAAGCCTAACAACCGCATCATAACCGGCTGGCAATGTAGCGCAGCGGAATTGCCAGCCGGTTATGTGGAGCGTTGACTTCACCGGAAGAAGAATAGCCAGCCTCAGGTGACCTGATCTTTATCATGTTGACAAGTTTGAGTGAACTGGTGTAATTGACGATAATTGACTATAATAGCGTATCACTGATTTTTTTAATTCTCATAGACAGTACTGGAAAGGAGGGATTGCGTTGGCTCTTGCTATCAAGCCGACACCAAAACTGAATAGGAAGGATTCGGAAAAATTTCTGGAGCGCGTCCATAAGAAAGAGACCGTTGCTTCTCGTCCCATTCCTACGCCTAACCTTCCTGATCTTATAAGGAAACTCACCGGGAATGCCGATTCTGTGTCGCCGAAATCAAGTAAGTGACGGTCTTTTTTTGTTGGAAAAAGTCAAAGACTTCTCTAAGATACATGCCTTTAATTGCAGGGATTCAGATCTAAACGACTTCTTTCTCACCTATGCCGGTCTGTACAAGGCCGATCTCCTGGCAGAAACCTACGTACTGTATTTAAAGAATAACAAGAAAATTGGTCCGTTGGCACTTGTGGCTCTTGCCAATGACGTAGTAAAGCTTTCAAGGCCTCAAAAGCGCAGATTTATCCACCACAAAAAGCGTTATATCTCAGAATATCCTGCTGTTAAAGTAGCGCGTCTCGGGGTTCATCATAATGCTCAAGGGTCCGGAATCGGGACCTATGTCATAAATCTGCTAAAAATCCTCTTTACCACAGATAACAGAACCGGCTGCCGGTTTTTGACCGTTGATGCTTATAACAATACGCGTGTTTTGGCTTTCTACAAGAGGAATGAATTCGATTTCCTACATGACAAAGATGCCGAGGATAGAACCAGGATCATGTTTTACGATCTGAAGCGGGCTGTAGCGGCAAGCTAGTCACGATGGCGCTTTAGCCCCCTTACGGGAGGCCGGCATATTGAAGTGTTAGAATAAGGAGGCTCCATGAAAGTAGAGAATATCAAAGCTATCCTGATTGTTTTTGTCTTTTTATTCCCTGCCTGTGCGCCCCGATTAACAGTTCAACATGCCTTCTTAACCGAGCCTGGTGTGCAGGTATCGAAGGAACAAAAGGAACAATTTGCCCCAATACCCGAGTTCGCTTCCGCATCCACGTTCGCTTCTGCAAAAAGTGTCAAGGAGAATTCTACTGTTGAGTTAGGAATGTGGCGGAATGCAATTATTCAGGAAGAAAAAGTTATCAGGCAGATCTTCGTTGCAGACATTAAAATTACCAATACTTCTACCACATCATACATAACGCCGGAAGAACTGATTATTTTCGATGCGGGCAAAAACTCTCTAAGACTACTCCGACCAGATGAATGTGTGTATTACGCTGAAGGGATGACATCAGAAGACGCGTTAGGACAATCCGCAGCATTATCCGCATATGCGGCTCACACTCAGGCAAACCAATTTTATAACACCTACACGGCCCATTCTTATTACGGGAGTACCTATGGAAGCGGTTTTGGGGCTTTTGCTTCGGGCGTTAGTTCAGGTATGAGTAACTATGCAAGCGGTTATGCTTTAGGGTTAGCAATCCGGGCAGCTAAAATAAATGAAGCAATAAGAACTTTCCAGCTTTGCGCGCTCAGACCTATGCCGACTTTGCCTAACAGCAGCAATGTGGGGAGAGTTTGGAGTTTGACGGGAAATTTGCCAATTGAGATACATATTTTTACAGGTGGAGATCACCACATAATCAAATTAGACCACAGTCAGTGAAAGAATTAAAGGAAGGTTAAACTTACCCAATCATAATAACTCTTGGGCTAGGTTAGCTACCAAAGAGGCCGGGAACCCCCACCAGCCCTGCCCTTTCTTATTAACCAGTGGGGGCCTCAGTGGGGAGGCAGAGGAGATGAAAAAAGACCACGACGCAAAGTACATACACTGTAACCGCTTTTCTGGTGAGGTAGAGAAAATAAGCAAAGAGAGAACGTACAAGGTCAGGGTTAGAGGGACATCTTATGAAGTTGTCTTACATCCTGATCTTGAAAACGGCGGCTACTGGGTAGAGTGTCCGGCACTTCCAGGTTGTGCCTCTCAGGGTGATACGGTCAAAGAGGCCCTGGAGATGATAAAGGATGCTATCAAAGGACATTTCGAAGTTATGGCAGAAGGTATCATCAATGTGACACAAGGGAGATAAAAAATGAATACAAAAAGGAGAATCGGAATAATGCTCATTCTTATCGGTCTTTGTATGCCTCTTGTTTTATTTCCTTTTTCATCAGGATACAATCCCCGATTAGGTTTTCTGTGGAGTATAAAAAAAATGGATTTGGTTTTATGGTGGGAAGAACCCGCCGCTCCAGCACCAGAGGCAGCACCGGGGCGCTATGTCTTTGAAGATGAGATGGCCAAAGAGCCGGGAAGGGAACCATTGTGTATAGTGTTCCCATACAAATATATTTTTTCTATCGGAATAATACTTATTTTTTCTGGAATTGGGATTTTTATATTATCAAAACCTGACAAGATTGAATGAATTGTGGCCCACAGCCGATAACACAGCACAAACGATTTTCATTCAAACTGACTAAATAGGGAGCCCCCGATATCCTTTCAATTCCTGTTCATAAAGAAAAGCCCATAAAAAGAGGACTGCTCTTAGACCAGATAAAAAAGGCAGGCTTAACGGTAGAAGAGTTTTTGACATATTACAGGTAGATTAATAAGGGGATAGGCTGAGCACCGAAGAGGCCGGTAATCCACACCGGTCCTGCCCTTTTTATTAATCTTTGGGGGCCTTGATGGGGAGGCGTCATGACAACCATATTCTGTAAGTTCATTGGTGGTGAAATATCCCCTTCAGTCTGTAGAAATAATTTTCAAGCTACCAAGTCTTCCTGTAAAACCTGTTCACACAATCCCCAGAACCCAAAACCCTTAACAAGTTCTAATAAGAGAGAAATTACCAAAAAAGATGCTGTCGAACAGATCAGTCCTTTATCCTGGTTTACAGAAAATGAGCGCCAAGAGTTAGCAAGGGTGCTATCTGTGTCGCATATTTCTGAGAGAGACTGGTCGTTGCTGAATCGCATAAGGCAAAGTTGTCTTATAGATAAAGGACTTATAGAGAAGAATCCCCGGCCTAAAAAGACAGGGCTGGACAATCTAAAAGAGATTAAAGAATTGATTAACTCATTAATAGAACGGATAAAAAACCTAGACGATTATGGTAAAGACGTGCTGTTTCGATTAGCTCCAGAGACTTGTTCCAGTATACAAGAGGGACACTCAGATATTCACCGGTTAAATGACGCACTGGATGATGCGCTGAGCACTTTAAAACCGGATAAAGGGGGTCGAAACCCCACTCCTGCCGTAAAAGAAACGATCATCATGCTTGCAGACTTTTTTGAGAAAGTAACAGACAGGCAAGCGGGTTATACCCAAAACACTTACACAAGAAACTATGAAGGCCCATTTTTCAATTTTGTTCGGACTTTTTTAGAGATAGTAACTCCGGATGCCTTTCATTCCAATACATCCCTAGGCAAACAAATTATCGCTAGCCTTAACCTACGTAAAAAGGCAGATAAAAACGGGAGACTTCAATTCGGCATCCTAAGTACGCTTTAAGTCACACCACCCAAGCCTTCCTTTTAACCCCCAAAACCCACCGTAATTAAACCCTTAGTTATAGGGGTTTGATAGGATTTTGGTATTTGGCTATCTTTCTCCCATAACAGTTAATGTGGGAGGAAGACCAGTGAGGAAAGAGTTAGAAAATAAGCTGTTAAAAAAGGCGGGTACTCCGCGGGAAGTTGCCCAGATTTATGGGATTCCCGAAGGCAGTTTGGCTAATCTGCGCTGGCGGAGGAAGGGTCCTCGGTTCTACCGGAGAGGTCGCGGCATCATATACTTTTTTGCTGACGTTGAAAAGTGGCTAAAGAAATCGCCTGTTTTGACCGTGGATAGTCTGCCGGGGGCGAAAGGTGAATAACCTGACCTGCAAAATAACAGACCTGAACCTGTCCGGCATTGTCCAGCTTGAAGGCGTTAAACTCCGGCGGTCAGGCCGGTACTGGATAGGCCGTTGTCCATTTCATGCGGATAAGACACCATCCTTTACAGTCCGAGAAAACCATTTTCGGTGCTATGGTTGCGGCGCGCATGGTGACGCGCTCGACTTTATCCGGGCGTTGAAAGGCTTTTCCTTTAAAGATGCGGCAACTACCTGGGCATTGCGATGAGCAAACCCACGCGAGCAGAGCGCAAAGAAGCCAAGGCCAGAGACCGGGAGCGCAAGCAAAAGCGGGCGCTAATCGAGAGCTTCCGGGCATGGGAATGCAGCTACAGCACGACGCTGGGACGGAGAATCCGAAATGCCTATAAGTGGATCGCGGAAAATATCCACGAGCCGTCAGACCTGGAAGGCATGAGGGGTGATACGCTGGCCGGACTTTACCGGGAATTACCGATGTGGGAATGGGGGCTTTCTGTCCTGGCCTGTGGAAATGACGAAGAAAAATATCAGCTATTTAAGACGGTAAAGAGCCATGAAAGATTTTAACTTGGCCGAAGCACTTGAGCAAATGGCAGAAGATGACCCGCTTTCGGTGATCCCGAAGGATACACCACGGGAACAGCTTTTTGAGAGACTGAGGCCGATCCTACAAGGCCTTATCAACGAGTCTGAGCTAACACGAGAAGCCACATTCAAACGGCTAGAAAACCACTTCAGGCTGAGCAAAGATGAAGCGAAAGCACTGCGGAAGGATTTTAAAGTTCTTTATAAAAACCAACAGTCACCAAAAGAAGATGAGAAGGCAGCCCCCACCGCATTGGGGCCGGGGATTGTTGACATTGTGGAGCACGACGGCCAGCCCGCTTTTTTGACTATAAATGGTGACATTACCCGGCAGATAGTCGTTGAAGATAAAACTTATTGCCCGCCTGCCAGAGAAGCCCTGCCCTTCCTCTTACCACGGTCTGATGCTGTCCTGGAGGCCATAAAAGACGATACAGACAGCCAGCTATACCGGGAGATTCAAAACTACATTTATGCAGCATCTGACCTGCCAGGTAATGGCTGGTATGACTTGCTAACCGCCTGGGTGCTTCATACCTATTTGATCGAGAAGGCCGAATATACGCCGCTCATATGGTTTTTTGCCGTACCCGAAAGGGGCAAGTCCAGAACCGGCAAGGCATTAATCTACCTGGCCTATAGGGGACTGCATGTCGAGTCCCTCCGCGATGCTTATCTTGTCCGAGTTAGCAATGATCTTCAAACAAGCTTGTTTATCGATGTCGCTGAGCTTTGGAAAAAGGCCGAAAAAAACGGAACGGAAGACCTTCTTCTCAGCAGGTACGAACGCGGCGCAAAAGTACCGAGGGTTCTATATCCCGAGAAGGGAGCGCACCGGGACATTGTCTATTATAAAATTTTCGGGGCTACAGTGGTCGCCACCAACGAGCCCGTCCCTACGGCCTTGGATAGCCGGTGCATTCAACTCAATATGCAACCGGCAACCCGGAATTTTGGCAACGATGTTACTCCTGAATTAGCCCTGCCACTTCGGGAAAGATTGGTTGCTTTCAGGTACAGGCACATGGAGACTGTTATGCCGGATGTCGAGAAACCCGCCCAGGGACGGCTAGGAGACATCTTGAGACCCTTGGCCCAGGTTATCCAGCTAGTACAGCCTGAAAGGGAGGTTGCCTTCATGGAATTGGTGAGGGGAATTGAGGAACGGCGGGGCGTCGACCGGGGAGAGACGCCTGAAGCTAAGTTGGTACGGGTCATTGTTGACTTAGAAGATGAGGTTGAATATGGCCGCTTGTCTATTAAACGAGTCACAGATAAATTTAATGAGGGTACTGCGGAAAAGTATCACTCGCGCCCGGAGACTATCGGACGCAGACTTACGGCTTTGGGATTTGTCAAGTTGCGAGGCGGGAAGAGAGGAAATACGGTTATCCAATATGACCAAGTCTTAGTAAAAAAACTCTCCCTGACATACCTAGAAAAGCCTTCAGAACCTTCAGAACCGCAGAAAGCTACGTCTGGCGTGGGTTTACGCACTGAAGGTTTTACTGAAGGTTCTAATGATGCTCAAAAACCTTCAGCCGAACCTTCAGCCGGGAAAACCACTAATGACGGGCACTTCGAAAGAACTGAAGGTACTGAAGGAAAAACACAGGGTGTCAGTAAGAAAAAAAACATCTCTGACGGGCAAAAAGGAAAGGGGGATAGCGCCATGCCAGAAAGTGAAGGCTGCCTAACATACCAGAATACCGGTCGCTGCCCAGTGACGGATTGGGTTGAGGAACAGTTAAATGAGGACGTTTTCAGTCTTCCACTAGATGAGGTGTAAAACAACCTATGGCCATAATACAGGAGTTAGCTGAATACGGCATAAGAGTCTGGCTTGAAGGGAGCGAGCTGAAGTTCAACCCTAAGAGCAAGCTTACCCCCACAGTCATTGAGAAGATAAAAGCCCACAAGCAGGATATAGCTAAGGCATTGAAGGAGCCTAAGCCGGACGTTCCTTGCGGCTCTTTCTATCTTGTTGACGGCCAGGTTAGACCTGTCCCTAAACAGGACTTTCCCTTGCTTGAGAAGCTGCCTTACCACCTTTTAAAGACCTTACCGCCTACAGCCCTTTATATCTACTCACGGGTACTAGATGACCATATCTGGCTTATCACAAGCCGTGAACTTATAGAGAGGCTGAGCGATACCGGCAAGGCCGTCTATCTGCTTGAGGAGATAGCCCGGCTTCTTGAGCAAAACTTGACTGACCCGGAAACGTTAAAAACTCTGCACATGGTCAAGACAGAGATGAAGAGCTTCATAATACCGCCGGTTAGAAAATAGGCCATTTTAGCCGATGAAGAAGTAGGCCAGGCTGACCGGCCAAAAGTAGGCCATTTTCCTTTTACTTCTTTTTTCCCCGCGCGCAAAACTTTTTTTCTTCCCT
>JBFMFO010000027.1:0-36537 GCA_040754095.1 Thermodesulfobacteriota bacterium | reverse complement strand
GGAAGAAAAAAAGTTTTGCGCGCGGGGAAAAAAGAAGTAAAAGGAAAATGGCCTACTTTTGGCCGGTCAGCCTGGCCTACTTCTTCATCGGCTAAAATGGCCTATTTTCTAACCGGCGGTATTAGCCATACACGCCGGTTACGGGTTACAGTCAAGGCTTTTTAGCATGGGATTGTCCCCGGGTGTGAAGATGAAAGTCGTAAAGGGCGCACCGGGGCCGCTGGTGGTTTTGGTAAGGGATACCCGGCTGGCCCTGGGTTGTGGGATGGCCCATAAGATTATGGTCAGTTAAGATTTTTTTTGTTCTTAAAGTTAGATTAACCTAACTGAGTTTTACCATCCTAAAGGAGACTATAGATGGTTAGAAAGATAACTATTGCCCTGGCCGGAAATCCCAACTCCGGCAAGACCACCATATTTAACAACCTGACCGGCGCCCGCCAGCACGTAGGCAACTGGCCGGGGGTAACCGTGGAGAAAAAAGAAGGAAGCCTTAGATTCAAGGATTATGAGATCAAGGTGGTAGATCTACCAGGCACCTATAGCCTAACCGCCTATTCTTTAGACGAGGTCGTGGCCCGCAATTTTGTGGTGGAAGAGAGACCGGACGTGGTGGTGGACATTGTGGATGCCTCCAATCTGGAGCGCAATCTCTATCTAACCACCCAGTTTATGGAACTGGGCGTGAACTTAGTCATTGTTTTAAACATGAGTGACCGGGCCGAGGAAAGCGGACACAAGATTGATACCAAGAAGCTTTCTGAGCTTCTGGGCGTGCCGGTGATTCCCACCATAGGATATAAAAACAGGGGAATGGATGAACTGTTGCAAGCCATTGTGGATGTGGCAGAAGGCAAGTTCGACGGAGGCCATGTCACCCTGAGCTATGGGGAAGAGATAGAAGAAGAGATAAGAAAGATAGAGGAGTTGATCCAGAGAGATGCCGGGCTTATGCAGAGATACTCTTCGAGGTGGATGGCTATAAAGTTACTGGAAGGAGACGAGGAAGTCACAAAGAAGGTGACCGGGGAGAAGTGAGGAGGGATGAGATTATGGATAGGCGAGAGATTCTTGATCAGGTAAGAAAAAGCCGTGAGCATCTAAGGGGTATCTTTGATGACGAGGTGGAAACCGTCATCGTTGATAGAAGATATGGGTTTATCAATGGTATTTACAGGAGAGCGGTCTCCAGACCGGCGATAGAGAGGCTGAGCGCCTCAGACCAGATCGACCGTATAGTCCTAAACCGGGTACTGGGGATACCCATTTTTCTATTTTTGATGTGGCTCATGTTTAAAATTACCTTTACCCTCAGTGAGGTTCCTATGGGCTGGGTGGAGACCGGCCAGGAATGGCTGGGGAATATATGTGGCCGCTTTTTCCCGGAGGGTAGCGCCTTTCAGTCCCTGGTGGTAGACGGGATTATCGGCGGGGTAGGCAGCGTTATTATTTTTGTGCCCATTATCTTTCTCTTGTTCTTTTGCATGGCCATACTGGAAGATTCAGGCTATATGGCCCGGGCGGCCTTTGTCATGGACCGCTTTATGCACAAAATCGGGCTGCATGGCCGGTCCTTCATCCCCATGATCCTGGGATTGGGCTGCAATATACCGGGAATCATGGCCTGCCGGACCATTGACCAGGAGAGGGACCGGCTGACCACCATCTTAGTCAACCCCTTTATGAGCTGCGGGGCCCGGCTACCTGTATATGCCCTGCTTATCGGGGCCTTCTTTCCTGAAAAAGGGGGCACGTTACTTTATTCCATCTATATCCTGGGCATAGCCATGGCCATAATTATGGCCAGGATATTTCGAAAATACCTCTTTCCGGGGCCAACAGCCCCCTTTGTCATGGAACTCCCTCCCTACCGTATGCCTACCATTAAAGGGGTAATCATCCATATGTGGGAGCGGGGCGTGCTTTATCTTAAGAAGGCAGGGACCATTATCCTGGCCGGTTGCGTCCTGGTCTGGTTTCTGGGTAATTTCCCCTGGAGTCCGGAGTATTCAAAAGATTACGACCGCCTGAAACAAGAGGCAAGGTTAGACCTTGCCTCTGGCCTGATTATGAAAGAGGCCATGGATGAAAGCATAACCAATCTGGAAAATGAGCAGGCCCGGGAGAAGATGGAGAAGAGCTATCTGGGCCACCTGGGAAGAATAATAGAACCGGTGGTAAAACCCTTAGGATTTGATTGGAAGATAGGGGTGGGCCTCTTTGGAGGGTTCATTGCCAAGGAGATCGTGGTAGGCACCTTGGGCACCCTTTATGCCGTCGGAGAGGCAGACGAGGAGTCAGCGCCTCTAAGGGAACGGATCCAGAGGGATACCTGGCCCGATGGAAAGAAAATCTATACCCCGCTTACCGCCTTCACCCTGATGGTTTTTACCCTTCTTTATATACCGTGTGTAGCCGCCATCGGGGTGATTTACCGCGAGACCAATTCGTGGAAATGGCCCCTTTTTGCCGCAGGCTATACTACGGCCCTGGCCTGGATCGTGTCCTTCATCGTCTATCAGGGAGGTAGGCTGATAGGGCTGGGGTAAGATGATTATGGAGTGGTGCGAGGTCTTAATGCTGCCAGCCTGGTTCGATAACGGCCTAATCCACGACAGATACCCGGCGGCAGATGGCGTTTAAGGAGCAAAATGGATATCCGGTAATCTCTTCAAACCGGACAACATACATAGAACCAGGATTCATGCCTTAAGAAAGATAGATAGTAGCCTTTTATTAAGGGACACCTTATAATACTTATAAAGGGACTCCTATGAATGATAACGATTTAGTAGCCAAAGAGAATAACAGAATAGCCGCCATGTACCCGCTTCTTGGTCCATTGTTTCGCTTTCTCCGTTGGGGACTTGCCTTTTCAGGATTGTATGCGATGTTCGCTGTATGTCCTTTTTGCGGGCGGGTTGGTTGCCCGGTCGGAGCCGGTAGCGTCGGTTTGGTGGGTGGATTTTTTGCCTTATGTATGCAGGTCTGGAAGACCTTAAAAACGCGTTTTACTAAATAAGCTGGAGGGAAAATATGAGAATCGCGGTATCAGTTAAACAGCCAAGTCTGGAGGGTGAGATAGACCCCCGCTTTGGAAGATGCCAATATTTCCTTATCGTTGAGCCGGAAACCATGGAGTTTGAGGTGGTTGAAAACCCTAACGTTGGAGCAAGCGGAGGAGCCGGGATTATGACGGCTAAGCTTATCGCCGACAAGCAGATTCAGGCGATAATTACGGGGAGTATCGGTCCTAATGCCAGCCGGGTGTTGTCGGCAGCAGGGATTCAAATGGTTACCGGAGTTACGGGAAAAATTCGTGACGCTATCGAAGCATTTAAGTCCGGCCGAATTGAGATAAGCCCGCAGCCTGGGATAGGTAGAGGCATGGGGATGGGTATGGCTGGAGGCCGGGGAATGGGTCGAGGCCCAGGTTTTGCGCCGGGGATGGCTCGCGGGCTGAGGTCTGAGACCGGTTCTGCCTATCAGCTAAACCCTGGAGAGGAAATCTCCGACCTCAAACACCGGGTCCAATCGCTAGCTGAGGAGCTAGCCGAAATCCAGCGTCGCATTAAAGACCTGGAGAAGAAAGATTAAGAAAAAATCTTGAACAGGCTCAGATATGAAGCTTATCGTTGGCTATGATAACGAAGCCCCGAAAAAGGACTTTAAGACTGATTCTGCGGGCGAGACCTTATGAAGAAAAGCAGACTGGAAAAAGGAGGGTTTCCTCTTGAGGGTATAAATTTGGCCCTCTGCGAAAATCCTCTTCCCCCAATAGATGAAGCCATAGAAGGAGCTACGAAAGAAATCTATCTGGGGAATTACTATACAGAACCCTATTCATGGAAGCTGAAAGAGAGAATATCGGACTATGTCAAGGTTCCTGTGGAAAATATCCACATAAATGCAGGCTCTGAACTTATACTCCGCCAATTGTTTTTACTTTATGGCCGGAGGGCGCATTTAATCTCTCCTACCTATTATCTTTTTGAGGAAATTGCAGAGAAAAAGACTTGTACTTTTTTGGCTGAAAAGGAAGATTTCCTTTTTAATGTGAAAGACCTTGAAATACCGAAAGACACAACTGTGGCAGTAATCGTTAACCCGAATAATCCTACCGGCACCGTCTTTAATATAAAGGAAAATCTTTCGCTCATCGAAAGACATCCTGAAACCATGTTCTTAATCGATGAGGCATTCATTGAGTTCGGAGGCAACACAGCGGCGGATCTGATCCTTGAATACAAAAATGTTATTGTAACTCGTACCTTCTCAAAGGCCTTTAGTCTGGCGGGCTTTAGAGTAGGCTATGCCATTGCAGGTAAAGAATTGATAAGCTATCTGAATAATCATAATGATGCCTATCCGCTGGCAAGGCCTGCCGAGGCGGCGGCCATGGCATCCCTCGAACATTTGGATAAAATTGATGCCAGAGTTGTAATGCTAAAAGACCTGACAAAAGATTTTGCAAAATCATTACAGAAGTTAGGCATTACGACGTACCCTACAGCGACCTACTTCTTTCTGGGCAAGATCCCTCACATGAGCGCAGATGAATTTGCTAGGGTTTTAAGTGAAAAAAACATCCACATAAGGTCCCTTCATCAGGAAGGGCTGAGAAATAATTTTTTAAGGTTTGCAACCTCCACCTCTGAAAATAACATGATAGTCCTGAATACCATAAGAGAGATTTTTGAAAGTCGTACGGAAAATTTATAAAGGAGGTGCAGTTATGCCGTATCGAAGAGGTTATGGCAGGGGCTTTGGTTTCAGAGGATATACACCGCCTTGGCCCTATATCGGCTGGGGACGAGGCGGTCTTCCCCGCTGTTTGGCCGTTGATTATTACTGGGGCCCTCCTCCCTACTACGAACCGGCCTGGGAACCGCCTTATTGCTATTGGCAGCCACCGATGTCGAGGGAGGAAGAACTAAATTTCTTAAGAGATGAGATGGCATCACTCAAGGAAGAATTAGAGGCCGTTGAGTCGAGAATAAAGGAATTGCAAGCAGGAAAAGAAAAATAGCCCGCCTACAACTGTTGAAGACACTATAATAAAAGCAGCAAGGTAGGGTGGGCTTTGCCCACTAAGGGAATGATGGTGGGTAAAACCCACCCTACGGGACTCAACTTTTTTCATGTAGACGATTTAGCATTCGTTAGAGGACGGCATGGAAAACACGTTTTTGACAGCATTTGGAGCCAGCTCTCTTGCGGCGCTGGTCACCTCCATAGGCATTTATGTTATCCGTCATTTCGAGCGATGGGGACGCGAAAATAGTATCTATTTTGTCTGTTTCGCTGCCGGCGTTTTGATTTCAGTCTCTTTTTTACATATTATTCCAAAGGCTTTTTCCATGAATGCCAATGCTTCGGGTTATCTGTTCGCCGGCTACATCAGCCTCCACCTATTTAATCGCTTCATCAATGCCTTTGTCTGTGACAAGAGTTCTGATGAGCAATACGGGATCGGGATCGTCCCTATGATCGGTATCGGCCTTCATTCATTTATAGATGGGTTTATCTACTCCGTCACATTCACTGTTAGCGTATTTACCGGGCTACTGGCGGCTACGGGGATGGTTCTCCACGAGTTTCCAGAAGGCATCATCACCTACCTGTTGCTCATTCGAGCTGGTTTCAGAGAAAGGGTATCGCTGCTTCTTGCGTTTCTGGCTGCTGCCCTGACCACACCCGTGGGCATGCTGGTTTCATACCCGTATGTCAGTCAAATCAATAAGCCATTCCTCGGTGCGCTCCTGGCCTTTTCTGCCGGCGCATTGGTCTATGTGGGGGCTACTCACCTCCTGCCACAGGCTGAAGAGGAGCATAAGAAATACAGCCTGCTCGCCTTGGGCGCTGGAGTTTTAATTGCCTTTATTATTATTCTTTCAAAGGCGTAAACCAAACCTGGTAGTGTCGAAGGGTAAAATCAATCTATTTCTTTTCCCGCAGCACCCGTTTATCCCCCACCCGGATGGTGACCTTCGCGGCATCAAAGTATTCCAGGAGGGGAATCATATACTTGCGTGAAAGGGTGGTCACCTCTTTGAACTGGGCCGGGGTTATCTCCTGATGTTTTCTGAGAAAATCTACGATGCGGTCTTTGAGTTCAGCTAAGGGCCTGTTATGGAAACAGAGGTCTTCTTTGACCTTTACCAATATATTTTCCCGGATGAGGAGGTCAATGAATTTTCCGGCCTGGGCGCCGTCTTTCCCCAGAAGCTCTGATACTGCGCTACGTGAGGGCGGCTCCCATCCCGCTTTAAGGTATATCTTCTCTATCCTATCCTTCAGGCCCTTTTCATCCACCTGCAAATCTACTTTATGACCGGGCAGGCGCAGGAGTTCCTTTTCGGCCACAAGCCTTTTGGATTGAACCAGCCCGTTTATTAAAAAGGAGAATAACCTTGGATCCATCCCGGAAGAAAGTTTGCTTCTCATCTCTTCCTTCGGGATGCCAAAGAGAAGCGGATTACGTTTGTGATAATCTTGCAGGATGCCAAGGACATTTTCCCTGGCTCTCTCATAGACCCCGGAGGCCACAAAGGCCTGGTTTTCCTGATTGAAGAGCAGAATATCCCCGCTCTTGGTTAGTTTGTGGATTGTACCGGCCAAATCCTGTTCATTTAACCCGCCAAGAAGAGCCAACTGCCTGCGCGTCAGCCCTTGTGCCTCCGCCTTGTTTACATGTAAAAGAACGATCTCTTCCGGGCTTCCGGTCTCCAGGATCTTTAAATCCGAAAGAACGGCTTCCATGAAGCGCTTATGCCGTTTGGGGACAGGATGTAATATCTCTCCCCCGCCGATAGTGCGCGTCGGTGAATAGCTGCGCAGCACGTAACGGTCTCCGGGCAAGACGGCTGCTTTTTTAAGCAGTCTTAACTGGGCATAGGTCTTTTCTCCCGGCTTTAGTTCATCACGGTCCAGCAGGGTTACTCTGGCGGCGATCTCGCATGTTCCGGTATGGAACCGCACCGGTGAGCCGTTCTTAAGTGGTCTGGAAATGCTCGGCAAGTAGTAAAGGCTGACATCCAGCAGGTAGGAGTTTTCCAGGCTGTTTGCCGTAGCCAGGACGTCTCCTCTCTCAATGGTTTCCTTTTCTATGCCCTGAAGGTTTATAGCCGTACGAAGCCCGGCCTTAGCCTCGCGTACTTCCTGGTTATGTACCTGGAGGCCGCGTATCCTGGCTGGCAGGGCACGGGGATAGATGGTAACGCTGTCTCCGACGCTTAGTTTTCCTGAAATGGTGGTGCCCGTAACCACGGTGCCGAAGCCTTTGATGGTAAAGACACGGTCTATAGGCAGGCGAAAAGGCCCACCCGCCGGTTTTTCTACTGCCTTGGTGGCCAGGGATTCGAGCGTTCCGGTCAACTCAGACAACCCATCCCCGGTTAGTGAAGAAACGGCCACGATTGGCGCTTCTTCCAGGAAGGTTCCCTTGAGAAATTTGCTCACGTCATCCCGCACCAGTTCCAGCCATTCTTCATCCACCATATCCTTTTTGGTCAACACTACCAGACCGCTTTTGACGTTAAGGATTTGACATATCTCCAGATGTTCCCTTGTCTGGGGCATGACCCCTTCATCAGCCGCTATAATCAGGGCCACTATATCGATACCGCTGGCCCCGGCCACCATGTGCCTGACGAAACGCTCGTGCCCGGGAACATCGACGATACCCAGTTTTTGGCCGTTGGGCAGGGTGAGATGGGCAAACCCTAACTCTATGGTGATGCCGCGTTCTTTTTCTTCCTTGAGCCGGTCGGTGTCGATTCCGCTAAGGGCCTTGATAAGGGATGTCTTGCCGTGATCAATATGCCCGGCCGTGCCCAAAATTACGTGTTTCATATTTAGCTCGGTCTTGGGAGTGAATTTATGCTTATGGCATAGCAAAGATTTTGCAGGTTGGCAAGGCAAATCAACCTGCAAAAGGCAAGGCGGCAGGAGAGGTTTTAAACGACTCTCCTGCCGCTGTCAGAATTACTAACGTTTCAGGCTGATCAGTTCGGCGAGCATATCGTCGGTGGTGGTGATAATCTTGGAATTGGCCTGGAATCCCCTTTGCACGGTGATCATGCGGACAAATTCCGCGCCGAGATCCACATTGGACTGCTCCAGTGAGTTAGGGGCGATGCTTCCCAGTCCGTTGGTGCCGGGCTGGCCGGTGATAGGCGCCCCGGACTCGGTGGTCTCCGAGAAGAGGTTGCCGCCCACCTTGGAAAGGCCGATCAGGTTGTTGAAATCGGCCAGACCGATCAGGTTACGCGGGATGATCTGCCCGTTGGAATAATGGCCGGTGATTATACCCTCGGCGCTGACGGAGACGGACTGCAGGAAGCCCGCGCCAAAACCGTCCTGGTCCTGAAATATGGTGGTTGAGGCGCTGGCATACTGGCTGCTGGTGAGGGCCTCTTTCTCCCAGGCCGTGGTATAGATGCTGCCGAAATTGAGATCGACCGTCTGGTCTGTTGCCGCCCCCGTAAAATTGGCTGCGAACTGGAAATAGCCGTTGGGGGTATCCGTGCCGGCAGTCAAGGCATCTAATGAACCGTCACTTGCGTCAACCGTGTTGGCAGTAATATCAGTTATGTCTCCGGAGGTATTGAATTCTATCGTGCCATAAAGCAGTGCGCCGGCCCATTCATTCGTAGCTGCTCCAGTCCTGAGGTCTTCATCCGGGTTGCAGGTCACCAGGTATTCCCATTCATTGGCGGTAGCTGTGGGATCAAAGTAAAGTGTTATATCGTGGCTGTTGCCCAGCGAATCATAGACCTGGATGGCGCTGTGGTACGCGTATGAGTTCGCGCTTATCGGCGGATCGCCGGTCCCGTCCCAGTCGCTGTTGACAAAGGCCAGAAGGGGATCATAAAGATCATTTGCGCTGGATTCAGTCTCCCGCGAATCCAAATTGCTGATGACCTCTATGGAATCCGTCGCTACCGGGGCAGAGCTCTTGGGAACCAGGATATC
This sequence comes from Thermodesulfobacteriota bacterium, assembly GCA_040754095.1. Classification (GTDB taxonomy): domain Bacteria; phylum Desulfobacterota; class QYQD01; order QYQD01; family QYQD01; genus QYQD01. Next base: position 27,561 of record JBFMFO010000027.1, on the reverse strand, counting down.
CCCGATCGTGCCGGTAACTTCACCGGTATCCTGATCCAACTCCCAGCCCTGGACTACATATCCGGCCGGATTAACCAGATAACCGCTCTGATCGAAGCGGAATTCTCCAGCCCGTGTGTAATATAGATTGTTTTCCGTGCCCGGGGCCCGCACAACGAAAAAGCCGTTGCCGCCGATAGCCAGATCGGTCGGTTGTGAAGAACTCTCGAAAGAACCCTGGGCAAACAGGCCGCCTACGCTGGCCAGCGTGACGCCGCGACCGACCTGGGATGACCCGGAGGCCGTGGATATCTGCTGGGACAACACGTCCTGAAAGGTGGCCCGGGACGATTTAAAGGCCACAGTGTTCACGTTAGAGATATTGTCGCCGATAACGGACATGGCATTACCCATAGTAGAAAGGCCGCTGATGCCCGCATAGAGCGAACTGGAAATAGACATAATTACATCCCTCCTTTAGGTAGTTGTCTCTTCTTGTGTATTAATATCAGATGTATCTATTACCCTGACTACATCGGCCACACCGATCTTTGATCCGTCTTCCATTACCAGCATGGTCAGGCCGCCATCAAAGTCCAGACCGGTGATACGGCCGCAGATGGAGGTATTAACCGCGACCTCCTGCCCGGCGGCGTCTTTAGCTACAACATCGAAATAATAACGACCATCAGGGAGGACGGCACCCTTCTGGTCCAGGCCATCCCAGTCCAGTGTATAACTACCGGCATCCGCGGATCCAAGGTTGAGGCTGCGCACATTCGTGCCGTTTTCATCATAGATATTGATGACGCAAGAATATGCGTCTTCCGCTAATTCATAACGGGCCTCAGTTGCCTTACCCTCCTGCAGTGTGAGCGCATCCGTTACCACTTCCACCTTCTTATCGATCAAAGAAAGGAGTTGCAGGTTATTCTGCGAGGTCTGGTAGGCTATCAGGTTAGTCATATTTTCGTTTAAGTTATAGAGCTGCTCCAGACTGCTGAACTGGGCGAGTTGCGCCGAAAACTCATAGGCCTCCATAGGATTGAGCGGGTCTTGATGTTCCATCTGGGCCACAAAGAGCTTTAAAAAAGAATCCTTATTCAGGACCTGGCCGCTTCCGGATTGTGTTTGACTGGCTGAAGTGGCCATCCCCAGTCCGTTTATATCCATTTCTCATCCTCCTCTTGCAGTGAATGTCATTAGTCAATGGTCATTTGTCACTGGTAAAAGCAATTAATCTCCCACAGTTAACCAATGGCCGATGACTTAATGACCAGTGACGTTGCCTATAGTCAGGCAAATAGGTCAATCCCCTGTATCAGGGACGTAGGGGAATTAATAGGTACGGCTTCCATCCCTTCTCCCCCGGCATAATATTCGCCTCCATCACGATATAATGGCCATGGTCTGCGATCATGCCCTGAATATGGTTCATGTTCTCTGAAAAATTGGCGAAAATCCTGGCTCAATTCCACATTGCACTCCCCCATTTTGATGCCCTGTTCGGACAAGGCCGTTCTGAGTTGCGGCAGGCCGCTCTCCACGATCTCCTTTACTTTGTAATTATCAAGGGTAAATGTGGTATGGAGATGGTCGTTTTTGAAGACCATGTTGACCTTTACTTCGCCCAGGTGCGGCGGGAAAAGCTTAATAATCACCTGATCTTCCTTCAGGCGAAGTGAACCGGAGAGACGGCCGGTGATCTGCGAGAAAATGTCTTCCGGATAAACAACCGGCCTTATAGCGTCTTTTGCCGCACTACTCACGTTATTTGCCGCTGACGCCAGCGGTGCTCCGTCTAATATGAAGAGCGGTTTCTGCACCAACTTTTCGCTGTGCGCCCATTGTTCGGCCAGTTCCTTCAACCAGACCGGGGCTATCCCACCCTCCACAGACAGCTTTCCATCGGCCCAGCTATCTAACGTGAGCGCTTGTTCTTTCAGATCAAGCCCGGCCCTTACTTCTCTGAGCCTCTCCAGCCACCTGTCCTGCCAGGAACGGAGAGCGGCCATACGGCTGTCTCCGGCAGGTCTGGCCTCTGTTTCAGGCTTTATTTTGCCGAGAAGGTGCTCCAGGTTGTGGAAAAAACTATCTGCATCAATGGGGTTTTGTCTCCGTTCTACGACCTCGCTGGCCTTGTCCAGTATAGAAACGAGCTTCGGGAGAGAAAAACTTTTATCGCTTAGGCCGGCCTCAACGGCAATCTTACGGATTTCTTCCTCGGTCAGACCCAGTTTGGCGAGCAGATTAGCAAGAGAATTCTCATGCCATTCCTCAAGGGGCATACCGGATAGAGGGCGCTTACATTCCTCTTTCAGCGTTCGCACCAGTTGGCCAATTTTTACAAACCCCTCCTCTGTCAGACACTCCTCCGAGATGCCCTTTATCTCTTGCGGCGTCAATCCAAAGCCCTCCAGCATGGAGCTTATGGCCGATAGATCCGAAAGAGTCATGCGGCGCTGGGGAGAGAGAAGGGATTCATGGCCTTCCGCTTGCGCCTTGTCCTGTAAGGCCTGCGGGTCCAGCATGGCAAACAGGATATTAATGTTGTATTCTCCCCCTTCGCCTTTCATTTTTGCTGTAGCCTGAGAAAGTTCGTCCTCTTTCAGGCCGCAGGCGCGTAAAAACTCGGCAAGCATCAGCTCGTCCGGATGCTCTATCGCCAGGCCGGTTCCGGATAAGCTTGTCTCTTTAAGTGTGTCTTTTAACGACCGGAGAATATCTCGCAGGTCATTAAGGCAAAGCTTTCCCCCGGGAACGGGACTGAACAGGGATCCTTTTTCACTGATACCCGTCTGTCCCCCACGTTGAACCGGCCCGCCAAGACAATTTCTGATTGGAGAGGAACTGTTATTTAAAAAAGACAGGAACGGGGCTCCTCCCCCACCTTTTGTTGCCGGGGCCTCAATTTTCCCGGTGAATGTACTATCTAATATCCCAGTCAAAGTAGGCGATGTATATAGCAATATCTTCACCTCCTTCCGGTTCCGTCTTAAACTCCGGCCATTTGTACTGCAACGCCTGTGCCATTTGTTTATTTCTTGTAATTACTAATTATTCCGGATAGTTATTTTGTAGACAAAATTGCCTTGCCCTCAAAAACAAAAAGAGGCGGCAATTTTTTCAGTTTTGCCTGCAGGATAGCGGAAAAAATTGCCGGGTGGGAAAGATTGCAGGATCGAATAGGTTTGCCACAGAGTACACAGAGGGCACAAAGATAAAAAAGCGGAGAGTTGAAATTCGAATTTGCTGATGGCTGAGTGCTGACAGCTATCTTGCTTCCATGGCCAATCTCTGAGAAAGTCTGGCTGCCTTCTCTGTCTCTACAAAGCTCAGTATGGCACCTACATCCTTACTCTTCATGGCCGAAAGGATCTGCAACGACACATCGTCGTTTAACTTTTCAATAAGGCCGGCCGCCTTATCAGGCTTCATGGCGCTGTAAGCCCCGACCAGATGTTTTAAACGCGTCTCCTGAGACTGCCTGGCGGCCTCAACATTTTTCTGAAGATGGCCCTGCAATTCTGTTTGTAGCTGGGAGAGATTAGCCAGTTTGTTTTCTATATCCTTCTTCAGGATCAAAAGCTCCTCCTCTTTTTTTCTTAGTTCTTCTTCTCTGGTTGTCAGCTCGCGGCGTTTATTTTCCAGCTCTTCAAACAGCCTAAGATCATCTAAGGCGATAGCCTGCTTGTTCTTTACTTTGTCCTCGGCTATAGCCTGATTATGGCCTAGTGGCTGCCAGCGAAAGCCACGCTCATAAAAATAAAACCCGAGCACGCCCAGCTTGACACAGATAATCGCCCCAAAAAAGATCATTATATATCTGAGGGTATTTAATCTACGCATGTTCCAGTCCTTCTGAAAACACATCGTTGGCCTGACGTCTTATAATAACCAATTCATCGTTTTCTTTCTGTTCCAGACGTATCATCTCCTGCGTAAAGGCGTCAAAATCTTTTTTCTTTAATTTCTCGACCATTTTCTTTTCCCTGGACAACTTGAGAAGCTTCTGCCTGGCCTCTTCAACCGCCCGGATTGATGCCTGCACCACTTCTTCCTGTACGGCGATGTCCTTGGCCAGCAGGTCAAGGTAGTTTATATAAAGTAAATGCTGCGCTGCCGGGATGCCTTTTGTCCTTTTTTCTATCAACTCAAACAAACATTCCTCTTCCCGGGTTTGTAACCGATTCAGCTTCTGTTCCGCCTCTGCCAGCTCGGTCATCTTTTGAGCCAGGACCTGCTGGGCAACTTCCTCCAGGCGTTTCTTGTAATTCAGCAGGGTCTCAAATTTAAAGGAATAGCGCATATTGTTCATCCGGCAACTATTGTTTCCGGCCTACGGTCGGCCTAAGGCCGGTCGTGCCATAGGCAGATTCGCCGGGGCGGACTTCACACATTCAGCGATCAGCTATCGGCATAAAGCCGGACCACCGTTCACCGTTGACCGTTTACCGAAAGAAAATATCGGACAACGGTTAACGGATAACGGATAATAAACATGCTGATAGCTGCTGACTGCTCGTCCGGAAATTTTCCGTTTCCGGACGAAATTTATCCCGCAAACAAGGCCGCCAGTTGAGCGGCGCTTTCGCCATAACTTACCCGTTCCTCTACTTCCTGTTGCAGATATGCGTTGACCTTATCGATCATCTTGACGGCATAGTCTATTTTGGGGTTGCTACCTTTGACATAGGCCCCGATATTAATGAGGTCTTCAGCCTTCCGGTATGTGGCCAGGATATTGATGAGCTTTTTGGCATTCTTTCGCTGATTTTCTCCGGTAATATCCCGCATCACCCGGCTGATGCTGCCTAGAACATCTATAGCCGGATAGTGATTTTCATTGGCCAGATCACGGGATAAGACAATATGCCCGTCTATGATGGAGCGTGAGGCATCGGCAATAGGCTCGTTCATATCATCTCCCTCGACCAGCACAGTATAAATACCCGTAATACTCCCGCCGCCGCGCTTGGTCCCGGCCCGTTCCAGCAATTTAGGCAGTTGAGCAAATACAGAGGGGGTATATCCGCGCGAGGTCGGCGGTTCGCCGATAGCCAGCCCGACTTCGCGGGAGGACATGGCGAAACGGGTTATCGAATCCATCATCAGGATAACGTCTTTGCCCTTGTCCCGGAAATACTCGGCTATGGCTGTGGCCAGATAAGCTCCGCGCATCCTTATAAGCGGCGGCTGGTCTGAAGTGGCCACCACCACTACCGAACGCCTTAAGCCTGCCTCTCCCAGATCCCGCTCGATAAATTCTCTTACCTCCCGGCCCCGTTCCCCGATAAGGGCTATGACGCTGATATCGGCGGCAGTATGCCGGGCGATCATCCCCATGAGCACACTCTTTCCTACACCCGAACCGGCCATAATACCGATCCTCTGCCCCTTGCCTATGGTAATAAGTCCGTTTATGGCCCGTATGCCCACATCTACCGGTTCACTTATACGATCACGCAGCAAAGGGTTCAAAGGCTCGGCATAGAGAGGATAATCTGTTTCATATTCTATGCGATCCTTTTGATCGATCTGATCCCCGAGCCCGTTTATAACCCGCCCCAGAAGTTTTTGGCCTGTCTTGATATTGGGACTCTGCTGTTTAAGCCTTATTCTACTGCCCGGTTCTATGCCCCTCATCTCACCCAGAGGCATAAGCAGCACCCGGTCGTTTCGAAAACCAACTACCTCCGCCGGAATGCTGCTTCCGTTATTTTTGAGATCAATCTCACATATCCCACCCACCGCCATACCCGGTCCCCGGCCTTCGATGACCATGCCGATTACCTGGGTTACTACACCCTGCACACTGATGGTCTTTGCCTCTTCGACGGCCTGCCTATAGGCCCCCCAGTTAATGGCCGGGTTACTGGCTGGAGTCATTCGTTATCCCCTTGCCGGTTTTCAGAACCTTCTCTACAGCAGCCTCAACAGCCGCCAACTGTCCGTCTAAAGTAACATCTATATCACCAAATTCCGTTTCCAGCAGGCAACCGCCCTGCGTGATATTTTTGTCTTCCACTATCTCTACATGCTTCAGCCCGGCAATCCCCTTTAAAAAATCTTCTTTAATCTCATCGACGAACGCAAAATCGTAGGGATGAGCCCTGATTCTTACTTTTGAATTTTCCACCACGTGATTCAGCGCCTCCCTAATGGCGTATCTTATCAATTCCGGTGAAGTGATAACTTCGTGATGGATGACTTTTCTGGCAATCGCCAGGGTCAGAGTTAATATTTCTTCCTCCCATTTCTTGTAGAGCGAAGACTTAAGGTTGTTGATTTCACGCATTATTCTGGTAAAATTCTGCAACTCAATTATGAGCTTTTCTTTGCCGAATTCAAAACCGTCCTTTTCTCCCTGGGCGTATCCTTTCTCGTAGGCCTCGTGTTCAATGAAAACGGATTTCTCTCTGGCCTGGCGAATGATTTTTTCGGCCTCCCTCCCGGCGCTATATTCATCATTACCCGATCCCTTGCCCGTCCCCTGGCCATCTCCCGGATTACCCTGGAGGAAGGCCTCCAGTCTTTCGAAAGAAAAATCCGTCTTCTTTTTAGGGCCGATTTTTTGCCTCATAAGCTTATAAGCCCGCCGGAAAAATATTATTTTTACCTTCGCTGAATGCTGATAGCTGAGTGCTGAAAGCTGAATTTATACAAAAACGTCCTCCCCGCCCTTGCCGCCAAGCATAATTTTGCCTTCGCTTTCCAGCCGCTTGGCCACCTTTATGATCGCCTGCTGGGCCAGTTCTACATCCCTTAATCTTGCCGGCCCGGCGATTTCCATGTCTTCCTTAAGCATATCGGCCGCACGCGAAGACATATTACGGAATACCTTATCTTTAAGCTCCTCCGAGGCAGTCTTTAAGGCCAATTTAAGTTCATCACTGCTGACCTCTTTAAGTATGGCCATTATGCTGCGATCGTCCACCTGCAGGAGGTCTTCGAAGATAAACATTCTCTTGCGAATCTCATCGGCCAGGTCCTGTTTCTGTTCTTCGATCTGTTCCATGATGGCTGCTTCCGTGGCCCGGTCCGTCTGATTCAATATCTCCGCGGCCGTTTGAATGCCGCCGATAGCATGCGCTCCCTCTGTGCCCCCGATAACCGTCAGTTCTTCCTGAATAGCCTTGTCAATCTCTTCAATAACCTCTGGGCTGACTTTTTCCAGCATGGCAATGCGCATCAATACATCGGCCTGTATCTTTTGCGGGAGCTCCATAATGATACTGGCGGCCTGCGCTTGTTCCAGGTGTGCAAGAATCAGGGCGATAGTCTGGGGATGCTCGGTCTTAATAAAATTACCGACCGTTTTACTATCTAACTTCCTTACCTTTTGAAAGAAGTTAAGTTTCCATTCCTGTTCAATCTCTTCCAGAATAGTCTGGGCCTGTTCGCCCTTAAAGGCATGGCCTACCGCCTTCTTGAAAAACTCATTGCCATCTACTGCCAGCCCTCTGATCGATCCGGAAGAGACAAAACCCTGGAATTCCGTGACCAGGCTTTCAACAATATCCCCCGAGACAGGTTCAACCTTGGTCATCTGCCTGGCCAACTCTTTGATCTCATCTTCTTTCAGTCTCTTAAAGACTTCAGCCGTAAATTCTTCTCCCATGGCCAGGAGAAGAACAGCGGCCTTTTGCGGACCGGAAAGGAGCTTCTCACTCTTCTCAGCCATTTATTTTTCCCTCAACCACTTTTTTACCAGTTCTGCCGCCCGGTCAGGCTGGCCTTGCACCAGTTGCATTGTCTGATCTCTTTCCGCTTCTTTAAAGTCCACTAACGCTCCTTTTTCCAAGTCCCTGATTGACGCCGGCAGACCCGTTAAAACCGTTTTTTCCGGCCTGCTTGTAAGCAACCACTTCAATAGCGGCTTAGCCACAAAGAAGATAAATATCAGGACCAGAACAATATTAAATAACGGCCTGGCTATCTTGGAGAAATACTCCTGCCAGGGGATAGATGCCGGTGACTCTTCTTCCGGCGCGCCCCAGGCAAAGGGTATATTTACAACTTCTACCTGATCGCCTCTTGCCTCATCAAATCCGACCGCCTTTTTTACTATGTTCTCAAACTGGCTCATTTCAGTTTGCGTGCGCGCTGCATATTGCCGGGCGCTTTTTCCTCCCTTGGCCGCCGTCTCTTTGTAGTCGCCGTCTATCATTACCGCTACAGAGAGTCTTTTAATGGAGCCGGCCGGTCCCAGCACCTGCTTGTTTATCTTGTTTATCTCATAATTTGTGATCTCGCTTTCCTTTTGATAAAGGGACTTATTGCCGAGATTGGCGCTTCCTTCCAACTTGCCGGCCAGGCTCCCTTTTACCCCCGGGATACCGGCCGGAATGTTGCCCCCGCCTTCTGATTTTTCTTCTGATCGCTGTTCACTTCTTACAACCGCACTATCCGGGTCGTATTTTTCTTCAGTTATATTTATCTGTTGGAAATCGATGTCCGCTGAAACACGGGCGATGGCCTTGTTGGGACCTAAGACCTCTCCCAGCATGCCTTCCACCTTTTTCCTCAGCCCATCTTCTATGCCTTTCTGGTAATCGAGTTGTGCCGTGGAAAGCGGTCCGGTTATATCAGAGCTGCTTTTTTTGTAGAATAATCTGCCTCCGACATCGGCTATAGTTACATCTTCAGGGGCCAGTCCCTGCACCGCACTGGCTACCAGATGGACAATGCTCTCTACCTGATTATTGTTAAGGGTCATACCGCCTCTTAACTTTAAGATAACCGAGGCCGCGGGTTTCTTTTCCTCCTCTACAAAAAGAGACTCCCGGGGGATGGCAATATGCACCCTGGCCTGCTCCACTTCCCGGAATTGACTGATGGTACGGGCCAATTCTCCTTGCACCGCACGTTGATAATTGAGTTTCTGCACAAAATCCGTAGTCCCCAGGCTGGTCTTGTCAAAGATTTCAAAGCCCACGCCGCCGCCCCGAGGCAATCCTTCACCCGCTAAGGTCAGGCGCATCTCATGTACATTTCCCCGGGGAACGGTTATAACTGTTCCGTTTTGTTCCAACTGATAAGGTATTTTTTTCTCTTTAAGTTTGGCTATGATACCGGCGGCGTCGTCTTGATTCAGATTGGTATATAACACTTCATAATCAGGACGGTTTGCCCAGGTCATAAGCAAAATGAAGCCCAAGACCACCGTTCCGATAACAACCAGGGTCATAATCTTCTGTTTTATACTGAGCGACTGGACAAATTCCAAAAGCTGCTGGATTTGCGGCATTTCTTACCCCTTATAGCCTGGCAAGTATTGTCAAAAGATTAACCACAGAGCACACAGAGAAAATAAGAATATCAATAAATTAAGATCAGCTTTATGCACTTGTGGTTATTTTTCACCTGAAAATACCTTTTATCTGTCATTCCGGGCGGTCTTATCCCCGCTGACGTCAGAAGCTTATATTTAATATTCCGGAAATCTGCGTTCATCTGCGTCCGAAATCAAAGGTTAGAACTGCATACGCATGACTTCTTCATAGGCTGAAATAATTTTATTACGGACCTGCATCATCATGCGGAACGAAATGCCGGCCTTTTCCACAGCGATCAGTGTTTCATGCAGGTTGGCATTCCGGCCGGAAGCCAGCTCTTCGACCTTTTTATCCGCAACCTGCTGTAATTCGTTTACTTCGGAGAGATATTTCTTAAGCTGATCACCGAAGCCGGCTCCGGATGGCTTTTTTATATTTTTGAAACCAGCCCCAGCGTTATTAAGGGGCGCGGCAATGTCAGGGGTTATACTCTTTGGACTCATGAAAGTAACCTCCGTTTGTTTTAGCTGTCAGCAATCAGCATGTTTGTTGTCCGTTATCCGTTAACCGTTGTCCGACATTTTCCTTCGGTAAACGGTCAACAGTGAACGGTGAACCGGCTTCATGCTGATAGCTGAGTGCTGATAGCTTTTTTATCATTTCCCTATCTCCAGCGTTTTTAGTGCCATGCTCTTGGCGGCGCTGATAGCAGTTACATTGGCCTCATAGGCACGGGTCGCCGAAAGCATGTCCACCATTTCTTCCATGACATTAACATTTGGCATGCGGACAACCCCGCGTTCATCGGCATCCGGATGGCTCGGATCATACACCTCTTTAAAATCTTCCTTATCCTCAATCACACCTAAGACCTCTACGCCCTGCATGCCTTCATTCAATTTATCGGCCAGGGCGGCCTTAAAATCTTCCTGTACCGGTTTGGCCATAAAGACTATAGACCTGGCCCGGTACGGTCCCCCCTCCGGCGTCTGCGTCGTCTGAACATTAGCCAGGTTGCTGGAGACTACGTTCATACGGGCGCGCTGTGCCGTTAGCCCCGAAGCGCTGATGCTCATCGCCGTTAAAAGATCCATAATTATTTACCCCCTTCAATTATGGCCGTCTTTATTACTTCAAATTTTTTTGCCAAAAGTTGTATGGAGGCCTGATACATCAGGTTGTTTTCCGCCAGTCCGGCCATTTCCTGCTCTATATCCACCCCCTGGTAAGGGGATTCGACGACGCGGGCTGATAAATTATCATCATCTCCGACAGGCAGATGGCAGCGGCTGGTCCTGGCAAGTTGCAGCTCACCCCCTTCTACGGCCGTGCGCATGGCATCCTTAAAGGATACGTCCTTTGGTTTAAAACCGGGGACCTCGGCGTTGGCCACATTACTCGTAGTCAGGCCATGCTTCAGGAGACGGACATCCAGCGACCGCTTAAGAACCTGTATAGTATGCGTAAATAGCTTTCCACCATCCATAATCCCCTCCCTATTTATGCTGTTTCTTTGTAATTACTCAGGGTTGTCAGGTTCACGGTTCACAGTTGGCTACCTTGCGCCTTTCATACTCAACCTTGAACCTTGGAACTTTGAACCTGAGTAGTTACGTTGCTTTTTACCTTTTCTGTTTTTAATACTATCTATTATTTCTCTGTGCGCTCTGTGGTTAAATTTTAAAGCAAATTCCATACCATGTACTACTTAACCCACCCCTGTAAGCGATATTCCTGTAGTTTATTACGCATGGTGCGCACACTAATACCCAGGATTTTAGCCGCATAGGTACGATTACCGTCGGTTTCGTCCAGGGCCTTTAAAATCTGCTCTCTTTCCATGTCCTTGAGTGGAGCCGTACCGGTCAGGGATGCAGGTTTTTCTCCGGGAGGCTTTACGGCCATATCATCGAGCAGAAGACTCTGTCTGGTTACCTCTTTACCGGTACAGAGCAGTACCGCTCTTTCAACGGTGTTTTCTAATTCGCGCACATTACCTTTCCACGGCAGGGTTATGAGATATTCAGAGGCCTCAGGCGATACGCCTTGCACCGGCCTTCCATACAACTGACTATACTTTTTCATAAAGTAGTCGCAAAGGGCAGGGATGTCTTCTTTCCTCTCTCTTAAGGGCGGTATTTTGAGGGGGATTACGTTCAGGCGGTAGTACAGATCCTCGCGAAACTCTCCTTTTTTAACCATTGCTTCTACATCCCGATTTGTGGTAGCAATAACCCGCACATCTATAGCTATGGGAACCTTGCCCCCGACACGGTCTATTTCATTTTCCTGAAGGACCCTCAGCAACTTGGCCTGTAACTGGATCTGCATCTCGCTGATCTCATCCAGCAGGATGGTGCCGGTCTGGGCCAGCTCAAATTTTCCTATCTTACGGGTTATGGCCCCGGTAAACGCCCCTTTTTCATGTCCAAATAGTTCACTTTCCAGTAACCCTTCGGGCAGGGCGGCACAATTGACCGCCACAAAAGGCTTATCCTTTCGTTCGCTTTCCGCATGAATAAACCTGGCCAGGAGTTCCTTCCCGGTCCCGCTTTCTCCCTGGATAAAGACCGTAGCGCGGCTTGCGGCCACACTCCTGGCAATATCCAGAAGCCCCTGCATTCGTGCGTTGCGCGTGACTAGTGTGGGGGCAGGCGGCAAACTGTTTTCAGAGACGGGTTGTCCTTTCATAATATGCGCCCCCCGCCTCGTTCCCAGGGCGCGCTCTACCACGTGCTCCAGTACCTCGACCGAACAGGGTTTAAGGATATAATCAAAGGCCCCTTTTTTCATGGTTTCCACGGCATTCGCTATAGTTCCATAGCCGGTAAGCATAACCACCGGCATATCCGGGAATCTCTTTTTGGCCTCTAACAAGACACCCATCCCGTCCAGCTTCGGCATCTTAAGGTCGGTAATAATGAGATCCAGCGGCGTCTTATCTATCACCTTGACCGCGGCCTGACCATCCTCTGCCAGCACAATCTTATGGTTATTACGCGCCAACGCCTCAAATAGCGCCAGGCGCATGTTGGGATCATCATCAACGATCAGGATGGATGCCGCAGTCATTATCTGAGTCCCGGTGACTGTTCGTAAAATGAAAAAGGGAAATTGCAAAATGCAAAGTGCAAAATTATTTCCTTTTTGCCGTAACTATTGATTTAGCAATGATATTAGTTAGTTCATCAGCCTCTTGCAAAAGTGCCGAAAGATATGGATCTGTACCTGGAACAAGTTCTGCCTTTTTTATTAAACATAGCCAATAAAGAGTTTCTCGCAGTTCTTTTAAGACAATTTGTAACTTGTGAATAAAATCCGCACGACTTTCAGCGCCACATGCTTCTTCGTAGTTGGCGCCTGCCGATGTTCCTGAACGCGTTAGTTGCCCTCCGATATGACGTCCCACGGCAGTTTTATTAAGCCGGACGACCAATCTGATGATTTTTACTGCAATATCCAGTAATCGTTCTGAAATACTATTTCTTTCACTTTTCATTTTGCATTTTGCACTTTTCATTTTTCATTGGTAAATAAATGGTAAAACTGGTTCCTTTGCCTGCTGCACTGTTAACCTCAATCATACCTCCGTGCGCCCGAACGATGTTGTTCACTATGGCCAATCCCAGGCCACTGCCGCCCTCTTTTGTGCTGAAGAATGGGTTGAATATCTTCTCCAGGTGTTCGGCCGCAATTCCCGTACCGGTATCGGCAAACCGTATAGCCACCCCTTCCTTTCCCTTTCTAATTCCCGTTGAACCTTTTCGCCTGGGGTTATCTTTTTCATCTCTGGTCTCAATAACAAGATTACCCCCGGCCGGCATGGCCTGGATAGCATTGAGCATAAGGTTGAGAGCCACCTGCTTCAGCAGCTCACGATCCCCCATGATCCATGGCCGGCGGGCATGGTACTTTTTAATAATCTCCAGCGGTTTTGCCCGGGGCAGGAGACCGACAAAATTTGCCGCTTCATCGAGCCATGCGGCCACCGGGATTTTCTGCAGCCTCGGCTTTGGCGACTGAGTAAAGATCAGGTAATTAGCCAGTAGATTGTCCAGGCTGCGCACCGCCTGAATAATATGTCCTGCTATCCGATGGTTTTCGACATCACCGGCCAATTCTCTCTGCAAGATGGAGGCAAAAATCTCTATGCTGCCGAGCGGGTTACGCACCTCGCTAACCATCTTGGCGGTCAAATCACACATGGCAATGAGGCGGCTATTGCGTTCCGCCTGATCTTCCAGCCTCTTCCACCTGGTAATATCCTGCAGGATGGCAATACAACCGGCTTCATCAACGGCAGCGTCGTCTTTTAAAGGGGTCAGGGTGTACAAGACAGAAACAAAATCACTTCCGTGCCTGAACCTGAGCACACGCTCTTCTCCATATCCTAATGCCTTTACTTCTTTCACAGTGCAATCTTCCAGCAGGGAGTTTTTACTCAGGATCCGGTAAAAATTTTTTCCCTTATACCGGTTGAAGTTGATGCCTGTAATGGCGCAGGCGGCGCTATTCCATGCCGCTATTCTCTCCCCTTTATTCAATACCACAATGCCGGGCTCAAGGCTCTCCAGGATATGGTGAAGGAAGTCCCGGACCTTCCTGTTCTCAGCCAGGCTGGCCGCCAGTTTTCTGTTTTTAGACTCAAGCTCAAGGTCCAAATCCTTTATCTTAGACTCAAGCTGAACAAAAGACTTTTGTAAGTCCTGGGCAGCATGATTAAAAGCGGTAAACGCCTTGCCAAGCAGTCTCAATTGTGCTGATTCGGGCACGGTCATTAGAATCACCGTAACAAGTTAGCGCTTTAAAAAATGCGCTAAATCTCATTGCAAAATGGAAAATGCAACATGGAAAATGTAAAATTTCGGACAAAAACCATCAACATTTTGAATGTTGCACCTTGAATCTTGCATTTTGAATTGAAGTTTAGCCAGTTTTTCAAAAGGCTAAACTGATACGAATCACCTTACCGAACTAAGTCTGATTCCCTGTAATCTGCCCTGGGCTACCTTTTTCCAGAATTCATCACCGGTTTTAGTAATAGCCGTAAGCTCGACCTCGGCCTCAGCCACCTTTCCCAGGGCCTCATAACAATCGGCCAACTTGTAGTGAATCCCGTATCTTTTTTCCGGCGGCCCGGCAAGCGCCAGCGCCGCCAGGTAATCCTTTATGGCCACCTCGAATTGCCTTTTCTCCTTTTGCCTGTCTCCCAGATCAACCCACAGTTCGGCAATCCGGGTCTTCAACGGGCCGCTATCGTTTTTTTCACCCAGCAAAGGGGTAAGCATATTCAATATGTTACGTGTTTGCGCCTCTGCGCCGGTGCGCTGTGTACAGTAGGCCCAGCTATACAGCAAAGAAGGGTTCATATATTTCTCCGGGTTCTTTTTAACCAGACCGGCAAAGTAATGCGCCCCCTCTCGCCATTCACCGGCCAGGACATAGTTTTGTCCCAGGTTAACCGATGCTTTTTCTAAAATAGATTCGTTGCCGGGGCTGGAGATCAAACGTTTCAGCAGTATGCCGGCCGTACGATAATCGCTCTTTCTTTGCGCAGTGTCAGCCCAGTCCAGCAGGACACGCTGACCTTCCTCTCCCTTGACGCCCAGTTTATTGGCCTGGTAATAAAAATGAGCGGCAGAATCGTAAACACCCAACTCCCGAAAGGCGCCGGCTAAATAATAGAAAAAAGTGCCGTCCTTTAGCCCGGTTATTATTTTATCGTTCTTACGATAGGCATTAATGATCTCTACATATTGCCGGCGGGAAAGAAGGTCTTTTGCCTGGCTGGAAAGCGTTTCCTGGCCTACATCCAGGACGGAGGCCAGATACGCAGACTGAGGGTATTTTTCTATGAAACGCTGTACCCAGATCATACTCTCTGCCGCATTTCCGGCCTCATAGTACCTTAACGCCAGCCGGGCCATGGCCTCTTCCGCTAACGGGTATTTCCGGGGTTTTTCTATCAGATTAAGATAAGGACGGGTATCAAACGACACCTTCCCCCCTTGAATTGTTTTATCCGGCCATTCTATCCGTTCGATCAGCCGGTAGCGGGCCAGGACAGCGCCCTCACTCTGGGGATAGAAGTTGGTCAAAAAGGTATAAAGCTTTATGGCTTCCTGAATTTTACCTTCTATTTCATAGGCCTCGGCTATCTTATAAATGGCCAGATCGTCTTTATCATCATTCGGAGCTATATTTATATAACGGAGAAAATCGGCACGGGCCGGGGCGTACTGTCCGGCTGCCATTTCAACCTCTCCCCTGAAAAATAAAACCAGCGGCCAGCGCTGATGGGCATCAGGCCAGAACTTCAGCAGCTTTTCCAAATTCTGTGCCGCCTGTTCATAAGACTTTCTGTGGATATAGACCTCGATTAGTCCTAAATATGCCTCGCCGATTATCTTGCTCTGGGGGAATTTTGATATAACTTCCTGGAACTCTACTTCAGCCTTGTCCAACTGCCGGGCTGAGAGGCATGATTTCCCCTGGTAAAAATGGGCATAAGGGATATAGGGCGTGTTTTTATAGTTTTTGCCGACCAGGTTGAAATAGGCTGATGCCTCATAGTCATAACCCATTTTCTGATAAAGCAGGCCTAGTTGGAGATAGGCCCTGGGGACCTCGGCAGAGGACGGATACTTGTGTATAGCCGTCTGGTAAGCCTCGATGATAGAACTGAAATGGGAAGCCAGGCTCGGTCTATACTTGTAGAAATAGCAGTCTGCGAGGAGAAAATAAGCCTTTTCTGCCGAATCGCCGTATTTGCCGTTCTCAATAACCTTCTCATAAGCGGATATGGCCTCATCATAGTGGCCTTGCTGAAAATTGATCGCCGCCTTTTCCCAAATCGCCGTCAGATGTGACGGAACATGTTCTTTTTCCTGGGCTTGGGCCTGTCCGGCAGGCTCGCCGGCTATGGATACCCAGGCCGCAATAAAAAGAAAAACAAAGATCGATCTATTTACCCTTCCGGGTCTCATACATACTCTCAGCTCTATGAAAACTAAATGGTGTTCATCAGGAAACTAACGTTTCCAGATTCAAGCTATCAGCTTTCAGCTGTCAGCCATCAGCAAAAGAATAGGATAAAAAACCATGTTAAGCTGAACGCTGATAGCTGAGTGCCGATAGCTCATCCGGAATTTTTGGGTTTCCGGATGAAAACCAAATAGACCGGACAACCTGCTAAAGGAGAAAAGCAAGGAGTATGCCACAAGTGGTCAAGACAGAACTTATTGCTTATATACACATAGTTACGTATGTAGAGATTATAAGACGTCCACCCTCATTGGGGAAGGCAAGGGGAGATTAAGGCCTATATGGTCAAATTTTTGACAAGCGCTTAATTATCCATGGGATTGGCAGGTTTCATTAGTTTTTGCTTTTTCATCTTCTCAATAAGGGTCGTCCGGTTGAGATTGAGCAATTGTGCGGCCTTATTTTTTACCCAACCGGCCTTGTCTAATGCCTGCAGGATCAGATTCCTTTCAAATTCATTAACGGCAGCATGCAGGTAAAGGCCTTCTTCGGGAAGAGCATTATGTTGGTGTGGTTGGGCGGTATCCTTCTTACGATGGGCCAGCAATCTTTCCGGCAAGTCACGTACGGTGATCTTATCATCATTGGCCAGTATGATCAGCCGCTCGATCATGTTTTCCAACTCGCGAACGTTTCCCGGCCAGTCATAAGACATTAAGCATTGCATGACCTCTTTAGAAATAGATTTTATATTTTTCTTCTTACTCTTGTTAAATTTTTCCAGGAAATGATGCACCAGAAGAGGAATATCCCCGGTGCGTTCTCTCAACGGCGGGACATAGATAGGGATAACATTAAGCCGATAATAAAGATCTTCCCTGAATCGCCCGGTTTCCACGGCCTCTTCCAGATTTTTATTGGTAGCGGCGATGACCCGGATATCTGTTTTAATGGTTTTGGTTCCTCCGATACGTTCAAACTGGTGGCCTTGCAGGATGCGTAAGATTTTTACCTGGAGGTTGGGGCTCATATCGCCTATTTCGTCCAGGAAAATAGTCCCGTTATGGGCCAGTTCAAAGCGTCCGATACGCGTGCGAATGGCATGTGTGAAAGCGCCTTTTTCATGGCCGAATAACTCGCTTTCCAGCAGCTCTTCCGGAATAGCGCCGCAGTTGACCGGGATAAACGGCTTATCCCGGCGATCGCTTTGATAGTGGATGGCATGCGCGATCAATTCTTTTCCGGTCCCGCTCTCTCCCATTATCAAGACCGTGCTATCCGTCTGGGCTACCTTATCAATAAGGCGGAAAACTTCGCAGATATTTTCACTGTCTCCAACGATATTTTCGTAAGCGTATCTGGCATTAACCTGTTTTTTTAGAGTGGTATTTTCCCGCTTTAAGTCCCGGTAATGAAGAGCCCTTTCAATAACCACCTGTATTTCTTCCGATTTGACCGGCTTGGTCAGATAATCAAAGGCGCCTAATCGAATGGCCTCAACCGCGTTTTTGATGGTGCCGTAACCGGTGATGATAATACACATAGACTCCGGTGAATTTTCGGTAATATATTTCAGCAGTTCCATGCCGTCCTTTTTGGGCATGGCCAGATCTGTCAAAATTATGTCATAAAATTTGTCATTAATCTTATCGACGGCTATTGCGCCGTCAGACGCGGTATCCACGGTATAGCCGTTAGACTGCAAAATTTCAGCAATGCCGCTTAAAACAGCCGGGGAATCATCTACAACGAGAATCGTCTCATTTCCCATAATTAACCTCTTTTATAATTAGTGTTCATCCGTAAACTACCGTTTTCGGCTTCACGCTTTCAGCGATCAGCGATTAGCTGTCAGCAAAAACCTAAGACAAGACAAATAACACATTAAGCTGAACGCTGATAGCTGAGTGCTGAAAGCTCGTCCGAAATTTTTTGGTTTTCGGACGAAAACTAATTGACCGTCAAAAATACTTATACCACTCAACCCGCCTGACTTAACTGTCCGGGCTAAGGAGTTATATATCAAGAGGTTAGAGGGTGTCAATTATTTTATCATTCATTACAGAATAATTATATAATAAATACCTTAATTGTCATTGAGTGTCAATTATCCGTACATAACCCTGATCCACCATCAAGCCATCATCTGCGGCGTTGCCTTCGATCGCTCCTCCTTGCGGCGTATTGCTCCATACGCCCAGTCGTCGCTCCTCGGCGCCTTGCATCTAATATCTTGCTGGTGATCAGGAATACCCACAACCTGCTGATGTTAATCTTGATAGCCAAATTAGAGGTGGATTTGGGCATAACATAACGACGGAATATAGGCCGTGAGCACCTTTTCACTTGCAGTTAATACCTGTATAAATTAAAGTGCGCCGGCAGATGTTATCCGCACCATCAGGACATAACCGGATATAAACTAAGGGGTGTAAAATTTGAACTTCGTTGACTTAAGACGACAATATCTGTCCTACAGAGAAGAGATTGACCGGGCCATAGACAAGGTTTTGAACTCAACCCGGTTCATAATGGGACCGGAAATAAAAGAATTGGAAGAGCAACTTGCCGCCTATGTGGGGGTGAAACATGCCATAGGTGTCGGTTCCGGGACCGATGCCTTGCTTTTAGCCCTTATGGCTTATGATGTAAAGCCGGGGGACGAGATTATAACTACCCCCTTCAGCTTTATTGCCACAGCCGAGGTCATCTCCCTGTTAAAGGCCAAACCGGTCTTTGCAGACATCGAAGACAGCACCTACAATCTTGACCCCGCGAAAATAGCCGGGATAATAGAACAGAAGAAGAAAACAGAAGAATTCAGGATTAAAGGTATTATAGCCGTAAGCCTGTATGGTCAATGTGCAGATTTTGACGCCTTAAATTCCATAGCCCAAAAACATGGCCTTTTTGTCTTGGAGGATGCCTGTCAATCCTTTGGCGCAACCTATAAAGACAGACGCTCCTGTTCCCTTACTGACGTGGCGGCCACATCATTTTTCCCTTCGAAACCACTGGGCTGCTATGGCGATGGGGGGATGGTGTTTACCGGTGATGATTCCCTGGCCGGGAAGGTGCGTCACCTGCGCGAACACGGCTCTCAGGAAAGATATGAGCACAAGTATGTCGGTTTAAACAGCCGTCTGGACACAATTCAGGCGGCTGTTTTGCTTGCCAAGTTCAGACATTTTGAAGATGAACTTATTTTAAGGCAGAAATGCGGGGCGTATTACACAGAAAAATTAAAGGACCTCCAACCAACGGTAATCCCCCCCGCCATCTTGGCGCATAATAAAAGCGTCTATGCTCAGTATTCCATCCGGGTAAAAAGACGTGACCATCTGGCGGAGTCGCTCAAGAAAGATGGCATCCCCACCGCTATCCACTATCCAAAACCCCTGCACCTGCAGACAGCCCTCGATTATCTGGGACACCGTCCGGGAGACTTCCCTGTCTCTGAATCCGTGGCCGGGGAAATACTCTCCCTGCCTATGCACCCTTTTCTTACGGAAGACGAGCAATCCCTTATTGTGGACAGGATTGCCGCAGCGTTGCTTTAGCTACTTTTTGACGGCCAAGAGGTTCTTTACGCAGATATATACTAATACCGGCCATACGGCGATAACTGCAATCCAGAGCAGTAAGCCGAGAAACCCCAGTCCGCACATGGCCTTATAATTAAGTTGTCAAACAGGCAAAACGCCAGCAGCAATCGGCCTGATCGCAATATACGATAGCCGTGCCGAAACAGTCAAAATTGCCTTCGGCGCGCTGGATGGCCCTGACGGCGTCTGCAAGCGTGAGGCCTTCGATAGAGATGTTCAAATCTTTGGCCCTTTTTGTCGCCATAGCCTTAGCCTTCGCCGTAACGCCGGCCCCTTTTTTCTTCTCTGCCGCCGGAGCCTTCGGCTTTTGGGCCTTCGCCGCCGCCCCTACCTTAGCCTTTACTCCCATCTCTTTTTTAGCTCTTGCCGCCATAATCAAATAACCTCCCTGTTCTTAAACGATCATAAAAAATAATACGATTATTCTTATTCATTGACAACTGTTTTCTTTATACCCTAAAGTTTAATTAAGTTGAGGCAACGGTCTAACATTACATAATCTTCTTGTCGGATATTTTATAATTATAGTTAAAGAAGATGGCCATGACGTACAAAAAAATCTTATCCGCAGTCAATGAACATCTGAATTCAGAAATCGCGGCAAGGTATGCCATGAATCTGGCGCGGGCCTGCGAGGCAAGGTTCTACCTGTGTTTTGTGGCGGAAAAGGGGATGTCCGGAGCCGGTCTGGACCGGGCCGAGGATGCCATGAAGAGACTATTCAATGCGGCCCTGGCTATGAACCTTCCGGTGGAGAGCATTATAGGGACCGGAGACCCGGTGCAAGAGGTTGGCAAAATTGTCCGGCAAGAAAAGATCGACATAGTTTTTGCCTCTACGCGGAGAAAAGATATTGAGAAAAGATTCTACGCCGGCACCGTTGCCAGAGGCCTTTCTCTAAAACTTCCCTGCTCCGTGGCCCTGGTGCGGGTGGTGCACATGGGAAAGATACACCCGCACAAAATACTCGTACCCTTGAAGGCCAGGATTGACCGTATAGCAGAAAGGGCGTACTTCACCTCAAAGATAGCCCGGAGTTTTGGTTCAAAGGTGTTCGTCTTTCATGCCGCAAGGCCCATGACCAGGTTTTTCCATGGCGAGGTACATCTGACTCCGGCCCAATGGGAAAAGAGACTGCCGAAAGACATCACGGATTTCATAGGGCACATCCGGAAACATAAGATTGAGATTGAAGGCCGGTTTTCGCCCGGCGCTACCGCCCGGAGTATAACCATAGAGGCGGCTGCCAAAAGGCACGACCTGATAATAATGGGAGCCAGCCAAAGGAACCTGTTAAGTGCGGTTCTGCAAGGCAACCCCGTGGAAGATGTCCTGAGAACGACACCCTGCGACCTCATAATCCTGAGCCCCCGGCATGAAGATCAATAACCTCACCAAAGACGAAGTCCTCCGCCATCTTATCACATCAGAGGGCGGCCTCACCGAAGAGGAGGCCAAAAAGCGATTTCTGGAATTCGGCCCCAATGAGATCAGAGAGGTAAGGAAGACCCCCTTATCCATCCGTTTTCTGAGACAATTTACCCATTTTCTGGCCATACTCCTCTGGATAGGGGCCGGGCTGGCCTTTTTATCAGAATATCTGCACCCCGGAGAGGGGATGCTGACCCTCGGCCTGGCCATAACGGGTGTAATATTCATCAACGCCGTCTTTACATTTATACAGGAATACAAGGCGGAAAAGGCCATTGAGAAATTAAGACTTCTCCTCCCTTTTCAGGTGAAAGTAATAAGGGAAGGGAGAGAAAGGGAGCTGCTGGCCGGAGAGGTAGTACCGGGCGATTTAATCATCCTTTCCGAAGGCGACAAGGTCCCGGCAGATGCCAGGCTTATAGATGTCACCTACCTTATGGTAAACAATGCCCCTCTCACCGGCGAATCCGAACCCGTGTCGTTACATCATGAACCCGGCGAGGAGGAACTGATAGCAAGCCGGAATATCGCCTTTGCCGGAACGACCGTGGTGAGCGGCTCTGGAAAGGCCATAACCTTTGCCACCGGTATGCGGACCGAGTTCGGCCGTATAGCCCACCTGACCAGCGCCGTGGAAGCCGGTCTAAGCCCCCTCCAGAAAGAGATTATCAAAGTGACCAGGATCATCGCCTTTATAGCCACCATAACAGGCGTTGTCTTTTTCGTTATCGGGCACCTCATCGGAAGGGGGTTCTGGGAGAACTTTATCTTCGCCGTGGGTATAATCGTGGCCAATGTGCCGGAAGGGCTGCTCCCCACGGTCACCCTCTCCCTGGCCATGGGAAGCCAGAGGATGGCCAGGAAAATGGCCCTGATCAAGACCCTTACCTCGGTTGAAACCCTGGGCTCGGTGACCGTTATATGCACAGACAAGACCGGCACCCTTACCCAAAACCGGATGGAGGCAAAAAAAATATGGACGGTCGATGAGCAACAGTCCACAGTCAACAGCCTGATGAAAATAGCCTACTTTTGTAACAATGCCCGGATTATTGATGGAGAATACAAAGGAGATCCCACAGAGATCGCACTCTTAAAGGCGGCAAGGGAAACCGTCGGGGATTTAAAGGCAGAGCGGGTGTTTGAAATACCCTTTGATTCCGAAAGAAAGCGGATGACTACTGTGAATAAAATCCCCCCCAGCCCCCCTTTGCCAAAGGGGGGTGAGGGGGGATTTTTCGCTTTTACCAAGGGTGCCTTGGAAAGCGTGCTCCCGTTATGTAGCCATATCCTGATAAAAGGCCAAAAAGTTCCGCTGGATAAAGGCCGCGAAAAAGAGACTCTGGATGCCTATCATTCATTGACGGACATGGGCCTTAGGGTGCTTGCTTTTGCCTCCGAAGAGATCGAAAGAAGCCCAAAGTCCAAAATTCAAATTTCAAATCTCAATGCTGCGGCGCTCGAGAAGGATATGGTTTTCGTCGGGCTGATCGGTCTGGAAGACCCGCCCAGGCCGGAGGTCCCGGAGGCCCTAAAGAAATGCCACGAGGCCGGGATAAAGGTGATAATGATTACCGGCGACGGAAGCCGGACGGCCCTGGCCATTGCCAGGGAGATAGGGCTGGTAAGGGATGATCCGGTGGTGATAGAGGGGCATGAATTCGAGAGGATGGGAGATAGGCATCTCAGGGAAAAGCTCACCGCAAAAGAGGTGATATTTGCCCGGATGGCGCCCAAACACAAGATGCGGGTGATATCCATCCTGAAAGAAGAGGGGGAAAGGGTGGCCGTGACCGGTGACGGGGTGAACGATGCCCCGGCCTTGAAGAAGGCGGATATTGGTATCGCCATGGGCATCTCCGGAACCGACGTGGCCAAGGAAGCTGCGGACATGATACTCCTCGATGACAATTTTGCCACCATCGTGAACGCCGTGGAGGAAGGCCGGGCCGTGTATGAGAACATAAGGAAATTTATAAGTTACATATTCTCATCAAACGTCCCTGAAATTGTGCCTTATCTTGCCTATGTGCTTTTCAGAATCCCATTACCACTGACCATCATGCAGATACTGGCGGTTGACCTGGGGACGGACATGCTCCCGGCCCTGGCCCTGGGGGCGGAAAAACCCACCCAGGAGGTCATGAAACAGCCGCCGAGGCGTCCCGAGGAGAGACTCCTGAATTTAAAACTCTTGAGCCGTGCCTATTTATTCCTTGGCCCTATAGAGGCTGCTGCCGGGCTGTTTGGGTTCTTTTATGTGCTGGATACCGGTTGCTGGAACTGGGGAGAAATGCCGGCCGCGAACCATCCGCTTTACATGCAAGCCACCACCGCCTGCCTTACGGCGATAATAATCACTCAGGTGGCCAATATCTTCGCCTGCCGCTCCTTCCGGGAATCTGTATTCCGCATCGGATTTTTCTCCAACAAACTGATATTTGTCGGCATAGCATCTGAGCTTGTGTTGCAGTTATTTATCGTCTATCACCCTTGGGGTAATAAGATATTTTCCACCTATCCTATTTCAGTAAATATATGGCTTGCCCTGATTCCCTTTGCCTTTATCTTGTTTGCGGCAGAGGAAATGAGGAAAGCTATGTCATCAAGAATGAAGGCCGGGAGCCAAGGCAATGTCGAGCAAAGTATGTAGGCAGATTGAGATTGACAGCCGGTCAAGCAAGAGGTTATATAGACCCAGTGGGCGATTAGCTCAGGTGGATAGAGCGTTGGTCTCCGGAACCAAAGGTCGTGGGTTCGAGTCCCGCATCGCCCACCAAATAAATTCAGCAAGTCAGGTGCAAGCCTGATCACGTTTTATTGCCCCCCAAATATATCTCCCTTATACAAAACGCCGCGCATTTTCTGCGCGAACGTCCCGTGGACAGTAAATATCTCAGTAGTGCCACGGTAGATTTTTTATGCCAGCCTTGTCCCAATCTATGACCCTTAATGTCCCTTAAGTCTGTCCCTTAATGTCCCTTATTTTTTCGGCTATTTTAGAGGACAAAACGTAATAAGTCCCTTTTTTCTCACCCAGACGCTCAATAATATTTTTTTCAACCAGTGCTGTTAAATCACGGGTGGCAGTCCTTTTACGCTGGCCCTTTTTCCAGTATAATTGCCGCCACAGGTCGCCCCGTGGCGCAGGGCGATACACAAAACGCTACGTATTTTCTGCACAAACTTCCCGGTCGACAGTAATGGGTTGCAATTAATCGAATAAGGTTTTGTTACTTTTTTTACCAGCGTTCCCACATCCGGTCCTCACATCCGCTACCCAAAGCTCCGGCATAGACCTTAATATAGGATGTGTTCCTGTCCCCTATTATTACAGCACCAAATTTTGATAAGACAGAGGCTTGTTCACATGTGGGCTCCTATAATGCCTTCAAGCTTCTTGACAAATTGTATATTTGTGAGATATACAAAAGCTATGGGGATAATAGATCAACTGGTCAAATGCGTTGGATTTGAATGGGACCAGGGCAACCTCCTGAAGAATTGGGAAAAACATGGCGTGTCGGCCGCAGAATGTGAGCAGATTTTTTTCAATCAGCCTTTGATTACAGCCCAGGATGAAAAACATTCGAAAGGGGAAAAGCGATGTTACGCCTTGGGACATACAGACGCCCAAAGGTATTTATTTGTAGTTTTTACGATCAGAGGTAATCGTATCCGGGTCATCTCGGCCAGGGATATGAACAAGAAAGAGAGAAAGGAGTACGAATTATTATGAAAAAGAAGATCCCAAAATTTACATCGGAAGATGAAGAGCGTAATTTTTGGGCCACTGCTGATTCAACTGAATACGTCGATTGGAAAAAGGCCGGGAGGGTGGTTTTACCCAATCTCAAACCTTCACTTAAAACGATCTCGTTGCGTCTTCCGGAATTCATGATAGAAGAACTTAAACTTTTGGCAAACAAACGTGACATTCCTTATCAGTCCTTGCTTAAAATGTTTCTAAGCGAACGTATAGAGCAAGAATTGAAATCGGAAACATGATGGAAAAGACCGAAGAGAAACAGAGGTTACAGCCAGAAAGAAGTCGCCGCCACAGGTCGCCCCGTGGCGCAGGGCGATACACAAAACGTTGCGTATTTTCTGCACGAACGCCCCGGTTGACAGTAATGGGTTGCAATTAATCGAATAAGGTTTTGTTACTTTTTTACCAGCGTTCCCATATCCCATATCCGATTAGGTTCTCTCTCTACTCGCGATTCCAGAGACCCAAATGCTGCTCCTTTTCAGCGGCGCGCAGCAAGTTAAGCAGGTACAGCCCATCAAGCATGGGCATCTTTATTTCATGCCACACGTCCTTGTCATCAGTGTATTGAATCTGAAAGTACCAATCCTCGTGACTAGGTGCCGACTTGTTAAGGAGGAGGCCCTGAACCCTGGCCGCATCCGGAAGGCGATGAACCATGGAATGCTCCTGATTGATATTTCCAAAGACCTGAATCGTGTCATCTTTCGGATCATGTGGAATTTGGGTTGGGTGGTACGTGGCGATATCAACGAGAGTCGCGCAGTCATATAAGGGGCCAATCTCGATTTCAACGGGCGAGAGTCTCGCAACTGATTTGGAAGGCACGCAGACAAGCCGCACCTCTCGCTGATAGGCGTGGCGAAACGGTTTGAATTCGGAGACGACGATCAAATCTGGATCCACACGAACCGGATCGTAATAGGTGACGGGTTTGAATCCGACATGCCATCCGGGGATCTGCTTTGTAACTGCTTGAATAAAGCGGCTGACAAATGCCTTTGGATCGAAGATAACTAAGCAGGCCGTTGCCGCAAAATCGCCGAACAAACGCGCGCTATAGGCGGCGGACAAGGAGAAGAGCAGGTAGTCGGTTGGCGACGCTATACTGGTCCAACGGCTAGAGGATTCAACGAACTTTAAATTCTTCGGATTTGGCCGAATAAAACGCTGAAGTTCGGTGTCTCGCCGTGCGTGGTTATGGTCGGCCGAATCGTAATACGAAGCGGACGGAATCCGGAAATTGCCTTTTTCCAGCGATGGGCCGAGCCATTTTGCTGTACCGAACTTTAGCAGGTATGGCTTTGATCGTAAACCGTACTTATCGATAACTTGCTCTATGTCAGGAATGGGATCAAACGCATGGTCAAATGAAGAGCGGTATTTCGCAATCGTGATTGGTCCGGGGAACGGATAGCCCCGTAGGGTGCATTCTTCCAAAATTTCGGTGAATAGAATCGTCCATTTTTCACCGAGTGGCTCAGTTGGTGATAGAAGTCCAAGTTTTCCACGCTCAGTGCGTGTGCGCATGTTATTGATGCAATCGTGTAAGCGCTCTGAGAGTTCTTCTGCGGACAAGTGGTCAAGATCGCGCTTTTGACGATAACAGTGTCGGAACCACTCGTGGCGCTTCATGACAGTAGCCATTTTTTAACGGGGAGGTGAGGGGCCGGACGGCTTTGTAAGGGAAAGCTTCCATGCCGTAATCAGACCCTTGAAGAAAGACTTCCTTCGAAACGCACCTAAATAGCCTGGTCCCTCACCTCCGGCTTGTTTGCCATTTTCACTTGTATCCGCGCTGTTCCTGGATCGAAATATTGCATTCGGCGCAAATAAGCCTCGTGTTCTGTTCTGTGTACCCATGCATGGCTTCAAAACGATCAAGCACAGAATTCTTTTCGGGAAGTTCCTTCTTGCAGACAGCACAGAGTCCTTTCTGCGCAGCCATTTTCTTGAGCTTCAAAATCTTGCGGTGCATGGGTTTGCTGCGCTCATCGTAACCAAGTTCTTTCGTCAGCTTCCGTCGGAGAGCCCACATCAAATCCTCGTCGCCTTTGCTTAGATCCTTGAGTCGAGTTCTGACCTCAGTGATAAGAGGTTCGAAGAGGCGTTTTCTTTCATCGTCAGTAAGTTGTTTATTTGACATAAAGCTCCCTCTTGCGAACATTATATTTTAGCTGTCGACTGTCTTTTTCCATAGTCATAGAGAAAAAAGAGGGTGGCGTCAAGCACAAAAGGGGGGTGTGGGGTTTTGGGGGTAAGGTAGCCGTCTTATATTGCCGATAACAATATTATGCAGCCGCTGCATAAAAATAAGAATCTGTTATTGAAGCTCCCCGCAGCCCGCCTACGGCGGACCGGGGGAGAGAAGCCCCCGGTTACCTGATCAGGCGCTTTTTCGAATCAATTTATTATCAAGTTCGAGTTCGTAGGAGAGAATTGTTTTAATATTCATTTTCTTGGAAGCATTAAGAATTTCTATTCCGACTATCTTATCCTCAGATGTCATATCTAA
>JBFMFO010000026.1:0-38426 GCA_040754095.1 Thermodesulfobacteriota bacterium | reverse complement strand
GGAAGAAAAAAAGTTTTGCGCGCGGGGAAAAAAGAAGTAAAAGGAAAATGGCCTACTTTTGGCCGGTCAGCCTGGCCTACTTCTTCATCGGCTAAAATGGCCTATTTTCTAACCGGCGGTATTAATCACAGAGGGGAGGAGCCAAAATCTGCTCTAACTTATTGATATTTTTATTTTCTCTGTGTCCTCTGTGGTTGAAGTTTTGACAATACGCCCCTTTGCTAAAGGGGGGAATATTGGAATCCCCCTTTGGAAAAGGGGGATACAGGGGGATTTTCGGATGGAAACTAATTCGCCTCAGATAGGCGGATGCCAGGTGGGGAGACTGGGGAGAAAAAACCGGCCTCATTTTCCCATTCAAAAACGTTATTATTCTACATTTATTTTTTGGTAGGTGCCCGACGTGGCTTCTTCGCCAGGTGAATCCCAAATTTATGGACTAATGGTTTCGTTTCTTCTTCGAAACGTATCTCAAATTTGGCTTCTCCTGGTAAATTTATCCTGAATGGCGATATCACAATAGCTAGGTTTAAGTTGCCACCGATTTGCTGGTTAGGCGGCTCTGGTAAGGCATTACGAATTGGCTCGGCACGTGGCGTTGTAAGTGTAACTTCGAATTTTGGGATACGTTTTTTAGTTTTTATTAGCATGACAAATAGGCACAATTTTGGGAGGATTGCTGGGAGTTTTTCAAATACCATACTTTCGGGATAGATGCCCATTAGAGAAGTCTTATTCCCCACTTCTTCTCTTACATCGTCACATAAAATCGTGTTAATTTTGTCTGCAATCTCCATTTAAGGACACCTTTAATTTAGTGAAGATAAGTTTTGCTATTGATATTTATTTCTTCTTTGCCCCATGTGCTAACCTGAAGCTTTTCGACGCGTTCTTTTACCGGAGAATATGCTGTCATTTGGCTATAAACTTTATCTGTTAATGACTCAATCTCTCTTTTGATCAATCTGAGTGAATTTCTTTCTGAAAGTAATTGCACTACATAAGTATTAAAAGATATTCCCTCCTTTTTCGCTGCATTGCTTAATGATGCATGAAGAGATTTTGGCAGTCTTAATCGAATTTGGCCGCTGAAAGGTTTCAAAATATCTGGCTCAGGAACTTCTTCGCCATCTTCCTCTAACACATCGAGATAAAGTTTTTTGGCTATAGATAGTTCCTTTACGGTCTTTTCCGGAGTACTACCAAAGGCGCTAAGGCCTTCCAGTTCCGGTACCGTTGCTATAAAAGCGGTATCTTCTTCACTCCATTGTATAAGTACAGAGTGCTTTGACATCAGTCTCTAGTCCTCCTTTATACCATATAAGCCATTTTCTTTAGCCCATGTTAGCAACTGATTAACCTGGTATGCCTTAGCTTTTCCATCGTCATCTTGTATCGATATTGTATATCTTGGATGTGAGTTTCGTTTATAAATAGCATGACTACCTGTGCCTTTCCTCCGTTTCATACCAAAATGTTCGCACAATGTGCATAACTCATCGAATCTGAGATTCTGCGGAGAATTGACAGCCTTATTGATTAGCTTATCGACACGTCCCAATATTATCTTAACCTTTTGGTACCAAATATGGAACCATTATTCAAGATATTTTTGAGTGACCATTCATTTTGACCAGGCCGACTAGGCGGAGAGTATCGCTAAGTAGGCCGTAAACGGCTTCAAGTTTCGTATTCACTTCCGCATTGAATGCATCTTTTGGGGTAAAAGGGAATAATTAAGAGCCAAAGACCCCATGTAATAAGCACCATAAAAAACGTTCCCCAGCCTAAATGGCGTTTAACGCCACGCTGTGCATCACAAATTTTGCAATATGCTGTTATCATGTTGAGGCTCTTGAACTATCTATGTAAGACTTTAACCCCTTAACACTTCTTCATCTTAGCCACGACAGGGCCCAGCGGAATTGCTAGGCCATAATCCTGATTTCAAGCGACGCATGGAAGAAATGTTTTGTGTTACATCTACACCTACACCTTTGTCAGAATCGTACGGAAAATGGGTCATCTCTAATGGGCCAAATGAGCGGCAGCCCCCGGAGTGGTCGTCCGTTCGATTCGGGTTAGATTCTTTAAAGCAGCCTCCAAAAATTGTCCTCGTCAATTATTCCTCTATGTACTATTTGCTTGAGTGCAGCCTTTAGATAAACGACTGGGACTTCTTTGCGATCCATTGGCAAAGTAATAATCACGCCCGTCTCTGGCTCAAAGAATATCCCATGAGAGCCCTTTCTTCGCTCCTGAAAGCCCAATTGTTTCAGCACGGCAACCAGCTTAGTTAACTTGATTTGCTTCTTAGCCATGGGTCACTACGCCTTTGAGTTGGCTCAACGCTTTTTCCTTATCTAATCGCCAGGTTTTGGGGGTCGTCGAGTTAAAAATGTTCGTGTCATCAATGTGAACAGCCAAATACTTTCCCTTTACTCTTGACGGAGTGATCTTATTCTTGGTTAGATACTTTTGAAAATAGAGCCAATATGCCTTTTCTGCGGCTGCGTCGAACAATACCAAGTAGACTGGGAAAGGCTCATCATGCCACAAGGTTATGTCTTTCTTGCTCACCGAGAAGGAGAGACCATCCTTTTTCTTATGCCGGGAAATTAAATCTGTGGCCTTAAGTTGAACAAAAATGTTACCGTTCTCTATCTCACCGTGGCTGTCGAACGTTAAAACAACTCCATCGTACCCATAGTCCGCCTTGGTTGTGTCCATCGTATACCCGGCTTTCAGCACATGATATTCGACATGATTGACACTCAAGTCGGCTATCACATGCTTACGAACTCTTCTCTTTTTATCTGCCATATGCGGTATAATTCAGAATTTAACGACCAAGCTCACAGGGAGAGGCGCGTTAGCGCTGAAGTCCTTTGGAGCGCATTGTGTACGCCCAGCATGGGCGTGAGCCCTGCTAATATGTTGATACCTTAGCAGAAGTACTGGCCGAAGGCAAGGGCGGAATCGTGATCCGCCTGCGGCGGACTGGAAGACCGTCTGGAGAAAGCCGAATATTCACTGCTCCGACTTGGGCGGATGCCGGTAGTGGGGGGCTGGAGGGGGGGAGAAGCCCGGTTACGCGCTTAGGCGGCATCTTCCGGTCATTTCTTGTGCAACCGGATTACGTTCGCTTCCTCTCCACATGAATTGATTTCGCTCTCCGTCTTCCTCAGGAGACCTGGCGCTACGTTCCACTGTTGGCCGTCGTCCGTTATAACAGTGACACTTTTCCTGTTATATCGAGTCAACATGCCCGTTATGGGCGGCCCGCCCTGTGGCTGGAAGGACACCCGGTCACCGATGTTGAACTGCAACATCTGCGCGTGTGCGCGCATCTGGGCCAAGAAGCGGAGGCGCGCGACAACTTTGTTGTTCAATTCGATAAGTTCCGCCTCAGTTAGACGGTCAATGTCAATCTTCATTTTTTCTCCCTCTGAGTTACTCACCTGCTTTCACCACACGATCTTTTTGCCGCCGAGCGGCGCGCATAACCGGCCGGCAATGGAGCGTAGCGGAATTGTCGATCCGTATTCACGTGCCGGCCGGCCGAGACTCTCTACTTTGAAGCCAACGTTTGAATGACGTTTGACTCTCACCCGATGGCTTCCCGGCCAAGAGACCCTCAATGCTGACATCCTCGTCTATGTCCTCCCAGTGTATCCCCTGACCTTTTCCGATAAGCCGCCAATTTGCCCTTTCCATCGGCTTTGCGTGTTCAAGTCTGGGATACCAGCCCAGAGGAACAGAGATCGTTCTTCCGTCAGTAAGATCAACGCATAGTGTGTCTTCGGTCACCTTAACGTCCACTGCATCAGGGACCTCAATTGCAATCGCCGAAATAGCCATCCCAAGCCTCCATTAGTTGTTCGTAATTTTTATCGATTATACCCCTTTGTCTTAATTCCAAGCGGTTAAACCCGCCACTGCTCTGGAGCCGAACAGGATCGAGCCAGAATTTCGCAACCCTGTCGTCCCGTTCGACATGGATGTGACGTGACTCATCACGATCACTGGCATAGAAAAAGAACCGATATGGTCCCGATCTTATTATGGTTGGCATTTATCTCCTCTCTTATTCAGTGTTTTTACGGCCAACATCTGCGTTAACCGGGAGCAAAAGTGGAGCGAAGCAACGCTTTTGCAAGTCCGTCTTGAACGCGTTGTATATACCCGGCATGGGCGTGAACCCTGCTAACGTAGTGATACCTTAGCAAAAGTACGAGCCGAAGGCAAGGCCTGTCTGCGTGCCTGCCTGGCGGCCAGGCACAGGCAGGGCGGAATCGTGCTTGCGGGCAGGGAGACCGTCTGAGGGAAGCTGACCATTCACTATTTCGTCTCAGGCGGATGCCGGGTGGTGGAGGAACCGGGGAGATAAAAACCCCGGCTACACGATTAGGTGGCTATTGTTTTTTAATCCCAAAAATCTTTCGGGTCTATATTGAAACGACGTAATATTGCCAGGATGGTTTGAAAGTATATTTCAGTGGATGGGCCATGATTTTTTATTGGTATTTGTGGGCCTTGTTTTGACCCTGGCTTGTTAGGCTTAAGGAGAACAAGTTCAGAACCCTTTCCGCGTTTTCTTTTCATGGCCACAACACCATAAGACTTGAGCTTCTTGAGAAGCTCCCTTATGGTATAGGGGCGTTTAGGCATGACACAGATTGCCTTGCTGACATGTTTTGGCAATAAGCCAAGGTGGCAGTAAAATTTTGTGCTCTTTTACTTCTTTCTGGAAACCAGACTCAAGTTTATATTTGCGCTCTCTTTGCTCCTTACAAGCAAAGAACTCTGCCCATACCTCTGGGGGCGCCGGATGAAAAAGATTGTCAAGGTTATTGTTGCTGAAGGCGTAATCGACCTGTGCGCAAACGAGTGATATTACTTCCCGTTGAGCGTCTTCTGCGCTCTTGGCGACAGCTACAACATCTAATTCAAGACAATGAGCAACAAACATGCCCTCGTCTTCTTTGATTAGTATATTGACAGCTATGGAAATATCTTTTGATTTCTTGCCTAAACTTGCCATGATTCGTCCTCCTTAACATACGAATCGGCACATAATGCTAAGACTAAAATGAACAAACATTCATTTTAAAACATTACCTACCTAATTTATCTCATTTTGTCAACTACGCTGTCAAGATGTCAAGAGTTATTAAATGAAGTCATGGCGTGGCAATTAGCCGCCTAACGAATAATAGTTTTTACGGCGCGAAGCCCCGACCATAAAAAGTCCTGTTGAACTGAACCGCAAGCTGTTATTTGGAAATTTAACAGGGCGAACCCTACTAATATGTTGATACTTTAGCAAAAGTGCTGGCTGAAGGCAAGGGCGGAATCGTGAGAGACCGTCTGAAGGAAGCTGAACATTCACTAATTGGTGCTCATCCGAAAACTACCAAATCCCCCCCCCACACCCCCCTTTGGGTAATGTCAAAAGTTCTATGAAAAACAAACCACAGAGCACACTGAGTAAAAAGAAAATTTTCAAGAAATAAGAACGAAAGAACATTTAAAGAAAAACCAGTTCTCTGAGCGCTCATCGAACCTCTGTGCTCTCCAAAGCGGTTCCAGAGGTATTTTGGGGCCACCAACGAGAATATTAGGAGATCACAGAGGGGAGGAGCCAAAATCTGCTCTAACTTATTGATATTTTTATTTTCTCTGTGTCCTCTGTGGTTGAAGTTTTGACAATACGCCCCTTTGCTAAAGGGGGGAAATATTGGTATCCCCCTTTGGAAAAGGGGGATACAGGGGGATTTTCGGATGGAAACTAATTCGCCTCAGATAGGCGGATGCCAAGTGGTATGGGGACTGGGGGAGAAAAGCCCCTGGTTACCCGATTAGATTTTATTCTATAAAATGGTAAATAAAATAAGGTCGGGATCAATTTTGTATTTTCTTTAAAATATTCAAGAAATTCTAATAAAATGAATAACCACATAAAAAAACTGGCATGAACCATTGAGCGAAAAAAAACTTCGGGTAAATTTCGAATTTGTTTTTTGACCAATAGTTATTGAAGTTCGGGATAATTCGTTTAACTTTTTTGCAGTACTCAGCGTATTCATTTCCAAATAATTCAAGGAGCCTTGCCTCTTCTCCTTTGATAACAAAGTAGTAGTTATAAACAAAAAAAGGCATGATTATAAAAAGAAGTATTAATTTCCCCGAGCTAAGAATGATTCCAACTGCACCGAGAAAAGAGAATACATACAGAGGATTTCGCCATATGGAATATGGTCCATCCTGGCATAATTCTTCATCTTTTCTTCCTCCGATGTAAACGGTAGCCCATATTCGTCCAAGGGTTGCAATAACTATCAATACATATCCGGATAATTCTAGAATTTCATATGAAAGCGACCCTTCATGCCCTGATTTTGAAAATAGAATTATTGAGATGAAAATTAATCCAATTAACCAACTAAATCCAAGTCTGTATCTTTCAGATGCTGTATGCACGGTGTTCCTTTATTTTTTGTCCTTCAGGTTCTTGTCCTTCAGCAAGGCGGCGAGATTAGCGAACGACTTATAAGTCGAAGGTGGTTCCGGCTCGCCTCCCGGCGTCGGACCGTCAGACCATTCTGCATCCAAATATCGTGAGTGCTCATTGTCATGGCAATAGAGACACAGCAGCTCCCAGTTGCTGCCATCAGGCGGATTGTTATCGTGGTTGTGGTCCTTATGATGGACCGTCAGCTCACGAAGTCTCTTGCCCATGAATTCACGCCCGCACCGCGCACAGATCCACGGGAAAATCTTGAGGGCGCGCTCCCGATAGGTCTTCTGCCGACGCTCTCGGTCGCGGCGAGCCTCAGCAATGATCTGATCCAGCTTGTCGCCCTCTGTTTGTGTCTTCTTTGGTGACATATGCACACTCTCCGGTCGCCCGGATTGGAACACGCCTGATATATATTAAACAGACTCTACTTTTTTCATCGGCATCCACATTTGGGATTAATTAGAGCCTCTTGCAAAAGCCTCCATTCTGTCATTCCCGCAGCGATTCTGAGTGGGAATCTGGTTCTAACTGCTTGAAAAACCATATCCGTCCCCGAATGTTTGTATCGGGGATAGAGGCATTCGGGGATGACAAACAGTTTTGCAAGAGCCTCATCATATTAGAATTTACTGAATAACACAATAAGATAAAATGTATTTAAATATCAGGCGGATAGAGTCGGTAAAATAAAAGATGATGTCTTTTCTTTTTTGTTGACATAATGTACAAATTAAGCCATTATTTCGATTAACTTGTACAAATAAGGGGGGATTGTTCATGGGAAAGCCACTTAAAAAAATCAAATTAAGTGAAGCGCGTTCGAAGCTGACTCAGTTAAACAAGATATTGAAACCAGGGGAGAGCTTGCAGCTTACCAAAAGAGGGAAGCCATATGCCCGGATCGAATTGATCGAAGGGATGGATCTCTATGAAAAAGCTCTCAAGTCTATCGAAGCCCTGCCTGAGCCGAAAGGAAAGTTACAGCGGGTAGCCCAGGGCTATAAATCCATTCTTTATGGGAAGCGTAAATGAAAAGTCTCAAGGGCCTTACTGCGGTTTTCTGTGACGCCAGTTTTTTTGTTGCGCTATTTTCCAAAAAAGACGCAAAACACAGACGGGCCATAGAACTCTTTAAGGAGATCAAGGACAACCGAATTCTGATTTATACTTCCTGGTTTATAATCTCAGAGTCTATGACTGTCCTGCTCTATCAATATGGCTACACTGAGGCATTAACCTTTAATCAATCGATCGATCTCTACAAAATTGTCTATCCTACGGAAAGCCACTGCCACCAAGCCATCGCCTTGTTCAATCTTTTGGGAAAAGACAGGAAGATTTCGTATGTGGATGCCCTTTCATATATTATCATTTCAGGAGAACTAAAGAACCTGCCGGCCCTCTCTTTTGATAGCGACTTTAAATCAATGGGATTGACCGCGATTTCTTAAGTAATTTATCTCAGTGATGTCCTTCATCTTTCAAGAAGTACCGGTGGTATTCTTCCTCCGCCAGGTGTTTTTTAAGTGTTCCGGTTACAAAGTCAACTATCTCTGAGACCTCGGTATCGCTTAAGCGTTTTACTAAAAGATGCATAAGCTCGTCATCGGTAAATTTTTGCAGGTACGCGATGAGGGATTTTTCATCCAGTTCCCGACTTAAGCCAAAGGCTATCTGGCCTTCATCAAATGTATTCACAAATTCATGTCTGTGTCTGCCCATATAAGTAAAGAGCCTCCGCTGTCATGTTATTACTACCTTACCGGTAGAGGTCTTCTATCTCTTCTTGAAATCTTGCGGCGATGGCCGCCCTTTTCTTTTTTAAGGTAAAGGTCAAAAGGCCGCTTTGTGCAGTCCATTCTTCAGGAATCAGTTTAAACCTGATAATCCTTGCCCATGGCCGGGTGCCTTCTTTTTTGTTGTGGAGTCGATCTATCTCATTTTTGATGAGCTGGACAATCTCAGGATACTCTATTAATTCTTCTTTATCACTGCAACGTATGTTATGTCCGTGGCAGTACTCCTCGATAACCTGCCTATACGGCACTATGAGCGCGCCCAGGTGTTTCCGGTCCTGTCCGACGATGATGACCTGAGATATAAAAGGACTTAGAGACAGGGCGGTTTCTATAGGTTCCGGTTCAATGTTTTCACCGCTTAAAAGGACGATAGTGTCCTTGGCCCGGCCGGTGATGACGAGATCCCCTTGCGGGGTCAGCATGCCGAGATCGCCGGTATTCAGCCAACCATTTTTGAGTACCTTATCCGTGGCCTCCTTGTCCTTAAAGTATCCCCGCATCACCTGAGGCCCCTTCACCCGGATAACCCCGGCCTTGCCGGGCGGGACGGGTTCCTCGGCTTCGGTCAGTATTCTTACCTCTGTTTCGGGTATCGGTTTTCCCACCGTGCCCTTAATATTGGCTTCCGGCCGTCTTATGGTAAGAACGGGCGAGGTTTCCGTCAGACCGTAGCCGTTGAGAAGGGTCACCCCTATTATTTCGAAAAAATCATCGAGATGGGGCGGCAGGCTTCCACCTCCGCTCACCGCAATCCTGAGTTTGCCGCCCAGGTTATCCCGCACGGCTCTATATATCAGCCGGTCGGCCAGAAGGTGGAGTGGAAGGTACATAAGCCGCCCGGATTTTATGAAGTTTTTGCCGGCCGTAAGCAATAAGCTGATCAGTTTATAATATTTTTCCTTTTTTAACCTGTCCATTACCCCCTGATAAAATATCTCCCACAGCCTGGGCACACCCGCTATGAAATTCGGCTGTTGCGCAGACAGGTCCTTACGAAAGTGGTGGGGGTCGCTGAAAATAAGCGCGGCTCCGCTTGAAAGGGCGATATATTCGACTGTTCGTTCGAACATGTGATAAGGCGGGAGGAGGGATAGAAAACGTTCTTCTGGTTGAACGGGTATGCACTTGAGGACGGAAGCAACATTTTTAGCTATGTTCCCATGGGTGAGCATAACCCCTTTGGGCCGCCCGGTCGTGCCTGAGGTATAGACAATAGTGGCCAGATCGTTTTCCCCGGCCGTTTTAGCCCGGTCAAAGAATGTCTTATCGCCGTGGGATAACAGTTCTTTTCCCTTAAGCCTTACCTCTTCCCAGGTGATGAGACCTTTTACTCCGGGGGGCGTTTTATCTCCTGAGTAGATGATGTATTCAATGGTTGGGACCTCCTGTTTCAGGATTGGGATTGTGTCCGGGGACATATCCGTGACGGCGATCTTGACCTCTGCGTGGTTGGCTATATAGGTAAGCTCGTCCAGGGCCAGGTCGTTGCCGCGCGGGACATCTATCCCCCCACCGCCCAGGATGGCAAGGTCGCTTATGAGCCAGTTGCAGCCTTTATTTATGAAAAGGCCTATATTTTCTCCCGGTCTTACACCCAGGGAGATAAGGCCGGTTCCTAACTCGGCAATGGTTTTTCCCAGTGCGCCGTAGGACAGGGTCCTCCACCCGGCATCATGCCTTTCCTGCAGCGCAACACTGCCGGGGAATTTGGATATGGCCTGTTCGATTAGATGATTAATTGTGTCTTGCATCTTATAATATAGCTATCAGCTATCAGTTTTCAGTCCCGTAGGGTGGGTTTTACCCACCATCATTCCCTTGGTGGGCAAAGCCCACCCTACATTGTTATCCGGATTAAGTTATTGACCTCTGACCACCCATTAATTTTTCGATTTCATCTATTTTTTGAAGGCAGGCCTCTTCTCCCCTGCGTATTAATTCCTTTCCCATATGGAAATCTCCCCACCGGTAGCCTTCGACATCGGGATAAATAACGATGTCGGCCTTATTAATGCTTTCCCGCGCAGCATGGGCAAACATTATGGAGAAGGAACGAGTGAGTACGCCTAAGATAGAAGGTCCCCTATTTTCAGGCCAGCGCTCGCCGGTGCGCCTTTCTACTACCGAAGCTAATAGGAAATCGGCGCCTTTATTGACGAGTACATCCACGGGCAACGGATTGAGAAGCGCCCCATCGCTAAGCCACTGTCCGTTCATATTAAATGGATTGAACATGCCCGGGCTGGATATACTGGCCCTCACGGCCTTGCTCACCGATCCCCGCTCCATAATAACCTCCTGACCGGTGGCCATGTCAACGGCAATAATACTCACCGGGATCGAAAGGTCAAGAAAATCTGCGCCCTCCAGCATCTCTTCGAGTACGGAGAGGATGCGGTTTCCCTTTAAGACTCCGCCGCCCAGCAGTGTGTAGTCGTATATATTTTTTCTTACCTGACGAGTAGTGGAGAAATAGGACAAGGCCAGTTCTATGGCCGCATTTGCCGAACCGGTCTTGCCGTATAATGCGGCTACAAATGCCCCGATGCTGCATCCGGCTATCATATCTATGGGGATGCCCCTTTCCTCCAGCGCCTTTAGAACGCCCAGATGTGTCCATCCCCGTGCGCCTCCGGCCCCGAGCGCTACCCCGACTCGTCTTTTGCAAATTTCGCGCGCCAGTCTTCGCAGCGCAGTTCTATTTTTTTCTTCCTCCTTATATTGCCATATCTCCGGGACCTCGGCCAGATTCAGACGGGCCTTTATTTCAGTGCGGTGAAGACCTGTGTCTCCTCTTATATGGCTTGTGCCGATCTTGATGCGTGCTGACGTGGAATCGATGATATCCTGAATCAGGCGGAGCTGTTGGGGGACGTCGGCCATATCTTCCACAAGGGTCGGGATAAGAAAGAGAATGCAGTCAGAGAGCCTTAAGGCCCGTTTGCTTACCGTATTGATCTCATGGTGAAGATCGAAAAAGACATAGGCAAAATTGTTTTTAAATACTTCCATGATAGAGGATAGATGCGACCTGATTTCCGTAACAAATTTTCGATCACGCGTCTGCGGCAACTGGAAGATAGTGACACCGGCGGGGCTTTTGTACCAGGATCGCCTTAGGTTAGCCCTGGTTTCCGGAGAAAAGTCTTCAATTAATCGGTTGTCCGGGCAGTCGATCTGTTCCCCGCCCAGGATATGTAAGACCTGTCCACGGGGTTCGTCCAGGTCTATAACCATGACTTTTCCCCCTGCTTCGCGGGCGACGGATACCGCCAGCATAGCGGTAAAAGTGGAGCAACCAAGGCCGGCGTGAGAACCGATGACACTATAAAAGCAAGGGGTGACCGGCGGGGTGATCAGCCCTCCAGCCTTACTGAACCTGGAAGATATAATGCGGCTGATGTGCAGGGCAACCGGCGGGTGTTTGTACAATAGCGCCTCAAAATCCGCTTTCTTAAGCTCAAAGAGTTCGACGTCAAGGGCCGCTTTGACTGTGGCCATCCTTGGTTCCCCGGTGAGAATGGCCCGTTCACCAAAGAAATCTCCCCGGTGCAACTGGGCAATAAGGTCCTCCCGCCTCTCCTTTCTTACATAAACGTCAACCATGCCGGACTTGATTATGAAAAGTGAATCCCCGGGATCCCCTTCCCGGCAGATTACCTCACCTTTTCTGGCCCGCAGCCTTTTAAACCGTTTCGCCAGATGGAAGAGCTCCTCTTCCGGGAGAAAAGCCAGAAAATCCACCCCGGGAAGCGCATAAAAAACTTCTATGTTATTAGAGGTCAGTTCTTCCATGTTGCCTGGTTTCCTTAAAAAGCCTTTCCACCGCTGAGCACGCAGAGCCCGCAGAGAAAACTTTTGCCACCAAGGCACCAAGACACAAAGGAATCATCTTAGTGGCTGAATAGTTAGAAATTCCTTTAATTATGTTATCTCGGCGTTCTCAGCGATCTCTCACGCCTTTGGCATATCTTCGAGCGGTAAAATCTTAATTCTTACGCAGTCGTCAAAGCTGTCTGCTAACAATATTATCGGCTAAAAGGGGTGTCTTATCAAACCAATGTGACCAGCCCTGATCCACCATCAAGACATCATCTGCGGCGTTGCCTTCGATCACTCCTCCTTGCGGCGTATTGCTCCATACGCCTCAGTCGTCGCTCCTCGGCGCCTTGCATCTAATATCTTGCTGGTGATCAGGAATGCTTCATAACCTACTGATTTTAACCTCGATAGCTAAATTAGACGGTGGATTTGTGACTAGGAACATAAGCCGGTCGTAAATGCGCCGGGGCGTGTTCAAGGATTTGGCCGGAGATGCCGATCAGCATATAAATTAGGTGGATACGTATGTCAACCCGTCTCGGCGAATTATTAGTTAGAGAAAAGCTGATAACCGTGGAACAACTGAAAGGGGCCTTGAACGAGCAAAGGCTCCACGGGGGAACTCTTGGTTATCATCTTGTTAAGATGGGCATTATTGCTGAAAATGTCCTGCTTAGTTTTTTGAGCAGACAATTCGGGGTTTCCGTAGTGGATCCTTCCGCT
This sequence comes from Thermodesulfobacteriota bacterium, assembly GCA_040754095.1. Taxonomy (GTDB): domain Bacteria; phylum Desulfobacterota; class QYQD01; order QYQD01; family QYQD01; genus QYQD01. The sequence continues at coordinate 25,559 of JBFMFO010000026.1, read as the reverse complement.
ATGGATATCCCCGAGGAGGTTATCAGGCTTGTCCCCCCCCGTATTGTCCAGAAATATCATGTTATCCCCCTAAAGAAAGCCGGTTCGGTTTTGACCGTGGCCATAGCCGATCCCTCCAATATTTCGGCCATAGATGACATAAAGTTTTTTACCGGCACAAACGTAGTGGTTCAGTTGGCCACCGACCTGGCAATCAAAAAGGCCATCGATCGTTTTTATGACATGTCCGCCTCCCTGAGCGATGTGATGGATGGATTCAAAGACGAAGGGATGGACTACGCCGGTGATGAGGAGGATCTCGATGCCTCAGTCCTGGCTACAGCGGCCACGGAGGCGCCGGTTGTCAAGCTGGTTAACTTTATTCTGGCCGACGCCATTAAAAAGCAGGCCAGCGATATCCATGTAGAACCGTATGAAAAGGTCTTTCGGGTCAGGTTCAGAATCGACGGCGTCTTATATGAGATAATGAACCCTCCTTCCCGGCTGAAGAATGCGATAATCTCGCGAATTAAGATCATGTCCAAACTGGATATTGCGGAGAGAAGGCTGCCTCAGGACGGGCGCATAAAGCTGATCGTGGGGAAGGGCAAAGAGATGGATTTCCGGGTATCGGTGCTGCCCACCCTATTCGGTGAAAAGGTAGTCTTACGGCTCCTCGACAAGTCTAACCTTCAGTTGGATATGACCAGGCTGGGTTTTGAGGAAAAGGCCCTGACTGATTTTATGGAGGCCATTCACAGGCCTTATGGGATGGTCCTGGTTACCGGACCGACCGGGAGCGGGAAGACCACCACCCTTTATTCGGCGCTGGCCGAATTAAACAAGGTGACCGAGAATATTTCGACTGCGGAAGACCCTGTGGAATTCAACCTCATGGGCATAAATCAGGTACAAATCCATGATGATATAGGTTTGACCTTTGCGGCTGCTTTGCGGTCATTTTTGAGGCAGGACCCGGACATAATTATGGTCGGCGAGATCAGAGACTTTGAGACGGCAGAGATCGGGGTCAAGGCTGCCCTGACCGGGCATCTGGTCCTTTCCACGCTTCATACCAATGACGCCCCTTCTACGATTAACCGTATGCTCAACATGGGAGTAGAGCCTTTTTTGGTGTCATCTTCCGTCAATCTTATCCTGGCCCAGCGTTTAGTGCGAAAGATTTGTCCGGATTGTAAGGAGGAGGTCTCTATGCCTGCAGAGGTCTTACGGAATATGGGGTTACAGCAGGAATCTGACGGAGAGATTATCTGCTACAAGGGCAAGGGCTGCCTTAATTGCAATCAGAGCGGTTATCGGGGACGGATTGCCCTCTATGAGGTTATGCCTATGTATGAAGAAATGAAAGAGATGGTTCTGGTGGGGGCTTCGGCCATGGAGATCAAGAAAGAAGCTATACGGTTGGGCACGAAAACGCTTCGTCAGAGCGGGTTAACCAAGATACTCGAAGGAGTTACCACGATAGAAGAGGTGGCCCGGACAACGGTAGCAGATTGACGGATGCGGGGTTTTAGAGGACTTAAGGAGGGATAAAGATGGCTGTTTATATCTGGGAAGCAAAGACAGGTAAAGGGGAAAAAAGGAGCGGTGAACTGGAAGCGCCGGATGAGACCACGGTGCGGATTCAGTTGAGGAGATTGCAGCTGACACCAACGAAGATAAAGAAAAAACCAAAGGATCTCCTGGGGAATGTCAATTTTTTAAAGCCTAAGGTGACACAGAAAGATATAGTCATTTTTACACGACAACTTTCTACCATGATAGATGCGGGTCTGCCTCTTATTCAGGGTCTGGATATCCTGGCCAAGCAACAGGTCAATAAGACTCTCAGGGATGTGCTTACGGATATAAAGACGAATGTAGAGACCGGCTCGACATTTGCCGATTCTCTGGCAAAACATGACAAGGTTTTTGACAGCCTCTTTTCCAAGATGGTAGCCGCAGGGGAGTTGGGCGGCATACTGGATGTTATCCTCAATCGTTTGGCTATGTACATGGAAAAGGTTATGAAATTGAAGAAAAAGGTCAAAAGCGCGCTGACCTATCCCTTAGTAGTCCTTTGTATTGCTGTTTTAGTCGTGGCCATCATCCTCATCTTTGTTATCCCGGTGTTCCAGAAAATGTTTGCCGATTTTGGCCAGGCATTACCGGCTCCTACTCAACTCGTTATTAATCTGAGCGATTTCTTTAAGAAAAATATCATTTTTATGATTGCCGGGCTGATTGCGTTTGTATTTGCCTTTCGGAGATTTTACTCTACGGCCAAGGGCAGGAAATTGGTGGACAGCCTTGTTCTCAGGCTCCCGGTGTTCGGGCCGTTGGTCCGCAAGGTAGCCGTAGCTAAATTTACACGGACCCTGGGAACCCTGATAAGCAGCGGTGTCCCGATACTGGATTCCTTGAACATAGTAGCCGGCACGGCCGGAAATAAGATCATCGAAGAGGCCATATTAAAGGTCAGGGTAAATATAAGCGAGGGCCGCCCGATAGCCGAACCGCTCATGGAGACCGGGGTGTTCCCTAACATGGTGGTTCAAATGATCACCGTGGGTGAAACGACAGGCGCTCTGGATGCCATGCTGGGGAAGATCGCCGATTTTTATGATGACGAGGTAGATGCGTCCGTAGATGCCTTAACGTCTATGATCGAACCCTTTATGATGGTCTTTCTCGGGGGGACTATCGGCGGCTTGGTTATTGCCATGTACTTACCTATCTTTAAGATGGCGTCGGCGGTAGGTAATTAATTGAGTGACTCACATCTCAGCAGGGCGCTATGGTTAATGTCTCTGAGGGTGGTGGTAGGCACACTCCTGCTGGTCATTACCGTCCTCATCCAGTATCAGTCACGCCCGGCCGGTGTATTTGGCGACCTGTTTCCTTTATACGTATTTATATCCTCTGTATATCTTCTGACCGTTGTCTATAGTATTCTGCTCAGGGTGATCAGAGATCCCGGCCGGGTCATTTTTGTGCAGATGATCCTGGATCCCCTCCTGGTTACGGCCTTAATTTACGTGACCGGCGGGATAAGCAGCCCCTTCACCTTTCTGTACCTGCTGGTAATCATGGTGGCCAGCCGGTTGTTTTACAGGCGCGGAGGGGTAGTAGCAGCCTCGTTGAGCAGCATACTCTACGCGGCCCTTCTCGATTTTCAATATCTTGGTTACATAGCGCCCCTCAACTTTGACCCCATAGACTTATCCGGTATTTCAGCCGGCCACGTAATTTATCAGGCTAGTGTTCACATAACAGCCTTTTATTTTATGGCTTTTTTAAGCAGCTATTGGTCTGAACAGGCCAGGAAAGACGCTATTGAACTGGACAGAAGACAGAGGAATATATGGGAATTAGAGGCATTCAACCGGAACATCGTACAATCGATAAATACCGGCCTTTTTACGTTAGATACGCATGGCCGGATAACTTCGTTTAACCGCGCAGCAGAGGACATTACCGCCTTTTCCCACAATGAGGTTACAGGTCAACCCTTAGCCACGGTTTTTCCACATCTTAACCTGCCTTCCGAAGGGGATAATATCTCTGAAAACAATAACCTTTCCAGTTTTCAGTATAAAAATAGAGAGGGCAGAGAGTTGTGGCTTTCCTTTTTAATATCGCCACTGAAGAATGCGGAGCATGAGAATATAGGACAGCTCATCTTGTTTCAGGACATGACAGAAATTAAGGCCATGGAGGCAGAGATTCAGCGTCAGCAGGTCATGGCTTCTATCGGGAAACTGACCGCGGCTATGGCCCATGAGATAAGAAATCCCCTGGCCTCCCTAAGCGGCTGTGCCCAGATGCTGGGCCGGGACGAATCCGGAACCCCGGGAAAATTCATAAATATTATATTACGGGATGCAGAAAGACTGGACAGATTATTATCCGATTTTTTGCTCTATGCCAGACCCGAAGACAGCGAGGCCAGGGAGATTGAGGTCGGACAAGTAGTGGGGGAGGTAATCGCCGATCTTCGTAAACGGGCCGGACGGATTGGTATGCAGGTAGTGATTGATTTAAAATCGCCTGTCTATATAAAGATAGCCCCTGAGCACCTTTCCAGGATTATAGAAAACCTGCTTATTAAAATACTGGAGACCGGACCGGAAGGCGGAGAGATCAGAATAGACGGACGATTGGTTCAACAGACAGGTGAGGACGTTGCGGTTGGAGACGGGAACTTCCTTTGTCTCTTGGTGAAATATGGCGAAGCAGGAGTGTTTCCTGATTATACAGATAGTGCATTCAGTCCGTTTCCTATGATAGACGTTGGTGCGGATGAACTTGGTTTGGCTGTGGTCTATCGCCTGGTTGAGTATTCCGGGGGTAAAATTTATTTCAAAAGCCCGCCGGAAGAGGATCAGGGGACAACATGTTATATCTACCTGCCGGTTAACCCTGCCCGGCCTTAAGCCTTTTAGTCCTAATGTAACTTGACACGTTACAGGTTGCCTATTATAATGCCCGTGTAAAGGGGAACATTTGCCGGATGATTAAGTCCTTCAAACACAAAGGCCTGGAAAGATTTTTCCGTTCCGGAAACCGAAGGCACATCAACCCACAGCATGCATCGAAACTTGCAAGAATTCTCGATCGTTTGGATGCATCAACTACGCCTCAGGATATGAACTTACCTGGTTACAAATTGCATGAGCTTTCAGGAGGGGAGAAAGATACTTGGTCGGTTTGGATAACCGGCAATTGGCGAGTCACCTTTAAGTTCGACGGTCCCGATGCCGTGGCCGTTGATTATCGAGATTACCATTAAGGGGAGATTATCAAATGAGTACTCGAAGAAAACCAACTCATCCCGGAGAGATTTTAAGGGAAGATGTTATTAAACCGTTTGGTCTTACTGTGGCCGAAGCGGCGAGGCGCTTAGGGGTCACACGGAAGACGTTGTCGGCATTGATCAATTGCAAGGCATCATTGAGCCCGGAAATGGCAGTGAGAATAGGCAAGGCAACCAGGACGTCTCCTGAAAGTTGGCTCTATATGCAGGCCAAATTAGATCTCTGGGAGGCCGGGCAGATACCAACCAGAGTTGAAGAGTTCGGAGAGGGCGTTGCTGCATAACGAAACCGTTTCTGACAGGAAGTTGCCCGAACAATAACCCACTCCATCCGCGCCTGCGTCTATCCTTAGCCAGGAAGATCCCTTTCTCACGGCAAAATTTCCTATAATGCAAAACAAAGAAGCCCCCGCCTTGAAAGTCAACTGAAATTGATCTCTCGCCGTCTGCTCGGATTGCCATTCCCATGGCATTTCCATATCCGGCAAGTGGGAAAAATATGTTTGACATTCAGATGTTTTGGGGTAAAAGCTTTAGGCTTAATTTGTAGCCGGTTTTGCCGAACAGGATGCCCGGATAAAATCATAGCGGAGGCTGGCCATGGAAGAGCTCTATAAAGATCTACGGGAAGAAGTAGAGCCATTATTGGCTGAACGCCGGTTTGAGGCCATTAAACAGATACTTTCAGCCAGCAATGCCCAGGATATTGCCGAGCTTATCACCCACCAGCCACCGAAAGAACAGGTGCTTCTCTTCAGGTTGTTGGCCAAGGAGCTGGCCGTTGATGTTTTTGAACATCTCAGCTCTCCGGACCAGCAGCATCTTTTACAAAATTTTCAAGACAGTAAGGTCAAGGATATTCTTGAAGAGATGTCGCCGGACGACCTGGCCAGGCTTTTAGACGAGGTGCCGGCCGTAGTGGCCAAACGGTTGGTGCAGTTACTCCCGCCGCAGGAGCGTAAAAATACCAGTACATTGCTCGGATATCCGGAGAACACCGCCGGGCGTATTATGACGCCTGAATACGTTGCCCTGAAGAGGGAGATGACCGTAGCCGAGGCCCTGGACAAGATCAGACGCGTAGGTCTGGAAAAAGAAACCGTCTATTACTGTTATGTGGTTGACGAAAAAAGACGGCTGGTGGGTATTGTTTCTCTCAAACTCCTGGTTATCAAGCCGCCTACAGCCATCATCGGCGATATTATGGACTCCGATGCCATATCGGTAAGGACAGAGGACGACCAGGAAAAAGTGGCGCGTGCCTTGCAAAAGTACGACCTCCTGGCTGTGCCGGTAGTGGATAAGGAAGATAGGCTGGTGGGGATAATAACGGTCGATGACGTCATGGACGTTATGGAAGAAGAGGTTACCGAAGATATTTACCGTATGGGTGGTGTGGAAGTCCCGGATACGGGATATTTTAAGGCCCGGGTTTTTTCTGTTGTAGGCCGGCGGGTAGGCTGGCTTCTGATACTACTCATAACCAACACACTTACCGGCAATATTATCATGGGTCAATCGGATACCCTAAAGTCTGTCGTTGCACTGGCGGCTTTTATACCGCTTTTAATAGGGAGCGGAGGCAACATAGGAGCGCAGTCTTCCACGGTCATGGTCAGGGGGCTGGCGCTAAGGGAGGTGTCGGCAAGGAATTATTGGGGCCTGCTGTCGCGGGAGGTGGGCATCGGCTGTTTATTGGGTGTTATGTTAGGAACAATAGTGACAATATGGGCACACTGGTTGCAGGGCAACTGGCTTGTCTCTCTCACCGTCGGATTGAGTCTCGTGGTCATCTCGACTCTGGCCAGTCTTGCGGGAGGCATGCTGCCTTTTGTCTTCTCGCGTTTAAAACTTGATCCGGCCATCATGTCCGCCCCTTTTATTACCACAATGGTCGATGTGCTGGGGGTATTCACCTATTTCCAGGTGGCTCGATTTATCCTGTTTAAATAAATAAGGGCGGGGAAAGCCGCCCTTATTTAAATTTACATGGTTATCTATCTTATTTCTTTACCTTATTCTCCTTGTTGAAGAGGTCGAGGATCTTATCCGTGACGTCGATTTCGTCCGCAGCGTAAACAACACCACTCCTTACGGGGTCTAATATCAGCGTGTATCCCTGCTCTTTACCAAATTTCCCCAGAATCGTTTGCAGGCTCTTTATTAAAGGCTCGGTTGCCTTGCGTTCAGCCTGCTGCATCTCGTATTGGGCATCCTCATAAAGCTGTTTAAATTCCCGGTATTGTTTCTGGTATTCTCTCTCTTTTTCGTCTCTGGCTTCAGCGCTGATGACGGCGCTTTTTTTCTCCAGGTCCTGCTTGAATTTTTCCAGCTCATCCTGTTTTTTATTTATTTTTTCCTGGAGGGCCTTAAATCTTAACGACAAGTCATCTTTAGTTTTTTTGCCTACGTCAGACTCCGCCAGTACTTTTTGTATGTTCAGAATAGCTACTTTAGTTTTTTCTTCCCCCCACGATTGCCCGGCAAGCATGAGGACAATCATTATCCCTATTAGTATTAGTAATCCCTTTTTCATTTATTGTGGTTATCCTTTCTTATTTTTGATGGTCTCGTAATACCCAAAATATCACGCAAAGCCGCCAAGGACGCAAAGTTTTTGATAACAATATGTTGTCTTCGCGGTCTTTGCGCCTTTGTGTGAGCAATTGACTTTTTATATACAGCTATTTTCCTATCGTGACAAAATCGGCGCGTCTGTTTTTAGTCCAGCATTCTTCATCGTGTTCAGGGCAAAGCGGCCTTTCTTCCCCGTAGCTCAGGGTTTCTATGCGCTCAGGAGCAATGCCCATGTTTGTTAGATAATCTTTAGCGCTGTTTGCCCTCCGTTCGCCAAGGGCCAGGTTATATTCGTTTGAGCCTCTTTCGTCGCAATTACCCTCGATGCGTATCATGGCCGCAGGATTTTTCTTCAGCCAGCCGGCATTCCGGTCCAGGCTTGGGGTCTGGTCACCACGGATATTATACTTATCAAAATCAAAGTAAACCGGTAATAGACCCGCTGAGGTTCGTCCCTCTGTCATTGTGAGGACTTCTTCTTTCGGCGCCGCGGTGGCGGGCATGGCTTCTTCGGCCATGGGCTTTGGTGTAACCGTCTCTGCCGGTTGCGCCGTTACAGCCTCCGGCGCCTGAGCCGTTTCCTCAGAGACGCTGACTCTCTTGGCACAGCAAGACATCAGAAAAATCACTGTGATTGCCAACAAAAAAGACAGACCATAGGACAAATTTTTCTTCGCCATTTGCCTTCCCCCTTTTTACTTAATGTTATTAAATTATAATTTAATAAATCGGCATTATTTTGATCGTACATAAATGATAAAAAATAACTATCATTTTTTAAAGGGCAAGGCAAGAACTCTTTGTAGAAATAAAGGTGACCGGCAACTTGTGCTGAAATTTTCAAGGGGAGGGCCGGCTTGACCGATAATAAGGATTAAGAGACTACGGAATATTTCGATGCATAATTTAACAGGTGAATAACATGATGGATGCAACTAAAGGACAACGGCTGATCAGGGCGGCCGAGGTCGAATCCCCCTGTGTCGATTGCATCTATTTCCAATGGGATAGTATAAAGCAACGCTGCGCTAACTGGAGAAAGCGGGTCTGCTATACACATGTGTTGCAGGTCTATTATTTCCTGTCATCCGACAATGAAACCGGAGTGTATCATTAAAAACGGCCTCGTAAAAAGTCGGGCATCCGGCAATCAACTCATGAATTGCGCCCATAGATAGCTTACCAGGCCGGCCATAACAAAGTTATTTTCAATCAGGAGTTCCAGTTTTACCCCCCGTCGCAGGTAGTTCTTTTCGAAAAGGATAATGCATCCGGCCATGGATAACATCGGTAAAGTCAGCCAGAGGCCGACCGTGGTGACATATCCGAGGAAGGAAGAAGCCGCGAGGAGAATAACCATAAATGCTATAAGCCCCTTCAGCAGGGTAACGGTTGCTCTCTCTCCTATTAAAATAGGCAGTGTCTCACGTCCGAACATGCGGTCAGCCTGGACATCAAATACTTCCAGGAGCGCCGAACGCACGAAGACAAAGGCCAGGACAAAGAGGAAAGCCGCGATAAGGCCCGGCGTGAACCCCTGGCCTGAGTTCCAGGCAGGCAAAAAAGCCGCGACTGCCGCCCAGGCCAGGGCTATAAATAATGTCCTGGATCCCGGTATGTCTTTTAATCGACGGAGGGGAATAATAAGGCCTAAAAAATCAGGGATAATTTTGACTCCGTACAACGTCCCCAGGATGCAAATAAAAAACAGGAAGAGAAACGGGAACAGGCCCAGGGAGTAAGACAGGGAAAGGGCAAAGGCGGCGGCCAGGAGAGATAATAAAAGGATAGGTCTTTCATGTTTAGCGAAGAATATGGCCCGTCCGGGTTCGGAAAAGGCGTCTGCTTCTTTGTCTGTAAAATGATTTAAATTATGGACGGCATAGATATAGGCGGCTGCAATGAATAAATATGGCAAGGTCCCTTTTATTCCCTGTAGTTTGAGAGAGGCATAGGCGAGGAATCCTGCCCCGAGGCTGATATAGAGGTTGCTTTCCAGAAGAAAGCGAAAAAATGTATATGCCGCAGCCTTAAGGGCACTTTCCTGTTTACCCCTTACGCCTTCCAGTTTGCTTACAACCCGGTTGATTATCCAGTTGGGGGTCGATGCCCCGGCCGTAACGGCCACCCTGCTGAAACCGGACATCTCTTTTAAATCCAGATCGTTTTCCGTCTCAATATGGTAGGCCTTTACCCCGGCCTCTTCTGCAATTTGAGCCAGTCTTGTTGTATTTGCGCTTTCTTTGCCGCCCACTACAACAACGGCCTCAACTTCCTTACAGAGTTCAAGGACCTCGGCCTGCCGTTCGTGGGTTGAATGACAGATAGTATTAAAGACCTGGCCTCCCGGATATTTTGAGGTGATCTCCGAGGCGATCTGATTAAAAAGGTTTTCATCCTGCGTAGTCTGGGCCACAACGATGTATTTGTCCGGCCTGGGAAGTCCGGCAATATCGGTCTCGCTGCTTATCAAGAGGCCCCGGCCTTCGGCGAAACCAAGGAGTCCCAGTACCTCCGGATGCCCCTTGTCGCCGACGATGATTACCTGATAGCCCCTGCGGGCAAAGCGGCGGATAATAGTTTGAACCTTTATAACCCGCAGGCAAGTGCCGTCTATTACCTGTGCGCCGGTCTGCAGAATAGCTTCTTTTTGCCGAGGAGGGATGCCATGGGCCCGAATGACTACCGTGCCGCCTTTGACTTCGCCGACGCTTCTTACCACTGAGACGCCTTTATCAGCCAGCAAATCCAGTACCTGCCGGTTGTGAATAAGAGGGCCAAAAGTGGATATGGGGCCGCCTGCTGTGGATTTTCCCTTGATCGCAGCCAGCACGGTATCCATGGCCCTTCTTACGCCCATACAAAAGCCCGCCTTTTTGGCCAGAATAACCTTCATCTATGTGAACCTCCAAAGAGGATAATATGGGTTAAGCATTGTACCCGTTCACTGTTATCAGTTCACCGTTGTCCGTGAAAAGCGCGAAAAAGGTCTTTTTCGGTGAACGGTGAACGGCGAACGGCGAACGGTCAACGGTGAACGCTTAGTATTTTGATACGGCAATATACTGTAAAAGCGATAGACATTCAACCTAGCCCTTCACGCTTTTAGTCAAAAACGTTGACAGTCTGCGGTCGGTGAGATAAACATAAAAACACAGGGGAAAATCATGGCTACAGCTAAACTGCCGGCACACGCTTACCTGGGATTGATAATCCTGGCCGTCTCCTCTATGTTGCTTATTTACAGGACTGATCCGGTTTATTCGTTTTTTTACGTCTTTGCCTGGTGGCCGTACATCCTGCTGATCGATGGCCTGGTTTATCGATATAAGGGAAATTCCCTTATCGTGAATCGTACCGGCGAGTTTTTTTTGCTTGTTCCCTGGTCGGTCTTTATCTGGCTAATCTTCGAGGCCTTTAACCTTTATATCAAAAACTGGCATTATGTCAGGATAATAGATATCCGCTGGCTGCGCTGGCTGGGTTACTTTGTGGCCTATGGGACGGTATTGCCCGGCCTTTTTGAAACCACGGAGTTTCTGGAGGCAGCGGGTCTCTACAAGAAAAGGCGCGTCCGGCCCATTTCTCCGACCAAAATCTGGTATGGCCCGTTTATACTTTTAGGCCTGGCTTTTTTCATCCTGCCGGTCATCTGGCCGCAATACTTTTTTCCGTTGGTCTGGGGCTGCTTCATTTTTCTTCTGGAGCCGATAAATCATCACTTCGGCGGCCGGTCGTTAATGCGCGACTGGCAGCAAGGCTCTCTCCGCAAATTCTCTCTCCTGCTTACGGCCGGATTCATCTGCGGCGTATTCTGGGAGCTGTGGAATTTCTGGGCCGGTAGCAAATGGATATATACCGTGCCCTTTGTGGGACAGCTTAAGGTGCTTGAGATGCCTGTTGCCGGCTATCTCGGGTTCCCGCCTTTTGCAGTAGAATGTTATGTTATATATAATTTTATCTCCTTATTACGGGAGAATAAAGGTTGGGAAGAGGGGAGTATCGGAATACAGGAGAAGACAGCGTTTTATTTTGTGCCGGCGGCCGTGGCTATCATAGCCTCCTATGCCTACATTATGTTCCAGGCCATTGATGAAGAGACCGTTCACTCTTTTGCCCCTATCTTTTACTAATACCGATGCCTGAGTCAGTTTTTATAACCAGTCTCGGCTGTCCCAAAAATCTGGTGGACAGCGAGGTCATGCTGGGCGATTTGATAGACGCCGGCTATGAGATTACCTCCAGAGAGGAAGAGGCCGGGGTCATAATTGTAAATACGTGCGCCTTCATCCAACCGGCCGTGGAAGAATCCATCGAAACTATTCTGGCCCTTGCTGAGAACAAGAAGAAAGGCAGCTTAAAGCGCCTGGTCGTGACCGGCTGCTTCCCACAGCGCTATGGCAAGGAGCTGATAGAACTCCTTCCTGAAGTTGATGCCTTTATCGGTACGGATGGTTTCCAGAATATAGGAGAGGCGCTGCGCAGCCTCAAAGATGGCCTGGCTCAGCCGCTCTACTTGATACCCCGCAGCCCCCGGTTCATTATGGATGAACATACCCCAAGGAGATGCACCACACCTTTTTATACTGCTTATCTGAAGATTGCCGAAGGGTGCGGCCATCGCTGCAGCTTCTGTCTGATCCCGCGTCTCAGAGGGAAATTAAGGAGCCGCCCGGTTGATTCGATTTTTGCTGAGGCCGCGCGGCTGGCCGGAGAAGGGGTGCGCGAGCTTATCCTGGTTGCCCAGGACACAAGCGCCTATGGCAGTGACCTTGGGGACGGCACAGGCCTGACCGGTCTTCTGAAGAAGCTGCTTACTATTCCGGGCTTGGACTGGATCCGGTTGCTTTACCTCTATCCTACTGCGATTGATGATGAACTTCTGGAATTAATGGCCTCGGAGCCGCGGATATGCCCATACCTCGATATTCCCATCCAGCATATAAGCCCGCGCATCCTCAGACTTATGCGCCGGCCTTACGATCAGGATTATATCTATGCCCTGATAGAAAGGATCCGCCTCAATTTACCCGGGGCTGCGCTCCGCACATCACTTATAGCGGGATTTCCCGGTGAGACCTCGGAAGAATTCCAGAAATTGCTGCGATTTGTAAAAGAGGCGCGATTTGAGCACGTAGGGGTTTTCCCCTATGCAGCGGAAGATGGCACGGTAGCCGGCCGCTTGCCCGGCCAGTTGCCGGAAAAGGTAAAAAAGGAGCGGCAGAAAAAAATACTCAAGTCGCAACAGGCCGTATCTCTGGCCATAAACCGTTCCCGGGTCGGGAAGATAATCCCGGTGCTGGTTGAAGGCCTGAGCGATGAAACAGAACTCCTTTTAAAGGGCCGGGCTGTTTTTCAGGCCCCGGACATAGACGGACAGGTTTATATCGCCGGCGGTCAGACGGAGATCGGCCGGATCGCTTCAGTCCGGATCACCGATGCCCATCCTTATGACCTGGTCGGAGAGATCGCGGCGACCTATAGTGAATGTCATTAGTCAATTGTCATCGGTCATTAATTTCATTGACTAGTGACTATTACCGATGACTTTTCCCTGTGACCACTGACGTTGCCTATAAATGGGAAAGGAGGAGTGCTGAAAGCCCGAAGCTGACGGCTGATGGCTGACAGCTCGACAGCCAATTATGGAATACGACGACGATTTGAAAAAGGTCATTGCCTTCCACGGGCATATCTGTCCGGGGGTGGCCTATGGTTACAGGGTGGCCAGGGAGGCCATTAAACATCTTGGCGATAAGGCAAAGGATGAAGAACTCGTGGCTATTGTGGAAAATGATTCCTGTGCTGTAGATGCCATTCAGGTGTTGACCGGCTGCACTTTCGGCAAGGGAAATCTAATCTTTCATGACTACGGTAAGCAGGTTTATACGTTTTATAGCCGGGGCACAGGCGAAGGGATGCGTTTTTCTGTAGAATTCGATTACCCGGAGACACCGGAAGAGAGAGCCGCATGGGAAAGATTCCAGGTAGGCGACAGGACAGAGGAGGTCAGTGCGCAAATTCGAGGCCGCAAAGCCAAAAAAGTTCAAGCGATCCTGAGCGCTGCTTCCAAAGAGATAATGAAGATAAAACGTGTGACTATCGCTCCTCCGCCTGAGGCCAGGTTATATCCAGGCGTGCGCTGTGCAATCTGTGGTGAAAAGGTCATGGAACCTCGCGCCCGGGTAAAAGGCGGGAAGATCGTCTGCATCCCTTGCAGCGAGGGTTGAACGGTATTTTGAAGGAGCGCATCAGGTACCTACAAGATGCACATGACAAACTGGAAAATACAGATTGACCCCCGGCAGGTTCACTACTTGAAATTTATCCTGGAGGGCTACGATAATTTGGCGACTATGAGCACCGTTGACCGTCAGCAAGGGATAGTCGAACTCTACATCCCTTCCGGCAATGAAGACTTGGTGCAGGAGCTATTAGAATCCATAAAGACGGAAATCGGCCTTAAAACAGAATACAGAAGTCAGGAGGCGAAGTAAGCGTTACGAGTTGCGGGTTACGGGTCAGAGAGTTCGAGACTCAAGACGTCGGGAATCAATCGCTTCGAACACCGAACGTCTCGAACATTTCGAACCTCTAACGTTTCACGTCGTATCCGGCGGCCGCCATTTTTGTGGACTTTCCCCACATTTTTATGGAGGCCATTGTTCCTGAGCGTAACTTGCTGGAGCGGTGGGGGCACCCTTCGAGGGCGAGCAGGAAGGGGAAAGCCAGCCCTTTAGGCTGGAAGGGGCAACCCTTCCCCGCCTGCGAGTCCCGAAAGGGTCACTGCGTAAGCCGTGAAGCGAAGAAATGACGGCTTCCATTTCCAGCATGCAAAAATTGGATAAAAGTTAACACGTTGACATAATCTACTGAGATTTTTTGGGTAACGTCCCAGCGCCATTTTTATATTGAATTGGGGGAGATTATTATTATAATACCCGCAGGGATTATAATAAGCACAATATCAGCGACTATGAGTAAGAAAGCCTATATCGCCACCTTCGGCTGCCAGATGAATGAACACGATTCGGAGCTGATGGCCGGTATTCTGTCCAATATGGCCTATGAGGCGGCCGAAGACCCGGCCGGCGCCGATCTTGTCCTGGTAAATACCTGCTGCATAAGGCAGAAGGCCGAAGAAAAGGCCTATAGTTTCCTGGGCCGCCTGCGGAAGCTTAAAAAGAAAAACCCTGGCCTGATGGTTATTGTGGCCGGCTGCCTGGCCCAGCAGGAGGGCCGCAGGCTCTTTAAAAAGAATCCGGGCATCAATCTGGTTATAGGGCCGCAGGGCATTCATCGCCTTCCAGAACTTATAAGAGAGGCAGAGAAGAACGTAAGAAGGATTACTTACACGGAACTTGGCGCATCTTATGAGTTTCCCGGTCATGTGCGCAGCCTGAACGGGAAAAGGGCGGTGACGGCCTATGTCAGCATCATGACCGGGTGTAATAACTTTTGTTCTTATTGTATCGTGCCTTACGTGCGCGGACGCGAGTTTAGTCGTCGAAGCGAGGAGATATTAAAGGAAATCAGGGGGCTGGTCGAACAGGGAGTAAAGGAGATAACTCTTCTTGGTCAAAACGTGAACTCTTACGGACTTCATGGCGATGGCGGGTGCGGATTCGCCTGCTTAGTTAGAAAAATAGGCGAGGTTGAGGGCCTGGAGAGGCTGCGATTTACCACCTCCCATCCCAAGGACATATCCGATGACCTGATAGGGTGTTTCGGCAGCATCAAGTCCCTTTGCGAGCATATTCACTTGCCAATGCAATCCGGTTCGGATAGGATATTAAAAAGGATGAACCGTAAATATACGCGGGATGATTATCTGGAGAAGGTGGCCAAACTAAGGAGGTTCTGCCCGGATATCAACATAACTACCGACCTTATCGCAGGCTTTCCGGGCGAAACCGAGGCTGATTTTGAAGATACGCTGGACATAATGCGGCAGGTCCGGTTTGCCGGCGCCTTTGCCTTTAAATATTCAGATCGGCCGCCGGCTAAGGCCGCAACTTTTGATAATAAGTTGCCGGAGCCGGTAAAACAGGAAAGGCTTTCCAGATTGCTGGCCCTGCAAAAGGAAATAACATATAATAATAATAATAAATCCATGGTAGGTAAGCAAGTAGAGGTCTTAGTCGAGGGATATAGCAAGAGTTCGCCCCGGGAATGGATGGGGCGGGCGCGCACTAATGAAGTGGTTAATTTCAGCGGAGACGGGGCCTTGCCTGGAAAGGTGGTTATGGTTGCTGTTGAGAAGGCCTGCTTACACTCATTAAAGGGCAGGCCGGCAGTAGAATAAAGCCCGGGGGGAGAGGGTTATGTTCAAAGAAATGAAGGTGTCCGGTATCGCCATCGATCCTGTTACCAATACACCGATTATGATCCTGCGAGAGGTGGACGGCGAGCAAGCCATGCCGATATGGATCGGTCTTCTGGAAGCCACGGCTATAGCCACTGAGCTGGAGAAGATCCAGTTTTCCAGGCCGATGACCCACGACCTCCTTAGAAATATTTTGAAGGAAGTCGGCGCAGGAGTGGTTAAAATTGAAATTATAGATCTGCGCGAAAATACCTTCTACGCTATTATCACGCTAATAACAAAGGATAGAGAGTTCCAGCTTGACGCCCGCCCCAGTGATGCCATTGCCCTGGCCTTGCGGACTGATTCGCCGATTTATGTCCATGAAACAGTGATAGATAAGTCGAAACGCATGGAAATGAGCCACAGGGCGGAGGTTGATACTGAAGAGGGAAAGAAGTGGGCTGATATATTGGAACGCCTTTCGCCTGATGACTTCGGCAAATACAAGATGTGAGTGTTTATGATAGATTTTCATACCCATAGCCTTTTTAGTGACGGGGAACTCCTTCCCTCCGAACTGGTGCGGAGGGTGGAATGCCTCGGTTATGAATTTGTGGCTATCAGCGATCATGCCGACAGCTCAAACATCGACCTTATTATCCCCCGTATTACGAAAGTGGCCGCAGATATCAACCGGCATAGCAAGACCAGGCTTATTCCAGGGATAGAATTGACGCATATTGCGCCGTCCTTAATCCGACCTCTGACCAAAGAGGCCAGGAAATTGGGGGCAAGAGTGGTTGTAGTCCATGGTGAGACGCTTGTTGAGCCGGTAGCTCCCGGGACCAACCGGGCGGCCCTGGAATCTCCCATCGATATCCTGGCCCATCCCGGGTTGATCAGCGAAGAGGAAGTAAAGCTGGCCGCTAAGAAAGGGATTTTTCTTGAGATTACCAGCCGCCGGGGGCACTGCCTGACCAACGGCCATGTGGCGCGCCTGGCCCTCCAGCATAATGCCCCTCTCTGCGTAAATTCTGACGGACACGGGCCGGGTGACTTCATGTCGGAAACTATGGCTAAACAGGTGGCCCTCGGCGCCGGCATCCCCCCTAAGCAGATAGAGGCAATACGCCGCAATATGGTTAAACTGGCCAAAGGCTGCTTCTCTGCATAGTTTTTCTTTATCCGTACCTCTCTTGCCTATAGGCGGATGAAATTTATTCCCTGGGGATCAACTGGACATTCCCCAAAAATGTTATTTCCGAAATGGAATCCGATGTTCCTTCGCTTCATGGCTTCCGCAGTGACCCCATCGGGATTCGCAGGCGGGGAACACTTGCCCCTTCCCGCCTCTGAAGGGCGGGCTTTCCCCTTCCTGCTCACCCTCGATGGGTCCCCCCTGCTCCAGCAAATTTCGCTCAGGAACATCGGATTCCATAAAAAATGGGGAAAGTCCGAAAAACTTTAAAAAATATTTGCTTTTTGTCGGGCATATATCCTATAAGAGAAAGGATAACGGGTATTACCCGGGAGGGACAGAAGATGGCGCCGAATAAGAAAGTACTGGTAGTGGAAGACGATCAGGAAGTACTGTCTATGTTGCTGGACTATCTTACCTTTTTGGGATATGAAACTACCGGGGCGGGGGACGGTCTGGAGGGCCTGAAGCACTTGCGAACCGGACTTTATGATATGGTGATTACCGATCTTAGTATGCCTTATATCAGTGGGATAGGAATAATCAGCGTTATTAAAAAGGATTATCCCAATATTCCCGTCATTGCCATAACCGGGTTTGGCCGGTATGCGGAAGAGCTGGCTCAGGAAAAGAGGGCCGATTTTGTTTTGAGCAAACCCTTCGAGATATCCGACTTAAAAAATGCCATCTCCCGTTTGCTTCCCGCCTGACGATACCCGGCCTTTGTGCCTTCAGTCTTTCTTGAATTGCGCCCGGAAGGCGCTCCTGCTGATGGTAATAGTTCATCGTTCACAGTTCACCGTGCACCGACAGCAAGGGAGCAGACTGGAATATGTCCATGCATTATCAGTGAACGGACAACGGTGAACGGTCACCTCCCCCTGCATTCCAAGTGGCAATATATTTCTCTTCTGCCAGGGAAAAGTTTTTCCTCGCACAGGGAAAAATATTTTCCCATTTCTTTTAGCGCCCGGGTAATCTGCCTGTAATCGGCCCCAACGACCTGTTTTCCCCGCAGAATTTTTCTTGGCATGTCAGTTGCAATAGAGGAATGTCATTTCGGGGGGGTACTTTTTAAAAAGCTATGGATAGAATTGCCTGCCTTTACATCACTGACGAAGACCTTGCCGGGTATATCCGGGCTGTTATCCACCATTATGCATACCGGCTGCGTTTAACATATTGGCCTGACCGGGGAAAGAGTAAGGGTCCTGGGAGGGAATCTCCCCACGTAATTATTGCAAGCTTGAATAGCGGGGATAAATCAACCCTTTTTGATATATTAGGAGACCGGGGGGTCTGCCCCTATCCTACCGTTCTTATTTATGAAAGAGAACAGGCGTTGGACCCGCTTAATCTTTCTAAAAAATCAGGCGTGGCCCTTCTTAAAAGGCCGTTTACTCCGCAACAATTGGTTAAGGCCTTGCAAAGAGTTTGCCCATCCGAGCAAGAAGTTGACAGGAGTAGCCATTATTTCTTCGGTGAGGACAGAAAAGTAATTGAGATCAGGGAGAAAATACAGCGGATCAGCCGGACCGATATCACTGTGCTTGTCCAGGGTGAAAGCGGTACCGGTAAGGAGATTGTAGCCCGCTTGGTACATGAGCAGTCTCCACGCAATAAAGAACAGTTTATCAAGGTAAACGGCGCTGCTATCCCGGGGACGCTTCTGGAAAGCGAACTTTTTGGTTATGAAAAAGGGGCTTTTACCGGCGCTTACTGTACAAAACCCGGGAAGTTTGATCTGGCCGATAAAGGGACGTTATTTTTAGATGAAGTAGGGGATATTCCGCTGCCCTTGCAATCCAAGCTATTGCAGGTCTTACAGAACGGTGAATTTTCCCGGCTGGGCGGCAAGGGAGATGTCTGTACGGATGTCCGGGTAATCGCTGCAACAAATGCCGATTTGCCGCGGCTTGTTGAGCAGGGCAGGTTCAGATCAGATTTATATTACAGGCTTAACGTAGCCCATATAACCGTACCTCCTTTCAGGGATAGAAAGGGAGACCTGCCTTTACTGAAAGAGTATTTTTTAGAAAAATATTGTGCAGCATATAACAAACCATATATGCATTTTTCAAAAAGAATTATGGACCTTTTCTCGGAATACAGTTGGCCGGGCAACGTGAGAGAATTGGAAAATATTGTTAAAAATATTGTGGTCTTGGAAAATGAGTCTGTGGCCTATGCGGAGATCAAGGGCCGAGTGATAGGCTCAAGGGATAAGAATGATGACCGGGGAGGACGATCTCCTGCCATAGTTGACAGATCTCTGGTATATAACCTCTTGTGTCAGGGGGGGCTTTCTCTGAAAAAGATAGGTCAGGAATGTATAAGAACGATTGAAACAGAGGCTATAACGGCCTGCCTGGAGAAGACAATGTGGAACAGACGGGCCTGCGCTTCTCAGCTTAAGATAAGCTATAAATCCCTTTTGAATAAAATGCAAGAATATGGCATACACAAGGGGTCGCTCTGAAAATGACAAAGGGCAAAGTTCCAAGTTCCAGGGTCAAAGTCCAAAGGTAAAAGCTGATAGCTGAAGGCTGAAAGCTCAAGTTTGAAATTGTACAATTACCCCTTGTTTCTCCATCTATGGCGGATGCGGTCAGGCCATGATTAAGATATTTAACCAGTACTATCCCATAAGGAACGTCCTTTTTGTAGTTGGTGAGGGCGGCCTTATTTTTCTGTCCGTCATTTTGGCCGCCATGGTTCGCCTTGGAGGACTGGATGACGGATGGCTGGGGGATAATCTGATATGGAGCAAGATTTTTCTCATTACCCTGGTCTGCCAGGTCAGCCTCTATTACTTTGATCTTTATGATCTAAAAGTTACCGATACCTTTCTGGAACTGGGTATCCGCCTCCTCCATGCCCTTGGGGTGGCTTCTATCGGTCTCGCCGTAATCTATTATATATTCCCGCAGCTCATCATGGGGCGGGGTATTTTTTTTATTACCCTGGCCTTCCTGGTTCTTTTGGTCACTTCCTGGCGCTTTATCTACAATTTAATATTGCGCAAGAATATGTTTGCGCAAAGGCTGTTACTGGTGGGAAATGGCAGGTTGGCCGCGGACATCTTAGCGGAGCTGGGAGAGAAACCGGATTCAGGTTATAAGATAGTGGGTTTGGTCCCGATGGCCAGGGGGGAGAGGACATCGCAAACAGAAATTCCTATTTTTGAGGATATCCGGGACTTAAAGAGGCTTGTCGAACAGGAAAAAGTTGACAAGATTGTGGTCTCTATGGACGAGAGAAGAGGCGCGCTTCCGGTTGCCGAGCTCCTGGATTGCCGGATGAACGGTACCCCGGTCATAGAAGGTGAGACCTTCTATGAGATATTGACGGGCAAGATCCTGGTAGAAAAGATTAATCCAAGCTGGCTCATATTTTCCGAGGGGTTTGAGAAGACGCCCCTGCATCGGGTGACGAAAAGGCTCGTAGGATTTGCCCTCGCATCGACCGGCCTGTTAATAACTGCGCCGGTTATATTGATTACCGCCATAGCCATTAAGCTTGATTCCAGAGGCCCGGTGTTTTTTAAGCAGGAGCGGATAGGTGAGGATGGCCGGATATTCAAGGTCTATAAGTTCAGGTCGATGAGAACAGATGCGGAGCTAAACAGCGGCCCGGTCTGGGCGCAGGAGGATGACCCGCGCATTACCCGGGTAGGCAGGATCATACGTAACCTGAGAATCGATGAAATACCCCAGATGTGGAATGTCCTTAAAGGAGATATGAGCTTTGTAGGGCCCCGTCCGGAGAGGCCTCATTTTGTAAATGAATTAAGAAAAAGCGTGCCCTACTATGATCAAAGACACACAGTAAAGCCGGGGATAACCGGTTGGGCGCAGGTTCTCTATCCTTACGGGGCATCCGAGGATGATGCGTTACAAAAGTTGAAGTACGATCTCTATTATATCAAACACATGTCTGTGGTAATGGACTTGTTAATTGTGATAAAGACTATTAAAATTGTGCTTTTCGGCCGGGGATCACGTTAGTAACTTAAGAGTTAAATTCTTGCCAAGACGGTAAGGAAATTTTAGCCACAACGGCCCCAAGACACAAAGAGATCAAAAATTATGGAATTAGTAAACCACAAAGCTATTCACGAATTCCTTCGTGCCTTCGTGTCTTCGTGGCGAATTTGGTTCTCCGCCTTCGGCGGATCCGGGTTAGATTTGGGTGAAAAATGGAGAGGATAATTCCATGTGCGGAATAATAGGTTATGTGGGCCACAGGAGGGTGATACCGGTTCTCCTGGATGGCCTCAAGATGCTGGAGTACCGCGGCTATGATTCGGCGGGCATAGCTTATCTTAAGGACGGCAAGATAAAGGTCAGCCGGGCCGAAGGCAAACTGGAGAACCTGGACCTTAAGTTAAACGGGAATAGGGACGAGGCCAGTTTTACCGGCCTGGGCCATACGCGTTGGGCTACCCACGGTGTCCCCAATGAAAGAAACGCCCATCCGCATACGGATTGCAAGAACGAGCTGGTGGTAGTTCATAACGGCATCATTGAAAACTATTTCAGCCTGCGGGAGAACCTAAAGGCGGAAGGCCATGAATTCCGTTCAGACACAGATACCGAAGTCCTGGCCCACCTTATCGAGAAATACTTTGCAGGCGATCTGAGTGAGGCGGTGGCCCGGGCGGTGCGGGAGGTAGAGGGTTCTTATGCCCTGGCCGCGATGTGCACTCAGGACGGAGTCCTGGTGGCGGCGCGTCACCAGAGTCCGCTGGTATTGGGATTGGGCGAAGGGGAGTATTTCCTGGCCTCGGACATACCTGCCTTTCTGCGCTATACCAAGGATGTTATGTTCCTGGACGACGGTGAGATGGTCATCGTGCGCCGGGATGGGATACAGATAAAAAAGGCGGCTACCGGGGAAGAGGTAAAAAAGAAGGCGGAGAGGATAACCTGGGATGCGGCCATGGCCGAAAAAGCCGGCTTCAAACACTTTATGCTCAAGGAGATATACGAGCAGCCGCAGGCCATCTTGAATACCGTAAGGGGAAGGGTATCGGGAGAAGAGGGCGAGGCCTATCTTCCGGAGATAGACCTGTCGGAGAAAGAACTGAAAGATATTCGACGTATAATGCTGGTGGCCTGCGGGACCTCCTGGCATGCGGCCCTGCTGGCCAAATATTATCTGGAAAAATGGGTCGGCCTGCCCACCGAGGTGGATCTGGCCTCGGAGTTCAGGTATCGCTCCCTGCTTATAGATGGAGGCACGCTGACCGTCCCCATCTCCCAATCCGGCGAGACTGCGGACACCCTGGCCGGACTCCGTATAGCCAAGGAAAAAGGCTCCAAGATTATATCCATCTGCAATGTGGTGGGGAGCACGGTCAGCCGGGAATCGCACGGGACGATATATACCCACGCCGGTCCGGAGATAGGCGTGGCCTCGACCAAGGCGTTTACCAGCCAGTTGACCGCCCTCTACCTCCTGACCATCTATCTGGGCCGGGTACGGGGGGTTATCTCAAAGGAAAAGGCCCGGCTTATGATTAAGGACATCATAGACCTCCCCCCGCTTCTCGAAGATAATATCAAAAATATACATGCGGCGGTAAAGGAGCTGGCCCTGGAATTCTACAAGAAGAGGGATTTCCTTTATCTGGGCCGTAATTATATGTTTCCCATTGCCCTGGAAGGCGCTTTAAAGCTCAAAGAAATATCCTACATCCACGCCGAGGGCTATGCAGCCGGCGAGATGAAACACGGGCCTATTGCCTTGATAGATGAGGCCATGCCGGTGGTAGCCCTGGCCCCTGTTTCGCCGGTCTATGACAAGGTTTTAAGCAATGTGCTGGAGGTCATGGCCAGGCGGGGGATAGTCATTGCCCTGGCCGATGAAGGGGATGAAAAAGTGGGGGGTTTAGCCAGCCATACCCTGTTCCTGCCAAAGGTGTCTGAGGAGATGGCCCCCATCCTTTATACCGTGCCCTTGCAACTCCTGGCCTATGAGATAGCCGTCTTAAGGGGCTGTGATGTTGACCAGCCGCGCAATCTGGCCAAGAGTGTCACGGTGGAGTAAGGCGCAACCCGACGGCAACGTTCCTTTTAATTATGCAAAGTGAGCAACCGGAACCGGGCGCTTTTCCGCAAAACTCTTTTTGTGAAGCTTTATGCGCTCAATTTCGTGAAGCGTTTCCGCATCAAGGTAGCTCTCTCCGCAGTTAGGACAAGTTACCACCGGAACATTTTCTATAACCAAGATGTCCTTGCCCTTACCGTAGGTCCTTGCAACCCGCCGGACACGCGCTCCCTCTTTCCCACAAATTTCACATATCATACGTTCCAAGGATTTTCCTTTTATCCGCTGTTATCTGCTGTTGTCTTCGGATGCCGTAATGCTTGATGTTTTGCTATAAGCGCCCTAACTGTAGAGACTAACTGAACAGGGATTTCTATTATTGTCTGAGTCTTATCCTCATATGCTGCCTCATCCTCAGCCACGGCTTCTTCTTCGGTTTGTTTCTCGTAATGGGCAAGGATTCTCTTCACTCTCTTTTCATCCCATCCTTTCGGGAACCTACTTTTTTTCATTTTTTCTTTCGCCTCCTGCGCTTATAAGCTGCCTCCTTTTCTGACTAATAATACCATATTCCTTTAAACGGCGGGTTCAGACAATGTTCAAGGCCCGAAGGAATGCGACAGCATCCAGATGTTAATCTTTTTACCATTTCAACCTGTGTTATCTGCCGTCAAGCGACGTGGTGCGGCGTGTTATGCGCCTGTGGACACCCGCCGCCCTTACTCATCATGGAACGACTGATCCGGAAGCCGATTAAGATTCTTCACAAATCTTGCCAGATTGAAAGGCGATCGGGATTTCATGACGTAGTATGTCTCGGCTGCAATGACAGATCCAATCAACAGCTTGGTGTCTTTCTCACTGATGCCTTCTGAACGCAAACGATCGAACGTTTGGCGAGTCTCTGGCGGATTGTTCTCTCGTAATTGAGTCTCGACCGCCTCGAGATAGGCGGCTTTCAATACCGGATTATACTTCGGTCGTTTCTTTTTCATGAAGACACCTTCCTCTCTTGACCGCGGCGGGCGGACATGGCGCATAACGTTTTGAGTAGTTGAGAAGGGCCAAGCCTTTAGGTGTTGACCTCAAGCGCTTTGTTATCTGCCGTTGCGGGAAAATTCATGTTAACTGGTCGCTGATGGTCTCCACCATTAAGAAGCTTCAGCAAAATCAAAAACAGGGACCTCCAGCTTTTTAACCGGCTTAAATTTGTCTTTCGCGAATTTCAATAATTCATCAGTAACATCTGGAGAATAAGTCTTCTCACCGCAACGATCACAAACCTCAGCAGGTACATGTTCGACAAGAAAATACCTGTTTTCCTCTTCATAATTGAAAGTTACCAACATTTTCTTTGTTTCACCGCCGCAAAAAACGCATCTCATTTCTTTTTCCTCCTAACTCTATAATCTATCCATTCGGTCTCATCAGGATCATAAGCTGTAATTATGACAACAGTCACTTATTTATCCCTTATTCCTTCTAATTCCATACAGTTCCCTTAACATATAAATTTAAGCTGCTACGTATGTTACGACTTCCTCTATTCCGACGCAGGATGTTCAGTAACGTTCAAAACTTCGTTCTGTATAGCTGAATATATGGCGCCATACCAATCTATATAATCGCCGATCTTATCTTCTATGATTTTGAAGCTCCCCGCAGCCCGCCTCCGGCGGACGGGGAATCTCCGTATGCAAGGTAAAATGCATCGTATTCGCTCGCTAACCCCGCCGCAAGCAGCGGGGAATGCGCTCGCTATGCATGTTCAACTCCGATTCCGAAAGTTCTCTCCCAAGCTCTTCCTCTGCTACATTCTGGACATCTTCCATATTTATGGAATAAATATCTTTCGAGGTATCGAGCACACATCCTCCCTTCAAATGAACAAATACGGGCAAGAAGAAACTTATAAATTTAAGGGCGTTGACCTCCCTTGGGCGGAGTAGGTTTAATCTATCATTTGAAATACCCCATTAACTAACTTGAATTTTTTAATGTAAGTTCTTTTCGTTAAGGTTTTGCAATTTTCTTCAGTGATATAAAAGACTAAAGTAACATCTTCCGTGCCTTCGTTTAGAATCTTATAAGATGTTATCTCCTCTGCATCATCGTTTTCTTTTATAAACCTTTCTCTCTTCTCACCGCACAAACCATCGACGGGGTCTTCAGAAACACTAAATAATGGATAAAATGTATATGATTTACCATTATTTTTGGGGATAAGATTTAAGATCGCATAACCGTATGAATAATACCCTCCACCCAAGTTTGACATTCCCAATAAAACATATCTTTTTTTATTTTTTCCTAAAAATTCCCGCTCAACATTCATGAGAGCATAACCGTTATCTCTCTCCATTTTGTCTTCTTTAATATTTACGAAATATAAACCCTGTCCAACACGGCCGGTGTTAGTAATTATGACTAAGAATTCGTTATTACTTAATCTAAAACAAGTATCTGGCCTTGGCTCATCTGAATGTTTATCAAAATAGTTTTTGGGTCATGACTAGAACAGAAGAAATTTTCTGAGGATTTTGAGTATCAATTTATTCAGATCCTCGCCTCTGTGATTAAACCTAAACTCACATTCTTTTAAATGCAAATGAAAAGTCTTTTTGCTCATA
>JBFMFO010000025.1:0-38909 GCA_040754095.1 Thermodesulfobacteriota bacterium | reverse complement strand
AGGATCTCACGTAACAGGTTTCTCGATTCCGGGAGACATAGAATCGGTTGACGTCGATATGTAACAACCGTGAAAAAATACGCATGCCCCTCCCGTGCTCGTCGATAATTCGGCATTTAATTTGACCTATTTCCGCGACATATTACAGGTTTCGGTGGGCACGATAATGCTGCACCCTACGGGGCTACTCGGCTGGCTTAAGGATAACCGCCGGATGAATCATCCAACCTGCCTATCAGTGGGCGTATTTGAGAATTCAGAGGATTTGAGTTGTACTTTATAGCCCACTACAGTGCCTAAGATAATCAAGATGCTGCAAAGAATGCTAAAGGGATATGGAAACCATAGAAACATACAAATAACGCCATACGCACAAACATATAAGCATTCATATCCCCTCATCCGGACTTTCTTCTGCATTTTCTTTAAAATAAATTTCATTATGAGTGCCATTCCAATCCAGCTTCCATAAACTATCAACGCGTTAGGAAATAGCTTCCCGCCAAACAGAGGGGCAACAAGATAAATCAGAAAAATAACGGCCGATAATGCAAGATAGCAATTCAGAATCACTGATAGAAAGTGATAGAGTTTCTCTTTCTTAACCGAAAATCTTTTTTCCGACTTATTAATCATTGAGTCTCTGAATTCCTGTTCTTATCCTACCATATGCGTCCCAGCCAGAACTTACGCCAGTCATCAGCGCAGGTACTGATATTGGCCAGAATTCTGGTCCGGCAATAAAAGTTACTCCGCCTGCTATTCCAAATGTTATGGCGGCACCAGCTTCTATTCCCCCAACAATCATATCAGCAACTGGAGCAATGAAATCTGATTCTGGAAATGCTTCAGAAAAACTTGGTAGATTTGGAAATGGGTTTGACGATGCTTGAGTCCCGTAGGGTGGGCATTGCCCACCGCCTTGTCGTCCTTCATTCTCCACCGACATCGATTGGAATCTCCACCGGTGTCGCACCCCAGTGGGTTCGGTGGACACGATAAAGCTGTGCCCACCCTACTTTACTCCTTCTCTGTCTCCTTCTGTTTCTGAAGGAGTTCTTCGGCCTTGCGAATAATATCCTGCTCTCCCGGATAGGTGGCCTTCTTCAGCGCTTCTTCTATGGGGAACCAGCGAACCTCATCTACTTCGTGGTCGTGCCGGGCTGTGTCTCCACCGGTCAGCTTCATGAGAAAAAAATAGACTATTTTAAAATAATGAGTGGTTCTGCCCTCTTCTTTGTGGGAGTACCAATAATGAATGGAGTCAATTTTTTTGATTATATCGCCGGTAAGACCGGTCTCTTCCTCTACCTCGCGGTGGGCAGTGCGGGCTATGTTTTCGCCTTCCTCTACCAGCCCCTTGGGCAGCCCCCAGACTATGCCGCCCCTGGTAGCGATAAGCGCTATCTCTATCCGGCCGCCGGATTCACGAAAGAGCACTCCCCCGGCTGAAATCTGTTTTACGGTCTCTCTTTTTGGTTCTTTATGTTGATCCGGCATCGCTAACTGATATAATGTATAATTATAATGGTCTTGGTGGGCACGATAATGCTGTGCCCACCCTACGGGGCTATCATAGCGCCTTGCTTAGGTATATTTTTCAAAAATCTAAAGTGGTACAATATCTTATAAATTATTTTTCTGCGAAAATCAGCGAAAATCTGCGTCCTATTCGAGAGGGAGGAGAACTAAGATGCCTGAACCTTCAACAAAGACAGGTATTGTGGCTGACAATAGATACATGGAGCACGACCCCGGTTCCTATCACGTGGAAAGCCCGGAGCGCCTGCGGGCTATTTATGAACTCTTTGAAGAACCGTATGTTAAAGATAAATTTGTTAAGGTCGAACCACGACCGGCCGGCCACGAAGAGCTTTCCTGGAACCACACCAACGGACATATCAAACGTATAGCCGCTACGGCCGGCAAGGCGTCTTCCTACCTTGATCCCGATACCCGTACCTCTGAGACATCATACGATGTGGCCCTTCTGGCCGTGGGAGGCGTTTTTTCCCTTATCGATGCCCTTTTTGATAAAAAGATCGCCAATGGTTTTGCCCTGGTGCGGCCTCCGGGTCATCATGCCGAGGCAGACCAGGCCATGGGTTTTTGCCTGTTTAACAATATAGCCTTGGGCGCCCATTATCTTATCAACCGCTACGGGCTAAAGAGGATATTAATCGTAGATTGGGATATCCACCATGGCAACGGCACACAACATTCCTTTTATGACCGCCCGGACGTGCTCTACTTTTCCACCCATCAATTTCCTTACTATCCGGGCACGGGAAATTTCTCTGAGGCCGGTTCGGGCGCGGGTGAGGGCTATACGGTGAACATACCCCTTCCCGGCGGTCAGGACGAAGGCGAGTATATGGCTATCTTTCAGAATATCCTGCGGCCGGTGGCCCTGGAATATAAGCCGGAGATAGTGCTGGTTTCGGCCGGGTTTGATATTTACTACAAGGACCCACTCGGGACTATGCAGGTTACAGAAAAAGGTTTTGCCGGGCTTACCCGGATACTCATGGACATTGCCGGGACCTGCTGCGAGGGACGTCTTCTCCTGGTCCTGGAAGGCGGATATAACGTGACGGGGCAGAAGGAATCGGTTCGGGCCGTCTTGAATGAACTTTCCGGGGCAAGCATCCTGGGCCGGGATTTTGCGGCCCCGGGCGAAGACCAGTCCCCTGTGATTATCAAGCGGGCCAAGGAGGCGCATAAGAAATACTGGTCATGTCTCAGGTAGGGCCGCACGGCCCCGTCAATACTTATCGCAGATAACAACCCTAAAAATTTGCGAATCCGTCATCTTTTCCCATGGGGATGATCTCTTCCGGTTTGACGTTGCCAGGCCTTGCCTTGGGTTTAGGAACGGGTTTCTTGGGCCCCTCATGGGTAAGTTGCCCGATTTCGTCCCTGTTTTTCCCAAGACGCTCCCTGATCCCGGCCAGGCTATTCCTGACAGGTGATGTGCCATTCACTGCGGCACCGCCTACTAAGGCCACCAGTTGACCGACAAAGTCCTTCATGTTCTCGGCCTGGGCATTAAGCTCTTCACTGGCCGAGGAGTTTTCCTCAGCCGAGGCGGCATTGGCCTGTACTACCTTATCCATCTCGGCCACAGCCGTACTGACCTGTCCAACACCCTGGGACTGCTCCTGGGAGGCAACAGCAATCTCACCGACCAGTTCTTTCACCTTCCCGCTCTTCTCGGCTACCGCCTTAAACGCCTCGTTGGTCTTATCCACCAACTCTGAACCGGTGCCTATCTTTTTTACCGTGCCTTCGATCAAGTCAGCAGTATTTTTGGCTGCATCCGCCGCACGCATAGCCAGATTCCGAACCTCTTCGGCCACCACAGCGAAACCTGCACCGGCCTCACCCGCACGGGCCGCCTCTACTGCGGCATTTAATGCCAGCAGGTTGGTCTGGAAGGCAATCTCGTCGATCGTCTTGACGATCTTGGCGGTCTCGTCACTGGCTTGGGATATCTCCTGCATGGAGGTGGTCAACTCAGTCATAGAGTCATCGGCCTGTTTAACAAGTTGGGCCGCCTCTTCCATAAGACTGTTCGCCTGCCTGGCATTGTCCGAATTTTGTTTGGTCATGGAGGACATTTCCTCCATGGATGCAGAGGTCTCCTCAAGCCCGGCCGCCTGCTCGGAGGCCCCCTCGGCCAACTGCTGACTGGCAGAAGAAATCTGCCCCGAAGCGGAAGTGACCTGCTCCGCTCCAATTGAAAGTAATTCAATCACGCTATTGATGGATTTGGTAATCGAAGTAATAATAAACCAGGAAATAGCGCCGCTCACTATAAGCAATCCAACGCTAATCGTCCAAAACATGATACCAATCCGCTTGGCTCGATGAATTATATCTGTCATTGCATCCTTCCCCGCAAGTTGTTGTTTCGCAACAAATAGGTCGAGAGTACCACTTAATCGCTCTGTTTCTTTATCCACCAACTCCATTAGTTTGTTGCCCGATTCAGGACCACCCTCAATATAGGCGTTGGCCATGTCTTTGGCGGTCTTGTAGTAATCAGCAAATGCCTTTCCCATTTTTTCAAGTTCAAGTACGGTATTGCGGTCATTTTCATTCGCGTAGTGTTTCTTGGTTTTTTCCAATCCCGAAAGGAATGATTTGCTGTGCTCCTCCGCTTTTTCGAAGCCATCATCCAAACCGTCTTTCGCACGAGTAGCCGAAATATCGGTTAGCCACTGCTGAACCTGGACTACGTCTAATTTCATTTTTTGGGCAATTAAAGCCATTTCAAAACTTTCTTGGCCCTCTGTCTGGGCTAAGTGGGCTAACTGGGCTAACTGGGCTAACTGCAAATAAAGAAATATAACCAACCCCATGAGCACAACTAAGGGAATACCTGTATTAATAATCAGTTTTGTGCTTAATTTTATATTTTTTAACATGACCGATATCCTCCTTTATTTCAGAGTCTGACAGATGTCCCGGCCAACACATGGTAATCGGTTTTTGGCGTGGTACGTTCTGCCTTAAAAACAGCATCTACATTCCAGCCTTCAGTAAGTGAGTCAATAGGTCCGTCTTAGGCGAATGGATGTCTCATTTGTTAAAATGTAAGCGACTGAGATCCCTGCCCAACACCGCAGCAACATGAAATCCGGTCTGAGCCGAACACTCTCTTTTGATTCTCTGCGTTGGGCAATCGACACAGCCGGATTGAACAAGCGATTGTCGGCAAACCTTAAACTGATGAGGCAGAGAAGGAAGAGGAAAAAACTAAGAGAGAGAGAGAGAGAAGCAACGCACCAGATATGGCTTGCACTCATGCTTTCACAGGCCATTCTTTTTAAGTTGCGAATCACCGGCATCCAACACAACTCAGCTATCTTATTAAATGTCCTCAACAAATACCCTGGCATACGCCCAGCGCCCTATAAAAATATAAATTTCTTGTTCTAGTTATCGACGGATATAAAAAATCCGTTAAGTGAAAACATGCACAATCATATTAATAGTACACATCGGGCTAAATGAGCAAAAAGGATTGATGCCCCTCCACGGATGAACACCATGAGAACAGGGGCTTCGTTTTTTTAAAATAAGCTTGCTCTACGTAACTCGCCTTGCCTGCAATATATTTCTCTTGCCTTCCCTAAATAAATCATGCCAGAATTTTATTAAGATGACATAGGTATCATGGATCTTTATTTAAAGGAAGGAGGTAGGATATATGAAAAAGATGGCCCTGTTTGCCTTTAGCGAGGATTTAGGCGTGTTCGCCCATATCATGATGAATGCCATAGACATGAAAAAGCGAGGAGATGAGGCAAAAATAATAATCGAAACCAAGGCCACCCGGTTTGTAAAAGACCTGATGGATGAGCAGAAGCCCTTTGCCGGACTTTTTAAGAAAGTAAAAGAGGAGGGGCTGATTGACGGGGTGTGCAAGGCCTGCTCGGCCATGACCGGCGCGCAGGAGGCGGCCAAGCAGCAGGGTCTCAGACTTCTCGACGAAATGAATGGCCATCCCAGTATAGCCCGGTATCTGGAAGAAGGGTTTACGGTTCTAACATTCTAACGTTCCAGCTTTTAAACGCCCTCTTGATGCTCGTTGGTCTCTATGTGAGTAATGGCTAATGGTTCATGGCTCATGGCTCATAGCTCATGGTTCGTGTATAAACTAATTTTCTCCGTGGACTCTGTGGTTAAACTGACAACGGGAAGGGAAAAACGGATGTTTGGCGGCAGGAAAAAAGCAAAGGTGATTCAGCAGGACAAGGGGGATATCTTAAAGAAAAAGTTTGACATATTGAAAAAGGAAGTCCCTATCTACGTCTTCACCCGCGAAGGAGAAAACGACCCCTTCAATCGCTTTACTATGGCACTGATCAAGGAACTGGGGAAATTAACCCCCAAGATTATCCCTGAATTTCATGAAGTAGGCGATGAGGTCTCAAAAAAATATGATGTCAGCCGGTCACCAACCATCCTTATAGATCCTGCCGCCTATCATATCCGCTATACCGGTTCACCTGCCGGAGAAGAGATGCGCTCCTTTCTGGACACCATTATCATGGTTTCTTTGGGGAAAACGCGCCTTTCTTCCTCCGCCCGGGAGCGGCTGGCTGCACTCAAAGAAAGCCGCCATATACAGGTCTTTGTCACCCCTACCTGACCGTACTGCCCGCAGCAGGTGGCTGCGGCGGTTGCCTCTGCCCTGGAAAGACCGGATTTAATAACGGCAGAGATAGTGGAGGCCTCAGAACATGAAGACCTGGCCGGCAAATACGGGGTTTCTTCTGTCCCCCACACGGTGATCAACGGGAAGACGGTCTCGCTCAATGTGGACACCCCGGATGCCTTCATCGAAAAGGTCTTGACCTTGCAGGAACAGGCCGCCGGATTGCCTCCGCTTGTCCGGGAGGGGGAAGAGGTACATGTGGACATAGTTATTGTGGGAGCCGGCCCTGGAGGGCTGACTGCCGCGATATATGGTGAAAGAAGCGGCCTCAAGTGCGTGGTACTGGAGAAAGGGGTCGTAGGCGGGCAGGTGGCCCTGACACCGGTCGTCGAGAATTATCCCGGGCTTACACGTGTGGCCGGTAAGTCTCTGGTGGATCTGATGGCTCAACATGCCGGTCAATATGCCCATATCCATCAGGGGGAAGAGGTTCTGGAGATAGAACCGAATGAACAGATTAAAGTCAGCACAAACAGAGGCAAATATTTATGTCGGGCGGTTATCCTGGCCACCGGGGCCAAACACCGTAAGCTGGGCGTGCCCGGTGAGGAACGCCTTTATGGCCGGGGACTGAGTTACTGCGCCACCTGCGACGGCTATTTTTATAAGGGGAAGAAGGTTATCATGGTCGGCGGCGGAAACAGCGCTGTAACCGAGGCCCTTTATCTGGATAGTCTCGGAGTCGGTGTAACACTTGTCCATCGCAAGGATAAACTTCGCGCTGAATTGCGCCTCCAGGAAAGTCTTTTCAGCCGGAAGATCCCGGTGTTCTGGAACTCAGGGGTAGGCGAGATACTGGGTGATAAGATAGTCACCGGCGTGCGTATTGAGAATACAAAAACCGGAAAGACGGAAGAAATGCAGGTGGATGGCATATTTATATCCATAGGCTACGAACCGGTAAATGAATTAGCCAAAAAAACGGGTGTGGAGCTGGACGAGGCCGGTTACGTAAGGGCTGACCGCCGGCAGAGAACCAATGTGCCGCACATCTACGCCGTGGGTGACATTACCGGTGGAGTCAAACAGATTGTGACTGCTGTCGGCCAGGGAGCGGTAGCGGCAATGACTGCTTTTGAAGACCTGGCCAATCCGTACTGGAAGGAAAAAGAGGCCGTTGGGTAACTAGCCAAGGGAGCCGATGGCCATACCGCGGACTTCCTTACGGAAGGCCTCGCTTTCCTGTACCAGTCTTTCCCTGTTTTTTTCGTTAATGATTTCCAGCCTGGGAAAACCAGTCCGGCCGGTTGCCGGTGGCGTCAGCAGATCCTGAGCCTCTTTGAGGTCTTTCAATCTCTCGATACTCCAATTATCAGCTACCTCCAAGACCAGGTTCTTACCGCCCTTTTTGAAGAGTACGGCAAGAAGGAGAATAATCGAGGCCTGCCCGGACAGACAGCATATTTCAGCCGATCGGACCGCATATCCATTCCCGTTAAAGCTTACACTCAGGCCGCCGCCGTCCCTGACCAGGTCCAGGGCCTCGACATCTGTAATACTGTCGCCCAGATACATAACCCTGGAAAGGTCATTGTTCGTTATCTTCAGACTATCCAAAACGGCCCGGGCCTTGGCCCTCCCACCGATGGTCTTGGTCTCAGCCAGTAATCGTCCGGCCTCCATAGAGCATATCTCTTCCCAGAAGATAGCCGCAAGACGTTGGATGGTATCCTGGCTCCGGGGAGAAAGTCTATATGACCCATCAGCGCCGATCTCCCATTCCAGCATGGGCATATCTGCAATCTCGGCAGCCGCCTTCCTGAGATATTTCTGTTCGTCTTCAGGCAGGCTATAGTTATCCATATCTATTTTAGTACAGTAAATCTGGCTGAACGGAAACCCGGTGACCTGGCAAAGGGCCTCCAGATATGGCTCGTAACTGGTGCTTATAATAAATGTGGGCATAATCTCCATGACCTGCTGCAGGGTCTCTTTGGCCCCGGGCAGGAGGATGAGGTGAGAGCGCGAATAGTCTATCATCTGCCGGTGAGTCAGGCCAAATGCCTTCAGAAAAGGCAGGATTAACTTAAGGGTGTCACCGGCCTGATAACCCGGTTTTTTCTCGATGTCCGCCATAAAGTCATCGTACTTACTGATGAGAGCGAAAAATTTATCCCCATTCGGGACAAATGCCTGGCATAGCTCAAAGGCATTGTCGTTTTTGGTGATAGGACCTTCGCAATCGATGTTCAGTTGGACGGTTTTCATATTTGTTTCCCTAAATAGTTAGCCACTAAGACACCAAGTCACTAAGGGATCAGATTAATTTCGAAATTCGAATTTCGATTTTTTTTAACTTTGTGTCTTCGTGCCTTGGTGGCTGGCTAAGTTGTAAATAGGCTTCAATCTCCTTATTTAGACAATACGGGGCGAAGGCGTTTTCTCCGCTTATTTCTACTTTCCCTTCGGCCAGAGTCTTCAGGGTCAGGACAATTAAAGGGATCTCCCGTCTTACCCCTTCCTGCCGGATGCGTTGAAATAGTTTGTTGGATTCTCCCTCTGAGGTTATTAGTTCCTGTAAGGTATGGGTTCTAAGTTTGTTTCGCAGATCAGCCCAAAGGGGATCAAAGCCTTCCCCCAAAATCGGAAATGTACAATACGTTATAGGAGGGCCTTCGTCAAGGGTCTCGGTAACTACGTGTATCATTACCCCGGTTTCATCCGCTTTCTGATTGATGAGCTTCCAGATGACCTCCTGCCACGTGCCGGTCGGTCCTTTAGGGGCCGCGGGATGAAGGTTGATTATAGTATGCCTCCGGCACATTTCCGGGCTGACAATAAGCATGTATCCGGCCAGCATGATGAGATTGTTCTGGAACTTGCTGATCTGTTCCATAACCGCCCGATGGTAAAGGGTGCGCCATCTTTCCATGGACTGCCTTTTCTCTTCAGACAAAAAATCTCTGGATGAGAAGGTAATCGTCTTAAGACCAAGATTCCGGGTGAGTTCCAGAAATTTGTCGCTTTCAGCGCTTTCACCCATATTGCGGTTGCAAAAGACATATTCAATGGCGGCAGGGATAAAGCCGCTTCGCATATTCTCATAGGCCGTGCTGAGCAAATCCCTGGCCGCCTTATCCCGTCCGGTAGAAAACCAGCCTATCAGGTAAGACACGAGATATTCTCCTTTCTAAGAAAGTTACAAGTTGCAAGTTGCAGGTTTGCAAGTTTTTGTAACTTGTAACTTTTGAAACTTTTGAAACTTGTAACTATTCTTGTGCGCTGTGCCCTCTGTAGTTAAATCTGAAAAAAAATTGTCAGATCTTTGCGCGTAGGATACCGGCTCCGCCCATAGCCGGTTACGCTCTTAGCCGCCATTCTGGCAGCGAAAAGGCCGCACGGCCTCAAGGGCTGCCCCATAAGAAGTCCGGCCAGAAAACCGGCATTATATACGTCGCCCGCCCCGGTATTGTCCACTACCGGGACCTCTTCCGCCGGCACATCAAATTCCTCCTCGCGGGAGAGGATATACGACCCTTCTCTTCCCCGCTTGCAGACCAGAATAGAGGGACCCATGTTCAAAAGCTCCCGGCAGCCTGCCTTGTAGCGCTTCCCGGTCAGTTTCTGTATCTCCCGATCCGTCAAAAAGAGGACAAAACTCTTATGGATGATAGGGAATATCTCTTTTAATCCCTTGCCGGCATAAATCTCTCCGGGATCGAAGCTCAATCTTACCTGCGAAGGGAGATTTTCGGCCAATCTGATCTGGGATGAGAGCGATTTTTGCCCTACAAAAGAGGAAAAATGTAAAAATCTCGTCTTATTCGCGGCGGTTATGTCTTTATTCCCTGCGGTCACCGTCTTATTTGTATTGGGAAAGGCTATTATAGAGCGATCTTCCTGCTTATCTATGACGATGAGACAGGCCCCGCTTTTGCCCTGCCGCCGGATGTGACGGGCATCAACTTTGCCGAGAGACTTTAGCAGCAGGTCTCCGGCCTCATCCTGACCTACCTTCCCGATAAATCCGGTTTTAAAACCCATCCGGGCCAGGGCAAAAATGGTGTTGGCGGCCGAACCGCCGCCGGAGGTCCTTTTCAATTTGCCGTATTTTTCTATCAGGGCCTTGATCCTGGGAAAGAGACGCTCACTATAAAATATCTCCTGTCCGGGCTGCAAGGGAAGCTCGTGTGAAAGGATACTCAGACTATCCACGGAATAGATGTAATCCAGATTCAAGGCCCCAAAACCGATCACGTCATACATAGGAGATGCCGGTGCTTGCAAGCTTTCAGCGATCAGCTGTCAGCCGTCTGCATGTTTGTTATCCGTTAACCGTTAACCGTTGTCCGACATTTTCTTTCGGTAATCGGTAAACGGTCAACAGTGAACGGTGGACCGGCTTCATGCTAATAGCTGAGTGCTGATTGCCCCATCCGGAATTTTTGAATTTTCGGATGGGAACCAAACCATAATGAATTGTCATCTGGATTATATCAAGCTCTTTTATTATTTTCCAACTATTCTGATTGATAATGAAAAAGTTTAAAAACCATATGAGGGAGTAAATACTTGCACAATAATGCGGTCATCATTATAATCAGGACAACTTTTGCCGATAAATTAAAAAACAAAATGGACTCCCCCCTAATTGAATTAAAGCATGTCTATAAGTCTTACGAGCAAGACTTCACCGTCCTTGAAGACATTAATCTCCGTATAGGCAAGGGAGAATTTGTCTTTGTCAACGGGCCGAGCGGGGCGGGAAAGACGACACTGCTCAAAGTCATCCTATGCCTCGAGCGTTCCACCAAAGGCGAGGTCTGGGTAGATGGGATAAACCTCAAGCGCCTGTCCAATTACAAAATCCCGTATCTCAGGCGAAGAATGGGGATGGTCTTCCAGGATTTTAAATTGATAGAAAATCTGACCGTTTTTGAAAATGTGGCCCTGGCTATGGAGGTATGCGGCGTAAAAAAATCGGTCATAGAGCAGAAGGTCGATCAAGTCTTGAAAAGCCTGGGATTGGAAATAAAAAAACGCATATATCCACGCCGTCTCTCCGGGGGCGAGCAACAACGGGTAGCTATTGCCCGGGCCGTGGTAAATGACCCTTTAGTGCTTTTAGCGGATGAACCGACCGGGAACCTGGATGCCGGACGCGCTGCGGATATCATGTCGCTTTTTAATGAAATCAGCGCCCGCGGCGCTACGGTCATCTTTGCTACGCACAACCAGGAATTGATCCGCTCCACGGCCAAAAGAGTGATCATTCTGAATCAAGGCAGGATCGTAACTTGAGCATCATTCCGTATATAATCCCCAGAACCTTCTCCAACATGCGGGGGAACCGGTTATCCCACTTAATGACCGCCCTGACCATAGCCTTTGTCGTCCTCATCTTCGGCCTATCAACCTTGATTTACTTCAACCTTCACCGCCTGGCGGAAAACTACAGCCGCGAGATACGCATCGTGACCTATATCGATCCGGCCCTCCCTCCTGAGGACATCGAAAATCTCAAGGCAAAAGTCCTTAAACTGCGCGGAGTGGCCAAGATACGATACATTACCAGTCAGGAAGGGTACCAAAGGCTTGTTCAGCAATTTCAAGACGAGAAAGATATCCTGGCTGGCCTGGGCGAAGATTTTCTCCCCCCTACCCTGGAAATTGAGGTGACAGGGACCATGCATAATCTGGAACGCATCCGTCCGTTAGTTTCCGAGTTAACCTCCCTGCCTGGAATAACAGATGTATATTACGGGAAGGAATGGGTGGAA
Organism: Thermodesulfobacteriota bacterium; assembly: GCA_040754095.1. Classification (GTDB taxonomy): domain Bacteria; phylum Desulfobacterota; class QYQD01; order QYQD01; family QYQD01; genus QYQD01. Next base: position 26,963 of record JBFMFO010000025.1, on the reverse strand, counting down.
AGATTGCGCCGGGCAGCAGATTTTACCCGGCTTATAACCCTTGCTATAGGGGGCTTATTACTCCTTACCACCATATTTGTCGTCTCTAACACTATCAAGTTGACCATCTATCTGCGGCGTAATGAACTGGAAACCATGAGACTGGTTGGCGCCACCAACTTCTTCATCCGTGGGCCCTTTGTCCTGGAAGGTATGCTGCAGGGACTGGTGGGATCAGGGCTGGCTATGCTGGCTTTATTCGCACTCTTCGAGTTTTTAAAGACACAGGTCAACTTCCCCGGTTTTATACGATTCTTTAGCCCGATCTTTTTGCCTGTACCCGTTGTAACCGGTATCATAGCGGGCAGTATAATTCTCTGCGCAACGGTGAGTGCATTTTCCATGCGTCAGTTCTTACGGGTATGAAAGCGATAACCCTTATAACCATACCTCTTTTTCTTTTCTGCGCGCTGACTCCGGTCTTAGCCAGGAATAACCTGAAAACTAAATATGAACAGGAACGCCGGAAAGCCGATAATATCCATACACAGATACAGGAGAGAAAAAAGGAGGCCTCCCGCCTTACAGAAAAGGAACGGGAGATTCTGTCTGCTCTGGGAAGACTTGAAGACTCTATAGACCGAAAAAATGCCCACATGGAAGATTTGACCTGGAAGCTTAACCAAAAAAGGGCGTATCTCACGCAGGCGGAACAGCGCCTTAAGGAAACTGAAGAGGAGACCCGCCATCTCAAAGAACAGGCCAGACACAGGGTAGTCTCTTATTATAAATTCGGCCCGGTAGGCCTTATGAATATAGTGTTTAGTTCACACTCCTTTCCGGATCTCCTGGCCCGTCAGGAAGCCCTCAGATTTATGTTACGCAAAGATGGAAAGGCCATCTCCACATATCAGGCAAGCCTTAATGATCTGTCACAGATAAGACAAGAGATACTGGCCTCTAACCAGGCCTTACAACAAATGAAAGAAAAAGTACAAATTGAAGCCCTCCATCTTGAAAAATTGCGCCAGGAAAGGGCCGATCTATTGGCCGCGGTCTGCCGGAAGAAAAAAGTCTGTCTACAGGATATCACAGAGTTGCAAGAATCCGCAGAAAAACTCAACGCCACTATCCGGGCGCTACAGTATAAAATGGAAGAAGGGGTCCGGCAAAAACCTGATACACAACTACGGCGGGGCTTTGCCGCCCAAAAGGGCAAGCTTGACCCGCCGGTAAAGGGAAAGGTGATCGGATTATTCGGCCGGGTAAGGCGCAGCAAGTCCGGGGCTACTATCGTCCGCAATGGAATCGATATCCAGGCACCTGCCGGCACGGAAATACATTCCATTTACACCGGACGGGTCATTTATGTTGGCAACTTAAGAGGATATGGTAATATAACAATTTTAGATCATGGGGACAAATACTACAGCCTTTATGCGCATGCCTCTGAATTCTTTAAGGAAGTCGGTAGCCTGGTGAAAAAAGGCGAAACCATCGGGTTGGTTGGCGCAGTAGGATATTTACTTGGCGAATGCCTATATTTCGAAATAAGAAACGGTGGAAAACCGGAAAATCCATTGTCGTGGATAGATGCAAGAAGGCTTGTTTTTGACTAAATGGAGAGTTCACGCAGAGCCGCAAAGGACGCAAAGACAAAGAGATCTTAAATTCCAAAATTGAAATCTCAAATCTAATTATGTATCCTCTCTGCACTGGTTTATTGTTGTCAAGTTTTTTAAATGATCTTTTTATACTTAATCTTAGCTGTGGCACCTTGCTCGACCCTGGTAATTCGAGGGTCTCAATAGAGCCCTGATCTTGCTTAATCGGAGATCTGTGGTTAATCTTTTGACAACACGACTGTCCCGTAAGGAAGGAGATACTATGTCAATCAAGCTATCGCGAAAAAAAATCTGGTTAGGAGTGAGCTTCGCCGTTATTATCGCGCTTTCTACCTGTTTATACACCGGGTTAATGGCCTCAGCCGCTACCAGGGAAGCCTATGAAAAACTTAAATTGTTTGCCGATGTACTGGATATCGTCGAAAAAAATTATGTAGAAGAAGTCAAGACAGAAGACCTGATCTATGGATCCATCAAAGGCATGCTGGAAACCCTCGATCCCCACTCCTCCTTCATGACCCCCGATGACTTTAAGGAATTGCAGGTAGAAACCAAAGGGGTTTTTAGTGGAATTGGGATCGAGATAACATTAAAAGACAGCGTACTGACTGTTGTATCTCCTATTGAAGGGACGCCTGCATACAAGGCAGGGTTAAAGGCCGGGGATCGCATCCTGAAAATCGATGGGAAAACGACTAAAAATATGTCGTTGACAGAGGCGGTTAAAAAACTGCGCGGGCCCAGGGGGACAAAAGTAACCATATCCATTCTCAGGGAAGGATGGACAGAGGTTAAAGATTTTGCGCTCGTTCGTGATGTAATACCCATCCACAGCGTCAAGCATAAAACCCTGGAAGAAGGTTATGGTTATGTGCGAATTATTAATTTCCAGGACAAAACCAGCCAGGACCTGAAGTCCGCCCTGGATGACCTTGAGCAACAAAATAAGCCTCTTAAGGGGCTGATCCTGGACTTAAGAAACAATCCGGGCGGGCTCCTTGACCAGGCGGTAAAGGTGGCCGATGAATTTATAGAGGAAGGGATTATTGTCTATACCGACGGCCGGATTAAGAGTCAAAATGTACGGTTTACCGCCCATGAAGGAGAAAAACCCCATTCTTATCCTATAATCATTCTCGTAAATGAAGGCAGCGCCAGCGCCTCGGAAATTGTAGCCGGAGCGCTTCAGGATCATAAAAAGGCTATTATATTAGGGGCACAGACCTTTGGTAAAGGCTCAGTCCAGACCGTTATCCCGTTGGATGACGGCTCCGGCCTCCGCCTTACCACAGCCCGCTATTACACCCCGGGCGGGCGTTCCATTCAGGCCAAGGGCATCACCCCGGATATAATAGTGGCCAGCCAATTTAATCTACACGGCGAGGAAATGAAAAAAATAAAAATACTGCGTGAGAAGGACTTGGAGCACCATATAAAGAATGACCGGGAAGAGGCAGAGCCTGAAACACAGCCGGATATCGGGGAAGAGGTAGAAAAGCCGGATACGGATAAGGACAAAAAAGATGACAAAGCTGCCGGGGCAACTTTAGAAGAAGATACGCAGCTCAACCGGGCATTACAAATCCTCAAGAGCTGGGAGATATTCTCTAAGGTAAAAGTGAAATAAAGGCGCCGGTCAGATTTGGCTTCACGTTCCGGCAACAGAAGAAAACGGCCTTCGGGTAAGGCCCGGAAAAAAGGGACTTCGTCCGGGGGCCTTTTCCGTTTACTGGGTATCCTTTTCATCCTGGCGGCCGCAGCAGGAATTGTATATTTAATTAAGACTGAAGGACCTGAAACGCCTACCGATGGAAAAGACATGGGAAAGCCGGGCATCATCTTTGAAGAGCCTGCCCCGCCGGAAAAAATCAAAGTAGAAGGCCGTGCCAGGCCGCTTTCCACGTCCTCGCTTCCACAGGTGGCCATCGTCATAGACGATCTGGGATATAATCCCCGTATAGACGCTGCTTTTATAAAACTGGATGCGCCTATTTCTTTTTCATTTTTGCCCTTCGGCCCGCACACCAAAGAAACAGCTAGGCTTGCCCATAACTGCGGAAAAGACGTCCTGCTCCACCTCCCTATGGAGGCCGCCTCGTCTCCGGAATCCAAGGTCGGCCCGGGGGCGCTTTTTTTGAACATGGATGGCGGCGCTATAGCCGCGCAGATACAGGCTGATATGGAGGCCGTTCCTTATGTAAAGGGAATCAACAACCACATGGGTTCAAAGTTTACGGCAGATGCCGGCAAGATGGAGATTGTCCTCAGAGAAATACAGAAAAAGGGCCTGTTTTATCTGGACAGCCGGACTACGCCACTCACCAGAGGTTTGTCCGTGGCCCGGTCAATGGGTGTCAGGAGTGCAGAACGGGATGTATTTCTGGATAACGAGCAGGAGCTTAATGCTGTGCGTGCACAGATCGCCCGCCTCATCTCTGAGGCCCGCACGCAGGGATCAGCCATAGGCATCGGGCATCCGCATCCGGTGACCTATCAGGTCTTAAGAGAGGATCTGCCGGCCTTAAAAAAACAGGTGAAAATTGTCCCGGTCTCCGAACTGGTAGAATAGGAGAAGACAGCCATGAAGATTACTGCAACCGCGCCTATGCGGGTCGATCTGGCCGGCGGCACCCTGGATATATACCCGCTCTACGTCTTTGAAGGCGGCGCCTGCACTGTAAATGCGGCCATCAACATCCGGAGCCGCGTGGTCCTGGAAAGGCGAAACGATCACAAGATCATCATTTATTCCCGGGACCTGGATATGAATCTCTCTGCCCCGAATGTGGACAAACTCAGGACTGAAGGGCCATTAGACCTCATAGCCCGCGCCGTAAAATACTACCGGCCCAATGCCGGTCTGACCATTACCACAGAAAATAACATACCCAAAGGATCGGGGCTGGGGGCCTCCTCCACCCTCCTTATGGCCTTAAGCCATGCCCTCATCCGTCTCTCCGGCCAAAGGCCGGATAAAGAGGAAGTGATCGACATTGGAGCAAACATCGAGGCCCAATCCATAAAGGTCCCCACCGGGAAACAGGACTATTACCCGGCCTCTTACGGCGGGATAAACGCCATCCGGTTCGGCATTGACGGCGTAAAGCGCTCGTCCATACATGTCCCCAAAGGTTTCACCTATGAACTGGAAGAACGCACGGTGCTCAGTTTCGTAGGCGCTCCGAGATTTTCCGGCGCCACAAACTGGAATATGATGAAGGCCTATATTGACAACCAGGGCCGGACCGTAGCCAACCTCCGCCGTATAAAGCAAACCGCCCTGAAGATTAAACAGGCATTGGAACAGGGAAGTTTCCCTGCCCTGGCGCATCTCCTGCGCGAGGAATGGCAAGACCGTAAAAACCTGGCGCCGGGCGTGACCAACCCGCAAATAGACGGCGTTATGACTGCTATTGAAAAAGAAGGGGCACTGGCCGGCAAGCTCTGCGGGGCAGGCGGAGGCGGGTGTATGGTTACCCTTACCCGAAAGGGAGCGAAGGCCAGGGTAGAACGTTATTTACAAAAGGCGGGCATAACGGTGCTGCCGTTTAAGATAGAAAGGCGTGGGGTAATTGTCTCCGGGCCTGCCAAACCGCACGAATCAGATTAACATCAGCGCCTTGCCGACCACTTCTTCCGGATTGCGGCCCAGGATGCGGATCATGGGCTCTTTACCTACATCCCCGCGGTCGTAAATTATATCCGGTATCTTCCCGGCATCCTCCAAGGCTGCGTCTATTCCCCAGCTCATGGAAGCCCCTTCCTTGCGCTTGACGCCGGGTGGCTCTTTTCGCCGGTCAAAGGAGGCCACACCCCACTTCAATTGACGACATTTTTTTATGATGTCTTCTCCGAAACGAATATTCATGGCGGAACGATAGGCAGGATCATGGCGCATGACAGCCAGGATGATACGGGCCATGTGATGGGAGGCCCCGAACCCTGGAGCGGCCAGCGTATCTACAGAATCACCGATCCCGATAATCCGGCCCGGTATAGCGGCAACGTCGCTTTCATCCTCAGCAAAAGGCAGGGCATATCCGAGGTTGGACTGAACTTCGGGTATGAGGTGTCGTACAGGCCGGCCTTTAAGCGTTGCCACGGCCTTCTCCAGGGCGGTGATAACCTGATACCGGGACATCTCTCTATCCACGTATGCATAAGGATTGGCCGGCCACGCGCCCTTGCCGATCGGGAAAGAAGACCTTATGGCCAGGGTGACAAAGGACTTGGCCCTGGCTACAGCATCGACCAAGTCATAACCCTGGGCCAGAAACGTAGCCAGGGCAGTGGAAAACGTGCAGCCGGTGCCGTGTTTATTCCCGCCCGGGACTCTTTCCGCCCGGAAGTGAGAAATGCCTTCACCGTCAAAAAGGACATCGACCGGCTCGTCTGCAAGGTGTCCACCCTTTATGAGGACGTTGGCCGGGCCCAATCCGGCTATGGCACGAGCGGCCTTCTCCATGCCTGATACAGTTTTCACCTTTAACCCGGTCAAGACCTCGGCCTCAGCCAGATTAGGCGTAACCACATAGGCCAGAGGAAGTAGCTCCGCCTTGAGAGCCGGAAGCGCCGTAGCTTCCGTTAGGGTTTCGCCGCTTCCCGCCAGGAAAACCGGATCCACGACAATTTTTCTTATTCGGCAGGATTTAAGCCGGGCGGCAACCGCCGAGATAATCCCGGCATTCGCCAGCATTCCGGTCTTTACGGCATCTGCGCCGATATCGGAGAGGATAGACTTCATCTGTGCGGCCACAAAGGCCGGAGGCACAGGGTGGACTGCCTGTACCCCTCGTGTATTCTGGGCGGTCAGGGCGGTGATAACGCTTAAGCCATATCCGCCAAGGACGGCAATTGTCTTCAGATCGGCCTGGACGCCGGCGCCGCCGCCCGGATCGGATCCGGCTACCGTAATAATTTTTGTCGCCTGAAAATCCCCCCAACCCCCCTTTACTAAAGGGGGGGAAGGGGGGATTACTTTCATCGTCCGTTGTCCGCCGGAGGCGGATGTATGTTTCATTTTTTTCCCTTGAGGGCTCGCTTATAGACCTTAATGGCGCAGTACTCGCCGCACATGGTACAGGTTGGGCTGTTAAAGGCCCCGCTTTGCTCACGGTAGGCCTTGGCTTTCTCCGGATCAATAGAAAGGCTTATCTGCCCTTGCCAATCAAGGGCGCTACGACTCCGGGCCATGCGCTCATCAGCCTCCAGCGCCATCGGGACCTTCTTGACAATATCAGCGGCATGAGCGGCAATCCGCGAGGCCACCACACCTTCTTTAACATCCTCCAAAGAGGGGAGCTTGAGATGCTCGGCAGGCGTAACATAACACAGAAAGTCGGCTCCGGCCGCAGCCGCGATGGCACCTCCGATGGCGCTGGTGATATGGTCATAGCCGGGGGCAATGTCGGTAACCAGAGGCCCCAGGACATAAAACGGGGCGCCGAAGCACAACTTCTTTTGCAGTAGAACGTTAGCCGCAATCTGGTCCATGGACATGTGGCCGGGGCCTTCGATGATAACCTGGACACCCGCATCCCAGGCCCTTAGGGTCAATTCTCCAAGAACCACCAGTTCCTGTATCTGACCGAGATCGGTAGCGTCGGCCAGACATCCGGGTCGCAGTCCGTCGCCTAAGCTAAGAGTCACATCATAGGCCCTGGCAATGGCCAGAAGTTCATCAAAGTGTTCATAAAGCGGATTCTCTTTCTGATTATACTTCATCCATTCCAGGGTAAACGCCCCACCCCGGCTCACTACACCCAGGATGCGACCGGCCTTTTTTAGCCGCGCCGCGGATTCTCGGGTTATCCCGCAGTGCACGGTCATAAAATCCACGCCTTCCCCGGCCTGCCGCTCGATCGTCTGCAAGATGTCTTTCACCCGCATGTCCACGATGGATTTTTTCCTCTTCTCCACCGTTTCCACTGCTGCCTGATAGATGGGCACGGTGCCCAGCGGCACCGGACAGTGTTCCAGTATCACCCGCCGGATATCATCTATGGGCCCGCCCGTGCTCAGATCCATCACCGCATCGGCGCCTACGGAAAGGGCCACTTTCAGCTTCTTCAGCTCATATTCGATATCCACATTGTCTTTAGAAGTGCCGATATTGGCGTTGATCTTGGTCTTAAGGCCCTGGCCAATGCCCACAAATCGTTTCAACTTGCGTTTTTTGTTTACCGGTATGGCCATACAGCCGGAGGCGATACCTTTGCAAATTTCCGCAGCCGCAACGCCTTCCTCCTGGGCGCACCTTTTCATGGCCGGGGTAATCTTCCCCTGGACCGCCGCTTCTCTGAGAGTCATAGACATAATAAAAAAATCTCCCGGTTATGAGATAAAATTAGGTGACCTGCATGATAACCGTCTCGTCCTTTTCTTGTCAATGATAAATGAAGTCTGGAGTTTTCTGAGTTCTAGGGGACCCTTTCTCTCTGAGCGAAACTTGCTGGAGCAGAGGGGCACCCTTCGAGGGCGAGCAGGAAGGGGAAAGCCAGCCCTTTAGGGCTGGAAGGGGCAAACCTTCCCCACCTGCGAACCTCGAAAGGGTCGCTGCGCAAGCCGTGAAGCGAAGAGATAAAAGGGTCCCCTTACTTTTTACGTTGGAATAGCAGCCCGTAAAAATATGCGCTGGGGGCAAATTCTCTGGCGAGTTCATAGCCGTGCGCCCTGAAAAGGCTGATGGCCGTATCTTTCGGGACCCGGATATGCGCGGGCGGCCCCATATCTGTCTTTTTTTCGTCCCAGTCCACTACGACTACATAGTGTCCAGGCCTTGAGATGCGCCTTATTTCTTTTAAAAAATCTTCCAGGTTATGAAATTCATGGAGTACGGCTACAAGAAAGGAAATGCCCAGTATGTTATCTGCAACAGGGATATCATTTTCGGTCGAATGCACAATGGTAATGTTGTCCAGGCCCCTAGCCCGTTCTGTGAGGACGGAAAGCATTCTCGGTTCGATATCCACCGCAAAAACCCGGCCCCGCGGCATCTTCCGGGCCAGTGGTATAGTCAGATACCCGGTACCACAGCCGATATCTGCAACGATCGCCTCTTCCGGCAGATCAACCGCCCCCATAATCTTCTCCACCGGAAGCATCTCTTTTCTTTTTTCACTATCCAGCGCTGTCATGTGAGAGGGATCAAATTTTCTATTAGTCACTTCTCCACTCCCTGAAATAATCTCCCTTAACTCTCCTGGGTAAAAAGGGGATGGGGGGATTTCTGAAGCCATTCTACCATTCCCCGACAGGACAGCATAGGGGAAAATGGTCGCAAGATATAATCACGTATAATGTTAACCAGATAAGCCATGCGCTTTCTGATCTTGCGATATTGTGGTATAGACAGCTATTGGCCACGTGTCAATATGGTTGCAATTAATCCTCGATTCTTATAGCATCACAAGGATGAACATATTACTTTTGACCCGGATAGCATAAGAAACCCATGAAGGATAAAAACCCTGCTCAGCCCCTGTTATCTGCTACACTGGACACGCATAAGATATGCTGGTTCCAGAGCAAGTTCAGGGCGTCACTCCTGAATAAAAATGAATTTACTCTTACTTTTGAGCTGGTACCGGGAAGGGGTTCCAGAGGAAAAGTCCATGATGCCCTCCTGTCTTTTGCTGAAAAAGCCTCTGCCGGCGGGAAGATTCAGGCCCTCAGCATAACAGAAAATGCCGGCGGACATCCGGCCCTATCTCCGGAAGTCCTGGGGCGTGAGATTAGAAGCCTCGGCATGGAGACGATTGTCCACTTCTCCTGTAAAGACAAAAACAGAAACCAGATCGAAAGCCTGCTCTTTGCCTGGGACAGAGAAGGGATGCATAATCTTCTAATTCTAACCGGAGATTATCCGCGCTATGGTTATGAAGGACCGGCCAAGCCGGTCTTTGATCTGGATAGCGTAACCCTGCTCAGCATGGTCAGTCAAATGAAGAGCGGTTATTACATCCACAGCCGGGCCCCGGGGGGCGGACGATTCCTGCCCGGCATGCCCTTCTTTAAAGGATGCGTGGTATCCCCGTTTAAACGCCTGGAGCCGGAGCTCATAAACCAATACTTCAAACTGCAACGTAAGGCCGCTGCCGGGGCAGAATTTGTCATCACCCAAGTTGGATTCGATGTCCGCCAATTTGATGCCCTTGTACGCTATATGCGGCTAAACGGCATTAATCTGCCCATACTGGGGAATGTCTATATCCCCAGCATCAACGTGGCCAGGCTGATGCACGGAGGCAAGGTCCCCGGCTGCGTAGTAACCGATGAACTTATGGCCCTTTACGAACAGGAATCCGGGGATCCCGACGGCGGAAAAGAAAAACGGCTTATAAGGGCCGCAAAACTCCTCGCAGTGCAAAGAGGTCTGGGCTACGATGGGGCCCACATCGGGGGCTCACAACTTAACTATGACGACGTAGAGTTCATTATCGGCAAAAGTGAAGATTTTTATAGAAACTGGCCCGAATATATCCCGGAATTCAGCTTTCCTCAAAAAGACGGTTTTTACTATTTTGAAAAGGACGAAAAAACAGGATTGAATAAAGATGCGCCGGTAAAGCCGGGGCCCGGATCAGGCCACAAGACGCTAACTTATATCTTTTCTCGATTTATCCATAATCTGGTTTTTGACGAAAATGGAAGCCTGTTCCATCCGGCCAAAAACCTTTGTCAGGCCGTTGCAGGCACTAAATGGGCGCATCTTTTTGCCCGGTTCGAATATTTACCCAAGCAGGTTCTTTATGAATGCAAAAAATGCGGCGACTGCGTACTTGCCGAGGTCGCTTTTTTATGTCCCGAATCTAAATGCGCTAAATACATGCGAAACGGTCCATGCGGAGGCAGTATAGATGGGTGGTGTGAAGTTTATCCAGGAGTAAAAAAGTGCATTTACGTCCAGGCCTATGAACGCCTGCGCGCCTATGGCGAAGAGAAAAGGCGCAAAGAAAAGATTATTCCTCCCCGCGACTGGTCATTGAATAACACATCCTCCTGGATCAACTTCTTTGGCGGCCGCGATTACACCGGGAAGATAAAAAAGTAGAAAAAGATAGTAAACGATTCGCAGCCTCAGAAAAAGGCCTATCAGGCCAGAAGGATATTTCGCCCGGCCGTCTTGTCTATTTTATCTCCCACCGAGGCGCCGCAATAGGCGCACAGATATTCATACTTATCCCCTTCAGGCAGAACCAAAAGGAGCCGCTTCCGCACGGGGACAGCCTCTTTGCATTTAGGACAATAAAGCGCTGTAGCCTCAAACTGGTCGAAACTGCTGCCCTGCATCGGGGAACGCGGATCAGATCTCACGGCCTGACTCCCTGGGACTTATTTTGCATTTACAACATATATAAATCGTTTCTCTAATCTGTCAAGGTTCCGGTCGCTCTCCTCGTTATAAAAACAATCGTTCCGGTTGAAAAATTGCAAGCTACACCCGGTCTGTTTAGCAAATAATCAAAATGAATAAGCTTGATCAGTTGCCCGCCTGTATGATATTTTTTCTAAGATTACAGGATAGATAATAAATGGGACGTAAGGGAGGCCATACGATGATAAAATTCAATGGGATCAATCACCTGGCGATGGTCACCGGAGACATGGATAAGACCGTCCGCTTCTGGAGGGACTTACTGGGCATGAGGCTGGTTGCCGGGCTGGGACGACCCGGCTACAGGCATTACTTTTTCCAGATCTCAGAAAACGATCTGATCGCATTTTTTGAATGGCCCGGAGTCAAGCCTATTGAGGAAAAAGATCACGGCCGGCCGGTCACAGGTCCCGTCGTCTTTGACCACATCTCCTTTGGCGTAGAAACCGGGGAAGACCTCTGGGAAATAAAGGATAGCCTCACCGCAGCCGATGTCTGGGTGACGGAGGTAATCGACCACGGCTTCTTCCGTTCGATCTACGCCTTTGACCCTAACGGCATCCCCATCGAGTTCAGCCATAACGTAGAGGGTATAGACATTCGGAAGAATCCGGTGATGGCAGATTCCGCCCCCTCTGCTGTAACCCGGGAAGGCCCGGAGCCTCAACTTGATAAATGGCCACAGGCAGAAAGTCCAACCCCTCCGGAAGATCGCAGGGTCTATCCCGGCTATGGAAGCGAGCTATGGCATAGAAAGAACAGCCTTGAAAGCATGGGCTAAAGGTGGTAGTGTCACTAAAATTGGTCTAACTAGTTTTCATCCGGAAACTGCCAAATCCCCCCACCCCCCCTTTGCTAAAGGGGGGAAAATATTGAAATCCCCCTTTGGAAAAGGGGGATACAGGGGGATTTCCGGATGAACACTAACTATTAATTGCCGCACGGGAGTATAACATGAACGATTTTTGTATTATCTGCCACGACCGTGAGGACCTGAGCGACTGGGTCCATCCGGTGTCAAAAGAGCAATATAAAATCTGCGGCTATTGTAAACAAAGCATTATCGGCCTCTGTCAGCATTGCGGAGAACTCGTCTTCAAGGCAGACCATTTTGGTTATGACGACTCAGGAAATATCATGTGCGCTAAATGTGTCCATCTGGCCGAGCTTTCCGAGGATAGTTGCTCGAGATAAATTCCTTCTTCGGTCGTTCAAAATATCGGCCTGCCATGCATATGTTCAGCGCCATGGTAGTGGCAGTTAATGCAAGGATGCATTGAATGTGAATGGGTATGGCATTTACTGCAAAGGGTATTCCAATCAGTATTAGTGTTGGCGCTTACATCGGTAATGCCGCCATTAACCTCCTTCCGTACAAGGTAGCCGTAATTAGGCGAGCCGTGCGGTTCATGGCAGTCTGTACAGGTAAGGACATAGTTCTGATTGACTGCGCTATAAGGTGATTTCCTCTCATCTGTATCGAACTGCTTCCAGCTGTCCTGAATCCCATGAACACTTTGAGACCAATCAATTTTTTTCACGGCCCTCCCCAGGGTAGTGCTCTCGATTGTATTGGTGACGTTGTGGCAATCGGTACAGAATGTTATGTAATCAGGAGTTTTTCCTGCCTGTGTCGCGCGGTCATTACTGATCCCGTCAGGCTCCAGCTCACCCCCTGTTTTATTGTAATATTTTGGAGGCTGGTAATTTGCGCCGTAAGAACTCATGCGCTCGGCAGGGTCATCATTCCCCCAGAGACCGGTATGCTGCGAAGGGCGGGAGATGGCTGTATATGAAGGATTCCCCGGATACGTCTTGTTTCTCCTGGCGATATGGACATTATGGCAACCGGAGCATGGGTTACTGTCGGCAGGGAAGTCGGCAAAATTTATATGGCTGCCGCGAGCGCCGGTGATGAAGTCATATATATCCTTCATATTGTGATAAGAAGGGCTATAGAATGCGTCGAAGATGTTATCAGGACTTGTAAGGCTTAGCGCCCCGCCAAAGGTATAGCTGTAACTGTAATTATTAAAGGCCGGATTTTGCAAAGAACCGGCCCCTGAATAATGGCAAAAGAAGCAGAGATTATCATTCTGCCAGTATGGGTTTGAGATGGCGCCCGTATTGAAGTTATCGGCAAACAGACACCATTTGGAAGGCCCGCCATCCACCGGTTCCGGCTCGTCCCCGTCTATACTGGCGTGTTGCTCATGGCAATGCGCGCAATGTCCCCCGGTGTATTGCGGTATACTCCTCCTGCTCACACCATAGGCGCTGTCGCCGTGCGCCGAACTGGTATAAGGGCCGGCATAAAGGCGGCTACCGGATAAAAATATTAAAATAAAGACCCAGACAACTATATGCTTCATTTATATTCTTCATGCAGTCCTCTAAACTTAAGACTATGCTTATTATACTTTTAAGCAGGTCGTGTCAATAACCTTGTGGGAGGAATTACATTTCCCTTGACAATAGCCCGGGTTTTCAATATATGGTGAACATACGTTCACCTGAACATGTGTTCACCATTTCGGGAAGATGATTTGCTAATACCCTGATAGCTGAACGATCACACCTTATGTAAAGTCAAAAACCGGGGCGGAAGCAGCCTGCAAGCAGCATGAACAGACGCAGGGCAACTGAATCGAAAAAGATTATCCTTGAGGCGGCCGGCGCGGTCTTCGCGGAAAAGGGTTACTCAGGGACCACTATCCGGGAGGTCGCCCGGCGGGCCGGTATAAGTATCGGGGGTATCTATCTTTATTTCCAGAACAAGGAAGACCTCTATCTCGATCTCACGCGCGGCCACATGGAAACCTTCCGGAAGCACACGGAGATGCTGAGGGATAAAGAACCTCTCGCCGCTCTGAAGGTCTTGATAGAATACCACCTGGATTACGCTATCAAAAATACCGCTCTGATCTCCATGCACATCAAAAACTACGACCTGGAATTTAAAAAAACCCTCAAAAAGACCTTCTTTGACTCACAGCAGAGGCTGGTCACGGACATACTCAAAAAAGGGGTCATGGGAGGAATATTTAAAGATATCAACTGCGAAGAGACGGCAGAGGTAATACTTTTCAGCCTGAGAGGGGCCACTATGGATTATCTCTTCGGTCAGGTCAGCGACTTAAAAAAATACGGGCAAACTCTTTACCGGTTAATACTAAACGGAATAGGGAGAAATACGGCATGAGCAGAGCAAGGTTTGTTTTCCTGGCGCTTGTATTAATTTTCCCGGCGGCGGCTCTGACAGTCAACCGTCCGGCCGCAGCCCTGGAGTATTCACTGGACGACCTTTACCGTATGGCCCTGGAACGCGCGGAAAGGATAAAAATATCAGAGGAAGACCTCTATATAACAAAAAGAGGCAAAGACAAGGCCCTTGCCGTGCTGCTGCCCAGACTCTCCGCATTCGGGGATTACACGCGGTATAGCGATGACAAGACCTCGAACTCAGGTTTCATCATCCAACCCGAAGATTCTACATCATGGGGGTTAAAGCTCGACCAGACGTTATCTCTAAGCGGCCGGGAGGTCACCGCCTTTAACATATCAAAGGAAAACATAGAAAAAAGCCGATATGACCTTTATGCGGCGAAAGAGGAATATCTTTTTGGAGTCTCCTCGGCCTATTACGACGTCCTCAAGGCCCAAAAGGCCGTGGAGATCGCCGGGGCCAATGTGGAGAGGTTGACCACGCACAGGGATGCCGCGGCCATAAGGCTCAAGGTGGGCGAGGTAACCAGGACCGCCCTCCTCCGTGCCGAGGCAGAGTTATCCGGCGCGCAGTCGGAACTGGTAAAGGCAAAAAACAGTCTCAAGCCAGCAAAGGCGGCGCTGGCCCGGCTGACGGGAATAAGCGAAGACTACGAGCTTAAACAGCCCGTGGTTGAGACCGAAACCTTCAAAGACCGTTCTCTCGTCTCACTAAAAGAAGAGGCTATGGCAGAACGCTCGGAGGTAAGGTCTCTGGATATCCAAAGGAAAACGGCAGAAGACCAGGTCCGATATGTACGGGGGGCCTACTGGCCGACCGTTTCTATCGAGGGCGTATATAGCCGGAAAGAAGACAGTCCGGCCCCCGCCTTTCTGTTGGAAGAAACCACTTATGGCGGGATCAGATTAAACTTCCCTTTCTTTGAGGGCGGGCTTAGAAGGGCGGAGGTGAAGGAGGCAGAGGCCAGACAAAGACAATCCGAACTCATCTATGAAGACTTAAAAAAGACCATAAATATAGAGGTGGAGAATGCCTACCTGGACCTGATAACCCAAAGGGAAATCCTGAAATCCCTTGAAGACCGGCTCGCCTTTGCCAGGGATAACTACAATGCCACCTCCAGACAGTTTGAGTTCGGCCTGGCCAATAGTATAGATGTGATGGATGCCAACACCCTGCTGGTCACCTCAGAAAGGCAGTTGGCAGAGGCAAGGCTTAACTATCAGTTGGCAGATTTGCGACTGAAGCGGGCCACAGGGACGCTGTTAACGTTAATAGTCAGTGGTCAGTAGTCAGTGGATATGGATATTCGTTCCCCGCGGCTGATTTTTTATGGCCCGCGAACATCCTTACCCGGAGGACCCTGACACCATTTTGAACATGTTTTTTATGGGGTTGGTTGATCCGTGATCATTTATGGGGACTTGAGGACTCAATCCACTCATCATCGATATTTGGAGGATCTCTGATGCAACTCAACAAAAATCTTTATGAACCGCTTAAATGGGGTGTGTTTTTGGCGGCGCTGTTAGGCGGCCTTTTACTGGGCGGCTGCGACCGCCGGCAGCAATCTCCGCCGCCCGCTGTCCCGGAAGTAGCCACGGTGACAATCCAGCCGCAAAAAGTCGTGCTGACCACTGAATTACCGGGCCGCACATCCGCCTATCTCATCGCGGAAATCCGGCCCCAGATCAGCGGCCTCATCCGGAAACGTCTGTTCAGGGAAGGTTCCGATGTCAAGGCCGGACAGGTGCTTTACCAGATCGATCCCGCCCCCTTTCAGGCGGCGCTCGACAATGCCGGGGCCGCCCTCGCCAGGGCCGAGGCCAATATACCTTCGCTTCGTTTGCGGGTCGATCGCTACCGGGATCTGCTCGCCGACAAAGCAGTAAGTCAGCAGGACTACGATGACGCCTCGGCTGCCCTGAAGCAGGCCGAGGCTGACATTCAGTATTGTAAGGCGAACGTAGAAACGGCCCGCATCAATCTGGGCTACACCCGCGTCATCGCCCCCATCTCCGGACGCATCGGCAGATCCAACGTAACGGATGGGGCGCTGGTGACGGCGCATCAGCCGTTGGCCCTGGCAACCATTCAACAACTGGATCCCATTTACGTGGATGTGGCCCAATCCACCACCGAGCTGCAGCGATTGAGACGCCGCCTGGAGGACGGCCGCCTCAATCAAAACGAAACGAACCGGAACAAGGTCAAGCTCATCCTGGAAGACGGCACGGTGTATTCATGGGAAGGGGCGCTCCAGTTTCGCGACGTCACGGTGGACCCTACTACGGGGTCCGTCATCCTGCGGGTGGTCTTCCGCAACCCCAAAGGCATTCTCCTGCCGGGCATGTTCGTCCGGGCGGTGGTAAAAGAAGGCGTCAATGAACGGGCCATCCTGATTCCTCAGCAGGCCGTGTCACGCGATCCAAAGGGAAACCCCTTCGCGCTGATCGTGGACGGCAAGGGAAAGGTCGGGCAGAGGATGCTTACCCTCGACCGGGCCATCGGCGACCAATGGCTGGTCTCAGCAGGCCTTGTACCCGACGAGCGTGTGATCGTCGAGGGCATGCAAAAAACGCAGCCCGGCGCTGCCGTGAAGGCGGTTCCTTTTGACGCAGGCCGGGAAGAAGCTGCGGCCCCCGCGAGTACGGCCCCACCGGCCGCAAAATCGAAGTGATGGAGACGTGTGATGTTATCTAAATTCTTTCTGGATCGTCCGGTCTTCGCCTGGGTCATCGCTATCATCATCATGGCGGCTGGCGGGTTGGCAATATACAACATGCCCATTGCTCAATATCCCCCCATCGCCCCGCCGGCCATCGCCATCGATGCCTTTTTCCCCGGGGCCTCGGCGGAGACGGTGGAAAATACCGTGACCCAGATCATTGAGCAGAAGATGACCGGTCTGGACGATATGCTTTACCTCTCCGGCACCAGTTCTTCGTCAGGCGCGGCCCGCGTCGAGATGACCTTCGCCCCGGGAACAGATCCGGATATCGCCTGGTCCAAGGTGCAGAACAAGCTGCAGCTCGCCATGGCCAGCCTTCCCGATGTGGTGCAGCGCTCCGGCGTCAAGGTCAGCAAATCCACCAGAAATTGGCTGATGATCGTCGGGCTGACTTCGGAAGACGGCAGCATGAGCGGCGACGACCTGCGGGACTACGCCCAGTCGAATCTGGAAAAGATATTGTCCCGTGTGCCGGGGGTGGGCGAAGTCGAGAATTTCGGTTCGCAGTACGCCATGCGGGTCTGGGTCAACCCCGACAAGCTGACCGGCTATAACCTGACCATTGAGGATGTCATCCTGGCGCTCAAAACCTACAACGTCGAGGTCTCCGCCGGTCAGTTAGGCGGGGCGCCGGCCGTAGAGGGGCAACGCCTGAACACCGCCATCATCGTTCAGCATCTGCTCCAGACCCCGGAGGAATTCGCCGCCGTCCCCATCCGTACCAATCCGGACGGTTCGGTGGTCCGCATCAGGGACATCGGACGGACGGAACTGGGGACCGAGCGCTCCGATATCGTGGCCAAATATAACGGCAAGCCCTCCGCAGCCATGGCCATCCGCCAGGCTGCCGGCGCCAATGCCCTGGATACGGCCAAAGCCGTTAAACAGAAACTGGAGGAGATGAGCCGTTACTTTCCCTCCGGCATGAAGGTGATTTATCCCTACGATACCACTCCATTTACCAAGGTGGCCATCGACGAAGTGGTCAAGACCCTGTTCGAGGCGATCCTGCTGGTCTTTGTAATCATGTATCTTTTCATGGGGAATATCCGGGCCACCCTTATCCCCACCATCGCCGTGCCGGTGGTGCTGCTGGGGACCTTTGCAGTTCTTGGGGCCTTCGGCTTTTCCATCAACATGCTGACCATGTTCGCCATGGTGCTGGCCATCGGGTTATTGGTGGACGACGCCATTGTGGTGGTAGAAAACGTGGAACGGATCATGGCCGAGGAGGGCCTTTCACCCAGGGAGGCCACGGCCAAGTCCATGGACGAGATTACCAGCGCCCTGATCGGCATCGGCCTGGTGCTCTCGGCGGTCTTCGGCCCCATGGCCTTCTTCCAGGGTTCCACCGGGGTCCTCTACCGCCAGTTTTCCGTGACCGTCATCGCCGCCATGCTCCTTTCGGTGGTCGTGGCCCTGATCCTGACCCCGGTCCTCTGCGCGTTATTCCTTAAACCGATACCGGCCGGGCATGAACCGGCAGATAATGCGGTCTCTTTTTTGCGCCCCTTTTTCAGACAATTTGATCGGGTGTTTGTCCGGATCAGAGGCATCTATGTGGGAGTGGTCGGCCGCTCCTTTTCAAAAACAGCGCGGTACGTGATTATATACCTTCTGATTGTGACGGCGGTAGGGTTCCTTTTTTATCGGATGCCCACATCCTATATCCCGGATGAGGACCAGGGTATCATGATGGTGCAGGCCATGCTGCCGTCCGGTTCCACACTGGAGCAGACTGAAAAGGTCATGAACAGGGTGAGGAGCCATTTTATGGAGCACGAGAAAGACGGGGTGGAATCCATCATGGCCGTGGCCGGGATCAGTTTCGGCGGCCAGGGACAGAATATGGCCCTGGGATTTGTCAAGCTCAAGGACTGGAATCTGCGCAGGCGGCCGGACCTGAAGGTCAAGGCCATCGCCGACAGGGCCATGCAGGCCTTTTCACAGATAAAAGGCGCCATGGTCTTCGCCTTCCCGCCGCCGCCGGTCATCGAACTGGGGATGGCCACCGGGTTCGATTTCCAGTTGCAGGATCGCGGCGGCCTGGGCCACGAAAAACTGATGGCAGCCCGCAACCAGCTCCTCGGCCTGGCAGCCCAGGATTCACGACTGGTCAGAGTTCGACCCAACGGCATGGAAGATGTGCCTGAATACCACATTGACGTCAATTGGGACAAGGCCGGCGCGCTGGGGATTTCCATCAGCTCCATTCACAATACCATTGCGGCGGCCTTGGGCAGCGCCTATGTCAACGACTTTATTCAGGCCGGACGCGTCAAAAAGGTCTATGCCCAGGCGGATGCCCCTTATCGCATGCTGCCGAAGGACCTGGAAAAAATCTATGTGCGAAACAACGTAGGCAAGATGGTGCCCTTTTCTTCCTTTGCCTCCTGCAGGTGGGCACAGGGTTCTCCCAAACTGGAACGCTACAACGCCTTCTCTTCCATCAACATCTGGGGCGAACCGGCCCCGGGTCGCAGCACCGGCGAGGGAATGGCCGCCATGGAAGAGAGCGCGGCAAAGCTGCCCCAGGGGATCGGCTTTGACTGGACCGGGCTGTCTTACCAGGAGCGGATGGCAACGGCTCAAGGGCCTATCCTGTACGCCTTTTCCATCTTCGTAATCTTTCTTTGCGTGGCTGCCCTGTACGAAAGCTGGACCATCCCGTTTGTCAATCTGCTGATGCTGCCGCTGGGTGTATTAGGCGCAATACTGGCCACTTCCATTCGGGGCCTCCACAACGATGTTTATTTTCAGATCGGATTCCTTACCACCCTCGGCCTTTCCACAAAAAATGCCATCCTGATCATCCAGTTCATAAAGGAACGGCTGGGACGCGGCGACGGCCTTATCGACGCAACCCTTGGGGCCGTAAAAACACGGTTCCGGCCTGTCATCATGACCTCCCTGGCCTTCTTTTTCGGGGTCCTGCCGCTGGCCATCTCCACAGGCGCAGGCGCCGGCGCGATGAATGCCATCGGCACCGCCGTTTGCGGCGGAATGCTCTCCGCCACGTTCATCGATCTCATTTTTATTCCCCTCTTCTTTGTCCTGGTAAAGCGTCTGTTCAAGGGGAAGCAGGGCCGGCAACTCACCGAATCCGATCCGGGCCCCGCGGGTTCGCAGGAGGTGTGTTGATATGACAAGAAAAACGTTATTGATCCTGGCCGCATTTGTCTGCCTTGGCGGCTGCACTCTGGCCCCGAAATACACCCGGCCGGAGGCGCCGGTTTCGACCGAATGGCCGACCGGAGCGGCATACCAGGAGATCAAAGCTGCGACCGGCGCTCCGACTGCCTTGGAGCTGGGGTGGCAGGAATTTTTCACCGACCCAAAGCTTCAAAAGATTATCGAGACGGCCCTGAATAACAACCGGGACCTGCGGCTTGCCGCCCTGAATGTGGAAAGGGTGCGCGGACTGTACGGCATTCAGCAAGCCGAGTTGTTCCCGGCAGTCAATGCGGTGGGAGAGGGAGCCAAGCAACGTATTTATTCAGATTTTGTAGGCCCCGGCGGAGGCGCGATAACAACCGAACAATACAGCATTGATCTGGGCATAGCCGCCTGGGAGATCGATTTTTTCGGCCGTATCCGCAGTCTGAAAGACCAGGCGCTGGAAGAATACCTGGCCACGGCTGAGGCCCGCCGCAGCGCGCAGATAGCGCTGGTGTCCGAGGTCGCCAGGGTGTACCTGACCCTTGCCGCTGACCTGGAAAATCTCAAACTGGCCCGGTCCACCCTGATGAACCAGCAGACCGCCTATGACTTAATAAGGCGTCGATACGAGGTCGGCCTAGCCACTGAACTGGACTTGCGTCAGGCGCAGACTCAGGTAGATGCCGCCCGGGGAGATGTCGCCCGCTTCACGCAAATGGCGGCCCAGGACCAAAATGCCTTAAACCTTCTGGCCGGCTCTCCGGTGCCGGAAGCTCTCCTGCCGACAGACCTGGCAGACGTTAATCCGCCCCAGGAAATTTTTGCGGGACTGTCCTCCGAGGCGCTTTTAAACCGGCCGGACATTATCGCGGCGGAACATCGGCTCAAGGGGGCGTATGCCTTTGTCGGCGCGGCCCGGGCCGCCTTTTTTCCGCGCATTTCCTTGACCACCTCGGCCGGGACGGCCAGCGGCGATCTGTCCGGTCTTTTCGACTCCGGCTCCGGCACATGGAACTTCGCCCCGCGGATCTCCATACCGATTTTCGACGCCCGAACCTGGGCCGCTTACAGGGTCAGCAAGGCCGAACGGGAAATTGCCCTGGTTCAGTATGAAAAGACGATTCAGACCGCCTTCAGGGAAGTGGCCGATGCGCTTGCCGTGCAAGGCACGGTGGACGAGCAGGTGTTTGCCCAGCAATCCATGACAAATGCCGTGGCGGATACCTATCGCCTCTCGGAAAAACGCTATTCAAAGGGGATTGACAGCTACCTGGGCGTCCTTGATGCGCAGCGATCCCTTTATGCCGCGCAACAGAAGCTTATCTCGCTCCGCCTGGCCAAGCTCGCCAATCAGGTGCGGCTTTACGCGGTGCTTGGCGGAGGCGGCGACTAAGCTATTTTGTTTGATGATCTGCTGAAAGTTTATGAAAAAATCGGTGGGCCTATAAGCGTCCCGCTCGTCTCAACCCTCACCGGTTAGTCTGTATGATACTCTCGCAAGCAGTAATAACAACCGTTGTAGCCATCGGCCAAGGCGTCTTCAATCGTATCGTACATTGTTCTGTTCGAAAGATGGATTTTCTTACCCCACCTGCATAACGACAAATGTAGTTCTTTTGTATTGGTATTTGCTACATAACCGATACAAAGGTTCAGATCGACATCCTCCCATTGAGCGAACTCAATTTCCCGTTCTGCAGACCGAGGGACCAGGAGATGTTTATATTTTCCGTCGCTGCTCTGCTTAATAACGCAGCAAAACGGGTAGTTATAGCGTGGCAGGCTAGGACGCATATCTCCCAGGAAACCAACTTCTGAATGCGTTCCTCTTATCTCATCAATTTCCTCGCTAATCCCGGCAACGAGACCATGAATAGTCAAAGATAGGGGATTGGGATTCGGTTTTGGAACCGGCCAGGGGGCTCCACATCCAACGTCAATGAAAAATTCATCAATTCCAGATGTCGGGGCCTCCACAGAATGCCAACCGGGATGATTCTCTCTTTCATGAAAAGGTAAATCATGCCACACTTCAGTCCAATTGAAATTGAATGGCCCAAAAGGCCAGTGATCAGGATTGTGCGCGTCAATCCTAATCCAATATATTTTCTCCCCTTTAGTCGCCGCTACCACAGAATGTGAAGCGCATATCCTGCTATTCTGATTGAAAGAAGGTCTATTGCTTCCACGCACTTCCGCCCATTCTTGCATGAGAGGTTCCTCGTCAAGGTACATGACTCTTCCCGATTTCATTAATGCGTAGTATGTCACAACTGTATTATTCCAATGGCCAACTGCGATATCAATGATATCGTCACCATTAATCCCTCTATCGAGCCTATTCCACCGCGTATCATGTGTCTCCAAGACCCATGTTCTGTAGGCATTTGCGAAAGTACTCAAATCTGGATACCGCTCTCCCTCGATTTTAAAATTATCCCCAATCAACAGCCATGCAAACTCATCACCGATTCCCGCTCCAAGAATTTCGAGAACCGTAAGCAGGAATATCACCCAACTCGCCGAATCCTCTTTCAAACAACGCCAGTAGAGTTCATTTTGGGCGGTTAGAATAAATACCCTGTTATTGTCAGCAGCGACATTCTTTATTCTGCATCTGTAATATGGTCCGGGGACCCATTCCCATTCGCCCGAGCCTATCTTGCACTGCAAGTTGTCTGCATTTATGCGGTAATAGTATTTTTTCCCTTCGTCAAAATGATTTTGTGTTACAGCTTGAGTAAAGGAATTTGCAATGATAGATTCTGACATCTATAATGCCTCCTTATGGGGGGGTCCTCAGGGGCGGCTATAAATAAGTAATCGGGATAGGGGGGAGCCTCACGACTCCCCTCCTCCCACACCACCGGGCATACGGATCACGTACCACGGCGGTTCGGTTGATTACTTCGGCACTTCCGCCGACCGGGTGTTCGGACTCCTCTACCCAACATGAACATCGCTCTTTCGAGCAGCTACGTTTCCGCCAGCTTTATTCACACTGGCCACAGGGCCTACTTGCCTCTTCAACCGTTCGGGCCTTCATCCGCCCTAGGCGGACTAGTATGCCCTCTGCTGACTTCTCCCATGCGATCAGAGTCGGTTGCTCAACTCTCAGCCAATTTTCGTCGCACGCGACTTCCCGGGGCAACATGGGAGACCTCCCGGGGTAAGACACAGAGCTTTCCGTGCGTAAACGCCAGATTTATAAAGCACACCCACTCGCGGATGGAGGACTTCGTTGTCACGTGCCAACTCGTCCCGGATGTACCACACCTCGAATCTGGTTTCTGTACGTCGCCCCGCACTTTTGGATTGGACTTCCTCCAGACCCCACCTCACGATGACGCCCTTGTCCTTCTCCTAGCCTTCGGCTCCGCTAAAACCTGGCTCGGGGACTTTCACCCCGATAGTCCTGTGCCATGCCCGGCACACACGATGATCTCACACGCCGCGAAGCGGTCGGCGTGGAGCGGCATGTTGGGCCTCTGTCACATGAATTTCCGCCTCTTGAAGGCTTTGACATCTTCCGAGGTGAGTTCAAACCATTCACCATTTTTTCTTCTATCCTGAAACCGCCTATGCCAATATGCCTCAATACCGGGCGGATCATCAGTTTTTATGGTATGAACAGTTGTGACTTTATCAGGAAGCTGAATCCCTAATTCATATTCTCGTCGACCAAGTGCGCTTGTTCGGCCGATCTTGTAGTATTTTCCTGACTTCATAAGGTAGACATATCCCAGGTCAGTCTGTCCCTGCTCCGAGATATTAGATTCGAAGCGAGTATCAACTCGAAGTGCCTGACAGATGTTGAGAACGTCCTCAAATCCATCTCTATTGGTGCAGTATTCTATTGTCTTCTTAATGAGCTCAGCCTTGTTTCCCACGCGGCTAAAGACATTATGGCTTGGGAAGTCTTTTTCTTGCCTCGCTTTCAATCGCAAATCGCCGGTAGTTGGGAATCTCCCCAACTCCCTTGTAACAGAAACAAGCTTTTCAATGATCCATTCATCTTCGTAGGCTCCTTGCAACTTATTAGGCTCATATCCTGCTTCAATAAGAGCGTCGCCCCATCTTGCCCAGTATTTTCCGTACCAATCAGAGCGACGGATTCCAGTCTCCGCGAAGAACCTCTCGGTGCCAAGCGGAACGCCGCCATTTGTCTCGGCAGTTCTTTTTATTTCAGTTATTATGTGCTCTTTATCCATAATTCATTTCTCAGTAGTCCAAGATTATATATTATATCGACTCGACTTTTTCCGTCGAACTCTGTATTAGGGGTAATCGTATAAGAATTTGCTTGATAACACAATAAGATAAAATCTATTCAAATATTAATTGGTAACCTAAATAAAAATGCGTTCTACCTGTGTTGGCTCCATCCCCAGGCCCCTTTTGAGAGCAAGGTCTAGGTAAAACACCTTCTCGTATCCCAGAAGCCCGGCTGCCACAATGTCACAGGCCAGGACGTCTTCACTTACCAGCGTCAAATCAAACTGTTTCAGCCTGCCGGAGAGATGGGAACCAAACATGCCCGTGGTTGCGTCGATCACCGCCAAGTCCGGCTTCACTTCAAAGACCAGATCCACCAGTCGATCCGCCCAGATTTCCTGATTATCTTCTTTATGTATATAGGATTTCAGGGGCCAGCTTGCTCCTGGTTTCAGGACCCCCATCATATTCTTGAGGGCCAGAGTCACCTGAAAAGGGTGATGCTTGAGAACCGGAGATGAGATTATGTAGGCAGCCTCTTTGGCTATCTTTGCCACAGCAAACTCCTTCCAGTGCCTGCCATTAACCTGTATTTTGACAAATTCGCCTTGATTGAGATCTACAAGCTTGATGTCATATCCTCGCTCCAAATAGAGATAGTCAGCCTTCTCAAAGCACCTCCGTGTATCGAAAACCGCAGCCCCTTCCCCCACATAAATCTGATAGTTTCGGTCGCCCAAAAATTGGATAACCGCCTCAACTACCTCCGGCCTGGTTATGGCACCCGAGCCTTTTGATCTTGCGTCAACCAGGTTGGGCTTTATGAGGATCTTTGATCCCTTTTGGGGGAGCCGGG
Organism: Thermodesulfobacteriota bacterium; assembly: GCA_040754095.1. GTDB lineage: Bacteria > Desulfobacterota > QYQD01 > QYQD01 > QYQD01 > QYQD01. The sequence continues at coordinate 1,796 of JBFMFO010000025.1, read as the reverse complement.
GCGAAAGCCTCTTAAGGGCCATGAGCGTCCTTCTGGTTATGTCCTTACCCTTCGCGACTAAGACCTTGCTCATATTTTGAGATTACCAGCCATGTGAACCGTCAGATTGAGAGGCCGTTGCCATTATTTAAGTCCATTTAAGGCCCCCAGGGCCACCTTCGTCGCATCTTTTATATACGGTGCGTACTCAGATGTGAACTTATTATCGTCCCGCTTATCAATAATAGGACAAATAACGCCTGCCCTGTACCCGAGAGCCCCCATGAAATACAAGAGAAAACTCGCCTCCATCTCCATGTTTTCTACTTTAAGCCCTTTGATACCTGTGTCCATAGAGGCGAGGAGGGCGTCTATTCCCGGTACTGTTGACGGTACGCGGGACATGCTTCGACCTTGATTGGCAAAAAAACCTGAATTAGATACCGTGATCCCCTTTTTGTATTGCACGCCAAGCCTGCGGGCTTCCCGTTCCAGGGCATCGACAACATCCTCATGCGCCTTCGATGCGTAGGGGAAGATTTTCCCCTTAAAGCGCGAGTGATCCGAAATAGCGCCGTCAATGGATTGTCTGACTGCCGCTTCAAGCATTTTAAAGGTCTCTTGATAAGGGGCATTGTAAAATAATCCGGTATTATCCAGACCGACCGCATAAGCGGTAATAATAGACGTCCCTAATTCCGTATCCGGTTGAAGGCCCCCGGACGTGCCTACACGGATTATGGTCAGCGTTTCATATTCCGCCCGTCTTTTTTTCGTATGGAAATCGTTCTCGTTTAAGGCAACGATCTCATTGAGCACAATCTCAAGAGAAGGGGTACCCATTCCTGAAGTTACAATGGAGACCCTCTGGCCTGTTTCTTTGACACACCCGGTTATTGTTCGAAGACCTCTATGAAACCTGTCAATCTCTCTGGTCCCAAGGAACTCATCGGCAATAAAGGCAACCCTGTCGGGGTCGCCGACGATGATAATATTTTTTGCTAACTCTTCCGGCCTCAAGTCCAGGTGATAAGTCCTGCCATCTACTATGGGCAGGTCCGAAGATTTGAATTGACCTTCTGCCATAACATCTCCCGTCATCTTGGATTTACGTCCTGCAAATAAGAATAATCACATATCAAGAGAAGCACCCGGCATACCGCTGTCAGCCAGCGTGCGTTCTGTCCAGGAGGCAGTGCCTATGCGGATTTCGGTCATCGAATTTTGAAGTAAATGTGATTAACTCTCTAAGTATTTTACACTATTTCGGACTTATTCTGCACATGGTTATTCTGATTTTATATTCTGCGTTATGAGGTGGGCGGGGATTAGTTAACGCGAGCTACCACAACAATGCATACGAGATCTTATAGGTGTAGATTATGAATTGTTACGAGTTTTTAATGAGACGTCACAGGAATGCCGAATAAGAAATAGATGGAGCGGTCACTCTTTCGAATTTCAGTATGCGGGAATAACGTTATGCTGGATCGGTGACGTGGCTGCACGATAAATTTCGGGACTTTCTAAAGTCTCTCTAAAAACCTCGAATAACAAAATATAAAGTGCTTAGAGCAACGTTTGAAGGTGACAAAATAATGCCTGGAACCTACCCAAAGCAGGGCAAAATGCCAGATATTCCCGAGAAATTTAAAGGCTTATACGGTAAGGATAAAGAACACGGGATCGCCTATTACCGCCGGTCAGAAAACAGGCCAGAATTGCCGGTTTAAAAGTAGGCCATTACGGGGCATGGACGAAGTAATGCGTACCTGCCATATTTGAAAGGCAAGCTGGTGCGTTACCGTCTCCCTCTG
>JBFMFO010000024.1:0-42024 GCA_040754095.1 Thermodesulfobacteriota bacterium | reverse complement strand
CTGCCTTCTCCGGAACCTCGGGATCGGGAACAACATTGACTTCTTTCTTTTTCATTTATGTTTCTCCTTCCCGCCCTACACTAAATTATTAGGGGGGAAGTGTCTCACTTACATTGGCACAGAGGGCAGTTGCGGCAGGCTGGTGACTTGACATGCATTGATCTTTTCTCTATATTCTGTTCTACAACACGGTGTATTTCTTTCAATGACTCGCTACTCAGATATTAAAGATCCTCATTTAGAATGCCTGGATCCTGAGCGATTGAACCGGGAATTTGAGATTCCAAGGTTGAAAAATCAGCTCGTCTACGTTTTAGATAGAAGCGAGTTCTATCAGAAAAAACTTGCAAATTATCCCCGCGATAGCCTGTTACTTCTGAAACATTTTCGTGACTTACCTTTCACTACGAAAGAGGAAATTTTAAAAGATCAGGAAGATAATCCTCCTTTTGGCAGCAATTTATGCGCAGAGAGGAAAGATCTCGTAAGACTCCATAAAACTTCAGGCACCTCCAATCGTCCATACGTGATCGCAATGACCAGAAATGACATTGAAGTCACTACGTCTGCTGGCTCACGTTGTTTTACGGCTTCAGGCCTGAAACCTTATCACACTGTGGTACATTGCTTAAATTATTGCATGTGGATTGGAGGCCTTACGGATCATGAGAGTCTGGAGCGAACCGGAGCCTTGGTAATTCCCTTTGGCGTCGGGAATTCCCGCCTTCTTATTCAGACAATCTGCAATTTAGACGTTGATGCAATTCATTGTACGCCCTCGTATTTTAAGAAACTCGAGGAACTGTTAAAAACTGACTTCCAACTAGACCCCAAAGAACTAGGATTAAAACTTGGGCTGTTCGGAGGGGAAGGTGGTATCGATGATCCGGGCGTGCGGTCTGATCTCGAATCAAAATGGGGGATTAAAGCCATGAATGCAAATTATGGAATGGCAGACGTGCTGAGTATGTTTGGCGCTGAATGCCAATTCCAAAAAGGGTTGCACTTTATGGGGCAGGGAAGCTTGATGGTCGAGCTCATAAACCCGGAGACTCTAGAGAATCTACCGTTGGCAGAAGGATCTGTGGGCGAAATCGTCCTGACAAACCTGAACAGAGAAGCACAGCCTCTAGTGAGATTTCGAAGCAGGGATATCGCAGAAATCCTGCATATAGGCCGGTGCGAATGCGGAAGAGCCAGTTTTCGTTTTAGAAGCATCGGCAGAAGCGACGACATGATTGTGGTTAAAGGTATTAATGTCTTTCCAAGCGCTATTCGAGGCAGACTTTCACTTTATCTTGATCAACTAACCGGGTATTTTCAATTGTTGGTCAATTCCCGTCCTCCGGTGGATAAGTTTACTCTAAAGGTTGAGTATGCGGGCACTCCTGATGAGCAAAGCAAAAGCAATATCTGCGAGAGGTTAATGGCGGATCTGAAATCCAATCTTGGCGTGACCCCTAATATACAACTCGTACCTAAAGGAAGCCTGCCGCGAACCGAAGGAAAATGTCGCTTGGTTATGCGAGAAGGGAGTTGATTTCTTGCGTTGGAATTTGATCGCCCAGTTTAATGTGGATAATGGAGTTTGAGAAAAAAGTAAGTTAATACCAGGAGAAGCGCAATGTTATATGAAAATAAGGATAACTCCTATTATGCTTCGGAAATAGCTGAATTTTTGGGGTTGACTTTAAGGGGAGAGAATTGTGAAATCTATCAGCCCTGCTCTATGGCAAATCCAAAAAACAACTCTATAATGTTCCTTACAGATAGTCCGGAGGATAAGAACTATGATTTTATAAAGCTCAACAATTTTACGGACGTTTTGTTGATTTTGCCGGACAGTTTTGATAGATTACCGTCGTGCTCGTATATTATGTCTAAAGATCCCAAGCTGGATTTTACCAAGATGCTATATGAATTTTTTGTCGACCTGCCAAAGAAAGAGATTCATCCTCGGGCAATAATCGAAAAGGGAGCTATTCTCGGCAGCGAAGTCTCGATTGGTGCGGGATCTATCGTCGGACCTGAAGTGTCCATCGGAGACAACACTATTATCTCAAGCAACACCGTGATAAGCGGAAAGGTGACCATCGGCAAAAACTGTGTAATCAAATCGAATGCGACTATAGGGAGCGAGGGCTTCAATTTTATACTTGATAGAAAAGATTTGATCCATATGCCTCAACTTGGCGAGATCATTATCGAAGACCATGTGTGGATAGGTGCGAACTCTACGATAGAGCGTGCAACTCTGGATCAGACCGTTATAGGATCCCACGTCAAAATTGATGATCTGGTTCAGATCGGTGATGGAGCCACAATCGGAAAACATACTGAAATTGCCGCGGGAAGTATTGTATGTCGTAAGGTTCGCATAGGAGAAAGGTGTTGGATTGCTCCCAACGTTACCATTAACAGCGGAGTGAATATCGAAGACCGGGCTATGGTGGGTTTAGGGACTGTGGTGTTAAAAAGTGTTGAATCTGATATGGTTGTGTGCGGGAATCCTGCCAAAATTTTGCGATCTGCTAAGTTATTGAATCGGAGGTAAATTATGGCAGGGGCTGAACACGGGGTTTTTAAAGAGAAACTCTCTCCTTTTCTCAAAAGGAAAAGGGAGGAAGCAATGAACAATCCTGCAGAATGCAAAGAGGTTCTTCATTTTATCGAAAGGGAATATCTTCAAAATCCTCTCGAATCTCAGGTAAAACGCTACGAGAATGACAGGCATTACGAATCCAGACTCGAGGCGACTTTTGAAGGAGAGATACTGAAGGGAGTAGAGAAGCTTTATCGAAGGACCCTTCTTATTGAACCAACAACGGTTTGCGCTGCCCATTGCCGTTGGTGTTTGCGTGGCCAATATGATATTCTTCATCTGAACGAAGCTCAATTGGAAAGGTTTGCGCGATATTGCGGACAGGCTCCTGAAAACAAGGAGGTGCGCGAGGTTTTAGTAACAGGCGGAGACCCGTTGATGATAGTGGACCGTCTGAACTACTTGCTGGATGCCATCGAGCATTACGCCCAGAATGTGCAAATAGTTCGCATAGGCACCAGGGTACCTGTTCAGGATCCTGCCAGAGTCAACAATAAGATGCTGGACGTTCTGAGACCGAGCCGTGCTTTCCTTATTGAGATAGCCACACACATCAACCACCCTGCCGAGTTATTTCCAGAAGTAAAAGAAGCGTATCGAAAGCTCAAGGAGAACGGCCTTACAATTTATAACCAGTCCGTACTATTAAGGGCGTTTAACGACAATATAGGAATTTTATCGAGACTTTTTGACGAGCTACGATATATGGGAATCGAAATCCATTACTTATTTCACTGCATTCCGCTTCGGGGAATGGAGCATCATAGAACATCCATCAACAGGGGATTGAATCTGATTAAACAGTTGACGGCTTCAGGCCTGACTTCTGGAAGATGCAAGCCTATGTTTACATTATTGACAGATGTGGGGAAAGTAACATTGTATGACGGTACTATTCTGGAGAGAGACAGAGAGAATAGAGTCTTGCTGCAGACCGGTTATTCTTATGAAGAACGGATGAAGTGGAATCCACACTGGCGCTTGCCCAGTACAGCCCAGGTCGACCGGAATGGTCTTTTGCAGGTCTGGTATTTGGATGCTTCGGAGATTCAACATGGGGAATAGTCTCGATTGGATGAACGGCATGTCTTACGACGAAATCAGGAGATCCCATCGCGAATGGAGCCGACAAAGCGATCGGATTCCGTTGAAATGCCGTACAATCCGTGGGGCTTTTCTTTTCGATGGTTATTTCAAAAAATTTACTATCTGGACCTTTCTTCATTTCCTCTTCCCGATTTTTAAAGAGAGAAATTTGGCAGTCTGTATCAGGCTGCAGCAACTATACTGGTTTAAGCGGCTCAGATTATTGGAAAAAATAAGAAAATGGAGGTCACGTCTTGGTTTTTTCGTGTGGCCTATTTGTGCTTTTTTGTATTTTCGTTTGGCTTATCTATTGGCGACTTGTTCCTATCTAAAATCCTTCCTGCAAAAACATTACAATTCTCAGGTCTCTCCTTTTGCTGACATAGGGCCGGGGATCGTGCTAAACGGGAACTCCAATTTGCAGATTACCGCTTTGGTTCGGATCGGGAAAGATTTCCACATGGGTGCGAATAACACATTGGTGTCTAATAATCGTGGATGGCCTATAGTCGGGGCCAATGTGACCTTGTGGACTAATTCCGTTGTGGTGGGAAAGGTCAGGATCGGAGATCACGCCATTATTGGAGCCAATGCCGTAGTTACCAAAGATATCCCCGCTTACGCAACCGCCGTTGGTGTGCCTGCCAGAGTAATAAAGATCAATAATCCTTCTTTGCAAACGGTTTCCTATGATCATTCACTGTAATGATTTGATGCTTCCGGAATCTAAGGCCATAGGACTGTTCTCTCTCACTTCCATCAACGGCATAATAGAGAGTCCGTCTTGCGGCGCGGCGTTGCGCTTGCGTCTCGTGAAAGTGGAGTCTTGACGACTTCATCAGCACATCTGTGAGTACGCCTTCATTTCTCAGGATTTGCACGCCTTGCATCTGGAGCTTTCTGCTATACGGTCTGAATCTTGACCTTTTACGAATTCATCAAGCGTGAACGTGACCGGAATCTGCAAAAGGCTGTTCAGCTCTCCTTTTCATAAAAAAGAATTCAGAAATTACATTCACTTTATTATTAGAAGGGGAGAGATACCGGCCCTTTTTCTTAATTTGGGCCGGTACTTTTCTGCTCGTATGCTTCGAGACTCCATTCCCCAAGAGTATCGGCAAGTGGCAGAATACTTAGGGCGTACAACGTCCTTTACAAAAGATGAAATGGGGTACGGATCAGCCGGTATCCTGGGAATAGCAAAACCTCCAATAACGGATTGGAACAGAAATATATCCAGTATTTTTCTGGCTACCAGAACGATCGATCTTAGCACCCCCAATTGCTGGCATGCGAGCTTTAATGATGAGGAAGATATCTTTTCACTTCACAGATTCGGCTGGCTGCTTCCGATAATTTCATCTGGGATTTCGCATTCCGAGTGGCATGAGTTAAAAGACCTGATAGTAGCCTGGATCCGGGCAAATCCTTATAAAGACCAAAATGTCGGTTGGGACAGCTATTCTGTTTCCGAACGTATAGTCAACTGGATTATTATCATTTCAGCTATTAAGGGCGTTATCCTTGAAAGAGACGAAAAAATCCGCGCAATATATCAAAGTATATCAGAACAGACAAAAATTCTGTGGGAACGATTAGAGTTTCGCGGTTCGGCAACAAACAATCATCTCATAAACAATGGACGGGCCTTATACTTGGCGGGAGCTTTTCTTAACAATAACAAGGTATTGGAAACAGGCAGAGAGATTCTTAGATCAACCGGCCCCAACATGTTTACAGGCTCCGGATTTCTGCGCGAAGGTTCTTCACACTATCAGATTCTTCTCGCCCGAACGTTTATGGAAGTCTTATGGTGTGCCGGCGCAATTAGTGACAGAAAATTAACACGCGATCTTTTCGATTTCACAAAGCGCGTTGTAAACTGTGCCGAATATTTTCTCAGCGAGGATCCCTTTCCCATTTTTGGTGATATATCACCGGATTTTCCGCCGGATTTTCATTCAGGCCTTTCAAGCGTGGCAGAGCTTCTCTTTAACGATTCGCCGTGCCCGAAAGCACGTGATTACGATCCTGTTACGGGATGGCATAAGCTATTCGTATTCCCCGATTCGAGAGCATACAACTATAAAACCGGGAAACAGAACGCCTCTGCCTTTAACTCCCCGGAGGTAATCTCTTATCCCGATGCAGGCCACTACAAAATTATAACTGGGTCGTATTGTATTTATATTTACTCCAATCCGCTCGGCTATGTTCCTGAATGGTCTCACGGCCATTCCGATCTCGGCGGATTCGTTATGTACTGGCATGGTCAGCCGTTCTTGGTAGATTGCGGCAGACTTAACTTTCAGAATACTTCGAAGGGAAGTTACGGGAGAAGCGTCAGGAGCCACAACAGTATTTCGATTGACGGGTACGAACCCTGCATTACCCATGGCCTAAACGGATTTGCCCAGCTTATGCTAAAAGAATACATTGGTCCACCCCCGGAAGTGAAAATTACAGAATCGCATAATACTGTGAAGGTTCAGATAGAGTTGTCCGGATTTAAAAGAATACAGAAGGATATCATAATCAGGCGTACTTTGTATTGTGAACCGAAAAAGGTCTTTATAGAGGATGAAATTTCCGGAAGTGGAACTCATCAAATAGAAACCTTTTTTCATTTTTATCCCGCGATTGAACCGGCCTTAGCAGGTCGGAATGAATTCCGCTGTACGCTTGCCACCGGCAAAAAGATGGAAATCTCTGCCATTGGCGATCAAACAATGCTCTCCAATATCTTCAGGGGCGCAAAAGATCCGATTTATGCAGGCTGGTATTCCCCTCGTTATGGGCAACAGATTGCGAACAGCACGATAATCTTTCGGCAAGCGACAACGCTCCCGGCGAAAAATCGATTTGCTCTTGTCGAAATCTGAGAATTTGAAATTATTCATATGTGTGGCATTTGCGGAATAGCGACAGACTTGCTTTCAGGGGACGAGCAGAGAGCAATTGTTGGAAAAATGAACGATGCCATGGTGCATAGAGGACCGGATGATTCCGGATTCATAAATCTGAAAAATGTCTGTCTGGGAATGAGGAGACTGAGTATCATTGACTTAAGTTCAGCCGCCCACCAGCCAATGTCGAATGAAGATAGAACAATCTGGATTGTTTTTAATGGGGAGATTTATAATTATCAAGAACTTAGAAGCGATCTTTTGAACAAGAATCATCGTTTCAAGTCCCTGAGCGACACCGAAGTATTGTTACATCTTTATGAGGAATACGGTCTGGAATGCCTCGATAGAATAAGAGGCATGTTCGCTTTCGCCATTTGCGATGCAAAAAAGCAAGAGCTTTTCATAGCAAGAGACCGGCTCGGGATCAAACCACTCTATTACATCATGCATGCCGGGAAATTCATTTTTTCTTCGGAAATCAAGTCCATTTTGCGAAGCGGATTGGTTGAACCGGAACCGGATCCTGAAGCAATCGATATGTATCTGTCCTTTGGCTATGTTCCACCACCTTGGACTCTCTTGAAAGGCATAAGATGTCTGTTGCCGGGGCATTTTATCCATATAAATGGAAGCAAAACTATCATAAAAAAATGGTGGTTTTTCCCAGAACCGGACAGCGGGCGATATGTCGAGAAGGAGATCATCGCCGGACTGCGCGATTTATTGGAAGAGAGCATAAAACTGCACCAGATCAGCGATGTGCCAATTGGCGCTTTCCTCAGCGGCGGTATTGATTCTACAGCCGTTGTGGGGTTAATGTCTCGGATCTCTAACAGGGCAATAAAGACTTTTTCAATCGGCTTTGAAGGAGACGTTCCTGACAAATTCAATGAACTTGCATCTGCCAGATCATTAGCCCGCAAATTCGGTGCAGAACATACTGAAGTTATATTGAAAGCAAAAGACGTAAGAGACGAACTTGATAATGTCGTCTGGTTTCTGGATCAACCAAGCTTCGATGGCATTAACAGCTATTTCGTATCGCGGGCGGCAAGACAGGGCGGATTGACAGTGGCCCTTTCCGGGCTTGGCGGGGATGAGCTGTTCGGAGGCTATGGTTCTTATAAGACCATTCCTTTTCTGAGTCCCTATATAAAGTTCTGGGGGAAAGTGCCGGCTTGCATTCAAAATTCAGTGGCAAAAACCCTCCGATCTACTCTGGAAATTTTTTCAGACAGCCATAGAATCAGAAAAATTGAAGGCCTTTCCAGAGTTAATTCGCCGGCCGGATTATATGCTCTGGCACGTTTTACACTATGGCCTTCGGACAAAGAGGACCTATACTCCTCTTTTTTTATGGATGTGCTTAGGAATGTCACAGGACGTATTGATTCTTTTGCTTTGCTCGACCGGTATGTGAATAAACGTCATGGAATATGGCGGATGGTGATGGAGCTTGAGTTGCAAGCCTATATGAATTGGCGGCTTTTACGGGATACGGATGTCATGAGCATGGCCCATTCCCTTGAAGTCCGTGTTCCGCTTATAGATCATAAAATCGTAGAATTTGTCTGCAGGATTCCTACGGGGTGGGAGAGACATCTTGGGTACCCTAAAAGGCTTTTCATAGCCGCCCTTTCGGATATCATCCCGGAGGAGATTATCAACAAGCCGAAACATGGGTTTGAGTTCCCCATCGGATACTGGATAAAAACAGAGTTAAAAGATATAGTTGAAGATGCAATCTCTGACCACGCCGTCAAGCGGCGCGGTTTTTTCTCTCCGAAAGCGGTTGCAGCGCTATACGAAGAATTCTTAAAAGGATGGCGGTCATATCCGACATTATGGCAGTTAGTCATGTTAGAACTCTGGCTGAGACGGGTGGTGGATAAAAACTGAGATATATCTGGTCCGAATCGTGAAAAGATTACATGGACAGACGGTAAGTGTTATTACCACTGCTTATAATGCGGGCAAATTTATTGGGCAGACCATCCATAGCATTTTGCAGCAGGATTATGAATATTTTGAATACATAATCGTAGATGATGGTTCAAATGACGACACTGTGGAGGTGATTAAACGATTTTCAGATGCCAAACTTCGTTTAATTGAAGCAGGCCGTATTGGTCGTGGGCAGGCCCTTAATCTGGCCATTAAAGAGAGTAAGGGAAATTATATTGCCATACAGGATGCTGATGACCTCTCACATCCGCAGCGTCTCAGTATTCAAATAGAATGCCTCAATCAAAAAGTCCACCTTCTTGGCACAAAAGAAACCCTTTTTCAAAACGGAGATCCGATGAAGTGGGAAAAAGTCCCCCATCCCCCTAATTTTCATGAAATGATTACGGATGTTACGGGCACTCTCGTTTATTACAATCCTATTCCGCATACGTCAGTCATGATGTCGCGAGAGCTTGTAGACAGGGTGGGAGGATATAATGAAAAAAGAAAGAATCTCTTCGATTGGGACCTCTATATTAGAACCGCCGCTTCAGGATACCGCATTCATAAACTTCCTCTGCCCCTGGTGGGCAAAAGACTGCATAAAAGCCAGTTTTTTGAGAATAAAAAACGAATGAGCTATGTTTACAACAGTTCGAAATTGCAGCTTCGCGCTGCGTTTTTCTGCTGCAGGAATCCTTTTTGTGTATTATCCCTCCCGATCCTGTTTGTTTATCGGCTTTTTCCGAATAAGGGTCGTATGGCCATAAGAAAATACCTGAGGTTGAGCGGCAAATAATCGCCGAGTTCGATGAACAATGTCCGAATAGAGAGACGTTAATTTCCAATGATCGTGGCTATTACCGGGGGAACAGGGTTTATAGGTAAGAAATTAGTGCAAAGGCACCTTGCACAGGGAGATACCGTGCGAATACTTACACGCCGGAATCGAAGCGAAATCAGCTTATGCCCTCATTTGAAAATATACCGGGCCGATCTTACAACGAATTCAAATGATTTGATACCCTTTGTGAAAGGGGCTGATCTACTGTATCACTGTGCAGCCGAACTCAGGGACACGGGTCGCATGTATGCAGTCCATGTACAAGGGACAAGTAATTTACTGAAAGCAGCTATTGGAAGGATAGGACGGTGGGTGCAGTTAAGCAGTGTCGGCGTATACGGTCCGCATATTGCAGGAGTCGTGACGGAAGAGACACCTTTGAATCCCACTGGGATTTATGAAAAAACCAAGGCCGAATCCGATCTCATTATTCTAAGAGCCGCTGAGAGCGAAGCGATCAGGTTCTCTATACTGCGACCATCCATTGTTTTTGGAGAGGGAATGACCAACCGTTCTCTCTTTCAGCTTGTATCAGCCATTGATAAAGGCGTTTTCTTTTTCATTGGAAAACGGGGGGCTTCCGCTAATTATATACACGTTGATAACGTTGTCGAGGGGCTAATCATTTGCGGCCGGTTACCTCAAGCGGAAGGAAGAATCTATAATCTGTCAGATTGGCGTAGCATGGAGGAATTTATCACCATCATCGCCCGGCAACTTGGCAAATCGATGCCCTCGTTTCGTATACCTGAAGGAGTAATTCGCTTGATTGTAACATTGCTTGGTGTCATACCAAAATTTCCTCTGAGCAAATCACGAGTTGAGGCGCTGACAAATCGCTGTTCTTACACAATCGCGCGAATTAAACAAGAATTGGGATACAGGCATGTAGTTTCGATAGAAGAAGGCCTGGCTAGACTTGTGACACACTGGAAAAGCACACAAAAAGGGATTCTTACCTAATCCGGTATCTGGGTTTCAAAAAGAAATAGAGTTATGAATATCTGCAGGATTGCAACAGTTCCATTCTTTGTGATGAATCATTTGAGAGATCAGATAAAGCACAATGTCAAAGCAGGACACAAAGTGTTTGTAATTTCGAGTCCCGGAGATGACATTGAAGCCTTCTGCGAAGGATTAGGGGCCTGGTATCATCAGGTTGATATTTGTAGAAATATTTCGCCTGTAGAAGATGTTCGGGCCTTAATCTCGCTAATCCGATTTTTTCGGCTGAACAGGACAGATATCGTCCATTCGGTGACCCCGAAAGCAGGCTTGTTATCGGCAATTGCAGCCAGAATATCAAAGATCCCAATAAGATTACATACATTTACAGGGCAACGCTGGGCCAAGTTGTCGGGCCCTGTACGTTTGATTTCTAAAGCATGTGACCGGATTATCGTGAAGTTAAGCACACAGTGTTATGCGGATAGCCATTCACAAGTAGAATACATGGTCAAACATGGGATTTGTAAATCTGGCAAGGTGCGTGTATTGGGGTTCGGGTCACTTGGTGGCGTTAATTTAAAAAGATTTGATCGTAAACGATGGAGACCTTTTAATGAACAAATAAGAAATGAAATAGGAATACCATTATCATCCAAAGTAATCACTTTCGTAGGACGTGTAACAAAAGACAAGGGGGTTTGCGAGTTAGTCGATGGGGTTATACAACTTTCAAAGGAACTTTATGAAATACAGCTAATTTTAGTCGGCCCGCTGGAACCGCAACTCGATCCGTTACCGGAGGAGACCTTAGAGAAAATACAAAAAAATAGAAATATCCATATGGTTGGTTACTATAAGGAGCCAGAAAAATACCTGTCAATATCGGATCTATTTGTTATTCCAAGCTATCGTGAGGGCTTTGGCAATGTGGTACTCGAAGCAGCTGCCATGGGAATTCCAGCAATAGGAACTCGAATCCCTGGTCTCGTTGATTCTATCGTTGATAACGAGACGGGAATATTAGTACCGCCTAAAGATGCCGCAGCCATAGCCGCGGCAATGCATTCTCTCCTGGCAGATGAGGACAAACGGATAAAGATGGGGCGGGCGGCAAGAAAGAGGGTACAACAATACTTCGACCGGGAGTATGTTAACGAACTGGTATTGAAAGAATATAATACACTGTATATGCATTGGCTTCAACACGGATAATTATCCCGAAAGAACTTGCGTAAACGGAAGAACGATTCTGACCGATTCTGTATACAAGCTCCAAGAGTCTCCAATCTTAATTACCGGCGCGGCAGGCTTTATCGGGCGAACCTTATATAGCCGCCTGGCATCCGATAATAAAGTAATCGGACTCTATCACAGAAAAAAGCCCGTTAATTCTGTAAACATTATCTGGGAACAAGCTGACTTGACTGATGTAAATGCAGTGACTGCCATTTGTAAAAAGTATTCTCCTAAGATTGTCATTCACTGCGCGGGCATTGCACATCAGAAAATCGGGTCAGTGGCTTCCTCCACATACATGTGTGTGAACAGTGAGTCCACAGAAAATCTGGCCAAGGCCGCTTCTCAAGTTAATCCTGATGTGCGTTTTATTTTTATGTCTTCCGTGTCCGTGTATGGTGAAGGGCCGGGGATTACCTCACGCAAAGACGCAACGGCGCAAAAAAGAAAGAATTATAATGGGATTGGTGAGAATGGCGAATGTCAGCCTTCCAGCGATTATGCCCGCAGTAAGCTTGATGCCGAGAGGCGTCTTATTGCTTTAGCTGATGAGGGCATAATTCATAATTTAACCATCTTGCGTCTGGCGCCGGTGTATGATCGTGAATGGAGTTTTAATCTAGATCGCCGGGTTTTGGCGCCTTTCAATATGGCCTATATCCGTTTTGGTTCGGGATTACAAAAAATGTCTGCTTTGGCCAGGCCGAATTTGATTGATTTTGTTGAATTTCTAATCCGCAGATTACACAGATTAACGCAGATTAAAGTAGACAAATCATCTTCCTTTACTAAAACGGGGGTGGGGGAATTTTCAGATGAAAAGATAGAAAATGAAGGCAGAACTGTTAATAAAGATACAGACAAATCGATGCAACAAAACAGTCTGTGTAATCAGCGTAATCTGCGGATTAATATCTTTAATGTTTGTGATGCAGAGGCCTATGAATTTAACACTATTATCCACGTTTTTAAAAGCTCCGGCGCGCATCCCAACCGGCCTATTATTTCTGTACCATTGTCTGTTGTCTGGCTGGCAACCCGTATTGCCGGAGGTCTCCTTCCCGGCAAGAGGAAATGGTTGCGTTCCTGCTATGACAAGCTGGCACAAAGTTTGGTCTTTGATAATGAAAGAATGCTGAAAACCGGTTTCAGACCGCGGCATTCCCTGCAGACAATCTTCCGGTCCGCAGATTAACGCAGATTAAATATCTCACGCAAAGGCGCAAAGGCGCAAAGGCGCAAAGACGCGAAGATAGAAAATTATGGCTGAGAATGAAATAACCAAGGAAATTGTTGACGCGGCATATCAGGGCGTAAACGACCAAAAAATAACTTGGCGACTTTGCGCCTTTGCGTGAGGCAACAACCTCTGTGGAAACTTTTATTTTATATACTTTTTGTCTGATTCTGGGCGGAGCCGGGGCCTGGATCATTTTTCTTTTTGCCTTCAGGGTTGGCTTGGTTGATCATCCAAATGAACGGAGCTCCCATGCGACACCAACGCCAAAAGGCGGAGGCATTGGCATTCTTGCAGCTTTTGTTCTGTCTTCTGTGACTCTCAATATCCCCGCAGGCTTCTGGTTTCCGGCAACTATCCTTGCTTTAATAAGTTTTTATGGGGACAAATTCCCAATTTCTCCAAAACTCCGCTTGCCTATCCAGTTCATAGCAGCCCTGTTTCTTGTCCAACTCTCAGCCTTCAGCCTTCAGCCTTCAGCCTTCTGGCTTTTATTTCTGTCTGTCTTCATCGTAGGTACCGCAAATTTTTATAATTTTATGGATGGGATCAATGGCATCGCCGGGATTACAGGTGCAACAGGGTTTGGACTCATAGCCCTTTTTGGCTCGCTTTCGGGAGCTGCCGCTCCTTTTGTAATCCTGGCCCTCTGCATGTCGTTTTCCTGTCTCGGTTTCCTTCCTTTTAATATGCCAAAGGCAAGGGTTTTCATGGGAGATGTAGGCAGCATCTTGCTTGGCTTTGTATTCGCCGGGATGGTTATATGGCTATCAAAAAACTTTCTTGATTTTATCTGTCTCTCTGCCTTCCTTTTTCCTTTTTATGCAGATGAGTTGACCACCATGATCGTGCGGCTGAAAAATAGAGAAACCCTTACCCGTCCCCATCGCAGACATCTCTACCAGATTTTAGCAAACGAATATGGAATGCCTCATTGGAAGGTTTCAATAGAATATGGCCTGCTACAACTTCTTATAGGTACAAGTGTCTTGCTAGTAAGGCCGTTTGGTAGTATCATGGTTTTGTCGATTCTAATGATTTATTTTGCGGGATTCGTATTATTGACCATTCGTCTGCGAAGCGGAACCGCTCGTCTCACCGCGAAGGCGTAAAGAGGGACCTAAAAGATAAAGGTCTTTAAAACTCTGCGTTTTCTGTGTGCTCTGCGGTGAGCTATTAACATCTTAGCGAAATCAATGAAAATCCTTCTATGCAATAAAAACTTCTGGGTGATGTTGGCAGGGGATATCGCTTTACTCGGAATCTCATACGTCCTCGCCTATGCCCTCCGGTTTGAATTCCATGTCCCACATGATTACATAAGTCTTTTGAAAAAGAGTATCATCCCGGTTGTAATAAGTAAGCTCTTGTTCTTTTACTGGTTTAAGCTTTATAGGGGCATGTGGCGTTATACGAGCATAGCTGACCTGTTGAATATTATAAAGGCCGTCTTTACCAGTACAATGGTTGTAATGGTCGCCATTCTCATGTTTCACCGTTTTGAAGGGTATCCGCGTTCTGTCTTTGTGATTGATGCGATTCTGACCCTTATCTTTATTTCGGGTTTCCGTTTGGCAGTCCGCCTCCTTTTTGCCACTGATGGCCATCCCTTGACCATTATAAGAAGAAATGGGCAGCAAAAAGGTCGAAGGTTACTTATTATCGGGGCCGGCAGCGCGGGGGAGAAAATGCTGCGCGAGATCAGGGACAATGCCCGCTTAGAATATGGCATCATCGGTTTTTTGGATGATGATTCAAATAAGGTTGGCAGGTCTATACATGGAGTACCTGTTCTTGGCGTCATAGACGAATTAAAAGAACTTGTAAGTAAAAAAGGGATAGAAGAAATCCTGATAGCCATTCCTTCTGCTACCGGCAATCAGATGAAGAGGATAGTTGAACTCTGTAAGCAGACGAAAGTTAAATACAAGACAATCCCCGGAATTGGTGAATTGATCGATGGCCGGGTGAGTGTAAAATCCATTCGAGATGTATCCTATGAAGACCTTTTGGGGCGGGAGCCCGTGCATTTAGAAAAAGAGAAGATCGGCCGATACTTGCAAGAGAAAAGGGTCTTGATTACAGGCGCCGGGGGCTCCATTGGCTCTGAGTTATGCAGGCAGATTGCCCGGTATAATCCGGCATCCCTAATGTTGCTCGACCGAACGGAGAAAAATCTCTACGATATTGAAATGGATATGTGGCGGGACTTCTCGTATATAAAATACATTCCGGTACTGGGAGATATTCGCCATAAAGGAGAGATTAAGGCCATCTTTGAAAGATACCGCCCGGAAGTAGTGTTCCACGCCGCTGCATATAAGCACGTGCCCATGTTGGAAATTAATCCTTGGGAAGCTATATATAACAACATCCTGGGATCAAAGAATGTTATAGAGGTAGCCTGTGATTCCGGCATAGAACGGTTTGTTTTGGTCTCAACTGACAAGGCCGTTAATCCGACTAATGTTATGGGGGCCTCAAAGAGGGTAACCGAACTGCTTGTCCAGACCCATGCCAATCCTGGTCTTACCAGGTTTATGGCGGTACGGTTCGGGAATGTGGTGGGGAGTTCCGGCAGTGTTATTCCGCTATTTAAGAAACAGATTGAGCAGGGCGGACCGGTTACTGTAACTCACCCTGAAGTGACCCGCTATTTCATGACTATACCGGAGGCCGTGCAACTTATATTGCAGGCCGGGACTATGGGAAAGGGTGCCGAAGTGTTCATCCTGGACATGGGGACACCGGTTAAGATTGTGGATATGGCCAGGGATTTAATAAAACTTTCCGGACTTGAGCCTGAAAAAGATATTGATATCGAGTTCATAGGGCTCAGGCCGGGTGAAAAACTACATGAAGAGCTGGTAGTCGTTGGTGAGGAGGTTGCTCCCACCGGCCATGATAAAATCCTCGTCCTGAAACAGAACGGCGCCGGCCTTTTTACAAAAGATGATTTAGAAAGAAACATACAGGAACTTGTAAAATTAGCCGATGCCAGAGATGCGGCAGGCATTAAACAGAAGCTAAGGGAAATCGTTCTGGAATACAATCCACAGATTACGCAGATTGGCGCGGATTAAATATCTCACGCAAAGGCGCTAAGACGCAAAGACAGAAAATTATGGCCGAGAATGAAATAGCCAAGGAAATTGTTGACGCGGCATATCATATTCATAAAACATTGGGGCCGGGATTGTTGGAGAGTGTTTACGAGACAGTCATGACGCATGAGTTGAAGAAAAGGGGACTGAAGATTGAGAGGCAGGTGCCTGTGGCCATTGTTTATGAAGATGTTAAGTTCGACGAGGGTTTCCGTGCAGACTTGATTGTAGAAGATAAAATTATTGTAGAACTTAAGTCTGTTGAAAAAGTGAGTCCTGTACATAAGAAGCAATTGCTAACTTATCTGAAATTGACTGACAAAAGATTGGGCTTTTTGATAAACTTCGGCTCGGGGCTTATACGCAATGGTATATCAAGGGTCGTAAACGGCCTAAAAGAATAACTTGGCGGCTTTGCGTCTTTGCGTGAGGCAATAATATTTGCGAAATCTGTGGATGCATATAAAACGGGGCTAAGGCGCTTTTCTATCCAGGAGCATCAGGCTACGCACCTGCACTATGACCTTCGCCTGGAACTGGATGGCGTACTTAAGAGCTGGGCTATCCCCAAGGAGCCGCCGACCGAGGCGGGCGTTAAACGCCTGGCCGTACAGACCGAAGATCACCCGCTGGATTACATATATTTTGAGGGCACTATTCCGGAAGACCTATACGGGGCCGGTACGGTCATTCTGTGGGATAAAGGTCAATTTGATCTGGAATCGCGGGAAGAAGGAAAGATCGTCCTTCACCTGCGCGGCCAAAGGCTTACCGGCCGTTATGCCCTCATTCACACCCGCGGCAATCAATGGATTTTCTTTAAAACAAAATGAGATCGCATACCTAACCCGCCACCTGCAAACTTCACCTTATCAACCATCCTCTTTTTTAAATCCTTCAGTCTCATAGCTAATCAGCCTTATATTACAACTTACCGCTGACAACTAATAACTATTTAAGTGATTTCATAAACGCCCGATAAGAACAGAGACACAACAATAAATGTCCGTAGCCGCAAATAATGTATTGAAATTTGCGGCTAATTTATATACAAAGATTTTGATGGTTATTGCGGTTGTAAGCGGCGTCAATAAACGCAAGACTGCGTGGCGCCTAAAATCTCGTTCCAGGAGGAATTAGACATGCCGAAATTGAAAAAGGGTGATCTTTTGAGTTGTGAAATGTGCGGGTTGATTCTGACCGTAGCTGAGCCCTGTGGCTGTGCCGATGTGAGCATTCTTTGCTGCAAGAAGCCTATGGGCAAAGGTAAGCTGGCTGCCAACAAGGCCCGCAAATTAGCTGCACAAAAGAATAAGCCGGCCAAGCCTGCTGCCAGGAAAGCAACGGCAAAAAAGGCCGCGGCCAAAGCTAAACCCGCAGCCGGGAAGGGTTCTGCAACTAAAAGTGCTATCAAAAAAGCAGCGGCCAAAACGAGCAAGAAAAAGAAATAGGCGTTTTGATTTAAGGCGTTTTACGGCTGGTAAAAATCTGTTTGGTCTTAGCGCCTGGAGTTTTCCGGGCGCTAAAACTGTTTTCTTCTTTCTCAATATAAAGTAGGTCTAAATTTGCCTGTTTGCTCCTCGTAAATCTATTCCATTGACCCCAAGACATTTCCAGTTATAATATCCCATCTACAAATAGCAGCGGGAAAGGGATATGGCAAAGAGTCGCATTCGTTTTTTACCGGATAATAAAGAAGTAGTTGTTGACGCAGGAGAAAATCTCCTAAAGGCGGCCATGATGGCGGGCGTGCACATCAATGCCTCTTGTGGCGGGGCCGGAGTCTGCGGACGGTGTAAAGTCAAGATAGAAAACGGTAATGTCACGGGGGAACAGGACGAAGCCGGTTACTGGCAGGCCTGTAAGACCTTTGTGCATGGTGATGTAGAGGTAACCATACCTGTCGTTTCGCATCTCGATCGCGGTGCGTTAGCGCGGAAGATCCCTTCGACAGGTATCTCTCTGGCCAGAGATGCCGGCCGTGAAGGGCTGCTCATCTCCAGGCCTTTTTCTCCGGTAACGCAAAAAAAATTCCTGCAGCTATCCCCTCCTACATCTCGCGATAATATAACTGATTTGTCCCGCCTTAAGCGTGGACTCAAGGTCGGTTTTGGTCTGCAGGAGATAGAAATCGATCCTTCGCTTATTGTCAGATTGCCCTATGTATTAAGGGCGCAGGACTGGGCGGTCACGGCTACTCTGCGTTATGATCCGCCGAGAGCGGTGCTCATTATAGAGATAGAACCCGGAGATACCAGGGCCAAAGGTTACGCGGTAGCCATCGATGTCGGCACTACCACCCTTTGTACTTATCTGGTGGATTTAAATAGTGGAGAAGTTGTCGCAGAGGTGTCAGATTACAACCCGCAGATAGGTTTTGGCGAAGATGTTATATCCCGTATTGTCTTCTCGCAAAAAGGAGACGGCCTTAAGACCCTTCAGGCCAATGTGGTAAAAAAACTAAACGCCCTCATCCGGGAATTGGTAGAGAAGGCCGGTGTGTCTAAGGAAAACCTATACTACATCTCCGCCGCCGGTAATACAACCATGAGCCATCTATTACTGGGCCTGGATCCTAAATACCTGCGGGAAGCCCCTTATACGCCGGTGGCCAGGACCTATCCCCGCCTTCGGGCCAGGGAGATCGGTTTGGATGTGCCTTCCTATGTTTCTTTGGATGTGTTTCCTTCCATTGCCAGTTATGTGGGCGGGGATATTGTTGCCGGGGTGATCGCTTCCAGGGTATTTGAACGGCCGGAACTTACCCTGTATATTGATATTGGTACAAACGGAGAAATCGTCTTGGGAAACCGGGAATGGCTCGTATGCGCCTCTTGCTCCGCCGGCCCGGCCTTCGAAGGAGGCGGCATCAGGCACGGCCTCCGGGCCATGCCCGGCGCTATCGAGGCCGTGCATGTAGATCCGGAGACCTGCGAGCCCATGATAGTCGCTATCGGTATGGCGAAGCCCAAGGGGATTTGTGGTACAGGATTAATCAGCTTGGTGTCCAGCCTTATGGAAGGATGTATAATTGACCAACAGGGTAAGTTTAACCGTGGCCTCTGTACAGGACGCATACGTGAGGGCCAGGATGGCTATGAATACGTGATCGTGTATGGCGAAAACACGGCTACCGGAGAAGATATAGTCCTTACTGAGGTGGATATAGAAAATCTCATTCGGGCCAAAGGGGCCATGTTCGCCGGTTATCTTACCCTCGCCGAGGCGGTAGGTCTGTCTATTTCGGACATAGAACGCGTTTTGATCGCCGGCGCCTTTGGCAGTTTTCTGGATATCGAGCAGGCGATCACCATCGGCCTTCTCCCGGATCTGCCCAGGGATTGTTTCTATTTTGTGGGCAACGGCTCACTTCTCGGGGTAAAGGCCGCTATTTGTTCGGTGGGCGTAATGGAGGAGCGTGAAAAAGTAGCCAACATGATGACCAACTTTGAATTAAGCGAAAACCCCCGCTTCATGGAACATTATATATCTTCTCTTTTTCTGCCCCATACCGATCGCCAGCTCTTTCCCTCGGTATGGAAACGAATAAATTGTTGGGGTGCGTAAAATGGATAATTTGCGGACTTTTGTCATAGCTATGGCGGGTAAGGGCGGCACGGGCAAGACCACCATCTCTGCCCTTCTGATAAGGTATTTGTTGAATAAAAATCTGCTGCCTGTATTGGTGGTGGATGCCGACGCCAATGCCAATCTTAATGAACTGCTCGGCCTGAAAGTAGAACGCACTTTGGGACAGGTAAGAGATGAAATGAAGACGGCTGTTCCTGCCGGCATGACCAAGGAGACCTATATTGAATACAAGATGCAAGAGGCTTTAATCGAGTCCAAAGGCTTTGATCTTCTGATCATGGGTCAACCCGAGGGACCCGGCTGTTATTGCGCGGCCAACAATCTCCTGGCCAAGTATCTTGAGATATTAACCAGGAATTACAGGATAGTTATAGTAGATAACGAGGCCGGTATGGAGCATCTAAGCCGCCTCAATCTGCGTGAGATCGACGTATTGATTTCCGTATCCGATCCGGGGCCGCGCGGCATAATGACGGCCAAACGCATTGCGGATCTCACCACGCACTTGGACGTGCAGGTCGGCGAGAAGGTCCTCATCGTGAATCGCACTCCGAACGGATTGGATCCGGTGTTACGGGAGGAGATCAGTAAATCCGGATTGGTTCTGGGCGGGACCATCAGGCAGGATGCCCTTCTCGCCGCCTACGAATTAAAAAAACTGTCCTTCCTGGATCTGCCGGCCGAATCGGCAGCGGTGCAGGATGCAGAGGCGATATTTGATGCGTTGATTAGGGGAAAGCTGAATGCTCAAAGTTCAAGATATGGAAATTGAACATGCATAGCGAGCGCATTCCCCGCTGCTTGCTGCGGAGAGCTTCAATTAATAAGACCTTTGATCATAGATACTATTTCCTTCCCACTAGATTCAAGTTGGGCATACTGATCATCAGATATCCATTTTGAGCTTTCAGCCTTGAGCTCTCTCGCTTTTCTTTACATAGGACAACCATTGTTTATATTTTTTGCTCTTACCGCAGATGGCATCGAAAAAGACCGAGCGGATAGCCTGGGTTATTGGCCCGGGAGAACCCTGGCCTATAACCCTATTGTCCACTTCACGGATAGGCGTAAGTTCAGCCGCAGTGCCGGAGAAAAATGCTTCGTCGGCAATATAAAGCTCATCTCGGGAGAAACGTTCTTCCACCACCGGGATCTTCAGGTCACGCGCAATGGTAAGCACACAACGCCGCGTAACGCCCGGCAATATGGAAGTAAGGGGCGGTGTTTTAAGTATGCCCCGTTTGACGATGAAGATATTTTCACCGCTGGCCTCGCAGACGTAGCCCTCCGGGTCTAACAGAATAGCCTCATCGTAACCATCATGGACTGCCTCTCTCTTAGCCAGTACGGAATTGACATAGTTGCCGACGGCCTTGGCCTTGGTCATCATGATATTGACATGGTGGCGCGTAAAGGAGGATGTCTTGACCCGGATACCTTTGGCAAGACCTTCTTCACCCAGATAGGCCCCCCAGGGCCAGGTAATAATGGCCACCCGTATGGGGTTGTTCTGCGGGTGGACGCCCATCACGCCATCTCCGATAAAAACAATGGGCCGGATATAAGATTCTTTCTGGCCGTTAACCTTCAGCGTATCTTTGATCGCCCGGGCAATTTCACTCTGCGAAAACGGTATGTTAAGCTGGAGAATATGTGCCGAGTCAAAGAGCCGTTCCACATGTTCATCAAGACAGAATACAGCCGATGAGCCATCGTGACATTGATAACAGCGAATACCCTCAAACACTCCCACACCGTAGTGCAGGGTGTGGGTAAGGATATGGACATTGGCCTCGTCCCAGTTGACAAACTTTCCGTCTAACCATATCTTTTCCGCTTTCTGAACCATTGGTTGCTCCTTGTGGATCCGTTATGCGTTATCAGTTATTTGTTATTTGGCACATTGCTCATAGTTCGTAGTTCATAGCCCATAGGGTCCCCGATAAATTCCCTTTTCCGTGATAATAGCCGTAACGTAAGCGTTGGGTGTGACATCAAAGGCCACATTAAGGGCAGAAACCCCTTCCGGGGCTATCCTCCGGCCGCTGCAGTGGGTAACCTCATCCGGCGAACGTTCCTCTATAGGTATCTTGTAACCTTCCGATACGCTGCGGTCGATGGTTGACTCCGGGGCTGCCACATAAAAAGGGACACCGTTTTCCCTGGCCAGGACGGAGAGAGAATAAGTGCCGATCTTGTTGGCCACGTCACCATTAGCAGCAATGCGATCCGCGCCCACAATAACCGCATTAATCTTTCCCATTTTCAGGAGATGACCGGCGGCGTTATCACTAATCAGCGTCACGGGGATACCGCACTTCTGTAATTCCCAGGCCGTAAGCCGGGCGCCCTGGAGAAAAGGGCGCGTCTCATCGGCAAAGACCGATACCTTCTTTCCGGCTTCATGGGCGGCCCGGATTACGCCTAAAGCCGTACCATAGCCGCCCGTGGCCAATGCGCCGGCATTGCAGTGCGTAAGGATTACATCCCCCTCTGCCAGTAACTTCTGCCCAAATGCCCCCATGCGCCGGTTGGCGGCCACGTCTTCGGCCAATATGGCTTCTGCCTCCTTTTGGAGCAGGCTGGCCAGCTCGACCGGTCCGGTAGAAGACGACTGTTCAGCCACGCCGTTCATACGTTCGATGGCCCAAAAGAGATTGACGGCGGTGGGCCTGGCAGCGGACATCTCCCGGCACATGACGGCCCATTTTTGGTCGAAATCCTTACGGCCTTTCCCTCTCAAATTCCCGGCACCTAAAGCCAGCCCCATGGCCGCGGCAATACCTATGGCCGGGGCCCCACGTATAACCATTTTCTTAATGGCCGCTATGACCTGTCTGTGATCCCGGCAAACTACATAGACTTCTCTTTGCGGAAGTTTGCGCTGATCGATCATCACCACCCGGCCATCTTCCCAGGCTATGGTCTTAATCTCCGCCGTCATATTTCCTCTATTACTTTCGCAGCATCCCGGTTAATATCTCATTCACCAAACCGGGATTGGCCTTGCCTTTGGTCTTCTTCATTACCTCCCCGACGAAAAATCCGAGGAGCTTTGCCTTGCCTTTTTTGTAGTCTTTCACCGCTTCCGGATGAGCCGCCAGCACGGCCTCAACCACCTTCTCAATCTCGGCCGCATCTGTAACCTGGACCAGGCCTTTTTCTTTGACAATAGCCTCCGGGTCCCTACCCGTCGCATACATCTCTTCGAAGACCGTTTTTGCAATTTTACCGCTGATGACGCCGTTATCCATCATCTTGAGCATCCCGGCCAGATGCCCCGGCGGTACCGGACATTCTTCTATCTCCCGTTCGTCGCGCTTTAGCTCCCGCAGCAACTCAGACATCATCCAGTTGCTTATGGCCTTTGGTTTTTGGTATATGCGCACACAATCTTCAAAATAGTCGGCCAGAGATTTGGATACCGTGAGAACCGAGGCGTCATATTCCGGCAGCCCATATTCTTGCACGAAACGGAGCTGCTTGGCATCGGGAAGCTCCGGCAGACCTGCGCGCACTTCTTCGATCCACTTTTCGTCGATGACCAGAGGCACCAGATCCGGGTCCGGGAAGTAGCGATAATCATGGGCCTCTTCTTTGCCGCGCATAGAGACGGTAATGCCTTTTGTCGTATCCCAGAGACGCGTTTCCTGTATCACTTCCTTCCCGTCCAGAAGCAAGGCGGTCTGACGGCGAATCTCATATTCCAGCGCCTTTTGCACATGCCGGAACGAATTCATATTCTTGATCTCCGTCCTGATGCCGAAGGTCTTCGTGCCTTCCGGTCGCATGGACACGTTGGCATCACAGCGGAAACTGCCCTCCTCCATATTGCCGTCACATATACCTAGATAACGCAGGATGTTGCGTAAGGTTTTCAGGTATTCGACCGCCTCCTCCGGGGTGCGAATATCCGGCTCGCTGACAATTTCGATAAGCGGCACACCGGTCCGGTTAAAGTCCACATAACTTGTCGGCGCGGAAGCGTCATGAATCAGCTTTCCGGCATCCTCTTCCATGTGGATGCGGGTGATGCCGATGCGTTTGGTTTGGCCATCCAACCCAATCTCTATATGGCCATTTTCGGCAATAGGCAGCTCATACTGTGATATCTGGTACCCCTTGGGGAGATCCGGATAAAAATAGTTCTTGCGGGCAAAGCGGCTGAAGGGCGCCACGCGGCAGTGGGTGGCCAGGGCCATTTTCAAGGCGTAGTCAACTACTTTTTTATTCAGGACCGGCAAAACGCCGGGCATTCCCAGACACACCGGGCAGGTATGGGTATTGGGCGGGGCCCCGAAGGCCGTGGAGCAGTTACAAAAAATCTTGCTATCGGTCAGGAGTTGGGCATGCACTTCCAGGCCCATGACCGATTCAAATCCAGCCATATTTTATCTATCTTTCCTGTTTTTTGGGCACAAAACTAACATGAAGGCGGTAAATCTTCAATTAAAAAGTAAGGGCTTGCTATCGCGCCCAGCTGTCAGCGCCAAGGCCAATAGCTGATTGTTAACCGCTGATTTACGAAAAATTTTCATTATGCCGAAAATAAAAATCAGACGTTGATAACATTTCGGTTATAAGGGAGCGCTGAGATGCCGGAGCTACGCAAGGACATAGTAACCCGCGAATGGGTTATCATATCCAAGGAACGGGCCAAGAGGCCGCATGACTTTGCTCATACCAAGAAGGCCCTGGAAGAATTACCGGAGCACGATAAGAGCTGCCCGTTTTGCACTGCAAATGAAGACAAGACACCCACGGAGGTCCTGGCGTATCGTCCTGTCAATTCTGGACCGAACTCCCCCGGCTGGCTGCTCAGAGTGACACCCAATAAATATCAGGCATTGATCAGCGAAGGAGACTTAAACAGAGAGAACTATCATATTTATGACCATATGAACGGTGTGGGGGCACATGAAGTAGTCATAGAATGTCCGGAGCATAATCTATCCCTGGCCACAATGGATGACAAACAGGTCGAACGCGTAGTGTGGTCTTATATTGACCGTTATAATGCGCTACGCGAAGATACCCGCCTTAAGTACTTTCTCGTCTTCAGGAATCACGGGGTGACAGCGGGCTGTTCATTGGCGCACCCCCATTCACAGATAGTGGCGACACCGATAATCCCGCAAAAGGTGTGGGGTAAAGTCCGTGGCGTGACACAATATCGGGAGTACAGAGATAAATGCGTCTATTGCGATATCATCGCCACGGAAACGAATTTGCAGGAGCGCGTGATCTGCGAAAACGGAAGTTTTACTGCGATTGCCCCTTTTGCTTCCCGCTCTCCCTTTGAAACCTGGATACTTCCCAAAAACCATCGTTCCTGTTTCGCCAAGATGAGCCGTTTCGAGGTAGAACAATTTTCTGCGATATTAAAAGATGTTCTGGGTCGTCTTCATCGCTGCCTCAATAATCCACCTTACAACTACATGATTATTACCTCGCCGAATGATACGGACACACTGGATACTTTTCACTGGTACCTGGAGATAACGCCGCGGCTCACCACCCCGGCGGGGTTCGAGATAGGCACGAGTATTTACATCAACATTGTGCCCCCGGAGGACGCCGCACGGTACCTGCGCGAAGCATAGCTCTAAAAACAATAAGCGTATCACGTTAGCTTTTTGAAACGGTCATTAAGTTCGAAAGCTCCGACTGCTTCGGAATCAGAGCCAAATCCGAAATTCGAATATCGAAATTCGAAACAAATTCAAATTCCTAATGTCTCAATGTTCAAAACCGCAGCGTGGTCAATTCGTTTTGATCATTCGATATTGTTTCGGGATTCGTGCTTCGGATTTCGAATTTGAAGCCACGCTGTATTCGGGAATCCAGCGCATCTCCTGACCCATAGCGTTTCAAAAACCTAAACTGTTATCAATAAGCTATCTATCTTGGAGGGGGCAAGTGGGGGTCGAACCCACCCCTCATTTCTTAGATGAGGCCAACGGGTTTGCAGCCCGTGGGGCGCCCGGCGCCATTGCCCCCGAAATCCGCCCGGCTTTTTGCCGCAACTTTAATAGATATAATCTATATGTCAAATTGATAACCCCTATGGGTAATCCCGTATGCTATCCCTTTAGCCTATATCTGAATTAGTAACCGTTCACCGTTCAACGAAAAAGACGTTTTCGTGCTTTTCACAGACAACGGTGGCCGAATAAATGATATCAACCAATTAACCCCCTCTCCTGGTGGCAATGCTGTTGAAATAAGGAGCGCTTATGGTGCAAACGGCGTTTCCAAATCCCCCCAGGCCCCCCTTTGCTAAAGGGGGGGAACTTAAAGTCCCCCTTTTTAAAAGGGGGATTTAGGGGGATTTTGCCTACTCGGCTCTTAATTTAACAGCATTGTCCCCTGGTGAGAGAGGGTTAGGGTGAGGGGGTTTCATGCGTCAGGGCTGCACAAACCGATTTTCTCTTGACACAACATAAAAACGTGTTAAATTTCAACGCTCTTCGTATAAGTATGAGGCATATTTTACCTTTTGCGAGGTAACTGGAGGTCTGCTAATGTACGCAGTAATAAAAACGGGCGGTAAGCAATACAAAGTCAGTTCCGGCGATACCGTGCGTGTAGAAAAGTTGGCCGGGAATGTAGGAGATGCGGTGACCCTTTCGGACGTGCTTCTCGTCGCTAAAGAAGGTGATATAAAGATCGGACAGCCAACCGTAGCCGGGGCACAGGTCACGGGTAAGATCGTCGATCAGGCCAGGGCCGACAAGATAACGGTTTTTAAGAAGAAGCGCCGCAAGGGTTACAGTGTAAAACAGGGACATCGTCAGCCTTATACGGCCTTGAAGATCGAAGATATCCAATTTTAATCAGGGGTAAAGGACAATGGCACACAAAAAAGCAGGGGGAAGCTCCAGGAATGGACGTGATAGCGCCGGTCAGCGGCGTGGCGTAAAAAGGTTTGCCGGCCAGATAGTAAAGGCAGGCAGCATTATTGTCCGCCAATTGGGCACCAGGATCCATCCGGGACAAAATGTAGGCACAGGCAAGGACTATACACTTTTTGCCCTGATCGATGGTCTGGTGACCTTTGAACGGTTGGGTAAGACTAAAAGAAAGGTCAGCGTCTATCCATTGCCAGAAACCACCCACTAAATGAAATTTGTCGATGAGGCTAGAATCTTCATCAAAGCAGGGGATGGAGGCCGCGGTTGTGTAAGTTTTCGGCGTGAGAAGTACATCCCTAGAGGCGGTCCAAACGGCGGTGACGGCGGCAAGGGCGGCGACGTCGTCTTTATAGCCACAAACAGGCTGCACAGCCTTCTTGATTTTAAATTCCACCAACATTTCAAGGCAAAAAAAGGGGAACACGGCAAGGGCAGTAATAAGCACGGTAAAAACGGTGCGGATTGCCTGGTTTATGTACCTGTGGGTACAATCCTCAGAGAACTGCAAGCGGGAGAGATCCTTGCAGATCTGACAGCAGACGGCGAACGGGTTGTTGC
Organism: Thermodesulfobacteriota bacterium; assembly: GCA_040754095.1. Taxonomy (GTDB): domain Bacteria; phylum Desulfobacterota; class QYQD01; order QYQD01; family QYQD01; genus QYQD01. The sequence continues at coordinate 15,048 of JBFMFO010000024.1, read as the reverse complement.
CGCCCGCGGCGGTATGGGAGGGTTGGGAAATGCCCGTTTTGCCTCGTCGACCCGACAAGCTCCCAGATATGCACAGCCCGGTCAGCCCGGCGAAGAAAAAGAGATTTTTCTCGACCTCAAGCTTCTGGCCGATGTAGGGCTTATCGGTGCGCCGAACGCCGGTAAATCCACTCTTCTATCAAAACTAACCTCAGCCAAGCCCAAGATAGCGGATTATCCGTTTACCACCCTTACACCGAATCTGGGTGTGGTCGAACCCGAAGACTATCATCCGTTTGTGGTCGCCGACATCCCCGGTTTAATCGAGGGGGCCCATGCCGGGCTGGGGCTTGGTATGCGCTTCCTACGCCATATAGAACGCACCAGGTTGTTGGTGCATGTTATCGACGCCTCTCTTGGTCCGGAGGAGGCCATTAAAGACCGGCAGAAGATAAACGCCGAGTTAAGCGCGTATGGGCCCGCCTTGGCCGAAAAAACACAGGTGGTGACCTTAAATAAGATTGACCTTATAATGGAAGATGATAAACTTGAGGCCGTCAAGGCGGCCTTTCTGGAGAAGGGATGTCCTGTTTATTTTATCTCTGCGGCAACCGGTAAGGGAGTAGAAGAATTGAAAGAGGCGCTGGCAAGGAGACTACAGCAAGACGAATATGAAAGAAAAGACTGATACGGATATCCGCCAGATCAGGCTTGCTGTTCTAAGGGGGGCCCGGCGCATAGTAGTTAAGGCAGGCAGCGCCGTCCTCACCGCTGAAGAGGGATTAAACCGGGAGGTCATCGAAAATCTTAGCGCTGAACTTTCCCGTTTCAAACGGGAACAATTCGACATTGTCCTGGTCTCTTCCGGGGCTATCGCCTCCGGCCTGAAAAAGATCGGCCTTTTCCTGCCGCCCCGATCAATACCTGAGAAGCAGGCCGTAGCGGCAGTCGGCCAGAGTAGTCTGATCCTGGCCTATGAAGAGGCCTTTGATCGCTATGGAGAAAAGGTGGCGCAGATCCTGTTGACACGAGAGGACTTATCAAGCCGGAGAAGGTACCTGAACGCCAGAAATACTATATTTACTTTGCTGAACTGGGGTATAATTCCTATCATAAATGAGAATGACACGGTGGCTGTGGAGGAGATAAAATTTGGCGATAACGATATGCTGGCTGCCCTGATCGCCAGTTTAGTAGAAGCAGACCTTTTGATCTGCCTTACAGATATCGACGCCCTGTATGACTCAGACCCACGCATTAATCCCGGGGCCCGAAGGTTGTCTCTGGTAGAAAATATTACCGGCCAGATTGAAAAAATGGCCAGCGGTATCCCCGGGTCTATGGGACGAGGGGGAATGCTCAGCAAGGTTAAGGCCGCAAAGATGGTAGCGTCCCAGGGTATTCCAACTATTATCGCCAATGGCAAGGTACCCTACATCCTGGAAAAGATATTCGCCGGTGAGGACTATGGTACCCTCTTTCAACCGCACGGGGAGAGGATGACCAGCCGCAAGTACTGGATAGCCTTTACCCTTAACCCCAAGGGGATTCTGGTAGTCGATGACGGGGCCAAAAAGGCCATCACGGTAAACGGCAAGAGCCTGCTGCCCTCCGGAATTACAGAGATTAAGGGTAATTTTGACGTGGGGGCCCCGATCCACTGTGTGGATCAAACCGGAACGGCCTTTGCGGCCGGCCTGGTAAATTATGCCTCTGCGGAGATCGAGAAGATTAAAGGGCATAAGACCCAGGAAATTGCCGCTATCCTGGGGCATAAGGACTACGATGAGGTTATACACCGGGATAACCTGGTTATTTTGCCGCAGAACTGACGGCTTATAGCTCATAGCTGATGGCTCGTGGCTTATAGAAAGGAGAGGTTGCGTTGGATATCAAGACACTGATCCTGAATTTGGCCAAAGAGGCCAGAGACGCCGGCCGGGCAGTGGCCAAACTGCCCACCGGCACTAAGAATAACGTCCTTCTCGCTATGGCTGAGGAGTTGGTAAAACAAACCAAAAAGATACAAAAAGCCAACGAAAAGGATCTCCAGGCGGCAAAGAAAAAAGGGCTTTCCGCCGCCTTTATCGACCGTTTGGCCTTAACGGACAAGGTCATAAAGGCCATGGCCGAAGGCTTGGCGGAAGTGGCCGCCTTGCCGGACCCGGTCGGGGAGGTGCTCAGGATGTGGAAGCGCCCCAATGGACTTCAGGTGGGACGGATGCGCATACCCCTGGGCGTAATCGGTATGATCTATGAATCCAGACCGAACGTTACTGTGGATGCGGCGGCGCTTTGCCTGAAGGCAGGAAATGCCATTTTGCTGCGGGGCGGTTCTGAGGCTATTTATTCCAATCTGGCCCTGGCCGGGGTGTTACAGAAGTCGCTGGGGAAATTTAAAGTTCCCGGGGAGGCTATTCAGGTAATACCGGTCACCGACCGGGAGGCCGTAAAAGAGATGTTGCTGCTGGAAGAACATATTGATCTGATAATTCCACGCGGCGGTGAAAGTCTTATTCGGTTTGTGGCTGAAAATTCCCGCATCCCGGTGCTTAAACACTACAAGGGCGTCTGTCACATATTTGTGGACGAGAGTGCGGACATCGAAACAGCCAGACGAGTATGCTACAATGCCAAGGTGCAGAGGCCCGGGGTTTGTAACGCCATGGAGACCATGCTGGTCCATGAAAAAATAGCCCGGGAGTTTCTCCCGGCCATGGCCAAGGACTTTGCCGGGGCCGGGGTTGAGCTGCGCGGCTGTCCAAAGACCCGGAAGATATTACCCCGGGCCGTCCCTGCTACAGAAGAGGATTGGCCGGCCGAGTACCTGGATTTGATACTGGCCGTCCGGGTAGTAAAGGACATGGATGAGGCCATAAAGCACATCGCCCGTTACGGCTCCAATCATACCGAGGCCATAATAACCTCGGACTATGGCCGGGGCAGGAAGTTTTTAAACGATGTAGATTCATCCGTAGTTCTGGTCAACGCCTCGACCCGCTTTAACGATGGCGGGCAGTTGGGTCTCGGGGCGGAAATAGGCATCAGCACCTCTAAACTGCATGCCTTTGGGCCGATGGGCCTGGAAGAGTTGACGGGCACCAAGTTCATTGTCTTTGGAGATGGCCAGGTTCGGACTTAGATGCGGATCGGGATATTCGGAGGGGCCTTTGACCCCATTCATTATGGCCACCTGCGGGTGGCAGAAGAGGTCTATGAATCTCTGGCCTTAGAGAAGGTTTTTTTCCTTCCTACTGCCACACCTCCGCATAAGACCGCCGGGAGGATAACCTCGTTTGCCCACCGGATCAAGATGGTTCAATTGGCCATAGATGGCGTTGGCCATTTTATGGTCTCGGATATCGAAAAGGAGATACCGGGTCATTCCTATTCGATAGAGACCTTACGTCGTCTTCATGCCGCATTTGATCCGGATACGGGATTTTACTTTATCATCGGCATGGACGCCTTTGTTGAACTGCCCACGTGGAAGGAATACAGGCAGCTCCCATCCTATGCTAATTTTGTAGTGGTGGACAGGCCGGGTTACAGCGAGGCAGCGCTAAAGGCGGTTTTGGATCAGCACTTCCCCGGTTATACTTATGATGATAACAGGAAAGAATATTTCCTCACCGGACAATATTCTATCTTTTATAGGAAAACAACACTCTTCGGCATCTCATCTACGGCTGTCCGCCGGGCAGTTGCGGAAGGACACTCCATTCGTTTCCTGGTGCCCCCGGCAGTAGAAAAATACATTTATCAGGAAAGGTTTTATGCTAAGTAAGAAGCAAAAGAAACTCCCCATGGCCTCAAAAGAAAAGGCCCTGATCTGTGCCCGGGCGGCCCTGGACAAGAAGGCGGACGACCTGCAGATTCTGGACGTCCGTACCGTATCCTCTTTTTCCGATTATTTTATAATATGCAGCGGTCATTCCACGCGCCATGTCCAGGGCATTGTGCAGGCCATTGAAGAATCTCTCCGTCCTCAGAAGATTTATCCCAAGGGCATTGAAGGCCTGGGGCCAGGCCAGTGGGTGCTCATGGACTATAATGACGTGGTCATACACGTGTTTTATGCCCCCATCAGAGAGTTTTATGACCTGGAAAGCCTCTGGAGTGAGGCCCAAATCGTAGAAGTAGGGGGGGCAAAATGAGGCCGCGGCCGGTCTTGCTGATAATCCTGGACGGGTGGGGCTACAGCCCACATACAGAAGGCAATGCCATCTATCTGGCCGAGACCCCAAACATGGATGACTGGTCAAGGAGGCACCCCCTTACATTCCTTAAGGCTTCCGGCGAGGCCGTGGGATTGCCGGAAGGCCAGATGGGAAACTCGGAGGTAGGACACCTGAATATCGGCGCAGGCCGCATCGTTTATCAGGATCTGACACGCATCAACCGGGCCATAAAGTCCGGTGATTTTTTCAAGGTTGAGCCTTTTATTACCCTTATGGATAAAGTGGGCAAAAATGCCGGGGCCTTGCATCTGTTGGGCCTGGTCTCTGACGGGGGTGTGCACAGCGATCTGCCGCATCTTTTTGCCCTGATAGAGATGGCTAAAAGACACGGGCTGAAGGACGTCTATCTACATGCCTTCATGGATGGCCGCGATACCCCGCCCCAAAGCGGTAAGGACTACATAGGCCGGGTAACAGACTTTCTTTCCCGCACAGGAGTGGGTAAGATAGCCACTATCTGCGGCCGGTACTATGCCATGGACCGGGACAATCGCTGGGAGCGGGTGGAGAAGGCCTATCAAGCCCTGGTCAGGGGCGAAGGCGCCATGGCCCATGATCCCGTACAGGCGGTATCGGAGGCGTATGAGCGGGGCGAGACAGATGAGTTTATCCGCCCTATTGTAATAGCCGATGCCGGGAACCCCCTCCCGCGTATCAGCGAAGGGGATGGGGTGATATTCTTCAACTTTCGGGCCGACCGGGCCAGGGAAATCACCCGCGCCTTGACCCAGGGGGGATTTTCGGCCTTTGATGTGCAAGCCAGGCCCGAACTGGCCGGCTATGTGACCATGACCGAATACGATGCCCATTTTCGACTTCCCGTGGCTTTCCCGCCACAACACCTTTTTCACATTCTCGGTGAAGAAATAAGCCGGCACGGCCTTAAACAGCTTCGTATAGCCGAGACGGAAAAATATGCCCATGTCACCTATTTTTTTAACGGCGGGGAAGAGACTCCGTTTGAGAACGAAGACCGGTGCCTTATCCCCTCTCCAAAAGAGGTGCCTACATATGATCTTAAGCCGGAGATGAGCGCCTATCAGGTGACAGACGAGGTCATAAGGCGCATCAAGACCGGAGAATACGATTTAATCGTACTCAATTATGCCAACCCGGACATGGTGGGACATACCGGCATACTGGAGGCCGCTATCCAGGCCTGTGAGACGGTTGATCTCTGTCTCGGAAGGGTAGTCAGCACATTTTTGGAGGAAAGCGGCGGGGCGGTGATTATCACGGCGGATCATGGCAATGCCGAGGAGATGGTTGACCCTGAAGACGGTAGCCCGCATACCGCCCACACCGCCAATCTGGTGCCGCTTATACTTATTGACGAGCAGCGTCCCTTACAGAACCTTCGCCAGGGCATCCTGGCCGACATTGCGCCGACCATTCTCAGCATTCAGGGTCTGCCTGTTCCTGAGGAAATGACCGGGACGCCATTGTTCGCCGAATAGCCAATTAACAAGTGTTCATCCGAAAACTTCCCCTCCCTTGGCGGGAGGGGATTAAGGGGAGGGGGGACAAGCCGAAATTGCCGATTTTTTCACCCTCACCCTGCCTACGGCAGGCCGAAGGCCTGACCCTCCCCCATCAGAGGGGGATGGGATATAGGGGTTCCCGGATTCACGCTTTCAGCCATCAACCCTCAGCTAAAAACTAAGATAAGCAATATGTTAAGCTGACCGCTGACAGCCGAAGGTCTTGTCTAAAAGAAGGTCCGTATCTTGCGCATTATTACCATACTCACAGTCTTAGCATTAATCCTGGAATCGCTTATGTGGCCGGCCACAGGCAATGCCGGGATTTTTAATGCAGCCGGATTCTCTCCCGAAGAAGAGAGGGCCCTGGGAAAAAAATTTCTGCTGATGGTAGAAGCGCAACTGCCGTTAATCTCCGACCCGGACGTGGTATCTTATGTAGAAAGAGTGGGGCGAAAGATATTGGCGCAGGCCGGGCCGCAGTTCTTTGATTATAAGTTTTATGTCATCCGTGATGAGGCCTTAAATGCCTTTGCCGCGCCTTCAGGCCTGGTCTTTGTCCACAGCGGCATGCTGGAGGCCATGGATAACGAGAGTGAGTTGGCCGGTATCCTGGCGCATGAAGTCGCCCACGTAGTTGCCCGGCACATCGCCCGCCGGATAGAGCGCACGCAGAAATTAAGCATTATCACCATGGTTGGAGTCCTGGCCGGCGTTTTTTTAGGGGGAGGCGGCAAGGGGGCCGAGGCCGTGGCCAGCGGGGCATTGGCTACGACGAGCGCCCTTTCCCTGAAATACAGCCGTGAAGACGAGGAAGAGGCGGACCGCATGGGTTTCAAGTGGGTTCAGAGTGCGGGTTATGACGTGCGGGGTATGATAAGCACCTTTAAAAAGATCCGGCGTTATCGCTTCCTGGGTTCCCCCACTATCCCATCGTATATGACTACCCACCCGGCCCTGGAAGAACGCATCGGTTATCTGGAAGACCTTATCCTGTCCCGACCGACTCCTGTGGTAAAAGAAGATACGGCAGAACTCCGCCGCTGTCAGGTGTACCTCTCCCTGGCCATGCAAAGCCCGGCCCGGCTTCGGGAAAAATGGGAGACTGAACTCAAGAAAAATCCCAAAGATTCCTATTGCTACTATGGCATAGCCCTTACTTATCAGGCTGAAAAGCAATACGGACAGGCCGACCGTTACCTCGACCGGGCCGCTTCTCTGGGAGTCTCCGGATCTGTCCTGCAAGGCGAAAGAGGTATCAATGCCTTTGGCGAGGGCAGGTTGTCGGAAGCCCTGGTCTTCCTTAAACAGGCCATAGAAGATGATCCGGCCGTAGCCCGATTCCGGCTATATCTGGCCAGGACATATAAAGAGTTGGGGCAGGTCGAAGAAGCCGCGCGCAGCCTGGAAAGGATAGTGCAGGACTTCCCGGATTATGCGGAGCCTTATTATCATCTCGGCCTCATCTACGGAGGACGAAGGGAAAACGGCCTGGCCCAGTATAATCTGGGGATGTACTACAAATTGACAGGCGAACACCAGAGCGCCGTAACCCACCTGAAACAGGCCCTGCAGGACAAAGCCCTATCACCGGGAAAGAGAAAAGAGATTCAGGGAATCCTGGAGGACATGAAGGACGTATCCGGGTTCAAATAGTCCTTTTTTCCTTACCCGCGCGGTCATAACGGGAGAAGTGCATGCTGAAGGTAGCCCGTCCCTGCGTAGCGGAGCGTAAGGCCGTCGAGTACCCGAACATGCCGGAAAGGGGCACAACTACCTTTATCACCTGTATCCGTCCCTTGGGCGTGATGGCCTCTATTTTGCCGCCGCGCGAATTCAGGTCGCCGATGACTTCTCCCATAAACTCTTCCGGGGTGGTTACCTCCACCCGCATGATAGGCTCCAGCAGGACCGGCGAGGCAACGCTACAGGCCCTTTTTAGGGCGACGGAGGCCGCGGCCCGGTAGGCCAGTTCGGTGGAACTGTTTTCGATATAAGAGGCATCAAGTAGGATTACACCGACATCCAATAGAGGATAACCCTGTATAACGCCGCCTTCCAGGGATTCATTCAAACTGGACATAATGGCCGGTACAAATTGCGGCGGTATCTTATCCGCAGGAAGCCCATTTTCTACGAGGTTGCCGGCGCCGCGGGGACGCGGCGAGACTTTTATGGTTATGTCTGCCGTCTGGCGGCTTCCGCCTATCTCCCGGTCAAACTTCTCTGTTACCGTGGCCTCATGTTCGATGGTCTCCCGATAGACTACCTGGGGTTTGCCCACGTTTACCGGCACACCAAATTCCCGCAGGATGCGATGTACCAATATCTCTAAGTGCAGCTCTCCCATGCCCGCTATAATAGTCTGACCGGTGTCATCGTCAACCCGCACCCGAAATGTGGGGTCTTCATCCGCCAATTTATTCAGGGCCTCCGACACCTTTTCCTGGTCGGCCCTGGTCCTGGGCTCCACGGCCACGGAGATGACCGGCTCATAGGTATCTATGTTTTCGAGCAGAATGGGATGATCCGGATCACATAAGGTATCGCCTGTAGAGGCATCCTTAAGGCCCATAACTCCGACAATACTGCCCGCCCGCGCCTCATCCAGGCGTTCTGTCTTATTGGCATGGATGTTCAGTATGCGGGCTGCCCTTTGTTTTATCTGCTTGGTGGCATTATAAACCTCGGCGCCTTCGCGTAAAACACCGGAATAGACGCGCACGTAGGTCCTTTTTCGTCCCTGCTCCATCATAATTTTGAAGGCCAGCGCCGCCAGGGGAACGTCGTCGCGGCCGGGTCGCTCCTCTGTCTCTCCGGTTTTCGGATTAACCCCGGTGATGGCCTTTATGTCCAGAGGACTGGGGAGAAACTGCACGATGGCATCCAGCAGAGATTGTATTCCTTTATTTTTCAGGGCAGAGCCGCACAAAACGGGCACGATTTTGAGGGAGACGGTCCCCTGACGCACTGCGCGAAGGATATCATCTCTGGTTATTTCCGAATCATCCAGGTACTTTTCCAGGATGACGTCGTCTATTTCGGACAAGGTTTCCAAGAGCTGGTTGCGTTGTTTTAATACCTCTTCCCGATAATCCGGGGGGATTTCTTCATGGCGGATGACGGCGCCTTGTGTGTCCTCATCCCAGTAGAGGGATTTTTGCTCGATTATATCGATTATCCCGCGAAAACTGTCTTCCGCCCCTATCGGTAACTGGAGTAGTGCGGGCCTCACTCCCAGACGCTCCCGCATCATCTCCACGGCGCCGGAGAAATTAGCGCCGATGCGGTCCATCTTATTGATGAAGGCAATCTTGGGGACTTTATACTTATCTGCCTGATGCCATACCGTCTCAGACTGGGGCTCGACGCCGCTGACGGCGCAAAAAACACCGATGGCCCCGTCCAATACGCGCAAGGAACGTTCTACCTCGATAGTGAAATCGACATGTCCGGGTGTGTCGATAATATGTATCTCATGCCCCAGCCAATGACAGGTAGTCACGGCCGAGGTGATGGTGATGCCCCGTTCCTGTTCCTCAGGCATCCAGTCCATCACGGCCTGACCATTGTGTACCTCGCCCATCTTATGGATGCGGCCCGTGTAAAAGAGGATGCGCTCGGTAACCGTAGTCTTGCCGGCATCAATATGGGCAATGATGCCGATATTGCGTATCTTCCTGAGCCTTCCCTCGCCGGCCACCTGGAATAACCCCTTTTAAAGACTTTTAGCTGCTGACTCTATTTTATTATCCATTCGTTGTCAAGCACGGGAGGCCGCCCGGAACCACCATCAAAATCCTAATAGGGATAGGGTGATTCGGCGGAGCCCCAGCTACTGAGCGGAACAAGGGCAAATCCGAAACTCGAATTTCGAAATCCGAAACAAATTCGAATTATTAAATCCAAATTTTCAAAACTACAGCGGAGCCTGGTCTGTTTTGAATTTCAGATTTTGGTCATTTGGTATTGTTTCGAATTTCGTGCTTCGGATTTCTTATTTGAGATTAGCTTGCATAGGAAATGTAACGTATTTTTAGTTAAAAATCCAAGCTGCGAATAAAACAGATGGTGGATTGGAGGCCGTGATCCGCGTTAGCAGTCCTCTATCCGGCTTGCGGGAAGGGCGTGCCCCTGAAGATGTCCGGCATCGGCCCGCCGGCCGGAGCGGAGGCCACATGAGGGTAAAATGAGAGGCATCTGTTTATTTCGAATTCAAAGTTATCGCTCAGGATTTTCTGTCCGATTGCCTCTTTTATCTCCGGGATATTCCAGAACCGGATTTCGTCTATCTCTTCCCTGTCAAACGAAAACGGCCCATTGTGGATACACACATAGGAATAGACCAGCTCTGTTTCATAGGAATTTGAAAGGATGTAGGAATAGAGGGGGCTTATTTTATCGGTAATAATACCGATCTCTTCCTGCATTTCCCGCCGGGCCGCTACGAGCAAACTCTCGGCCGGCGCTACGTGGCCGCCGACGGAGGTATCCCATTTCCCCGGGGCCACATCTTTATTGGCGGAACGTTTCTGCAGGAGGAGTTCGCCACGTTCGTTAAAAACCAGCACGTGGACTACCTTGTGTATCAATGAGGGATTCCCGTGAATTACAGAGCGGGGGGCAATGTCTATGGTATTGCCATGTCTGTCAACTATCTCTAAGAGTTCTTCCGCATCCATAAGGAGCCTTTCAGGATTCGTTTCAGATGATAAGCTGTCCTGTGAAATGGCAACCGTCCGGCTTTATACCATAAATCAGCAACCGATTGCCAATGTTTATTTATCAGGGCTTTCCTAAAAAATCTCAGCAGATTATGTCAACATGTTAATTTTTATCCAATTTTCGCATTCTAGAAATGGAAGCCGTCATTTATTCGCTTCACGGCTTGCGCAGCGACCCTTTCGGAGCTCGCAGGTGGGGAAGGCTTTCCCCTTCCTGCTCGCCTTCGATGGGTGCCCCGCTGCTCCAGCAAGTTTCGCTCAGAAACAACGGCTTCCATCTAGACGACAGGCCTTTTAGATGATGTGGCCCCGTGAGTGAGCCGGCAGACTACATCCGGAGGATTTCCTCTATTTTTCTGGAGAGTTCCGAGGCCTTGAAGGGCTTTTGAATAAAACCGTGGCATCCTCGTTTCAATATCTCGCCGGCCTCGCCATCCACACTATACCCACTGGAAAGCAAGACTTTTATATCCGGATTGATTTCCTGCATACAGTCATAGGCCTCACCGCCGCCCATGTTGGGCATAATCATGTCTAGAAGGACCAGGTCTATGTTCTGCCAGTTTTCTCTATACACCTCGACTGCCTCTTTCCCATCCCTGGCTACCAGCACCTTATAACCCATAGCCGTTAACAATTCCTGGCCTACTTCCCGTAGCGCATCTTCATCGTCCACCATGAGGACGGTTCCGGTTCCTTTGACGCATTGTTCGACCGTTTTCACCGTCTTCCGGGCCTTTTTTTCTGATGCAGGCAGATAAATACTGAAAGTAGTTCCATGCCCCTTTTCAGACTCAACGTTGATATGTCCTGCATGGGCTTTGATGATACCATAGACTGAGGCCAGGCCAAGCCCAGTGCCCCGGCCCATCTCCTTGGTGGTAAAGAATGGCTCAAAGATGCGCGCCTGTGTCTCTTTGTCCATGCCCGTGCCGGTATCAGTCACTGTTAACAGGACATAATTCCCTGGCCGGGCATCATATACCATGTTCTTTATACCCTCGTGGGTCGTATTCCTGGTTCTTAACATAAGTTTTCCACCTTTAGGCATGGCATCAGCAGCATTGATAAACAGATTCAACAGGACCTGCTCTATTTGTCCCTGGTCTATCTCTATATCAAATAAGCCTTCGGCAAGCTCTTTATAAACAGTGATTCCCTTTCTTGTCATAGCAAAGGTCTCCGCAGTCTCTTCTATCAGTTGGTTTAAACTGGTTGGCCTGACTTCATATCGTCCCTTTCTGGCGTAGCCGAGAAGCTGTTTGGCCAGCCTCGCCCCACTTTGCACCTGCTCTTCAGTCCTTTTCAGCCTTTCATAATGGGGATGATCGGGATCCATATCTAAAAGCATCAAAGAAACATTGCCCTGGATGCTCATGAGCAGATTGTTAAAATCATGGGCGATTCCTGCAGCCAGGGTGCCGATGGCCTCCATCTTTTGGGCACGCTGGAGCTGGGCTTCCAGTTTTTTCTTTTCCTCCTCCGCCTGTTTACGCTCAGTGATATTGCGGACATACTCTGTTACCATAATGATATTTCCATGCTCATCAAATACAGGATAAACGTTGATTTCCAGAAATCCAACCTCGGGTTCCGGGTTAAAGAATTCTACCGTCTTGGGTTTGCCGGTTTTAAACACTTCGAGTGCGTGGCAAGGCTCGCAGGGGGTGTCGCGGTGCATGTAAGCCCGATAGCAATGCGGCCGTTTATCGCGCTGTTCCATGGGGACGAATTCGTGTCCATGCCAGTTACTTAAGACAATGCGGAGGTCCCTGTCGTGAACGGTCAGGAGGTCGGGGATGGCCTCAAAGGTATTACGCAGGAGCGCTTCCGATTTGCGGAGAGCTTCCTCGGCCTGCTTACGCTCGGTGATGTCGCTGACCAGACCATCGTAGGACAGGAGCCTGCCCTGTGCGTCGTAATGGGGAACGAGCGTGTTTCTTACCCAACGGAGGATGCCATCCTTTCGCCAGATGCGGTGCTCAATGGGCTGAGTATCTTGCCCTAAAAGGACTTGCGTGGCCTGATCCTGAACGGCGGAGCGATCTTCTTCATGTACCATGCGAAACCATAAGTAGGGATTGGAAGCATACTCCTCAGGGGTATAGCCGGTCACAGCGACAGAGGCAGGACTATGAATAGTCTCTACCGGGCGCCCATCCTCGATACGGACCGTGAAAATGTAATCCGTTACGGCCCTGGTGATGCGCCGATATCTCTCCTCGCTTTTCCGCAGCGCCTCTTCCGTCTCCTTGTGCCCGTTCTGTGCTGCCTCCAGTCGAGCGATTTGCCGGCGCAAATCCAACAACTCAGTCATCAGCCGTTCTTTTGCCGTATTTTCATCTTCCATTTTATTACCGGCCGGATTAGACCGCGATCTCAGTCCCCTTATCCCTGGGCGGGTTCGGTTGAGAAAGCCGTACCTTTATCATATCGGTAATATCTGGAATATTCTAAAGAATATCTGGGAGACTTACAAAGTAGCCATCGAGCAGTTCAAACAGCTTAAACGGTTCAAACAGTTCAAGCAGTTCAAAACGGCTTAAGAGCAGGGTATCCGCCGGGGCAAACATCTTCAGCCGGAATCCATCGATATATCTAATCTAAACCAGGGCATGGAGAATGGCCTTCATAAAGGCCGGAAGATCGTCCGGCTTCCGGCTGGTGATCAATTTTTCGTCCACGACCACCTCTTGATCTACCCAGTTAGCGCCGGCATGAATGAGGTCGTCCTTAATAGCAAAGAATGAGGTCACGGTGTGTCCTTTAAGTATGCCTGCGGAAGCGAGCATCCAGCCGGCATGGCAGATGGCTGCTACAACGTTTCCTGCTTTATAGACGTCCTTTACCAACCTGACCATGGCCGGATAACGGCGCATGTGGTCAGGGGCATATCCGCCCGGGATGACGATACCGTCAAATTCTGAAGACGAAATCTGGTCCGCATCGGCATCTACCCTGGTCTGCGTTCCTGATTTTCCGGTGTATTCTTTGGTGCTGCCGGACCCAACTACCGCCACTTCAACGCCGGCCTCCTTAAGCCGGTAATAGGGATACCAGAACTCCTGATCGTTGAACATCTCTTCTACGAGGATGATGACCTTCTTTCCTTTTAGTTCCATCTGTTCCTCCGTATGTTCATATAGTCGAATCTATCCATTCCCCAGAATCTCGCTTATTTTTTTAGACAACTGCTTTATAGTGAACGGCTTCTGAATAAAGCCGTTACAACCCCGGTTCAATATCTCGGTCGCCTGCCCCTCAATACTGTATCCGCTTGAAAGGAGCACCTTTATGTCGGGATTGATCTCTTTAAGGGTGTCATAAGCTTCCCCGCCACCCATGTTAGGCATAATCATGTCTAAAAGGACCAGGTCTATATCATCCCGGTGATTTCTATAAACTTCGACAGCCTCTATTCCGTCTCTGGCTGTGAGTGCCCGGTAGCCCGTTGCCTGCAGCATAGCCTGGCCTACCTTTCGGATTACCTCTTCATCGTCTACCACGAGGATGGTTCCAGTTCTCTTAACGAAATCCTCGGTAGTTTTGACAGATTCCTGGACCGCTTTTTCTGATGCAGACATATAAATACTGAAGGTAGTCCCGTACCCCTTATTGGAATCGACGCCAATATATCCGTCATGGCCCTTTATGATGCCGTAACAGACGCCAATCCGAGACCTGTGCCCCGGCCTAACTCCTTGCTCGTAAAAAAGGGATCAAAAATGCGCTCCATGGTCTTTTTGTCCATCCCTATGCCTGTGTCGGTAACCGTTAACAGGACATAATGGCCCGGTTTTAGATCGTACAGGCTGCTTCTCATCTCCTCGTAGGTTGTATTTCTAGTTTTTAAAATAAGATCCCCACCTCCGGGCATGGCGTCCGCGGCATTCACAAATAGATTTAATAGTACCTGCTCTATTTGCCCCTGATCCGCCTCTATGGCCATAAGGTCTTCCGCAAGTTCACAATGAATATTAATCTCCTTTCTGGTTCTGCCAAAAGTTTCGGAGACCTCATTTACTAACCTGTTTAAGTCAATGGGCTTGACCTCATATCTTCCCTTCCTGGCGTATCCAAGAAGCTGCCCGGTCAGCTTAGCCCCGCTTTGAACCTGTCTTTGGATGCTTTTCAGTTTTTCATAATGCGGGCGTGAGGAATCGATGTCCAAAAGCATCAATGAGACATTACCCTGTACACCCATAAGCAGGTTATTAAAGTCATGGGCAATACCTGCGGCCAGAGTACCGATGGCCTCCATTTTCTGGGCGCGATGAAATTGAACTTCAAGCCTCTTCTTTTCTTCTTCTCCCCGCTTGCGCTCGGTGATGAGTCTTGATAACTGATCTATTTCCCTTAAACGCCGCCTTCCCGTGTCCTCTGCGATCTTATGATAATACCTGGCCTCTTCTCTTGCTTCCTCTAACAGCCGTTCCAGTTCAGCACGCTTTTTTCCCAGGGTTTTATCCTCTTCCGCCATATTCTTATTCCTTAGCTGGTTGCTATCATAACATCGATAACTGATTTCTAATGCTAAAGATTATCATAACATCGATAACTATTTTACGTTTTACTCTTTGTATAAGAAAGCAAAGGAGCAACAATAGTATCCTTAATTGGAAA
>JBFMFO010000023.1:0-42517 GCA_040754095.1 Thermodesulfobacteriota bacterium | reverse complement strand
GGAAGAAAAAAAGTTTTGCGCGCGGGGAAAAAAGAAGTAAAAGGAAAATGGCCTACTTTTGGCCGGTCAGCCTGGCCTACTTCTTCATCGGCTAAAATGGCCTATTTTCTAACCGGCGGTATTAGCCGGGGAGAGCGTATAGCCAAACAAAATAACTATCATCTGATTAAATAACCATTATTTACTTATTTATGGACGTCCCTAAAACACAAATGGACGTCCCTAAAACACAAAACACAAAACAAACCCAAAACAAACCTATCGGAGCGGAAACTTTATCAAGAAGGAAGTAACTAAAATGGTACTAATGGAGGAGAACAATATGCGTGCTGAATACGATTTTAAAGGAGGAGTGCGTGGCAAGCATTACAGAGCCATGCAAGATGGGTATACGATTACTATTCGTAAGGCGGATGGCACCACTATTACTAAGGACGTGATGCCAAAAGAGGGCGCAGTTGTTCTAGCGCCAGATATTCGCGCGTATTTCCCAGACTCGGAATCTGTAACTAGGGCTTTGCGTTGTTTAATTCCACTGCTGCCCAAAAAGCGCAGGAAGGGAAAATCAGGGACAGCCATGAAATAATGCAATTCTCTGCGTGCTTGATTGAGAAGATCATAATTTCATAGCCGTCCTTCTATTTGCCCTAAAGCCATCCGTGTCTGCAGGATAGTATCCGTTCGCCGTTATCAGTTCACCGTTGTCCGTAAGAACTTGTAAGAGTCGAGTCTATGCGACCTGAAAAGCGTTTTTTCGGTGAACAGTCTATGGTGATCATATTTTCCATTAACCGTTATCTTGTCCCTTAAAAACGTGAAAACTTTTCTTCGATAAACGTGTTTTCCATTATTCGGCCACCGGTCTCCGTGAAAAACGCGAAAAACCGTCTTTTCCGGGAACGGTGAACGGTTACACAGGATGTTTCCATCCTTCCAGGGGATTAAAAGCAGATAACTGTCGATATGTTATGAAAGTCTTCCTGTTATCCAGGATACATGACCGGGTAAGGCGCGAACCAAGGACGCGTTTTTTATAAAACCCCTTGCGAAAGAGCCTCTTTTGCCCTATGGTTAATTTTATATGGAAGGAGGGTCTATCAATATGCAGGCGTTAAGAAAAAAAATGAAGGTTGGTAGCCAGGGTATTATCCGGCTTAGAGGGCTTCCCTATCCACCCGGAACAGAGGTTGAGGTTATTGTTTTCCCTGAGCCGGGCCAGGAAGGAATTTATGATTATACAGCACAGTTGATTTCCACAAAGAAAATTCCAAGGTATTCGACGAAGGAAATAGAGAAAATCGTTCACGAGGCCAGAGGAGTTTGAACCCTCCTAAAGTTGTTTTCGATACAAACATCCTGATATCTGCTTACTTTTTTGGAGGCCAACCCAGAGTTACCCTTGATATGGCCAGAGGCGGGAAAGTTATACTTCTTCAAAGTACTGAGACAGTCGCTGAATTTGTTAGAGTTCTCGGCTATCGGAAATTCGGGCTGACTGCTGATGAAATCAAGCCACTTGTCGAGGACCTTCTTGGATTTTCTGAAAAAGTCTCTTTAGGAACTCCAGTCAAATACATTAGAGAAGACCCCACCGATAACATCTTTTTGACCCTGGCAAGGCAGGAACAGGCAAAATATATCGTATCCGGGGACGCACACCTGTTAAACATCAAATCCTTCTCCGGGATAGAAATTCTTACGATAAGACGATTTCTATCCAGGTTTGGCAAACTATAACCCGGCCTTCTAACTGATTCATATACTTAGGCGACATCCCTAAATTGGCAAAGGTCAAGAAAGTCTTATTACCGAGACCGCTACTTCTGCGCCTTTTCCACCTTGGCCCATGTGTCGCGTAAGGACACTGTGCGGTTGAAGACAAGGTTTTCCTTAGAAGAGTCGGAATCCACGCAGAAATAGCCCTGCCGCTCGAACTGGTACCGGCTACCCGGTGCGGCATTGGCCAGGCCCGGTTCAACCCGGCACGAGGTCAATGTCTCCAACGATTTCGGATTTAAATAAGTCCTGAAATCCTGACCATCTTCGCCCGGATCCGGCTTTAGGAAGAGATGGTCATATAAGCGCACCACGGCCTCCAGCGCGTGGGCAGCCGAGACCCAGTGCAGAGTGGCCTTGACCTTGCGTCCGTCCGGAGAGTCCCCGCCGCGCGTCTCCGGGTCATAGGTGCAGCGCAGTTCCACCACTTCGCCGGTCTCTTCGTCCTTAACCACCCCCACACAGGTGATAAAGTACGCATACCGCAGCCGCACCTCCCGGCCAGGGGCCAGCCGGTAGAATTTTTTGGGTGGGTCTTCACGAAAGTCTTCCTGCTCGATGTACAGCACACGGGAAAAAGGGACCTTGCGTGATCCCATGCCGGGATCCTCCGGGTTGTTCACGGCCTCCAGTTCTTCCACCCGGCCTTCCGGGTAGTTGTCAATGACCACCCGGAGCGGCCGCAATACCCCCATGACCCGCGGGGCGCGTTTGTTTAAATCTTCACGGAGGCAGTGTTCGAGCAGGGCCATATCAACCATGCTGTCCCTCTTGGCTACCCCGATGCGTTCACAAAAGTTTCGGATGGACTCGGGGGTATAGCCCCGTCGCCGCACACCGGCCAGGGTAGGCATGCGCGGATCATCCCAGCCGGTGACATGCCCTCCTTCGACCAATTGCACGAGCTTTCGTTTGCTGAGCACGGTGTAGCTGAGATTAAGGCGCGCGAACTCGATCTGCCGCGGGTGATGGACGCCTGATTGATCGAGGAACCAGTCATAAAGCGGCCGATGGTCTTCAAATTCCAGCGTACAGATGGAATGGGTGATCCCCTCGATGGAATCCGAAAAACAGTGGGCAAAGTCGTACATCGGATAAATGCGCCACTTATCGCCGGTCCGGTGGTGTGCAGCCCGGAGAATACGGTACATGACCGGGTCCCGCATATTTAAGTTGCCGGAGGCCATGTCGATTTTGGCCCGAAGGACCCGGGAGCCGTCCTCGAATTCCCCGGCCCGCATGCGCTCAAATAAATCCAGATTTTCTTCGACCGAACGCATCCGGTACGGGCTTTCCTTGCCGGGCGCTGTCAAAGTACCACGGTACTCCCGGATCTCCTCCGGACTCAGGTCGCAAACATACGCCTTACCGGCCTTGATTAACCGGACGGCGTACTCATAGAGCTGTTCAAAATAGTCCGAGGCGTAGAACAGCCGGTCACCCCAATCGAAACCCAACCATCTTACGTCTGCCTTGATCGATTCTACGTATTCAACTTCCTCCTTGGTGGGATTGGTATCATCGAATCGCAGATTGCAAAGACCTTTGTATTCGGCGGCCAGACCGAAATTGAGGCAGATAGACTTGGCGTGTCCGATATGCAGGTAGCCGTTCGGCTCCGGTGGGAACCGGGTGTGGACCCGGCCATGGTTCTTGTTGGCCTTCAAGTCTTCCTCGATGATATTACGGATAAAGTTGGGTGTAGGCTTTGCGTCAATAGTGGTCATGTTTACAGGTCCCTTCTATAAAAAAACATGGCATTTCGAGATTGATTTCAGTTATCGAGATGCGTTGTGCGCTGTCGGTATGATCTCTATATCCTAATTTTTGGGTTATTTCAATTGATTCAATAACCCTGATCCACCATCAAGACATCATCTGCGGCGTTGCCTTCGATCGCTCTTCCTTGCGGCGTATTGCTCCATACGCCTCAGTCATCGCTCCTTGGCGCCTTGCATCTAATATCTTGCTGGTGTTCAGGAATACTATATAACCTGCTGACTTTAATCTTGATAGCCAAATCATACGGTGGATTTGGATAAGGGTGGTAGGGAAGGGGAGGGTATAGGTTTCAAAAGCTTGACACGGGTCTTGGCCTGGGTTAGCCTGATAATAAGTGCATGATTTTTTAAATTAAAAAGATGCATCGTATATTGTAAATAATGTGGAGCCTTTTGATTTTTCTGAACACGAAAAGGGGGTATACGATATGGGTATTCGCGAAAAACTTGGGTTAAGCAGTGACGAGCCATTGAGCATTAATTGGGACATCACCCCGGCGGATACCTTCGGCATTTTCGAAAGCTGGGGCGGCAAGATACACGTCCGCAGCAACAAGGAACGGTACTACTATTTTTACATCGACGGCTGGAAAACGCCTCCACAGCTTCTTCTGATGGAGCGCGGAGTGAAGCACGCCCGGATACTGGCCCGGATCGATGCCCCCCAGGACATGGTTGACGCCTGCGTGGCCGGTCAGGGTAGAGGCGAAACCGACCGGAGTTATGCCATTGATGACGCCTTGCGAAGCTGGCTGCAGGCCAATGTCATTGAGGCCCACGATACGTCAAAGGTGATCCCCCTGGAGAGCGAATTGGTGGAGGAGACACTGGAAACAGGCCTTCCGGGAAAAGATGAACCGCAGTCTGCAATCGAGCCGGTAACGCTGCGGTCCGAACCGGCCATTATCAGCGAAGATGAGGTACCGGACATCATACGCCGGAACGGGTTCTACGACAGCTACCACAATGCGTCCGGGGGTTTTGCCAATCACCTCGTCGACAACGGCGACGGCCTCACGGTGACAGATTTGAAGACCGGCATCCAGTGGCAACGGGGCGGATGCGATATCGCCGCCATGCCCAGCATTCAGAGATATGTGGCGGCACTGAATGAACAGAGTTTCGCCCGGTTGAATGACTGGCGGCTGCCGACCATGGAAGAGGCGTTGTCGCTTATGGAGCCTACGCCGAGCGGGAACGGTCTCCATCTGCATCCCTGTTTCTCCAAGTTGCAGCCTTTCATCATTCTGGCCGATCAGCGCAAATCCGGCGGCTACTGGTTCGTCGACTATAAGCAGGCCACCGTCTTCTGGGGGTCGGGCATACGGGGCGCCTTTGGCCGGGTCTGCCGGAGCCTATAGCCTGTTTAGGGCTGCCCGCGGTCAGGGCCTCTAAAGAGTTCTCGCAAAACTGAGGGCACTCCTCTGGATGCTGCACTGAAGCTGTGGCTGGATGAACTCAGTGGAATTTGCCGCAAAGGGGAAGTAGACCAACAGGAATTCCTCCGCCTGAATTTGGATTTCTCCGAGCCTGGGGAAAAGACTTTTCTTGTCCATGGCGGTTTGCGCCAACACGATTTTCAGGCCGTCCGCGGCATCGCTCATGGGCAGCGTAATAGGGTATAGCGGGGACTTGGGGAGGTGTCTTTCGAGGTTCTTCATGGGCTGAGAAAGGGTCATTTGCCGGGCCAGCCTCAGGAAATGTGCGGGTTGAATCTTGAAGGCCGGAGACCAGAAGTAGAAGTCAAGATCATCCCATTCCTTCCTTATGGCCTTGGGCAGATTAGCAAGCCGCACCAGATCGGCATAGGATCGTAAGCTAAGCCCTTCCACCCTGGGTCTTATCCTCCAGAACGGCAGGTATATGGCGCTCTCAGTATTTCCTCCATCGGAGACGACCCCGAAGTCTATCCTCCTCAGGTCTTGCCCGAAGATCCCCCACACAGAATCACAGTTGCTGCAATGGAGCGCCCAGCTTTCCCTCTCGCCCGCAAGAGTCCACCCGCAATTGGGACATAAAGTAGGAAGAAACTTTATCCTCCAGTCCGGCCTCTCTTCAAAGGAGAAACGCTCATCGGCGGCCACATTCCCGGCATCCGTCGCAATGGGTCTATCGAGAATTGCGTCATAAATGACATTATTATGAATAAAAATCGGGGAGTAAACCAGGCTTCCCACTTCACCGATGAACGCCCTGTGAAACTCGGTGCATGTCTGCGCCGGGTCATCAGCCAACATCTCCGGCCCGCTCACTCCTGAGAAGAACTGTTCGAATGAGAGATGCGGTCTCAGGAATCTTGCATCCTCCATAGCCGCGGCAAATTTTAGTTTCAGGGCCTGCGGCCGGAGCCCGAGGGAGACGGGCAACGATGCATCATTCAAGGCCAAAAGAGTGGTATCGACTACTCTCTGGCACACCCGGTATGGCTCACAGGAAAAAAGCATGCCCCGGAAACGCCAGTACGGCACAAAAATGACATCCTTTCCGGCGGATGGGGCAGGGGACAAACAGTATCTGAAATGACCATGGGGGAGCAGACATAATCTTACCCGGCAAAAAGGACAGGAGAAAATCCGGTCGGTCTCCTCCAGGGTGGCCGGGGCCCCGCACTGCGGGCATTGATATGCGATTTTTAACAATTCTTAGGGCTTTCTAAAGTTTTTCACCGCACTGATTGCAGTAGATGGAATCGGGTAAATTTTCTGTCGCACAATGACGGCATTTCCGGGGGACAGGCTTCTCTTCCACCGGCCTTCCACAGCGCGGGCAGAACCCGGCGTGGGGAGGCAGGTTTTTGCCGCACCCCGCACACTGCTGGAAAACGAGTAACTGGTGACCGCAGGAAGGACAGAATTTTGCGTCGCCGGCCACGGAGTTCCGGCAATCAGGACATCTAAAGGCGTCCTGCTCCTTTGGGGCCTGTCCGTTTCTCAGAATATCCGCAAACATGCCCGGCATAATGAAACCGAGACCCATCCCCAGACCCGCTCCGGCCTCGCCCTGTGACGTCGCTGCGCTCTCCATCGCCATGGCCGCCTTCATCTTTATTAGTCGGTTCAAGTCGTCGAACACGCCCAGCCGGCTTTTATCGTCTATGGCCTGTTGGACCTCCGGCGGCGGGGTAATAGAATTGATATAAAGGTCTGAAAGCCCAAGGCCGTAGTGGCTCAAGTCCTGCTGCAAACGCCTTTTGAGCCCTTCCGATATGGAATCGTATTGTCCGGGCAGCTTAAGCATAGAATCAAGATTCTCTCCCAGGTAATCATTAAAGCGTGAAACGATTACCCGGCTCAGATATTCTTCGATTTCTTCGGTGGTATAAATGTGCTGGGTTCCTACCAGGGTATTGATAAAAAGGACGGGCTGGATGACCCTGATATTAAAGACCCCGAATGCCCGGAGGCGAATCAGTCCCAATTCGGAATCCTTGAAGGCTACCGGATCCCTTGTTCCCCACTTCAGGTTTGGAAAGACCTTCAGGTTTACGAAATAGACCTCGGCCCTGAGCGGGCTGGTCAAACCCCAGGGCAGGCTTAGCGCCTTGGTGATGATAGGAATATTACCGGTAGCAAGTGTATGCCGACCTGGTCGAAATGCATCGTAGGCCTTCCCGTTATAGAAGAAAACGGCGGATTGGCTCTCTCTTACAATGAGTTGGGCCCCATACTTTATTTCTCCGGAGCCCTTCTCGGGAATCCTGTGGACCATTGCCTTGCCGGTTTCGTCAAACCACTCGATAACCTCTAAAAATATAATGTTGTCTGTCCCCACAGTTATAATCCTTTCCGTTGCCGGTCTTTTTCTTTCTTTCGTCATTATAGCGATGAAGCTTTAACCCGAAGTTACGCGAATTAATCCATTGACCCTGCCTGCTCGCCCTCGATCCGCCTGCGGCGGACTGCTCCAGCAAGTTTCGCTCAGGAACAACGGCTTCCATAAAAATGTGGGGAAGGCCCTGGCCTTTCTTTCACTTTACAGGAATACGAGTCTATGATAAGAAGCCCTATGCCTCGTCAGAACATATTAGACGCCCTTAGAATTTTTCCTATCCGATCAGAAAACGTTTGGCAGCTCACCGGACCTATCCCGACTTAATTCCTATCCAGTAAAAAGGAATCAACCCTTGAATCGAATACTGAACATCTTCAATCGCCTGTTTGTCCTCTGGATTATCCTGGCCGGAATTGCCGCCTTCTATTTTCCGGCCATCTTCATCCCATTAAAAAAACACATGGAATTATTCTTTGCCATAACCATGTTCGGCATCGGAATGGTCTTAAAACCCGTAGACTTCGTGAATATCTTTAAAAACATCAAGGTAGTGGCGATTGGCACGGCCGCTCAATTTACGATCATGCCGCTATCGGCCTTTTTCGTTGCCAGGTTTTTTTCATTATCAAAAGAGTTTTCCCTGGGCCTGATTTTGACCGGATCAGCGCCGGGGGCCATGGCCAGTAACGTACTGAGCTATCTCGCCGGTGCCGATGTCGCCTATTCGGTATCGTTGACCACTGTATCCACCCTCCTGGCGCCGGTCCTTACCCCATTTTTAACCCTGCTCTTAGCCCATACCATACTGGAAATCCCCTTCTGGGACATGTTGGTCAGCGTCTTTAACATGGTGATTATTCCACTTTTTTTGGGCATAACCGTAAAGAGCATTTTTTCTGACAACGTGGAGCACCTGTCCAAAGTCTTCCCCGCAATTTCCACCACATTCATAGCCTTTATCTGCGCGCTGGTCATAGCCCTTAACAAAGAATACCTTATGAAAGTAAACACCTGGATTTTTATGGCGGCGATTCTGTTAAATCTCCTGGGGCTGTTTCTGGGCTACATGACGGGGAAGACATTCGGTTTTGATATCCTGAAAAAACGGGCCCTGTCCATTGAAGTCGGCATGCAAAATGCCGGTCTGGGCAGTGTGCTGGCCTTAAAACATTTTAACGAGAAAGTGGCCCTGCCCGCGGTCGTTTTTGTTTTTATCTGTATATTCAGCGCCTCCTTTCTGGTACAAATTTGGTCCAGCACGAAAAAGCCGGGCTGAACATGCATGGCGGGCGCATTCCCCGCTGCTTGCAGCAGGAGATTCCCCGCAGCTTGCGGTGGGGAGCTTCAATATTTCTGCCGCGATAGCGGCTACTTAAACAATCGGTTATAGCGGTGTCCCGGTGCCGAATATTGATAAAGAAATTAACCGCTTTGTGGGAAGGGCCTTACATAAGTACAATCTTTTGGCCGATGGAGATCATATTCTGGTTGGTCTGTCCGGCGGCAAAGACAGCCTTTCTCTGCTTTATATCTTGAATGAGTGGAAGAAAAAAACGCCCTTCCCATATAAACTTTCGGCCGCGCATATAGACCTTGGTTTTGATGGCGCAGATACAGGGGCTATCGAAGATTATTGCCGGCAGCTAAGTGTGCCCTGTTGTGTGGAAAAGACAAATTTCGGGCCTATGGCCCACAGCGAGGAAAATCGGGAGAACCCCTGTTTTTTGTGTTCCCGATTACGCCGTAAGCGGCTTTTTGAGATAGCCCGTATATCGGGTGCCAATAAGGTCGCCTTGGGGCATAATAAGGATGACCTTATAGAGACACTCTTTCTCAATATATTCTACAGTGGAGAGATAAGCACCATGGTGCCGCGTCAGTCCTTTTTTAATGGACTGATTACGGTCATACGCCCCCTGGCCATGGTAGATGCGGAAAAATTGCGGCGTTTTGCCGTCAGACTATCCATGCCGGAGATTAAAAATCCCTGTCCCAGTGCGGGGTATTCCCGTAGAAAAGAAATAAGGGAGATGCTGAAGACGCTTTACCGGCAAAACAAGAAGGTGAAAGGCAATATTTTCCATGCCCTGTCCAATGTCCATCCGGATTATCTGCTTTGACTCGGATTGCCACCAAGACACTAAGACACCAAGCTAATAAGAGATCAGGTTAATTTCGAATTTCGAATTTTTTTAACTTTGTGCCTTCGTGTCTTGGTGGCCGGATAGTCAGCTTCTGCGTTGAATTGTGTTGACAATACCCCTTGAAAAATTTAGTTTTAGCAAAAGAATATCGGATGTAATATGTGATTAATATGTCTGGAGAATCATCCCCTAAACCATCTTTAAAGCAGGAGGCCCTGGCGGTCATCGGTTTTGCCTTGGCGCTCTTCCTCTTGGCCGGCCTTTTGTCTTATACCCCTGAAGATTCCTCCTTTGGCCAGTATAACACAGGGGAGGCCCGCAACTGGGTTGGTACGGTTGGGGCTCATCTGGCGGCCCTGTTGTTTGATGTATTCGGGCTGGCCGTTTTCTGGCTGCCGGTCCTTCCGGTCGTCATCGCCTTGCGCCTCCTGAAGCCGGAGGTCGTAGCCAGGCAGGTCGCTTATCTGGTGTTGGGATGGCTTTTCTTGCTGGTCACCACGTGCAACCTCTTCTCCCTTATCTGGGGGCCGGGCCGGGTAACTATTTTTTCAACGTCCTATGTCGCCGGTGGTATTGTAGGCGAGGTGATGGCCCGGGCTTTTACCATGAAATTAAACAAGTTTGGGGCATACCTGATATCGGTTACCTTTTTTATCCTGTCTCTTATGATGGCTACCGGTCTCTCCGTCTATCTTTTATGGCATAGGACAAGGGATAAAATGGAGGTATTGACCGGGAAACTGAAATCAGCAAACAGGGCCAGAAAGGCAGAACCCGCTAAACCCGGTGAAAAAAAGGAGGCGCCGCGCATCGCGGAGCCTGTACACAGTGAAAAGACGGAGATAGTCTCGCCTCCGGTCCAGGAAGAGCTGCCATTTATGCGCTCGGGCGGTGATTTCAAGCTTCCGCCACTTTCCCTCCTCGATGTCCCGCTTAAAGAAGAGCGGGAAAGAAACAAGGAGAGTCTCCTGGCCAATGCCCGGCTCCTGGAAAACAGGCTGGCCGATTTTGGTGTTGCCGGCAAGGTGACGGAGATCTGTCCGGGTCCGGTCATCACCATGTATGAATTCGAGCCGGCTGCCGGTGTGAAGATCAACCGGGTCACCTCATTGGCCGATGATCTGGCCCTGGCCCTGCGGGCCGGGAATATACGGATTGTTGCCCCGATACCGGGGAAATCGGTTATAGGGATTGAGATCCCCAATACCTACCGGGAATCGGTTTACCTGGGGGAAATCTTGGAAAGCGAGGCCTTTTCCGGCGCCTCATCGAAATTGACTATGGCCCTGGGCAAGGATATCGTCGGCCAGCCGGTAGTGACCGACCTGGCTAAAATGCCCCATCTCCTGATCGCCGGTGCCACCGGTGCGGGAAAGAGCGTATTTCTCAACGCCACCATCTGCAGCATCCTTTTTAAATCCACTCCGGACCATGTGCGTCTCCTGATGATCGATCCCAAACGGATTGAGCTTTCGGCCTACGGGGATATACCGCACCTCCTGCACCCGGTAGTTACCGAGCCGAAGAAGGCTACAAAGGCCTTGGGCTGGGCAGTAGCCGAGATGGAACGCCGGTACATACTGCTCGAAGAGAAAAAGGCCAAGAACATTGATAAGTACAACCATAATAATGACACTCCCCTTCCTTACATCATTATTGTGATCGATGAATTGGCCGATCTCATGCTCGTTTCCTCCCATGAGGTGGAAGAGCATATAACCCGTCTGGCCCAGATGGCCCGGGCCGCGGGTATTCACCTGCTGGTGGCTACTCAACGTCCTTCGGTGGATGTCCTGACCGGTGTGATCAAGGCCAATTTCCCGACGCGTATTTCCTTTCAGGTATCATCCAAGACAGATTCACGGACTATTCTGGATACCGGCGGGGCCGAAAATTTGCTGGGCGCCGGTGATATGCTCTTTCTTCCTCCGGGTACGGCTAAATTGCAGCGTATTCACGGGGCCTATATATCCGAGGCAGAGATCATGCGGGTGGTTGACTTCCTGAAAGGGCAGAAGGAGCCGGCCTATGACGAAACAATATTGAAGGTAGAAGAAACGGAAGAGGAAACGGAAGACGGCGCCGACTACGATGAAAAATATGAAGAGGCGGTGCAGTTGGTACTGGAGACCAGACAGGCCTCTATCTCCATGATCCAGCGGCGTCTGCGGGTGGGTTATAACCGGGCGGCGCGCATGATAGAGACTATGGAAAAAGAAGGCATCGTTGGCCCGGCAGATGGGAGCAAACCACGTGAGGTCCTTGTACACAACCTGGGTTAACATGTATTCCTCCTGGTTTTACAGGAAGACGCACGGACGGAGGGCATGGCTGGCCCTTTCCTCGCTCTTTGTTCTGGCTCTTAGCGCCGGGGAGGCATTTGCGAAGCCCCTGACCGTTGATAACATAGTGGCGCGCTTACAGGAGCGCTATAATACCATTAAGTGTATAGAGGCTGATTTTGAACAGGAGACCAGGCTGACGGCCCTCAATCAGCGGCGTCTGGCGGAAGGCAGGGTTTACTTTAAAAAACCGGGGTGTATGCGATGGGATTACTTAAGGCCTGATAGACAAGAGATGGTGGCCGATGGAAAGACGTTGTGGATTTATATTGCCGCAGAAAAACGTGCCTATAGGTTTGATGCCCGGGCGTACCTGCAATCGCAGCTAACCATGGATTTCTTTTTAGGGCAGGGGGATTTTAAAAAAGATTTTGTTATTGTTATGGCTCCGGAGAGTAAGAAGGTCCCGGGGGAATTTTATATCCTGACACTCCTGCCGCGTTATACCCACCCGCAGGTGAGAGAGATAAAATTATGGATAAAAAAAGATACATTCCTTATAGATAGCATACTTTCCAAAGACCATTTAAGCAATACTACTCTCCTTCATCTAAAAGGGCAGCGTATAAACGGTCCCCTGGATGATCATATTTTTGCCTTTTCCCCTCCAAAGGGGACAGAGGTTGTAGATAGATAATCACCAAGACAGAGTGTGGAAGCAACGAAAGGTATTAAAAATGTCTCTGGAAAAACTACAGGCGGAAGTCCGCAGACTCCTTAAAGAAAAAAACGCCATACTTCTGGCGCATAATTACCAGCTTCCTGAAATCCAGGATGTTGCCGATCTGACCGGAGATTCTCTGGATCTGAGTGTCAGAGCGGCCAAGACCGACGCCAAAGTGATCGTCTTTTGCGGGGTGCGTTTCATGGCCGAGACCGCGGCTATCCTTTGTCCGGATAAGACTGTTATTTTGCCCCGGCTGGATGCGGGGTGTGAGATGGCGGACATGATCGATGCGGATGCGTTACGCGCCAGGAGGTTATCTCTTCCCGGGGTTCCGGTGGTTACTTATGTAAACTCCACGGCCGAGGTCAAGGCCGAGAGTGACATCTGCTGTACCTCGGCTAATGCCATAAAAGTAGTCAATTCTTTGACGGATGCCGACGTAGTCTTAATGACTCCGGATCAAAACCTGGCTCAATATACCCAGCGGCATACAGGCAAGAAGATAATATACTGGGAGGGGTATTGTCCGATACATGAAAATTTAGGCGTGGAGGATGTGTTGAAGGCTAAGGCAGGGCATCCGAAGGCATTATTCCTGGCCCATCCCGAGTGCCGTCCGGAGGTTATTGACCTGGCCGATGCCGTACGCAGCACGACGGGTATGCTTGCTTTTGTGCGCGAGTCAAAGTCTGAAGAGTTCGTTATCGGCACCGAAGTTGGGCTTCTTTATCCGTTACAGAGACAAAATCCTATGAAGAGATTTTATCCGGCTTCGGATAAGATGATCTGTGAACACATGAAGCTTACCCGTCTTGGGGATGTTATTGCGGCGCTTTCTGAGCTTAAGAATGTGGTTCACGTGCCGGAACAAGTTCGTATCCGGGCCAAAAAAGCAGTGGATCGAATGCTTGCGGTCCCAAGGGATTAAGGTGTTCAAGTGATATTCGGATGGAAGGCAATAATATAAGGAGGGAAAGGAAGGAAGAAGCCTTTTTATGGGTTTTAGCGTTCCGAGGGCGCGTATCGACGCACCATCTCCATGACCAGCCTCATCCGTTCCTTTACCGGCATTTGCAGGTATAATGGGCTCAAAAGCAATATCCTGACAATCTCCTGTTTGTTCATAGGTTATATCCTATTACTGAGTTGCTGACCCTTTTACTATATATTCGGCAGGATCCGACCGCTGCATGAACGTCTCCGGGTAATTTCAAATAAACCACCTCCAGCCTTAGATAACATCGGCCTAAAAGACCAAGGTATATCTGCGCAAGCCTCAGTCCAGTCGGAGATACCACCCGAAGCGGTTGTATTACCGCAGCTTCACTTCTTCATCTGGCGGCCCGCCCGCTCGCATCTTCGCTTACAATTCATACATACTGCCTGCTGTGTCGGCTTATATGGTTTCTTCAAGCAATTCATGTCTCCACCTCCTTATAAAATGTATGTCAAAAAGATAACATCGTATATAACGACTGTCAAGCTATTGAATAAGCAAAATATGTGCCATTATTTATAATAAACCGCTCAAGAATTTAACTTGGCGATTTCATTATATTTATGGTTAGGGATCGAATTGGCCGGTCCGGTAATTTGTTTTTTTGTGTCAAAAAAGTACCACTGAAGTGACGATTTTTGCCCCACAAGTCCTTTCAGAAAATTACAAGTGAAGTTACCGGTCATTGGCTAACTGCGAAAAATATTTAACCGTCGGCTTCTGTTACAAGTGACAAATGACTATTGACCAATGACATTTAATAATTAGTGCTCATCCGGAAACTACCATTTCCGGCTTCGCGCTTTGTCATGCCATTTGTTTATAGCCGTTCGATTTTTTCGTAACCCAAGATGATTAAAGATAATGCGATGTGAATCCGATGAATAACAAAAGTAACAAATTAAAAGGGATGAACGTTGCTGGAGGAATTGGTGGATCCTTCCGAACGCCGTCGCGAGAAGCGTCACGAGATCTATCATCCGATAAGAATTTTTATAGTTGATCCTGAGTGGGTGCAGTACGGTCTTCCGGCCAGGTATGATGGGTTTGTCAGCAACCTGTCCATGGAGGGCATGTGCATATATCTCCATGAGGGTTATAATCCTTTGGACATAGACGATCTCCTGAGACGACGGATCAAGATAGAGATAAACATCCCCTTCATGAGTCAGCGATTTTTTTTGCTGGGAGAAGTCCGGTGGGGGACACGTGCAGAACAGGCCAGGCATGTAGTCATGCTGGGCATGCAATTCGTAGAGATGACCCGGTTCCACTTACAGAACATAGAAAAACTCCTGGCGGTTGATGCCAAAGACCATAATATGCTCTGGGATCTCTGGGATAGTCTGGGGATCAGTGAATAGCGAGAGTTGTTACAGGATTATCAAATATGGTGCAGCATAAAATGTGGGCTATAGGGGGAGGAAAGGGCGGGGTGGGCAAAAGCGTCCTGACTCTGGCCCTGAGCATCTGGCTGGCCAAACTGGGCAGGAAGGTAACAGTGGTTGACGCCGACCTGGGAGGGGCGAATCTTCACATTTTACTCGGCATACGTTATCCAAGCGTAACCCTCCAGGATTTTATCGGCAAGAAAGTGGATCGATTGAGTGACGTCCTCATCGATACGCCTCACGAAAATCTGAAACTGATCTGTGGGGCTGATGACATGCTGAGCCTTGCCAATCCTAAATATACACAAAAAATGAGACTGCTTAACCAGCTAAATAACCTGCCTACTGATTTTGTTATTCTTGATCTGGGGGCGGGTACTTCGTATAACGTCCTGGATTTCTTCCTTTATGCGACAGGAAAGATTGCTGTATTTACCCCCCAGGCTACTTCTCTTCAGAACGTTTATGGTTTCATCAAAAGCAGCCTTCTAAGGCGGTTATCGCGGGAATTCTCCCAAAACGAGGCGCTTTCGTCTCTGATAACCAGGTTTGCCGGCGGCTCCGGAGAGGAAAAGATAAGCTCCATGAGCGAGTTGAAACATATAGTCCGGGAGTTTAGCGAAGAAGATTATCTAAGACTCTGCCGGATAACGGATAGCTTCGATGTCAAGATCGTGGCCAATATGGTAAAAAAGGATAAAGACCGCGAGGCCTCTAAAGTAGTGCGGACGGTCACGGAAAAGTATCTGGATATCCATCTGGCCGATCTTGGTTTTGTGCAATATGATCCGGAGATCGAGAGATCGGTAAACAGGATGGTTCCATTTCTTTTAGATAACAGTAAGAGCCAGGCGGCCTTATCAACATACCAGATGGCTTATGAAATTCTAAGGGAGACTGCGGCAATATCTGCCGGGAACGAGAGCGTTCGCCCCGGTTCACTGCCACTGCATCCAAATCCGGGCTCTGCCGTAAGCCTGCCTTAAATATATCCATGATCTCGACGGGCCGATATGGCCGTGCAGTTCAGTTATATGTCCCTTTACGCTTAACCTCTTTTGTCAAAGGAGCCGATATAATAAAAAGAAACCGAAAGAACAGGAGATAATATGGTATGCAAGCGGATAACGTTAAGGATTATGTCAAGGTAAAAAAGATTCGCGAGGGTGTGGGGGCGATCGATACCTTGCCTACTATCCCGGTTACCCTTGAGAAGATTTTTTCCATCCTGGAGGATGAGAATAAGTCGGCGCGGGACCTGGAAAATATTATTAAGTATGACCAGTCACTGAGCGCCAAGATCATCAGTGTGGCTAATTCGGCCTTTTATGGTCTGCGCATGCAGGTGACCACAATCAGCCGGGCGGTAGTAGCCATCGGATTTACCGAAGTTAAGAATCTGGCTATGAGTGTGGCCTTAATGAATTTTTTTAAGACCAAAACAAGGTTTCCGGGGTTTAGCGTGGATGGATTCTGGCTGCATTCCATTGGAGTGGGCATCGTATCGCGCATGATTGCGCGTATTACCGCCAGTATTGACCCCGAATCTTTATTTACCTGCGGCATTGTGCATGATATAGGCAGGGTAGCACTTTGCGCCTATTTCCCGGAGGATTTCCAGGCCATACTGGATATTAAAGACCGGGAAAAATGTTCCATGCTGGAAGCTGAGGAAAGGTACGGCCTTAAGCATACCCTTATGGGGCGATGGTTAGCGGAAAAGTGGCAGTTTCCGGAGGCCTTTATCCGGGCTATTTCCTGCCATCACCACCCGTATGAACAAAAGACCTTCCTCCCGGCTGCCGGTATAGTGCAACTGGCGGACATTTTGACGCACCGGGCCGGCATGGGAGAGAAATCTGACGACAGTTGGACATGGCCCGCTTCGTTGCTTAGGGATCTGGAGTTAACCGAGGATTATGTTACAGGCGTAGAAGAAGGGCTCTACTCCCTCAAGGATGTAATAAAAGAGACCTGGGGGTCGCTTATTTCCGTATGAGTTACCCTGTAAAATTACCCTCTGTTAAGGTAAATTCATCTAATCCCGCTACCAGGGATTATCAATAATTTCAAATGGCAAAATCCCCTTTTTTTCTTGACGGATTTCGGTCCGGGCAGCTATATTCTTTTTATGTCAGGTGATCAATCCAGGCCATCTTTTGAAAAGCAGATCGAAGCCCTTACCGAGATCGGTAAAGCCATTACCTCTGATCGATACATAGAGGACATCTTGCGCCTGATTGTTACGGTAACCGCTGAAGCTATGCACTCCAAGGTCTGTTCCCTCTGGCTCCTTGATGAAAAGGATAAGACCTTAAGACTGCGCGCCACCCAGAGTATTAGCCGGGAATACTTGAAAGAGCGCAGCCTGAAACTCGGCGAAGGGATCGTCGGGAAAGTAGCGGCAACCAATACGCCACGCGCTGTCTATAACGTCCAGGAAGAAGAGGATTTTAAAGAGAAAGAACTGGCCAGAAGCGAAAATTTGGTATCTATGCTGAGTGTCCCCATGGCCGTCAAGGGCCGCGTTATCGGAGTTGTCAATTGTTATACGCCTTATCCCCATCATTTTTCCGAGATCGACAAAAAGGTCTTGATCACCGTAGCTAATGAAGCGGCTATTGCCATTGAAAATACCGAGTTGATGGTCCGCACCAGGGTGATTCAGGAGGAGCTGGAGGCCAGAAAACTTATCGAAAGGGCTAAGGACATATTGATAAAAAAGCGGGGCATATCCGGTGAAGAGGCTTACCGCTGGATACAGAGACGGAGCATGAATACCCGGAAGACCATGCGGGAGATCGCCGAGGCCATCTTTCTGGCTGAAGAGGCTTAAAGACGTATCCTTTGCGATGGCCCCCAGCGTAAAATGTTTACAATTTTGTCGAATAATATGGCCTGTTCTTACAAAAATGTAAATAATATATGCGCGCCAACCAGCCCGATTATTTTCTTAATACTTTGAATTTGCTAATTATTTCGTCAGCGCCTTGTTGTGGCATTATCCTTGCGAAATAACCCATAACAAATTTTGATTATTAAAAATAAGGAGGATTAGTAATGCCCTGTGAAAAATGTCAAACGGCAGAAGATGTCTTGCGCCTCGTGAAGGACAAGGATGTCAGTTTTATTCAGATCTGGTTTACTGACGTGCTTGGAATACTCAAGAGCTTTGCTATTACGCCGTCAGAACTGGAAGCGGCCTTGACGGAAGGAATGGGTTTTGACGGGTCATCCATCGAGGGGTTTGCCCGCATCGAAGAAAGTGACATGATTGCCAAACCGGATCCTGCCACCTTCGAGTTTATTCCCTGGAGGCCGCAGGACAGGCCTACGGCCCGGATGTTCTGTGACATACTTCAGCCGGACGGCAGCCCGTATGATGGCGACCCGCGATATGCGCTAAAGCGGGCCCTCAAACAGGCCTCAGATAAAGGTTATACCTTTTATGCCGGCCCGGAGCTGGAATTCTTCTACTTTGAATCCAACAAGGAACCCAGGATAATTGATCAGGGCGGGTATTTCGATGCCCCCCCGCTTGACATAGGGAACGATCTCCGCCGGGCAACCATATTTACCTTGCAGAAGATGGGTATCCAGGTGGAGTACAGCCACCATGAGGTGGCCCCAAGCCAGCATGAGATCGACCTCCGTTATGATGAAGGTCTGCGTATGGCCGATAAGACCATGACTTACCGGATTGCGGTGAAAGAAACGGCCCGTTCCCTGGGTTACTACGCTACTTTTATGCCTAAGCCTGTCTTCGGTATAAACGGCAGCGGGATGCACTGCCATCAGTCCCTTTTCAAGGGATCCAAGAATGCCTTCCACGATACTGGAGACAAATACCACCTATCCGATACGGCCAAACATTATATTGCGGGGCTGCTCAAACACGCGCGGGAGATTATTGCCGTAACCAATCAATGGGTGAATTCTTATAAGCGGCTGGTGCCCGGTTATGAGGCCCCGGTTTATATCGCCTGGGCCCGCCGCAATCGTTCCACCATGGTGCGTGTGCCCATGTACAAACCCGGCAAGGAACAGGCCACAAGAATTGAGTTTCGCGCCCCTGATCCGGGCTGTAACCCGTATCTGGCCTTTACAGTGATGCTGGCAGCCGGCCTTGAAGGTATAGAAAAGAAGTATCCTCTGGCTGAGCCGGTAGAAGAGGATGTTTATCATATGACACCGGCCAGAAGGGCTGAATTGGGCATTAACTCCCTGCCCGACAATCTCTTCGAGGCTATCCGGGAGATGGAACAGAGTGAGTTAGTGCGCAGGGCCCTGGGAGACCATATCTTTGACAAATTTGTAGAAAATAAAAAGATTGAATGGGATATGTATCGCACCCATGTAAGTCAGTATGAAATAGACAGGTATTTGCCGATACTCTAACCCCTACAGAGATAAAAAAAGGGCGGCTGTCTAGGCCGCCCCTTTTTTATTCTTTTTCGCCTTCGGGTGTTTCAAGGTGCTTCAGCCTGCTTTCAAAAAATGCGCTTTTTTCATTTAATTCTTCCGAAAGGATTTCCAGTTCGTCAAAAAGTCTGTCTATCGATGTCTGGGAAGCATGGATAGCCCGTGAGAGTTCAACAATTTTCTTGCCGGTATTTCCTTCCGATGCCTTCTGTATGGCTTCAGTGTATTCAGTAATCTCTTTTTCAAGGGCCTCGATTTTGTTTTCTATTTTTGCAATTCTTTGCTCGAGCGGTTTTAATGTCTTAGACTTTTCCGTGATTATTTCGGAGCGAAGACGACGAAGCTCCTTCCTGTTTAATTTTAAGCCAGGTTCAAAACTGTCGTCAGAGGCAGGAATATTTTTTACAAGGTCTTTTTCGTCTTTCCATCCTTCCTTTTCAAGAAAACGCTGGTAGTTTCCTTCGAAGACATGGGCATTTTCGTCCTGGAATACGATCAGACGTTCGGCAAGGGCATGGAGAAACATCTCATTGTGGGTTACCATTACTATGGCGCCTTCAAAACTGTCGAGAGCCGCAAGCAGGGCATCGCATGAGTCCATGTCAAGATGGTTTGTCGGCTCGTCAAGAAGAAGCAGATTGACGGGAGTTGCAAGGAGCTTACCCAGAAGTACCCTGCTCTTTTCGCCGCCCGATAAGACCCCGATCTTCTTTAAGGCGGAATCTCCTTCGAACATCATGACTCCGCAAATGTTTCTTGCCGTCTGCCTGTCGATATCATGGTGGGCATAAAGAATTTCTTCTTCTATTGTTCGACTGTCTATAAGGTGGCCTACATTGGTTTGTTCAAAGAAACCTTTTAGCGCAGCCGGATTATAATCGACCTGTCCGCTCCGGGGAGGAAGGGCGCCGGCAAGAATTTTCAGGAGAGTTGTTTTACCCTTTCCGTTTTTCCCGATAACGCAGACCCTGTCACAGGCTCCGATGGCAATATTGAAGTCCTTGATAAGGGGGGCTGTATTTTGATCATACGAGAAGGATATATCGTTTGCGCTAAGAATGTGCTTTCCGCGGTAAGGGGCGCTCCTGAAGGAGAAGTCAAGGGTTTTGATCCGTTCCAATTTGTCTTTTTTCTCGGTTTTGTTTAAGGTCTTTACCCTCGATTGCACCATATTCGCGAGCCTTGCTTTTGCCCTGAACCGGCTTATAAAAAGCTCGATCTCTTTCCTGCGTTTTTCATCGTTGACGCGTGTTTTTTCGTATATTTTCTCGTCTTGTGCGATCTGAGTGTAATATTTCTCTGTGTCTCCGGTAATTTTCCGGATTTTTTTACGATGTATTCCAAGGACGTGGGTTACTATTTTATCCATAAACCCTCTGTCATGGGTGATAAGCATGATCTCCCCCGGCCAGCCTGCAAGAAAGCGTTCAACCCAGCGTATCGAGGTTATATCGAGATAGTTTGTAGGCTCGTCCAGGAGCAGAAGATCCGGTCGGGACACAAGCGCCTTGGCAAGATTGAGGCGCACCTGGAATCCTCCGGAAAGCTCAAGGGGGTTCAGTTTTAAATCGTTTGAGGAAAATCCGAGTCCGGCCAGGATTTTTTCAACTTTCCAGAAATGCCCTTTTTCATCTTCTATAAGACCCCGCATGCCTTCTTTAAGAACGGTGTCTTCAGTAAATTCGACATGCTGTTCAACGCAGCCGATACGGTAAAGTCTGGGTATAATTATGGCTCCCGAGTCCGGAAGCTCTTCCTTTTTTATCAGCCTGAATAAAGTTGTTTTCCCGTGGCCGTTTCGCCCGACAAGGCCGACCTTCTCTTTAGGGTTTATCTTGAAGCTGGCCTCTTCAAAAAGGACGTAACTGCCGTAACTTTTCGAAAGATTTTCTACGCTTATCATAAGAGCACCTTAAAAATGATGGCAACTTAAAGCCTTTTTCAGAATAAAAAGCAATAAAAAAGATGCGACAGCGCGGCCTTCAGACGGTCTCTCACGATCCAAGTCCACCGTCTATTTTGGCTATCAAGATTAACATCATCAGGTTATGGAGTATTCCTGATCACCAGCAAGATATTAGATGCAAGGCGCCGAGGAGCGATGACTGAGGCGTATGGAGCAATACGCCGCAAGGAGAAGCGATCGAGGGCAACGCCGCAGATGATGCCTTGATGGTGACCAGGGACGATTTCCGCCCTTGCCTTCGGCCGGCACTTTTGCTAAGGTATCAACATATTAGCAGGATTCACCCTGTTAAATTTTCCGTAGGAAACCCTATTAAACAGGGTGAACGCACAGTAGGCTTACACCGGAAGAGACCGGCCATTGTTTGAGGTCACAATCTGTGACCTTAAGTTGGAGGGGTGATGAAAGAACTTATTCTTGTTGAGATGATCGAAAGAAGGATATACTTGATTCGAGGCCATAAGGTAATGCTCGACAGAGACCTTGCCGAGCTATACGAAGTCCCTACGAGACGATTGAATGAGCAGGTCAGACGCAACATCGCAAGATTTCCTTCCGATTTCATGTTTCAGTTGTCATCTGAAGAAACTGAAAAATTGAGATCGCAATTTGCGACCTCAAGTTCGGGGCATGGCGGCAGGAGATATCTCCCTTATGTCTTTACAGAGCAAGGGGTGGCTATGCTTTCCAGCGTCCTTAACAGTGAACGCGCCATTCAGGTAAACATTGCCATCATGCGGACTTTCGTAAAGCTCCGTGAAATGCTTGCAACCAATAAAGACCTTTCCCGTAAACTTGCTGACTTGGAAAAGAAGTACGATGCCCAATTTAGAGCGGTCTTTGATGCCATCCGGCAACTCATGACCCCGCCTGACCCGAAGAAACGGAAAATCGGTTTTCTCGCAAAGGAACCCCGCGCCGCCTGCACCACACGAAGACGGAACAAATAATCATGCCGGATGCTGAAACCAAGGCAAGAATCATAAGGAGCAGTGCATGAGCACAGACCTTACCTTTTTCACAAACGAGCCAGACCAGACCCTTCTTGACAGGTTCAGGGTTACTATAGAACAAAACACCCGTTTCTTTGATGTCCTTGTGGGATTTTTCAGGACAAGCGGCTTCTACAAGTTATATAAATCCCTTGAGAAAACAGAGAGAATTAGAGTCCTTGTGGGTATCAGCCTAAATAAGTATGCCTACCAATTGATACAAAAGGCCGAAGCAGAGAAACAACTGCCTTTACGCCTGTCTCATAGTGAGGTAAAGGATGACTTCAAAGAAAATGTCGTTTCCGAAATGGAAGACTCTCCTGACATGCCCGAAGTCGAAGAGGGTGTATCGAGATTCATAGAATGGATAAAATCAGGGAAGCTCGAAATCAGGGTATATCCCCATG
Organism: Thermodesulfobacteriota bacterium; assembly: GCA_040754095.1. GTDB lineage: Bacteria > Desulfobacterota > QYQD01 > QYQD01 > QYQD01 > QYQD01. Next base: position 19,861 of record JBFMFO010000023.1, on the reverse strand, counting down.
CCTCAATCCATGCAAAGGTTTATATTATGACTTTTGGAGAGGGTGACAGGGATGTCGGGAGAGTTATTACCGGCTCAAGCAATTTTACCGAGGCGGGGTTGGTAGATAACCTGGAGTTCAACGTAGAACTTAAAAACAGGGCTGATTATGACTTTGCGATAAAGAAATTCAATGAACTCTGGAAACATTCGGTCCCGGTCTCAGAGGATTATATTGAAACTATCAATACAAAGACATGGCTTAATGATACAATCACGCCCTATGAACTCTATCTGAAATTTCTCTACGAATATTTTGGTGAAAAGATAAGCAGAACCCCGGAAGAGATTTCTTCTGCGTATCTGCCTGAGAGTTTCGTCGAATACCGGTACCAGAAAGAGGCCGTGGCTGATGCGAAATCAAAGCTTGAGGAGTATGGCGGGGTATTTTTAGCGGACGTCGTTGGTCTTGGTAAGACTTACATATCCGCGCTTCTGGCGCAGCAATTACAGGGAAAGCATCTTGTTATTGCCCCTCCAGCCCTTTTGGATGAACAAAACCCCGGCTCATGGAGAAACGTATTCCGTGATTTTGGTGTCAGGGGACCGTATTTCAGGTCTCTCGGCAAGCTGGATGACATCATTAAGGAGGGCACAGATAGGTATAGCAATGTCTTTATTGACGAGGCGCACCGTTTCCGCACAGAGACAAACATCAGCTACGAGAAGCTTGCCCAGATTTGCAGGGGCAAAAGGGTAATACTGGTCTCGGCCACCCCTCTTAACAATACCCCAAAAGACATCCTGAGCCAATTGAAACTATTCCAGAAGGCACGCAACTGCACCCTGCCCAATCCAAGAGTCCGTGACCTTGAGCGGTTTTTCAATCGCCTACAGGACAGGTTAAAGAAGCTTGACAGGGTAGCAGATTATGAGGAGGTTATAAAAATCACCAAAGAGAACGCCAAAGAAATCAGAGAGAATGTCCTAAAGTATCTGATGGTGAGGCGAACCAGAAATGAGATTGTCAAATACTATGAGGACGACCTTAAGAAACAGGGATTAAGGTTTCCCGATGTAGAAGATCCAAAGCAGGTATTTTATGAGTTTGACGAAGACCTCGATAAAATATTTACCGAGACTATCAAACTCATAACCTCTCCAGCCTTTAAGTATTCCCGTTATATGCCTCTTATTTATCTCAAAGAAAAACTGAACGATTTTGAAAGGACTTCCCAGATAAATATGGGGAAGTTTATGAAGATACTCCTTGTAAAGCGCCTTGAAAGCAGTTTCCATGCCTTCAAGAACACGCTTGGCAGGTTTATCCATTCTTACGAGGCCTTCATCAGAGAATATGATAAAGGGAGAGTCTTTGTAAGCAAGAAGCATATCAACAAGATATTCGAACTATTGGAAAACGATGACGCAGAGGCCATCCAGCGCCTGATTGAAGAGGATAAGGCGGAGGAGAAGAACTCTGGAGAATTTGAAGAGGGCTTCAGAAAGGACCTGGAAACCGACCTGAAAATCCTGAAACAGGTCAATTCGTTGTGGGTAAATATCAACTATGACCCCAAGATTGATAAATTCTTTTTCCTGCTTGAAAATGACGGCATCCTGAAAAAGAACAAGCTGATTGTATTTACAGAGTCCAAAGAAACAGCCGATTATCTGAGAGACCACATAAACAAACGCTTTGGCGAGATAGTGCTCGGTTTTTCAGGGGCATCCGGGGCTGCCGTAAAGGAAAAGGTCATTGAGAACTTTGATGCCAGGGCACGGAACCGGAAAGATGACTACAGGATTTTGGTGACGACCGAAGTCCTCTCGGAGGGTGTCAACCTTCACCGTTCAAATGTGGTCATAAACTATGATATCCCCTGGAATCCCACAAGGGTTATACAGCGCGTGGGAAGGATAAACCGTGTTGATACTAAATTCAACAGGATTCATGCCTATAACTTCTTTCCGACTGTCCAGTCGGAGGATGAAATAGGATTAAAGGCCGCTGCCGAGTCCAAGATAAACGCCTTTATCGAGATGCTCGGTGCCGATGCAAGGCTCCTCACGGACGGCGAACCGATTAAATCCCATGAGTTATTCAGCCGCTTAAGCTCGAAAAAGATACTCACTGGCGAGGATGAAGAGGAAGAAAGCGAACTTAAGTATCTCAAGATTATCCGGGAGGTAAGGGACAACAATCCAGAGCTTTTTGAGAAGATTAAGAGGCTTCCCAAGAAGGCAAGGACGGCAAGAAAAGTTCAAAGTTCAAAGTTCAAAGTTCAAGGTTCTGGATCAAAGATTCAGAATGGCGTATTAACCTTCTTCCGAAAAGGCAAACTCCGCAAGACCTTCCTTGCGGACAAAGATAACGTTGAAGAGGTGGACTTCTTCGGGGCTGCCGAAATACTAAAGGCCGAAAAAGACACACCAAAAGTAACTCTGCCGAAAGATTTTTACGATTACCTGGACAGGAACAAGAAGGAATTCGAACTGGCAACTGCGGATGAGGTCAGGCAACTGAAGGCTCCGGGAAGCAGAAGCTATGAGTCGAGGCTTCTACAGACTATCAAGGCGATAAAGTCCTATAAAGGCTTCACTGAAGGCGATGAAGAATACCTCAACAAGCTTCTTAAGATGACGGAGGAAGGGGCATTGCCAAAACAGACCGCCAAGAAACTTGTAAATACAATTGTCGGGGAAAGAGACCCGCTAAAGATACTGTCTGTCTTAAGAAGCGGCATACCGCATGAATTTTTCAAGGGGCATATATCCGAATCTGCTGCCGAGACATCAGGCCCCAGAGAAGTCATACTTTCAGAGTATCTGATTTAAATTGTATGAAGGTGTAAGATTTTTTTGAAGCCATACACATAACATGGTATAGTTTATGTGTAAGGAGGAAAGATCATGGGTACACGGACAAACATTATCTTGGATGATGAAATAGTGGAAGAGGCAAAGAGACTAACCGCCTTTAAGACTAAAAGAGAGGTTATAGACTTTGCCCTCAGAGAGCTTGTTAAAAAACTAAGACGAAAAAAACTCATTACTGTCAGACATAAAGGGATGTGGCAGGGAGACCTTTCAGAGTGGAGAAAAAGCAGAGTTGATACTAATTGATACCAGCGCTTTTATCGAATTTCTGAATAAGACAGGCTCTCTTTTTGATAAGGAGATAGAATCCCTTATCAGCAATAACGAAGACGTTGCCATTGCAGACATTGTTCTGACCGAGGTGTTGCAGGGCATCAGGGATGATAGAAACTATGCTGAAGTCAAAAAATCCCTTCTTGCCTTTCCGGTTTACTCTCCGAAAGGTCCGGATTCTTTTGTCGCCGCCGCTAACCTTTACAGAAAATGCAGGAAGAAAGGGCTTACCATCAGAAGCACTGTCGATTTGCTGATTGCCCAGATTGCACTCGAAAACGATTTAGCCCTGTTACATAATGACAGGGATTTTGACACGCTATCCAAGATTTGTAAACTTAAAATCTATAAATTGTCTGCCGGGCCAAAATGAATACTCTTCTTCAGAAGACCTTTGAAAACGAATTCAATGCAGATAACTATAAAGACCTTGTGGTTAATCTCTTCAACCGCTTCGATTTTTCCAAAGAGCAATCCCTGAAACAGCATTTCACCGAGGACGAAAAGCAAAAGATAAAGGACTTGACCTATCTCGGAACATTCGAAGATACCGAAAAAAAATCACTCGATGTCCTGATAGTCGAGCTGCAGGGCGGAAGCAAGGTAGAACGGGCAAGGAGCCTTCAACGAAACCTTATCGGCAAATACCTGAAAGGCAATCTTAAGGACTCTGCCCTTGTAGCCTTTTACTCAAAGGACAATCCTGACTGGAGGCTCTCCTTTGTCAGGATGGACTATAGAATCGGGGACACGGGGGCAAAGGTCGAGATAGGCACCCCGCCCAAAAGATATTCCTTCCTTGTCGGAGAGACCGAGCCGAGCCACACGGCAAAAAAACAGTTACAGCCTATTATCTCTCCTGATGTAACCCCTACGGTTTTAGATGTTGAGAAGGCATTCAGCATCGAGAAGGTTACAAAGGAATTCTATAACAGGGTTGCCGAGATGTTTACAAAGCTGGTGGGCGGGGAAAGGAAGATCGGCTCAAGGAAGATTGCCGAAACAGGCTCTCTAAGGCTCCCGTCAACTACCGGCGATACAATAAAGAAAGAGTTTGCGGTCAGGCTTATCGGAAGGCTTCTATTTTGCTGGTTTCTGAAAAAGAAAAAATCCGATAATGACATCCCGCTGATGCCGCCCGCGATTTTGTCCTCTAACGCCATAGAAACGTACCCTAATTACTATCACAGCCTCCTGGAGCTGTTGTTTTTTCAGGTGCTGAATACGCCTGTCGAGAAGAGGAACAAATTTGTAGGGGCGAAAGATTTTTCGCCCCTACATAAGATTCCCTTCCTTAATGGCGGGCTTTTCGAGCCTCATCAGCATGACTTCCATGCCATTGACGATTTAGGGACTTCGAGGCATTTGAATACTCTTAAAGTCCCGGACGAGTGGTTTTCAGAGCTTTTCAGGATATTCGAGGAGTACAACTTCACCATCGACGAAAGCTCCACGATTGATATTGAAATCTCTGTTGACCCTGAGATGCTGGGGCGTATTTTTGAGAACCTCCTCGCCGAGATAAACCCCGAAACAGGTGAGACCGCAAGAAAATCCACCGGAAGCTACTATACCCCAAGACCGATTGTGGAATACATGGTTGACGAGAGCCTGAAGCAGTATCTCCTCTCCCAAATCCCCACGTTGGCAAAGGGGGGCGAGGGGGGATCTTTAGATGAAACCAAACTCTCCAGACTCCTCTCCTATGGTGATTTCGAAATTGATTTAACACAAACAGAAAAGGACACAATAATAGACGCCCTCGACCGGGTTAAGATCATAGACCCTGCCTGTGGCAGCGGTGCGTTCCCTATGGGGATACTCCACAAGATGCTCTTAATCCTTCAGAAGATAGACCCGGAGTCCAGAAAGTGGCTCTCGAAGAAACTGCCCAAAATAGATAATAAACTTCTGCGGCATGAAGTTGAAGCAGAACTGAAAAAGAAGAACTGGGACTATATCCATAAGCTCGGCATTATACAGTACTCCATTTATGGCGTGGATATTCAACCCATCGCAGTAGAGATTTCAAAGTTAAGGTTCTTTTTATCCCTCATTGTCGATGAGAAAGTTGATGATACCAAGCCCAACCGGGGAATTGTGCCACTGCCGAATCTTGAATTCAAATTTGTGGCCGCAAATAGCTTGATAGGTCTTCCAAAGGCAGAGGGCGAAATTGGCGAGTCTCCCAGCGATATAGAAAAGCTGAGAGAGCTTCGCGATGCTTATTTTACAGCCTATGGAGATGAGAAAAGAAGGATAGAGAGGGAGTTCAAAGAGACCCAAGACAGGATGTTCATGCATGCCCTGAACTGGCAGGCAACTGGAAGCCAGACCTACAAGCTTTCCGAATGGAACCCGTTTGAGGATGAGGCGTCCTCTTGGTTTGACCCGGAGTGGATGTTCGGCATCAATAATCCCTCTTCCCCGGCGGGAGAGGCATCTCCTCCTGTCCCCTCTCCCCTGGCGGGAGAGGGCAAGGGTGAGGGGAGCTTTGATATCGTTATAGCCAACCCGCCGTATGTCAGGCACGAGTCAATCAAGGCGCTTAAGCCCCATCTTTCCAAACAGTTTGGCGATTTCTATTGCGGGACTGCCGACATCTATACGTATTTTTATAAAAGGGGAATCGACCTGCTGAAATCAGGCGGGCATCTCTGCTTTATCGCGCCGAACAAGTTCATGCGGGCTGGCTACGGCAAGAATACCCGAAAATTGCTTGCAATGCAGGTAACACCAAAGGTAATCATAGATTTCTGTGATCTCCCGATATTTGATGCCACGACGTATCCATCTATTATTCTGGTTGAAAAAAATACAAATCCCCCCTCTCCCCCCTTTGCTAAAGTGGGGAACAGGTCTAATCCCCCTTTGGAAAAGGGGGACGGAGGGGGATTTTCTAATAATTTTCTTGCCGCCACATTTACCGGCGCGGTCCAATTAGAACGCCTCGAAGAAACCCTTTCATCTATCGGCTTCAAAATGCCTGTCTCTGCCTTAAAGATAGAAGGCTGGAACCTTGAGAGGCCTGAAGTTTTGGCATTGATGGAGAAACTGCGAAAAGCTGGTCAGCCGCTCGGTGAATATGTACAGGGACGATTCTATTATGGCATTAAGACCGGCTTTAATGAGGCGTTTGTAATTGATGATGAAACGCGGAAGCGTTTGATCTCTGAAGACCCAAAGAGCAAGGAGCTTATTAAACCCTGGCTGCGTGGTCGGGACATTAAAAAGTGGAAGGCTGAATGGGCAGGGCTATATGTGATATTCACAAGAAGGGGAACTGATATAAGACAATATCCTGCAATAAAAAAATATCTCTCACAATATCGTGAAGACCTTGAGCCTAAAAATTCAGGCAATCAAAAACGTGGACGTAAACCCGGATCATATGAGTGGTTCGAGATTCAGGACAATATTGCCTACCATAAAGAATTTGAGCAGCCGAAGATTATATGGGGTAATCTTGCAACAAAGCCTAAATTTACCTATGATGAATCATCAAATTACATAAGCGCACCAGCGAATATAATTCCAACGAGCGATCTTTCTCTTCTCGCAGTTCTTAATTCTCCAATATGTAAATGGTGGATTAGTTTGCAAGCTGCTGTCAGATCCGGCGGCTTTCTTGAATATAAACCTATGTATGTTGAGACAATACCCATTATTTCTGCCTCCAACAATCAGAAAGCCCCCATAATCGAGCGTGTTAATAAAATCCTTGCCGATCCTGACAGCCCTGACGTCCCTTGCCTCGAAAAAGAGATAGACCAGCTTGTTTATAAGCTGTATAACCTCACACCGGAAGAGATTGCCATTGTGGAGGGGAACCAAACATGAATATGCTCTCACACGTAATAAGGATTAAAGATTGCCCATCATTTGCAGATTTTAGTCCTGGCAGCGATCTTCCAGAGTTCAAGAAATACAACCTTATCTATGGATGGAACGGATCGGGCAAGACATCGTTTTCTCGCATATTGCGCTCCTTTGAGTTGGGCGAAAACTATTACACGCATCCTGAGAGAGTTCCGGAATTTGAATTTAAACTTACAAACGGGAATTCAATTAACCAAAACGACTTGACCAATTTTCCCAATATCCGGGTTTTCAATAAAGATTTTGTTGAAGATACAGTTTTTGGCACCGGCGGCCCCAAGCCAATTTTTTTCCTCGGAAAAGAAAGCAGAGAGGATAAGGAAACCATTACCAAAATAGAGGGCGATCTACAAGGTCTGAAAAAGGATAGGGATTTAAAAAAATCATTACTTGAAGAATTAAAAAAGAATAAGGACAAACTTCTTTCGGAGAAAGCAAGGGATATTAAAAATTCGCTTACAACAGCAAGAGCCGATAAGTACAGAAATTACGAACGTCCCAACCTTGAAAAAACAATTGAAAACAAGTCAGAGGAGCTTAAAACCCCCGACAAGTACAAGTTGGATAAAGATCGTCTTGCAGCTCTTCAAAAGGCTATTCAGCAAACAACTAAACCGGCTATCACCCCTTTACTCATCCCGAATTTTGATATATCCGATATTCTGACAGAAGCAAAAGACCTTTTACAAAAGACAGCTACATCACAAGTCATTGAAGCGCTGAAATCAGACGAAACATTAGGTAAATGGGTTGAACAAGGCCTTACAATTCATAAGGAGCGAGACTTTGCAAATTGCGCCTTTTGCAACCAACCTATTCCACAAAATCGGCTTTCGGATTTGGAAAATCATTTCAATCAAGATTATCAGAATCTTATTGAAGCTGTGAGGCTGCTAAAGAACAATTGCAGCACAAAAAAAGTTGCGATTAATTTCCCCGACGCTTCCAACTTCTATGAAGACTTGGCAAGTGAGTATCTGAACAAGAAGAAAGAAACGGTCGACTTGATCGAGACATTTAATAAAAGATTGGATACTGTTATTTCCATTCTTGAACAAAAGGAGCAAAAGCCATTTTCGCAACTTACCATGGAAGACTTGGCCTTAATTGATGAGAAACCTCTACGTGAAATTAATCAAATTATTACTCGTCACAATAAGAAATCAGAGAACTTCGAGAGTGAGATTGATGAAAATAAACATGCACTGGAACTGCATTATATTGCGGAGTTTATCGATACATACAACGAACTGCTTGGAGAAATTAAGACGATTGAAAGCGAATATTCGAGTTTGGTAAGAACAATCACTGAAAGAGAACAAGAAATCCGCGGGCTCAAAGAGAAAATCATAAGCCACCATATACCCGCCCAACAGATCAACAGAGACCTTGAGCAATTTTTAGGAAGAAGCGATATTCAACTCACTGCCACCGATGAACAAGAAGGTTATCAAATTAGCCGTAATGGAGGAATCGCAAAAGATCTGAGCGAAGGAGAAAAAACAGCACTGGCTATTGTGTACTTTCTGACAAAAATAAACGAGGAAGGATTTGATCTAAAAAACGGCATTATCGTTATTGATGATCCTGTATCCAGTCTCGACTCAAGCGCAATTTTCCAGGCATTTGGATTTATTAAAGAATCGATCAAAGGCGCTGGTCAGATATTTATACTTACCCACCATTTTGATTTTTTTAGGCAGGTTAAGAACTGGTTTTCTCACTGCAATAAGAATGACCGCGAGTATTTCACGATGCTATGCAGAGAAGATAACTCAACCAGAAAATCGGCCATAACTAAAATTGATAAACTGCTTATTGATTATGAATCAGAGTATCATTTCTTATTTAGTGTCTTATATAAATTTGCTAAGGAGCAAAAGAAACATCTTGAAGAAATGTATCCGCTCCCAAATATTGCACGTAAATTTTTAGAAAGCTTTTTGGCTTTTAGGGTTCCGACGCTTGGGAATAAAAAGACAGAACCAGCTTTATTTCATAGACTCAATAAGATAAATTTCGACTCGAAGAAAAAAGTCAGGATTCATAGATTTATTGAGACTCATTCTCATCCGAGATACGAATCAGGCATACAGGATTTTGACATGACAATTTTAGGAGAAACCCCCGACATATTGAATGATTTGCTTGAGTTGGTGGAACACGAGGACAAGAAACACTATGATTTTTTGGTAGAAAGTGTTGCTACACCCACATCCTAAAACATTATTAAGGAAGAAAGGGTAATATGGCCATAAAATCGGCTGAATCTCAAAACATAGAATTTAAATCCACTTGGCGGGATGAATATTTAAAAGTCATTTGCGCTTTTGCAAATTCCGACGGCGGGCGGTTGATGGTCGGCGTTGACGACAAAGGCAAGCCCATCGGCGTGAAGAATGCCAAAAAGCTTCTTGAGGATGTGCGGGTCGGTTATAGGTAAGATATAAACGAGACAATTAGAGGAGGAAGGACATGAGAGCTTATGAATATTATGCAGAGCTATTGCCGGATGGACATTTATCTATTCCGGAAAAATTAAAGAATGTACTTTCCGGCGAATCAAAGATACGAGTCATGGTGTTCCTTGAGGATGAGGAAGCGACATGGCGGAATTTTACGGTGGCGGAATTTATAAAAGGATATTCTGAAAAGGACGCTATTTATGACAAATTATAGTTTGGGAGATGTTGTCCTTATTGGCTTCCCGCATACTGATTTGCAGGGCGTTTCCAAAAGGCCTGCCATTGTCCTGTATGACTCAGGCGATCAGGATGTCCTTGTGGCAAAGATAACCGCACAAGAATATACAACTGAGGCTGACTACAAGATAGTTACGTGGCAGAATTCCGGCCTTCTCGCCGAATCATTTGTAAGACTTGGCAAACAGGCGACAATTGAAAAGAAATATATCATTAGAAAATTGGGGGCATTGCCTGAACCGGAACATGCGACGGTTAAAGCTATTTTGAGACGAATGTACAAATTATAGGAGGACAATACGGAAGCATTACGCCATCGTTCCCGACAAAGGAATGAATTGCTGGTACAACTTTCAGCATCTTTACAGACAATGGGTGGATGCCTGGGTTCTTTTTGACAACTCAGGCGAGACGCCAATTGAAATATTTCACAGTTACATGATGCTGGCAGCAGGGACAAAGGCATGGTTTGAGAAAGAAAATAAATTTTACGAGAAGGAACTGAAAAAATGGTGGACATCTTCGGCAACGACACCATGAAGATCATGGAAGTGACCATAGGAGGGCGAATATAATGGCGCTACACAAAGACTTTCCAAAATCGCCTCATGCTATCCTCAACCCGGACATCCGCTGGTTCCCGGCAGATGAGGCCCTCCGGGTGTCCAGCTATGAAAAGCTGTTGCCGCCTTTGGTGCACGCACTGCGTTGATAAATTCGTTCCGTCAATACAAAGATTGACTTGACACAGGAGGCATTAATACACACGAACCTCTTGGCCGTCCCTGAGGACCCCGCTGTGGTCTGTTATCAGAAATAAGGACTTACTTTTTCTTTGCTGTAGCTGACGTCTTGCCCTTTGCCGGAGACTTTTTAGCGGTTTTTGGGTTCGCCTTTTTTGCTGCCGGCCGCGCGGTTTTTTTAGGAGTTGCCTTTGCTTTGGTTGCGGGCTTTCTTTTGGGAGCGGTTTTTTTCTCTTTCTCCCCCTCGATCTTGCGCAATTGCTCTTCAAGTTTCTTTATCCTGGCGGCAACGCTTTTCACCTTGCTGTCCGCGGCTGGACTCTTCTTATTGTTCAGAATTTCGTATGTCCGTCCGCCAAGCTCGGCCATATAGTTTTGAATCTTCGTTTTCAGATCAAACATCTTATATTGTCTCTTGCCCTCGGCGGTGAGTTCACCCACTTTTTGCGATACAACAACTGCCCCTTCCTTTACCACGGCAATACCTTCTTCGATGCCTTTCTTCAGATCTTTTTTAATCTTGTCAAAAAGACCGGCCATTGTTTCCTCCTTGTAGTCCATTTTTTATCCGTGTTGAAAGTCCGGCATAGGTGGATATCTTGTAAGCGAGCATGGCAGAAGAATGCCCCGATGTCAACATGTTTCCGCCGGAGCTTCCTGAGTTTTTAGAGATGCTTTCTCATATAATGTGATTTTAATGATAATTTTGCATTTTTAAGTGAACCCCTCGTCTCTTCGCTTCACGGCTTGCGCAGCGACCCTTTCGAGGCTCTCAGGTGGGGAACGCTTGCCCCTTCCAGCCACTAAAGGGCTGGCCTTCCCCTTCCTGCTCGCCTTCGATGGGTACCCCGCTGCTCCAGCAAGTTTCGCTCAGAAACACTAGGGGTTCCCTAACACTCAGGAAGCCCTAGGTTTTCTGGCTGGATTTTCCAGATTTTTCAGGGAACTCCGGCCGGTGCCGGTATTGTAATTTAGGGAGAGGCGTGCTACATAAATCCTATACAGGTTTGCTGTCGGGTCAGCAGATAATAGGGATTGTCTGAAGGATGACCATGCCAGGCCGGATTGATCTCGCACAGGTATCGCCGATAATCAAGAGTGTTCTGTTTGTATGCACCGGGAATATCTGCCGCAGCGCCATGGCTGAGGCCATTCTTAAGAAGATGGTTCCTGTGGAGGCGGATATTCGTGTCTTTTCAGCCGGGAGTCATGCCAGGGAAGGAAATTCGGCCACGGAAAACAGCATCCTGGTCTCCAGAGACGCCGGGATTGATCTGGGCAGCCACAGGGCGCGAAGGCTCACCACGGATATGGCTCACGAGGCCGATATGATATTGGCCATGGAGCCGCTGCACATCGAACACGTTCTATCCCTGGATATCTGGGTAAAGGATAAGACCTTTAATCTCGTCCGGTTTGCGCCGGACTACCGGGGAAACGGGGACTCAATCCCGGACCCTTATGGAGGAAGCCTGATGGAATATCAAATATGCTTCCATAAGATCGATGAGTGCGTAAACAATCTTTACGAGATGATCAGAGGCCGCCTGATAGAGAAGACCCGGTAACTGGAAGACTGTCCGGTTTTTCTTCGGCTGAGTCATCCACACCGTCCCCGTCAAGGACTTCATGCCAGAGGCGTTCATCCTCATAAAAATCATAGAGGGCTTTTGTGATGCGGGAGGAAAAGTCGCGGCGGACAAAAGTATCTTTTAATTCCTGCCAGCCCTTTGATTGTATCCCAAAATTAAATCCTATATTGGAACAGAAGGCCTTATAATGACCGACTGCCCCCTTCAGGCCCTCAGAACGGTTCCACCAGTGTTCGGGATTTGTCAGATAATCTTTGAGCAGCGCCATCTTCTCCGAAATAGCCTCGTTATTTTGTGTATATAAGCGCCACATTTTTTCTTTTGTTTTATTTACGACATTAGCCAGAGATTCCAGTCTCAATTGTGTATCGGGATAGCCGTGTTTTGCCAGCTCCTCTACTGAAAAGAGGAGGACATCGCCCCAGAACTGCCGGATAGATTCGTCTGTCAGGTTCACCCCTCTGTCCTGATTATTAATGCCGGGCCTGAATTCTCCCTGATGCTTGGCGGCTAATGTCCGTTTATGCAGTAAGGGCAGGTTGGCCGAGACGAATCTTTTGCCTATTCTGGCCTTGAGTAATCTACCCAGGGCCGGGCCGGCCATCCTCAGTTTCAGATCGGCGTAAGGGATAACATATCTCAATGTCTCCGGCCTTAAGACAAAATTTCCGGTATAGACGGTCCTGGCCGGCGTTATATCCAGTGGCCCCCCATTATAGTAATAAATGGTCTCCCGCGTCGGGTGTAAGCCGTAGAAAAAGCCGTTTATCTTTTCTGAAAACTCTTTGAAGGCATCGCTAACGGTGTGTTTGCCTTTAATAGGGCAAGGGTAAGAACAGGCCTGCGCCGGGGATTTATATCCGAACATTTTAACCAGATCATTATAGTGAGCCGGGCTGTGCCTGGACGCCGGCGTGCCGTGAAAAATACAGGGATCATCTGCACTGCAACCGGATATTTGTTTGAAGAACAGAAGCACATCATCCAGGAAGGTATTAATCATGATCGCGGGCGATACAGGCGGGTCGCCTACTACCTTACCGGTCAGGATCTCTATGTCCGCGGAGCTGAATAATTTGTCCAGCCAGTAAAAATAGTTAATCAGGTCTATATCAGCAGATCCGTTTTCTGTCTCTACCTTGACGGCAAATTCCTCGTCACTATCGATAAAATAAATCAGGGTCTTTTCCGGATGGGTTTTTAGATACCTGTTTATCCATAAGTAGGCTATGTTTCGGGTGACAGAGGCCCCTTTGTGCGGCCGTACGCCGTCAGCACAGTCTCCTATGATATGTTTTAAGTCTTTCCGGAGGTTCTCCGGAATTTCGTTTACCACGCCGGATTGTTCGGCAAGGCCCATATAATGTGTGCGGAGCCCGGCCCTGGTTATATCTCCGGCCATGGACTTGTGGGCATTGATATTTGCCCTGTCTTTGCTGTCGTCGATAATCAGTGCGCTGATCCTGGCATAGGCCTGCGTTCCGGTTATATTGTCAACTGTTTTCCCTCCATAGCCGAAATCGGCGCACTGCCGCAATATACTCTCCAGACAATTTTTGAGCATAACAGGCCGGTCGGCTACGGGTATGACAACCAGAAACGAGTGGCGTTCAACGGTATTTTGCAGGGCCAATAAATTCTCCAGTTCCCGAAATATGTCTTTATGTAAGGTTAATAACCCCGGCCTAAAGCCGGCCTCCGACATGTATGTCTCAAGGGCGAGCAGGGCCTTTTCATAGATGGTTGCGATTGGTCTTATATTTTGGCAACCCCCGCCGTTACTATTCAGTCCATCGGCCAGCGACCGGAATTTATCGGCAAGGGCCGAAACAGCCATATCTCCGGCCCTTTTTTTAAAAAGGATATTTATATTTTTAAAGAGAGTTTTCTGAGACAACATCGGCTCCACAGGTTATTTTTGTTGCAGGTGTCTATCTCCCCGACGAGTACGTGGGAAATCCATCCTTGTTCATCATGACTTCGATGAGGTTAATGCCGTTTGAAAAATCTGTCTGTTCAATGACCATATCGGCCTCGCTGTTTGAGGCCACCTTCGCGTAATTAATGCCGAAGGCCCTGGCCATCTGGGCGTAATCGGGATTTATGAAGTCACAGGCTATGTACCGGCCGTTATAGTTATAGTATTGGTTTTTTCTGACCAGACCCAGAGATGAGTTATTAAGAAGAACGACTGTGACCGGTATCTGATAATTAACCGCGGTCATAAGCTCCATGCAACACATCTGAAATCCGCCATCACCCAGAATGGCGAGGGTCGGTTTGGAGGAACTGAGCTTGGCCCCTATAGCCGCCGGGACTGCGTGTCCCAGAGATGAAATGCCGGAATTCGGGAAGTAGCACCGATTCTTTGTAAGGTTAACGTAATGCTGCATGTATATTATGTTATCGTCAAAGATAACGGCATTACCGTTCAGATGTCCGTGGAGTTTAGCGAGAAAGTAGCTGATCAACGAAAAATCTTCATCATTAAGCGTAGAGTGGCTGTATCGGTCCCGGTAATAGGGAAGACAGGAAGTATCTTTAGGTTCTATGGGGTCGGACTTAAGGGCTTCTTCCAATTTATTTAAGACCTTCTTTACGTCGCAGCAAACGGCCAGATCGGCTTCAAAGGTCTTTTCCAGTTGGGCAGGATTGATGTCCACCTGGATAATCTTCTTCCCGTTTAATAGAGCAGGATTCCAGTTGTAGCTCGTCCTTTCTCCAAAACTGACCCCGAGAAAGATAAGGAGATCGGCTTTCTCAGTCAGGTAGCGATAAGCCAATTCTTTAGAGGTTATACCCAGGACGCCCAAAGATAAATCGTTAGTCTCCGGAATGACTCCCCGTGCCTTGAGGCTGGTAGCCACCGGGATATTTAGCCGGGCACAAAAAATAGATATCTCTCCCTCGGCCAGGGAAGAAACACAGCCGTAACCGGCGATAACCACGGGGCGTTCTGCCTTTCTAATCAACTCCAACATGCCCCCTAAAGGTATGGTACAGTCTTCGGCCGAACTCCGGCTTTTGCCGGTTTCTATATCTTCCAGGATAGAGGCATCCACCTTCTCGCGAAGGACGTTGTAGGGAAAGCTTAACAGGACCGGGCCGGGTATGGCGGAATAAAGGGAGCTGGTAGCGGATCTCAAGACATGCGGCAAGTAGTCGATTCGCTGGACAAGCTTATGGTATTTTGTGACCCCTCTGAATATATAATTTTGATTAACGGCAGTGCCTTCGCCTGAACTTTCCTGTAAGGCCCCCTTGCCGAATGAATAGGTGGGGGTCTCTCCGGTAATAGCCAGGACAGGGGTGCCGTTCATGAAGGCGTTGGCAATCCCGGTCACCAGATTTGTGGCTCCTGGGCCGGTGGTGGCGATACATACGCCTATTTTGCACGAGCGCCTCGCATAACCGCTGGCCATAAAAGCCGCGCCCTGCTCATGTTTCGTCAATATGGTCTTGATATCGGAGTCATAGAGTTTATCAAATACGGGCAGTATATGGGCTCCCGGGATTCCGAATACATGCGTGACACCCAGTTTTTGCAAATAACGAACAACCAGTTCACCAACTGTAATATCCATATCTCAACTGCCCTTTATGAGGATTTCTCGTAATTCGGATAGTACATTATCTTCTATGTGTTTGACAATAGTTACTGCGGCCTTGCTATAAGAAAATTTTACAGCTATTTTCCGGCCCTTTTCTATCAATTCCTTTTGAGCCGCATTATCGTATAGATATTTTTTTACCAATGACCTCAGCTCCTCCGGAGAGCGGTAGACAGGGATAGAATCTTCGAATATATCTTCCATTCCGGTGACGTAGTCTGAAATAACCAGACTGCCGCTGGCCAGCACATCCGGGACGCGTGGATTTATGAAGCCTTCACGGCGCATGTCTTCATGGTGGTCGTTTACCACTATCTTTGCGGCTGCGTAAAGTTTATTAAGATCCTGGTTTGCATAATAGCTGCCGGCCAGCCACTTATCAGGGATAAGACCAGCCCAGCCTGTTCCCCAGACCTTGATATGATAAGGACTATCGGCAAGCTCTTGAATGGCCCTTCTGGCGCCGTCCCGGCGCGCGTTGCCGACAAAGACGATGTCGTATATCTTGGGACATCGGACAGGCCGGGCCCGGGTGGGAATCATCAACCATTCCGCCTCAACCCCCATTTGTTTTAATTTCCCTATAAAAGGTCTGGAGACACAATATATTTTGTGGTATTGAGAAAGGATTCGGGAAGTGATCCAGTCGGGATGGCTGTGGTGCCAGAGGATGTTATAGGTGCCCTCCGGCAAGGATTCAAGAGGTTTTCCGAAGAGGTGCAGCAACACCCCCGGGCTTGTCTGGGTCAAAGGATAACTTAATTTCTTGAGTTCGCCGGTCAGATAATCCTTTAACCAGTAATCTCCCCACAATGGTCTCCGCTCCACGACGGGATCAGAATCCGAGTAGGCTATGATATGGAGGGGCGGAAGGGGTGGTTTTTCCTTCTTCATAAGGGAGTCCGTTCGAACGTGTGAACGTTTAGTACGGCGCTTGTACTCAGTATAAGATAAGAATCTGATAAGTTTTTGTACCTTATGGCATAAGGCTTTGTCAAGAAATAGGGTTATGCGGCGAGAAATTCCATGTAAAGAAGAGACCCGGATTACCTTCCCTGATACCGGATTCCTGAAGACCTGTGAACTCTCTACGGCTGCTGTCATTCAGGGCGTATGTTTTTCTACGGGCACCGTAATAGGTTTTCACGAAGACGGTTTCCTATGGCGTTGTCTTCTATCGGAAGACACTGTAATTCATGGCGTTCCCTGTCAGGGGGGAGCGGAAGTGGAATTTCACAGAAACGGACGACTCCACGTGTGCCGACTGTCCAAAGATTTCCGGTTTGGCGCTGTCTCCTGCCGGGCCGGGGCATTGACCATTTTCCATGAAAATGGGCGCTTGTTTCGGGCCGAACTTTCTGAAAAAATCAGCATCCAGGGCATTCCGATCAGCCCTGGAACCGATATCTGTTTTTTTGCCGACGGCAGGCTCTCGGCCTGCGATCTTTCCGAGGATACGGTTATTCAGGATATTCCGTGTCAGGCCCGGAGCCGGGTATGGTTTTATGAAGACGGTAAATTTTCTGCCGGAACCCTGGTCAGGGACTATATTATTCAGGATATTCCATGTCGGGCCGGCTCACTCATCTGGTTCCATAGTAATGGTATTTTAGCGGGCGGCATCCTATTCCGGGAGGTAATTGTCCAGGGTGTTCCATTATCTGCCGGGACGCCGGTCAAGTTCGATGAGAACGGCATTTTAATGCCCTGAGATTCCAGAACGATGAACGATATGTCTGCTCATATCCCCTGTAATACCCGATCACGGGTTAATTTTATAAACGGGAACGGGATCGCCTGTTGCGATCTCTCGCAGGACACGGCAGTGCAGGGCATTTTCTGTCGTGCCGGCACAAGAATCGAATTTCATAAAAACGGCCGGCTGTGGCGCTGCGAACCAAGTGAAGACATCAGCCTTGACGGGGTGCCCATCAGGAGCGGCGCAAGGGCCGAGCTTCACGAAGAGGGCCGGCTGTGGCGGGGCAGACTGGCTCAGGAGGCAATCGTTCAGGATATTTTGTGCCGCGGCGGCAGTGATATAGAATTCTGGATGAGCGGACGCCTGAGAAGATGTGTTCTGGCGTGCGATACACTGATCCAGGGCATTTTCTGCCGTGCCGGGACAAATATAGAGATGAGAGAAGATGGGGCGCTGGTTTACAGCGAACTTTCAGAGTCGGCGCTGATCCATGGCATCCCCTTTGAGGCCGGAACACGGATATTGTTCCATGATAACAGGCGCCTCGCGGGTTGTTATATGGTACAGGACAAAATTATCCGGGATATACCCTGCCGGGCGGATAACTGGGTATGGTTTTATGACACCGGTAGCCTTTCCGCTTGTGTCTTGGCCGGTGATGCCATTATCCACAGTGTTTCATGCCGATTGGATACCAGGGTAAATTTCCATGATAATGGGAATCTCCTCAGGTGTTATCTGTCCGGTGATCAGGTAATTCAGGGCGTTCCGGCCCGGGCTGCCACGTTTGTACTTTTCCACAAGAACGGGCGACTTTCAGCCTGTGAATTGGCCCTGGATACTAAGTTCCATGGGATTCCCTGTAAGAGCCGTGCCTGGGTAGGATTTCACGATAACGGTCGCTTAAAGAGATGTTATCTGGCGAAAGATACGCTTTTCCAGGGGACGTTACTCAAGGCCGGGGCCTGGGCCTCATTTTACCCCGATGGTACGCTGGAACATGCGTAGCGCTCGCATTCCCCGTCCGCCGCAGGCGGACTGCGGGGAGCTTCAATCCTATAAGTTATGACCGCTGTTAGTTAGTGTTCACCCGGAAACTACCGTTTCCGTCTTCACGCTTTCAGCCATCAGCGATTAGCATGAAGCTGGTCTGCCGTTCACAGTTGAGCGTTTACCGGAAAAAAATGTCGGACAACGGTTAACGGATAACGGATAACAAACATGCTGACTGTTCCATCTGTGTTTAGGAGAGATATTATAAATCATATTACAGCAAAAGAGGGTTGTAATTTTATTATCCATTGCCCTATACTAAATAATATGAATTAGAGGCAAAGGCGATCCCGCCGTGGG
This sequence comes from Thermodesulfobacteriota bacterium, assembly GCA_040754095.1. Taxonomy (GTDB): domain Bacteria; phylum Desulfobacterota; class QYQD01; order QYQD01; family QYQD01; genus QYQD01. The sequence continues at coordinate 1,151 of JBFMFO010000023.1, read as the reverse complement.
ATCGCTTTGCAGGCGCCAGTCGGATGACGGTTTAAGTTTTAGATTAGTTGCCGATAAGGTTGAGAAAAGATTGAGAAAGGAGGAATATCTATGTTTAAGAAAATATTAACAGCTTCAGATTCAGTAGATGTTTGTGACGCTCCTTCAGCAGTGGCGGCTCATTTGGCAAAGCAGGAAATGGCCAGGCTTTGTCTTATGCATGTGCTCGAGTCTTCTGATCTGATACGCAGGCAATGGGTAAAGGATTTTAGAACGGGTGAGGATGTGGCGGTTACCGCAGAGTATATAGACGTGGTAAAGGGGATGATAAAGAAGAAATGCGCTGAGGCGCTGATCGGCTGTAAGGACTATGTTATTGAGGTAAGACCGGGGTTCCCATGGCTGGAAATCTTAAGAATGGCCAGGGCCACCAGGGCCGACCTCATGGTCCTTGGTCCCCACAGAGGCAAGGCTGTGGAGAAAGGCGTGGTGCGCATGAGGACTGTGGAAGGGTTGGGCAGTACCGTAGAAGCGGTCATTATGCGGGCTCACTGCCCGGTGATGATCGTGAGCCGTGATGTGCCTAAAGAGGGATTGGCCTTTAAAAGGATTCTGTTCGGTACGGATTTTTCGGAGACATGTCAATATGCCTTTGAGTTATCTTTGAAGGCGGCGCAGAAATACAATTCCAGGCTGCACATCCTGCATGTCTTGAGGATTCCGCGCGGAGAACGGGTGGCATATACCCAGGAGCAGATAGAAGGGGAAATCGCCGGGGTAAAAGAAAAAATGGAGAAGGTGTATGCCCGGCAGTTAAAAGGGATTGATTATGTCTGTGATGTCTTAGAGGGAGAACCTTCTGCAGAGATTCTAAAGTATGTTGCTTCAAATCAGATCAACCTTGCCATCGTCGGTTCCCATGTCAGAGAACAAGCGGAGAGGTGGTACGTGGGAAGTGTGGTGGAAAAATTGGGATTGGAATCTGATTGTCCGGTAATCACCGTTACCAGACCGGAGGCCTTATTAAAGCTTGAAGAATAAGAAAAAGGGTCATGACTAGAACAGCACCTTAAAAAGTGTGCTAACATCTGGTTATGACGTTAAAAAATAGGTACGCAAATCGTTCAAAAATTTCAGAGGCTAAAATCCGTCAAATCGTGAACCTTTTTTCA
>JBFMFO010000022.1:0-44193 GCA_040754095.1 Thermodesulfobacteriota bacterium | reverse complement strand
AGGGAAGAAAAAAAGTTTTGCGCGCGGGGAAAAAAGAAGTAAAAGGAAAATGGCCTACTTTTGGCCGGTCAGCCTGGCCTACTTCTTCATCGGCTAAAATGGCCTATTTTCTAACCGGCGGTATTAGTCAATAGTCGATAGTCAGAGACAAGAAGTCAAAAGACAGAAGATAGGAAGCAAATTAAATGCCTTTGGAAATCTCCTCCATAAATGCGGCAAGGTCCTTAACGGCGGTGGGAATGCTCTTATAGAGGATGTTGTAGTCAATTTCTTCATATTCGTGGGCCAGAATATTTCTGAGCCCGGCCCCCAGGGCAAGGCCCTTGCTCAACTCTTCACTGATTATCCCGATTTCTCCAGCCCTTAGAAAGGCCGTTCGGTACGATACGGGGGCTGGTTCCCCTCTGACGGAAAGCATATGGAATATGATATCACTGGCCGTAATTATCAGGAGCTCAAGGATACGCTCGATTTCGTAATGCCTGTCCATAAAGGTCTCAAAAGATACATCCTTATAAGCCAGCAAGTCGCTCAAGTATTGAGTCATTGAGGCCAGCTTTTTACTTAAGACTTCGGGCGACATCCTTAACCTTTCTTACAAATTTTTTCACATATTCACGCCGGTATTTTCGAAACCTTTCGGTATCCAGGTACATCTTCCAGGCCCTTAGTTTTTCCTTTTCAAAGAGGCCGGCGGTACCTTCGTACAGGCATCGGCCTTCCATAAAAATCTCCCAGAGGAGCGCCGGATCTGTATCTGGAGTGAGGATTACCAAGTCTATATCATCTGTATCTAACAGTTCGCCGAATTTGTATATAAGGCCGAGCTTATCAACAACCTGTCCCCGGCAAGGCTTAATGGCCAGATCAAAATCGCTGCCGGGATGCGGACGCGCCTTAGCCCGCGAGCCAAAAAGGACTAGAAGCTCGATATGGTTTGCTTTACAGAAAGCTTCTATTTTGTTCTTATCCATGAAAGGCATGTTAGGGGAAATAGCAACGGTTGTCAACAAGACTTCTCACCGCAGAGACCGCAAAGGGCGCAAAGAAAAATGGCAGAAGATAGGAAGCAAATGACATATGAAGATGCGACCCTGAGACTGACGCAAAGGGCCGCTTAATTAAGTTCCAGGCTGTTCTTTAATGCCTGATCTACTTTTTTCATGAGGTCATCCGTGAGGGTGGCCTGTTTCGGAGTAATCAGCCTTCTTTTATCGATGGTTCTGATCTGGGATAGGTTAACGATCGAGTCCTTTTTTAATCCCTGATCCTTTTTGATGACCACGCAGATGGGATAGGAGGCCTTTTTCTCAGAGTATTCGGTGATTACCGCCACAATAGTGGTAGGTGAATATATGTTCCCTATGTCGTTTTGAATCACCAGCACCGGCCGGGTCTTGCCTGTTTCGCTCCCCACCACCGGATCAAGGTTAGCATAATAGATATCGCCCCGTTTGATTTGAACAACAGCCATAATCCGACCTCATTAAAGATTTTCCGCATCCACGTATTTAAAATCCTCTAAAATTTCCAAATTCTCCTGTGCCAGCTCCTGGTACGCAGATTTCATCTCCTCCTCAAACCTCTCTTTTTCGATTTGTTCTAACTTTTCTTCAATAGATTCGCGAATCAGGACGGAGAGTTTTTTGCCCTGTAAGGCAGAGGCCCGGGAGAGCTTATTCTTAATCTCCGAAGAGATTTGAATGCTTAGCCTGGATTTTTTGGCTTGTAAATTTGTTCGCATATATTACACCTCACTTTTGTACCTATATATTACACATAAGTATGTAACCAAAAAGAGGGTCAAAATCAAGCTAAAAATGATGTAATGTTTCACCGCAGAGGCGCAAAGAACGCAAAGCTGGTAAAATCAGTTGAATAGTTAAGTAGTTGAGTGGTTGAGTAACTACTCAACCACTTGACCGCATAATATGTTTTTAGAAGATATTTTTTGCTTTCTTTGCGCCTTCGTGGTGAATAAATGGTGAAACAAAAAAGCCGGCTTCGGTTATTCCCCGAAACCGGCCTTTTATTTACCAACCAGGCCAGATGACCGGCCTATTTTAGCTCTCAGCTATCAGCTTGTGGCTGATGGCTGATCGCTTTCTGAAAGTCAGTCAGTCAATAGTTTGTTGCCTTCTTTCACCGCAATGGCGCAAAGGACGCAAAGTAAATATACTTTTTTCTCTGCGTTCTCTGTGTCCTCTGTGGTGAAAAGTCCTACTCAACACTAAATCCCCCCTTAACCCCCCTTTGATAAAGGGGGGATGGGGGGATTTTCCTAGAAGCTCAGGGTCAGGCTGTGGTCGATCTGATAAATGTCATCAGTTGTGTAGTTATTCGTACCGACCTTGAAGAAGTCGCCCGTCCACAAATAACCGAAATGCAGCTCGTAGGCCAGGTTGCTCATGAGCTGGTACTTCAGGCCAAGATCCAATTCCTTGCCGAACTCATCATCGACACCGGAAGAGGTCTTGTCAGCATAAGCCACACCCAGGGCGCCGTGCACGGCCAACTGCGGATCGACCACGTAGTCGGCAGAGATCAGATACGCCTGAGCGCCGGTATTTGGTATGCTATCAATAGCCGTCATAGCGTTACCGTAACCGCCGGTCTGGCTGGTCAGGATATTGCTGTACGGACCGGTCGCGATGTATAGCGGCATGAAGTCCAGGCCAAAGGGCGTGCCCTGCTCGTCGTCAGTAGTAGCAGCACTGTTATCATCGCCCGAGCAGAAGGCCGTGGCCAGGGCCACCGTGAGTGGGCCTTTCCTCATGCCGGCCGCGGCATAGTAGCCCATACCGTCGTAGTCATAATCAGTAGTGCTATCGTTATCGACCTCACCTGTGCGGAACTGGAGTTCGCCCTCGAAGAAGTAGGTGTTCGTGGCGTCGTTCAGTTTCAGGCAGAAGTTGTGGTTGTACTTGTCAATGTTAGCCGTAGCAGTTGTCTGATCACGATACCAGTCCGGGGCATAGCCGATGTAGAGGCCGGGGCAGGCATACTGCAGGATGGCGAAATAACGGTCATGGTCGGCGTCCGCATCATTATTACCATCCGTAACGCTGCCCTCTACCCGTTTCTCATGACCGAGGACGGCATTGAAGCCGCTATAATTCGGCGACACATAGACGATGCGGTCCGCATCCAGCTCGGTGTTCCCGAAGGGCAGGAAGAATGTATAGTTACCGGCCATGCGACCGATCTTCAAGGTGCCCTTGGGGGTGGCCCACTCGATATAGGCGCGGTTGAAGATGATATTCTCGGCATCAGAATTAAAAGAGTCTGCCGAAAGGGCATCTTTGCCGGCTACAGCGCCGCTGGTATTGTCATTTCCCCACATCTGGTTGTTGAACATGGAGACGCGGGTCACCAGTTTCAGGTTGTCGGCCACTTTAAAGACCGGGTTCAACTGGAGCATGTGATCCCACCAGGCATCCGGGCTGCCGTAGCCATTTGTGGTCTTGGGGTTGGTCCCATCCCAGGGCGTGACCTTCCCCGCGTTCGCGTTGCTCTGATAGAAGCCGCGTACCCTGTAGAAACCGCTCAGGCTCATATCCACGGCCATGGCCGGGAGGACCATAGCGGCCACAAACAGGGCAGCAGCTATAATAATTAGACCTTTCTTCATATCTTTCCTTTCTCCTTTATCCGTTTGTTTGTTCGCCACAAAGGCACGGAGACACCAAGAAATTTTTACAATTATTTTTTTCCTGTGCCCTTGTGTCTTTGTGGCTAAAAGTTCCTTTTTTGACTATTGACCATTGACTACTGACTAACACAGGCCGGGCGTCTCGCCCGATTACGTTTCAGCTATCAGATCCACCTCCTTTCATTTAGTCATTGGTCACTTGTCACTGGTCAATTGGAAGATATTAAAAACCACTGACTAATGACCATTGACCATACCAAGCAATGACCGTGCCATGCTAGCGTATAGCGTATAGCGGGTAGCGAATAGTGTGAAATTATTCATGTTTTTGAACTTTGAACTTTGAGCCTTAAATTTTAAACTTCCCGCCCTCTGTGGCAAAAAAGGCACACAAGGATCGGTAAAGGACACAACATCAGTGAATCCCTCTTCACCCTTGTAGCATCTCTTAGCACAATAAATCCGGGGCTGTCAAACAAAAAAGCCAGACGTAGGGTGGGCTTTGCCCACCATCATTGGCGGCGCAGCGTGGTTTCGGTGGGCGGAGCCCACCCTACTTTTTGGGACGCAGATAAACGCAGATTGTCAAGATTTCGAATATAAAAAACAATTTTCTGCGGATATCGGCGAAAATCTGCGGCCTAATTTAAAAAGAAATATAATTTTCTCTGCGTTCCCTGCGTGCTCTGCGGGGAAAGGGTTTTGGCGTGAATCTTTTCACGATTGCTTTTTTTGTTTCCCCCCGATACAAGTAAACACAGCACTATAAGATTCTAAAAACAGGGAGGTTTACAGGCATGAAGAAAAGTATCAGGAGGTTTTGGGGGTACAAGTTCTGGTTTGTGGTGGCCGTGTTAGCCGGTATAGCTTTCGTTATACCGGCGGCCTGGGCCGAGGACGGGGTGACAGACAGCGAGGTGGTCATTGGGCAGTGCGCGGCCCTGCCTATCGTTGAGGAGATGAAAGTTCCCCTGGTGGGACTCTTTACCGGCGCCGGACTACTGCGGAACCCGGTCTCGCGGTATATCATTAATATCCGGGCCTCTTATGATGACGAGACCGAGTCCTTGGTGGAGAGGATAACCAGCGACCTGGGCATAAAGGACATAGCCGTATTTTACCAGGATGACTCCTTCGGGTTGGCCGGTCTGAGCGGGACGGAAAAGGCCCTTAAAAAACGGGGCTTAAAAGTGGCGGCTACGGGAACCTTTGCCCGCAATACCGAGGCGGTCAAGGGAGGTCTGGCCTCCGTAATGGCGGCAAAGCCGGGGGCGGTGGTTATGGTCGGCCCCTATAAACCGATCGCAGCCTTTGTGAAAGAGGCCAGGGCCGCCGGATTTAAACCGGTTCTGGCCACCATTTCCTTTGTCGGCACCGAGAATCTGATAAAGGAGTCAGGCGATGCGGCCAACGGGATCATTATCTCCCAGGTAGTCCCGTCACCGGATGATACTTCTGTGCCCGTAGTCCGGGACTTCCAGGCAGCGCTCAAAAAGTCCTTCCCCAATGAGGCGCCCTCCTATGTCAGATTGGAAGGGTATGTAACCGCCAGGGTGCTTGTTACAGCCTTAGAAAAGGCCGGTGCGGCCCTTACCCGGGAAGGTTTGATCGACGCTATTGAGTCTATGTCCAATACGGACATCGGCGGTATGAGTGTATCTTTCAGCAAGGATAACCATCAGGGATTAAACAAGGTCTATATGACCCAGGTGGGTGGCGGAAAGGCCAAGCCAGTGGCCAAGGTGGCTAAATAGTCATTAGTCAATAGTCATTGGTCATTGGGAAGAAGATGGAATTAAGGGAGTTGGAAGTCTATAACTTATCAGAAAAATTATCAGATACGATCTGGGATATAGTCATTAAATGGGACTACTTCGCCAAGGAAACTATTGGAAAACAACTGGTAAGGGCTGTTGATTCCATTGCCGCCAATATTGCTGAAGGTTATGGAAGGTATCATTACAAAGAAAACAAAAATTTTTGCTATTTCGCTCGAGGCTCTTTAGAAGAAACAAAAACATGGTTAAGAAAGAGTATTAGGCGTGATCTTATCGATCAATCAAAGCATCAGGAGTTATTCGATATCATGAAAAAGCTGCCCAGGCTTTTAAACTCATACATTAGAAGTATAGGCACTGAACGACGGTCAGAAATCACTGGTCATTAGAAGAAGGCATCAGTCATTGGTCACTGGGATTAATGACCAATGACTAATGACCAGTGACTATATTATTAGGAGACACAAATATGACCATTAAAAGAAAACTTTTTCTGCTGGTAGCCTTGCTTCTCGTGGCCGTGGCCGGGGTGGGCACGGTGGGCTTTTTTGCTGTGCGCATGGTGAGCGGCAAGATCTACTATCTGACCCGGGAGTCGTCACCCCTCCAGGTAAAGATGGTCAACCTCCAGCAGGGGTTTGAAAAGGTGGCGGCCAACTTTACGCAGATGGCCCTGACCACTTCAGCGGCGGAACTCTCCCAGATACGGGGAAGAACCGACGCCGCCTTATCTGCGATCAATGCCACGGCCAAAGAATTGAGCCAGCTAAAGGCCGATGTGGACAAAAAGGTCTTCGAAGACATTAAAAAATCCTATCAGGAATTAGACCGGATGGCCGAGGAAAGGCTTCAGTCCATGAACCGGCTGGCCACGGCCAATGAACAGCTCCGGTCGGGCATTGCCGTAGTGGTGGGTGAGACACAAAAGCTCGGTGCGGCCATGCACAATCTGCAAAAGGAAAGCTATGCCTCGGTGGAAAAATCCAAGCAGGCCAACCTGAAGGCCAACGCCCGGATCAAGCAGATGCTGGTAGTGCAGGAAAAGTTGAGCAATGCCAATGCCCTGCTCATGCAGGTAAGCGCCGTGGATAACCGTTTCCGGCTGACCCCGCTCAAGGACAAGATGAAGGCCGAGCTGGATGCCATAGCCCAGATAGACCTCGGAAATGGCGGCTTAGGAAGCCAGCTCAAGGAATTTGTAGATAAGCTGCAGAAGGGATATTCGGGCGAAGGCGGCCTTCTGGCCGTTCGCGCCGATATGCTGGCCAATCCGCAGGATAAGGAAGCGAAAGATAAATTCGAGGAAAAGCGCCGGGACCTCCTGAAACAGACAGAGGCGCTGGGCGGCAAGATGGCGGTGGAAATAGACAGCCTGGAATTAATCCTCCCCCAGGAAAACGCCCGGATGAGCCGGGCCATTACCACGGTTGGTCTGGTGGGTGAGATAACCAGCGCCGGCGGGGATACAGCCACCATAGCCCGAACAATAGAGAGTAACGCCAAACAGGTTATGCTGGCTACTTCCCCGGAAGAAGTAACCGGGCTTAAGACCCAGTTGGATGCGCAGTTTGCGACTGTGGCCGGAGAATTAAACCGGATTAAGAAAAATCTGGGATCTTTAAAAAGGCAGGCTGAAACCGGCACAGTCCGGAATGTGGAAGCGGCCTTTGGAAACATGCAGGGGGTGCTCCTGGGTGAGAGCGGGGTCGTAGCCACGGTCTTAAAGAATCTGGCCACCCAGGCCCGCTCGACCCAGATATTTAGCGAAGCGAAAAGGTTGATTGAAAGGATTGGCCAGACCAGCGCCGAGAAGACACGCTCGGCTGAGGCCGGCCAGGAGAAGGCGGTGGAGGCCGTGGAAAAGGTGGCGGCCATGACCACGACGGCCCTGGCCATTGCCGGTATCATTTCCATAGCTTTTGGCATTATCGTGGGCGGATGGATCAGCCGGTCCATTAACACCTACTTGGAAAGGGTTATTTCCGGATTAAGCGAGTCTTCGGGACAGGTGTCCTCTGCCGCCGGAGAGGTCTCCGGGGCCTCGCAACAACTGGCCCAGGGGGCCTCGGAGCAGGCCGCAGCCCTGGAACAGACCTCGGCCTCTCTCGAAGAGATAACGAGCATGACCAAGCAAAATGCGGACAATGCCCAACAGGCCAACATGCTCATGGAAGAGTCAAGGCAGGTCGTAGAAAAGGCCAATAATTCCATGTCCCAGATGAGCACCTCTATGCACAACATTTCTGCTGCCGGTGAGGCCGGTATGGGATTTGCCGTAGTGGCGGATGAGGTAAGGAATCTGGCGCAGCGGGCGGCCGAAGCGGCAAAGAATACCAGCAACCTGATTGAAGATGTGATTCAAAAGATAGCAGAGGGTTCCGGCCTGGTCAGCGGGACGGAAGCTGACTTTCGGGAAGTGGCTACCAGCGCCAAAAAGGTCGCTAATCTGGTGGCAGAGATAGCGGCCGCCTCCCGTGAACAGAGCCAGGGAATGGACCAGATAAGCAATGCCTTGGGTCAAATGGATCAGGTGGTGCAAAAGAATGCGGCCAATGCCGAGGAGACCGCCTCTGCCTCCGAGGAATTGAACGCCCAGTCCCATACCCTGCAAGACTATGTGGATCAACTGGCCTCGTTGATCGGTGGAAAAAAGACCAAAGAGGCAGAAGAAAAGCCGGACACTGCCCCCCAGATAGAGGCGTGAAAGTCAACAGTCATTGGTCATTGGTTAAGCGGGGAGATCGATCCCTTCTACCAGTGACAAGTGACTATTGACCAATGACGCGGCCTATATAAGGGCCGCTAGGAAAACAGGCGCGGGAACATGCCCCGGATCCCGCTGACTACTATCTCTACGGCAATGACGGCCAGGATAAGGCCCATGACCCGGGTCAGAATATTTACCCCGGACCTGCCCAGCACCCTCGCCATGGAAACCGACCGGGAAAAGATAACATAAGATATAAGACTGGTCAGCAGACTGGATAGTATTATAAGAAGTCTGGGCGTCCAGCCTTCGTGTTCGCTGCCAAGCACAATAACCGTAGTAATGGCCCCGGGGCCGCTCAGCATGGGGATGGCCAGAGGGACGACCGCGATATCTTCCTTTTCCACACCTTCTTCTTCCTCTTCCGGGCTGATGCGGATGCGGGCGGGTTTGACCTGGAGCATCTGAATGGCCACCATAAAGAGGATGATGCCGCCGGCTATGCGGAAGGCCGGAACGGTTACACCAAAAAAACGGAGAATATGGTGTCCCCCGAAGGTAAAGGCAGCCAGGACAACAAAACAGGTCGTGCAGGCCTTAAAGGCCGTAGCCCGGCGCTTTTCCGGGGGATCTCCCTCCGTCATGGTAATGAAAATAGATATATTGGCCAGGGGATTAACGATGACAAAGATGGAGACGAAGCTGGCTATAAAGAATTTAGCAAGGGCAGAGATGTCCATTTTTTACATGATAGCCTATTTTAGGTTGATGTGTCAAAAGATAGCTTCGACATCAGCGTATCTGGCAGGTTTTCACCGCGAAGGCGCAAAGGGCGCAAAGCTATAAATCCGAAATTCGAATATCGAAATTCGAAACAAATTCAAATTCCTAATGTCTCAATGTGCAAAACCGCAGCGTGGTCAATTCGTTTTGATCATTCGGATTTTGCTCATTCGATATTGTTTCGGGATTCGTGCTTCGGATTTCGAATTTGAAATTAGCTTACAAGTGCAAGTGAATAGCGCTTCATTTTATCCTTGACAAAGATACCGTCTAACTATTATGATTATCCGTCAATTGTTGTCTTTTCGAAGACGTAAAAAATAAACTAAATAATATGGAGGACAGAAAAAAATGGCAGATGTATATGTAATAGGTCACAAGAGTCCGGATACGGATACGGTATGTTCGGCAATCGCTTACGCCAAGATAAAGGGCTATACCCCGGCCACCCTGGGGCCGATCAACGAAGAGACCGCCTTTGTGCTCAACACGTTCGGGGTGCCTGTGCCGGGGGAACTGGGCAGCGCCGAGGGCAAGAAGCTGGTGCTGGTGGACCATAACGAAGCCAGCCAGTCTCCGGATGACGTCGCTAAAGCGGAAATCATTGAGATTATCGATCATCACAAAGTTAATTTTTCCAATCCAAATCCCATCCCCATCCTGGTAGAGCCGGTAGGCAGCACGGCCACCATTCTGGCCAAGAAATACAAGGATGTTGTGGCCAAGGATAAGGCTATGGCCGGTATCCTGCTGGGTGCGCTCCTTTCCGATACCGTAGTCTTTAAGTCGCCCACCACCACCCAGGAAGACAAGGACGTGGCTTCCGAACTGGCCAAGCTAGCCGGTATCGGCGATATTATGAAGTTTGGCATTGATGTGAAGAAGGCCAAGGCCAATATAGCGGATAAGTCGATTAAAGATGTTATCTTTGCCGACTATAAGAACTTTGATTTTGCCGGCAAAAAAGTCGGCATCGGCCAGACAGAGGTCGTGGATCTGACCGATGTTTACAACCGCGCCTCCGAGGTCATGAATTTCCTGAACGACCTGAAGGCCAAAGAGGGCTATGAGATGGTCATCTTTGTCGCCACGGATATCATAAAGGAAGGCTCCGAGCTGTATTTTGCAGGCGACAAGGCCAAGATCGAGAAGGCCTTTAATACCAAGGTAGAGGGCACTTCAGTATATATCCCCGGCCTTATGTCCCGTAAGAAACAGGTCGTGCCGGTAGTAGAAAAGGTGTTCTAAGCTTGCTATAAAAAGCTATAGGGTAAAGGGATGCCCGCCGAAAATGGGGGGGTATCCCTTTCCTTATTTCTGCCATTGAGCAGGATGGTGCTTCGGTTGGATCTTCACGCAAAGGCGCCAAGGCGCAAGAAATCCGAAGCACGAAATTCGAAATACGAAACAAATTCAAATGACCAAAGACGTAGGGTGGGCTTTGCCCACCATCATTGGCGACGCAGCGTGGTTTCGGTGGGCGGAGCCCACCCTACATGACTCGCTAATCGCTATGCGCTAACTGCTAATAATTATGGATGCATCCAAGTTCAGGATCCTTCTCATGCGATTGATACTGTCCGGTATCTTCGCCATCGTCTTTTCACGCCTTTTTTCTTTCCTGCGAAAAGGCCCCTGGGCTGTAGTGGGAATGACCGCAGCTCTACTGGGTCTTGCCTACCTGCTTGACTATGCCCGCAAGGGCAAAGATAAGTAACTATCAGCTAATAAGTTCAAATTTCAAAGCCTAAAGTTCAAGATGTCACTCGTCATCGGTCATTGGCTAAGTCGGGCAGATTGATCGCTTTTACCAGTGACAAATGACTATTGACTAATGACATTCGCTGCTTCTTTGCGGTGAGGGAAAAATCTTGCCTAACCTTTCGATTATTGTTACATTACCAAACTAGCAATCAGCATTCAGCCTTCAGCCTTCAGCTTTCAGCTAAATAGGAGAAAAATTTTCATCTTGCTGATTGCTGACCGCTGAAAAAGGCGGAAGGCGGTGAACATTTGCGGTATTATCCCATAAACCTGGATATTAAGGATAAACAATGCCTGGTAATCGGCGGCGGTAAGGTTGCGGAAAGGAAGGTTGAGACCCTGCTCTCCTGCGGCGCCAGGGTCAGGGTCGTAAGTCCGGAACTTACTCCTCATCTCCAGGGATTGGCCGAAGAAAAGAAAATAACACATGCGGCACGGGGCTATCAGAATGGAGATCTGAACGGGGTGTTTTTAGTGGTGGCCTGCACCGACGACCCGGATGTTAATACTGCGGTCAGCAGTGCGGCACAGGAGAACAATATCCTCTGTAATATTGTGGACAAGCCCGACCTGTGTAACTTCATAGTCCCTTCTATGGCGGCAAGAGGCGATCTTCTGATTACCATTTCCACCGCCGGCAAAAGTCCGGCCCTGGCTAAAAGACTGCGACGGGAAATGGAAGATGCCTATGGCCGGGAATATGCCGATTTTCTCAAGCTGATGGGGGCCGTCAGGCCCAGGGTGCTGGCTATGGGCCGGCCGCAGTCTGAAAACGAGGCCCTCTTCAACCGGCTGGTCTATTCAGAGCTCCTGGACTGGATTCGGGACGGTGACCGGGTACGCATTGACCGCTTTTTACAAGAAGTCCTAGGACCGGAATTTGGGCTTTCAAAACTTGGGATTTGAAACTTCGCATCAGTTTAGCTGTTTGAAAAGAGCTAGTCGTCCAGAAAACGGCGCCTCAAAAATCCCCCTTAATCCCCCTTTTTCAAAGGGGGAAGTGTTCCCCTCCCTTTGGTAAAGGGAGGTTGGGAGGGATTTTAAAATACTTTTTCAAGACAGCTAACGTATTACGAAAATTTCAAATTTGAAAATTGAGATTTAACGGCATGAACGTCATCCTTTTTAAACTGACCTCATTGTTATACCTGGCGGCTACGGCGGGTTACCTGGTCTATATAATCTCTCAACAAAGGCCGGCCGCCCGGGTTGCCCTGGGCGTGGCCATCGCCGGTTTTTTTCTTCATACCGCCACCATCGTAGTCCGCTATTATGAAGCTGGTTATGCCCCGGTAACGAACCTGCACGAGTCTCTTTCATTTTTTGCCTGGGCGCTGATAGGCAGTTACCTCTACATTCACCAGCGGTACAAGGTGAAGAATCTGGGCGCCTTTGCTGCGCCGATAGCCGCCCTTTCCATGATCGCCTCTTCCACCCTTCCCAAGAAAATAATAGCCTTACCCCCGGTGCTCAAAAGCTACTGGCTGCCTGTTCATGCTACGGTGTATTTTCTTGCCTACGGAATTCTGGCCGTGGCCGCCTGCGCCGGCATCATGTATTTGATTCAGGAACACCAGATTAAGAAAAAAAAGCTCGGGGCCTTTTATCAGCGCCTGCCCTCTTTGGAGGTTCTGGATGCCATAAATTACCGCTGCCTGACCATTGGTTTTCCGCTTCTGACCGTAGGCATACTGACCGGCTCGCTCTGGGCCGAGCAGGCCTGGGGTGCGCATTGGCAGTGGGATCCCAAGGAAACCTGGTCTCTCGTCACCTGGCTTTTTTATGCGGCTCTTCTCCATGAACGCCTGACCGTAGGCTGGCGGGGGAGACGGGCGGCCATCATGGCCATCATCGGCCTGGGGGCATTGCTTTTTACATTCCTCGGGGTTTCGCTGCTGCTCAAAGGATTGCACACTTATGCCGGATGGGGCGTCTAATCTCAGTATAGTTCTGATCGGTCTCAATCATGAGACAGCGCCGGTTGAGATCAGGGAACGCCTGACTTTCGGCGGCGACCGGGAACTGCCTTTTACCCTTATACGCAGGATGTCGTTCATCAGGGAATTCATATTTCTTTCCACATGTAACCGTGTAGAGGTCCTGATGACTACCCCTGATCCGGCAAATGCGGAAATGGAGGTAAAAAAGGTTTTTACCGAGTCAAACGGCATTCCCCTCGGTGACTTTGAACGTTGTCTGTACATTTACCATGAAGAAGAGGCCGCCAAGCATTTGTTCCGGGTGGCGGCCAGCCTGGATTCCATGGTTTTAGGCGAACCGCAGATACTCGGCCAGATCAAAGACGCCTACCGTCAGGCCACAGACCAGAAGACCTCCGGTGTCATACTCAACCGCCTCCTGCACAAGACCTTTTCTGTGGCCAAGCGTGTGCGCACCGAGACCGGCATTTGCAGCCATGCCGTTTCGATAAGTTTTGCGGCCGTCGAACTGGCCCGGAAGATATTTGCGGATTTGAAAGGGAAACGGGCCATGTTGATCGGGGCCGGCGAGATGGCCGAACTGGCCTCCGAGCACCTTATTTCCAACGGTGTGGCAGAGATTGTCGTGGCCAACCGGACTCTGGAGCGGGCTATAGAGCTGGCGCAAAAATTTAAAGGCCGGGCCATTTCCCTGGATGAGGTATATGATCAACTATCAAATGTGGACATCATAATAAGTTCCACCGGCGCGCCAGGGCTGGTAATTAATTATGATAATGTAAAGAGCGTAATGCGGGCCCGTAAGAACCGGCCGTTGTTCCTTATTGATATTGCCGTTCCCAGGGATATTGACCCGCGCACCAATGAGATAGATAATGTTTATCTCTATGATATAGATGACTTAAAGGGGATCGTAGAGCTGAATAAGGCCGAAAGGCAAAAGGAAGCCCTGCGGGCCGAAAGGATTGTCGAAGAAGAGGTTATTAAATTTAAGTATTGGCTCCAGGCGCTGGATATTACACCCATAATAGTATCCTTACGTGAAAAGGCAGAGCAGATCAGGCTCAAAGAATGCCAGAAGACCTTTTCCAATATGGGTCCCCTGACCCCGGAACAGGAAAAGGCCGTTCATGTCCTGACCGCCTCTATTGTCAACAAGATGCTCCACGATCCTATCACCTATCTCAAAGGGAAAAGCAGCCGCGAGCATAAGGATACTTATCTTGATTTTGCCCGTCAGATATTTAACCTTAATGGTGAACGGGCAGATACGGAAGAGGAGTAATGAGTTGCGAGTTACGGGTTACGAGTTTTTTTAACCCGAAATCCGTTCGGCTAAGCTCACACCGAGACTGCGACACGGAACCGCAACTGGAGAGCTGATGGCTCATAGGTCATAGTTCACGGCTTTTAACCATGAGCTATGAGCTAGAGTAGTGCGTCATAAGTCCCTTTACTTTGATTGTCATTCCGGGCTTGACCCGGAATCCAGTCTTTTTGCCTTTCTGGATTCCTGCTTTCGCAGGAATGACGGTTTTTGATGCCACAATATATGTAAAGAAACGTTGGACGCACTACACTAGATATGGCAGGGAGGGAGATTAATAACATGGCGGACATAATCGATATAGAGGAAAGATTAAAACATGAGAAGAAGAAAAAGGATGAGATAGAGAGGATAAAAAAGGTCTCCTTGCTCAAAAAGTTCATCGAATGTACCCAATGCATGCTTAAGTGCGCCAAATGCGGTGTACAAATGGATCTGCCGGAAGCGGTGAATCGGGATATCAGCATTCCTTTCCGCTTCTGCTCAAATTGCCAGGAAGAATATGAGGAATATATAAAACGCCAGCTCGGGCAGGGGAATCCTTCTTATTACTGGTACAATGAAAAATGGATGGATATCTGGCGGCACTGGATAGAGTATCAAAATGCCGTATTAGGCTACAAAGAAACCGAAGAGTTCAAACGACTCCTCAGAGAACTGCAGGTCGATAAGTAGCCCAATTTCGTATCATTTTCGCGCGTTGAAATAGTCCAACCTCCAAGGTTCCAGTTGCAGAGTGTCGTGTCTTAAATCCGAAATTCGAATTTTCAAATTTAATAATGTCCCAAACTACGACGAAGCTGATTCGTTTTGAACATGCATAGCGAGCGCATTCCCCGCTGCTTGCTGCGGGGAGCTTCAATTTCTCTTTTCGGTGATTCGATATTGTTTTGGATTTCGTGCTTCGTATTTCGAATTTTAAAACGGTATATCGTCATCCGGCCCCGGGCCGAGTTCAGATCCAGTATCTGTCGTTAAATCCGCCGAGGGCGTGGTCGTCATTCCCTCACCTGATCCGGGCTGACGTCCGGCCGGGCCGAGCATCTGCATATTGCCGGCTATAATCTCAGTAGCCCATCTCTTGTTGCCGTCTTTGTCATCCCAGGAACGTGTCTGCAGGCGGCCTTCGATATAGACCTGTTTCCCTTTAGCCAGGTATTCCCCACATATCTCCGCCAGCCTCCCATAAGCTACAATTCTGTGCCATTCAGTGCGTTGTTCCCGCTGTCCTTCCTTATTGGTGCGATTTTCTGTGGTGGCCAGGCGGAAGTTAGTCACTGCCAACCCCCCCGGCGTATAACGTACCTCAGGATCGGCCCCAAGATTACCTACCAGGATAACTTTGTTGATACCTGCCATTTTGTCCTCCTTTTTATAGCTATCAGCTTTCAGCAAAAATAGAAGATTTCCACCTTGCTGACTGCTAATAACTTAATGTATGGTTTTTCCAAAGCGTTTCCAGCGGACGCCGAAGTTTTCACTATCCCACGACCAGTAAACGATAAACGCCTTTCCCTTGACATCCTTCAGGTTAACAGGCCCCCAAAACCTGCTGTCATAGCTCTGATCCCTATTATCTCCCATAACAAAGATAGAATCGGAGGGGACGATATAGGGGCCAAAATTATCGCGTGGCCCGCCTATGGCGGTGGACAGCACCTCGCCGTCGGTGTGCATGATATGGTTATCCGGCATGGGCTGTCCATTTATATGAACCTTTTTGTTTATAATCTGGACGCAATCGCCTTCTGTACCGACCACCCTCTTTATAAAATCCTTATCGCGATCAACCGGGTAGATAAAGACCACCACATCGCCTCGCTCCGGCTTATCCAGCGGGATAAGAGTGCTGCCGGTGAACGGGTTCTTTATCCCATAGATAAACTTGTTTACCAATATATGGTCTCCTATGAGGAGATTGGGTTTCATGGAACCGGAAGGTATCTTGAATGCCTGTACTACAAACGTCCGGATTAACATGGCCAGGACAAAGGCAATAACAATAGCCTCAACGTATTCCCTGGTCGTGGCCTTCCAATCTTTTTTAACGTCGCTTTTTACCTTCTGCAAACGAATCCTCCTTGTAAATTAGCTGTCAGCATTCAGCTATCAGCTTTCAGCTAAAAATGGAAGATTTCCATCCTGCTGACTGCTGATAGCTGAATGCTTTTCTATTCTACACCTTCAACACAGACAGAAACGCCTCCTGCGGAATCTCCACCTGACCGACCTGTTTCATCCTCTTTTTACCTTCTTTCTGTTTTTCGAGCAACTTTCTCTTTCGGGTTATGTCGCCGCCATAGCACTTGGCCGTAACATTTTTGCGCAGAGGCACGATGCGTTCGCGGGCAATGACCTGGCCGCCTATAGCGGCCTGTATGATGACCTCAAACATCTGGCGCGGAATAACCTCTTTCAGCTTCTCGGCCAACTGCCTGCCACGGTGGTAGGCACGCTCCTTATGGGTAATAGTAGAAAGGGCATCCACCGGAAGCCTATTAATAAGGATATCCAGCTTGACCAGCGGTGACGGCCTGAAATCCAGAAATGCGTAATCGAGAGAGGCATAGCCGCTGGTTACGGACTTCAGCCGATCGTAAAAGTCAAGCACCATCTCGCTAAAGGGGATTTCATAAGAAAGTAATACACGGGTTTCAGCGATAAACTTGAGGTCCTTTTGCACCCCCCTCTTGCCTTCACAGAGCGTGATCACCCCTCCTACGTATTCAGCCGGGGTATAGATGTCCGCCCGTATAAAAGGCTCCTCAATGGTCTCGATATCCTGTGCCGGCGGCAGCTTGCTGGGATTGTCCACCATTTTTACCGGCCCTTTTTTGTCTATGACGCGATAAACCACGGAAGGGGCGGTGCTGATCAGAGAAAGGCCGTATTCGCGTTCCAGCCTTTCCTGCACAATCTCCATATGTAAAAGTCCGAGGAATCCACATCGAAAACCAAACCCCAGCGCCAATGAGGTCTCCGGTTCGTAAGTGAAAGAAGAGTCGTTTAACCAGAGTCTTTCCATGGCCTCGCGGAGCGTGTCATATTGGCCGGGATCTGTTGGAAAGAGTCCGCAAAAGACCATGGGCTTGACTACCCTGAATCCCGGCAGGGCGCCGGATGTCGGTCGCTGGGCCCCGGTGATGGTGTCACCGATCTTGGTATCACGCACCCCCTTGATGCCGGCCATGATGAACCCTACTTCGCCGGCCCTGATCTCCGAAACCTCTCTGGCATAAGGCATAAAATTACCGACCTTGGCCACCTCATAGACCTTTTCAGTGGCCATCATCCTTATCATATCGCCTTTTTTAACTGTGCCCTCGTACACCCGGACAAGAACGACTGCGCCCTGATAGGAGTCAAACCAGGAATCAAAGATGAGGGCTTTAAGAGGGGACGCGGGATTACCCTCAGGCGGCGGGATGCGTTTTACAATGGCCTCCAGTATCTCGACGGTGCCTATGCCCTCTTTGGCGCTGGCCAGAATGGCGTCCTTACAGTCGAGGCCGATTATATTTTCTATCTCCTCTTTAACCCTCTCCGGTTCAGAGCTAGGCAGGTCAATCTTGTTTAAGACCGGTATAATTTCCAGATTGTTATCCAGCGCCAGATAGACATTGGCCAGGGTCTGGGCCTCCACTCCCTGGCTGGCATCCACGACCAATAAGGCCCCCTCGCAGGCAGAGAGGCTGCGGGATACCTCATAAGTAAAGTCCACGTGGCCCGGTGTATCTATCAGGTTCAGCATGTAGGTTTTCCCGTCTTTGGCCTGATAGTTCAGACGCACTGTCTGGGCCTTGATGGTTATGCCCCTTTCCCTTTCCAGATCCATCTTGTCCAGGAACTGAGAAACCATTTCCCGGGCGGAGACTGCGCCTGTATATTCCAGCAGCCTGTCCGCCAGGGTGGATTTGCCGTGGTCGATGTGGGCGATAATGCAGAAGTTGCGTATGTTATCTATAGTAAATGTCATTAGCCGTTAGTCAATAGTCACTGGTAAAAGTCAGTTTCTCACGCAAAGGCGCAAAGACCGCGAAGAAAAATGAAAATCTGGAAATCAAGAAATCAGGAGTAAAAGATTTTTCCATGAGTTCCTGAGTTCCAAATTTTATTCTTTTTGCGTCCTTGGCGGCTTTGCGTTATATTTTGAACCTGTTACGAGTTCATCAATTTTGGCTATTTATTAAAAACAGCGGCGGCCGCACCGATAATCCCGGCTGCGTCCTTCAATGCCCAGGGGAGAACAGGTGCCTCCGGCCTTGTTCCAGGCATAACTCGCCGGGCATACTCCGTGTCCAAAGGCCCTATAAAAAGATCCCAGGCATCGGAAACGCCTCCGCCAATAATGATAACATCGAGGCAGAGTAGATTCATTACGCTGGCTATGGCCACACCAAGGGCCTTACCCAACTCGGCAAAAAGCTCTAAGGCCCACTGGTCTCCTTGCCCGGCCAGATCTGCGATGAGCCGGGCGGAAAGCGCCTCCGGATCAGAAGCCATCCTTTGCGCCAACAAACCCTCTTTCCCTTCTCCAAGACCCTCGCGCGCCATGCGGATGAGGCCGGTAGCCGAGGCCACGGTCTCCAGGCAGCCATAATTACCACAGTTACACCGGGCTCCATGCCGGTCGATGGTCACATGCCCTATCTCTCCGGCCGTGCCGCACCCGTGCCATATTTCATTGCGGAGTATTAGCCCTCCGCCTACGCCGGTGCCCAGTGTTATACACAAAAAATTCTCGTATTCGCGCCCGGCGCCCTGCCACTTTTCCCCAAAGGCGATAAGATCGGCATCGTTATCCACCAGAACAGGCCGCCGCAACCGGGTTTCCATTATCTCAGCCAGCGGGATGTTCTCCCAACCCGGCAAATTGGGTGAAAAGCGGACTACTCCTTTTATATGATCCACGGCGCCGGCTATACCCACTCCGATACCGGCAACCGGGCCCGGCGCCTCTTCGATTATTCCGGAGACGGCCGACGCTACCCGATCAATGAGTTTATGCGGTCCCAGGTAACCTTCAGATGGGAACTTTTTGATAATACCATATTGTCCGGTTTCATCAACTACAGCCAGACGAAAATTGGTCCCGCCAATATCCACGCCTACGGCATAGGGCATAATCATATCTCCTAATCCGGATAAACCGTTTTGTCAAAAAAATAACTACAGATCCACCAGGCCCGGGGTTAAGCATATCACTCTGAAATTTCAGGGAAAATAGCACGAAGCCAAAAGAATGGTCAAGGGGATTTATTGTGACAATTAACTGGAGAGGGCAGACCCCGTTTTCTTTTTAGGCAAGTCAAAATAGAAAGAGGCCCCCTTGCCTTTTTCAGACTCCACCCATACCCTTCCACCGTGGTTACGCACAATCCTGTCAACGATGGCCAGTCCCAACCCGGTTCCGTCCTCGGCCTTTGTCTCTTTTAACCGGTAGAACATCTCAAATATCTTCCGGTGATATTGCGGATCAATCCCGCTCCCGTTATCCCTTACATGAAACCGATGAAAGCCCCCTTTGTCTTCGTATCCGATGTCGATTCTGGGGTTCTTGGTGTCACCCATGTACTTAGCAGCATTAACCAGCAGGTTTTCAAAGACCTGATAGAGCCTGGCCTGATCGGCGTAGATGACGGGAAGGTTGGGCGAGACCACGACTTCTATTCCGTTTTCCTTCATTCTGTATCGCAGGTTTGAAATAACCTCTTTTACGATCTCCAGGGCGGAGACATTCTCAAAGGTAGAGGCCACCCGGCCAATTTTTGACAAAGCCAGGAGGTCAGAGATCAACATCTCCATCCGGCAGGCGCTGGACTTGATTCGCTCCAGATAATTCCTGCCCTTGTCCCCTAATTTTTCCTGATAGTTTTTGAGCAGCCGGGCAGCAAACCCCTGAACGGAGATTATGGGGGTTTTCAGGTCATGGGAGACCATATGGATAAAGTTCTTAAGCTCTTCGTTTATCTTACGGAGTTGTTCTTCTGCCTGCCTTTGTTCGGTGACATCCACAACGTTACCCAATATAGCCGGTCTTCCCTTATAGTTTATGCAGGTGTTTCGCCGGTTGATCCAAATGGTCTCACCGGCCCCGGTCAGGCCCCTGGCCTCATATTCCGGGGGCGCTTCTTTTCCCGCTAACCTCTTTAGTCTTATCTGATTTATCAAGGGCCTGTCCTCAGGATGGACCAGCCGCCAGCTCTCCATCCCTATCAAGTCTTCTCTCGGATACCGATAGATCTCGGCAAACCTGTTGTTGGCAAACACAATCTTCCCGTCCTGATCGATATATATGCCCGTTAGGGAATTTTCGACCAGCGTGCCATACTTTTCTTCGCTCTCCCGTAGCTTATCCTCGGCACGCCGGCGCTCGGTAATGTCTTCGAGGACCCGCAGGAACACCTTCTTGTTTTTCTGCATCATCCCGGTATAGGTTATCAGAAAGGTCCTTTCACCCAGTATCCCTTCGACTTCAACCGAGCGGGTTTCTCCTACATGAATACCCTGTTTCACCGGACAATCCTTACACGTGTCCCTGCCCTCCCTATAGACAGCAGCGCATGTCTTACCAATCGCATCCTTACTTAGAACTGCCTCCAATTTCTCACTTAGGTAAACTATGCGACCCTCTTCGTCCACGATGTCCATTCCAAAAGGGATGGTCTTGATAATGGTCTCGCTAAATTCATGGGCCTTGCGGAATCGCTCCTCGGCCTGCTGCGTCTCCGTGATCTGGCGGACGAGCGGCCGGAACAGGGCCAGGTAAAGCACCGGGAAGGTCACAATGGCCAGCAAAACGGCATCCAGGAACGCAACCAGATTCGGGGATAAAGGCGGCAGGAGGGCGAGAAAGAACATCACCAATGTCTCGGCTACGAGTATGGAGCCGATTACAATAATCAAAAAGCGAACGGCAATAGCTGGCCCTTTCATCGCCTTCCCGGCTGGTTTTTGCAGATGAGACACGGGATTCTGCATATCTGAGCTGGAGTTGATCTTATCTATCTCTTCCATTCTTTCGTCATAAAGAAGTCTTAGCTCGGTCTCTTCCCCGGTTAAGACTATTATAACATTAAATATATCCAAGTCCCCCATCTTTCTATTAATCTGGCTATTTTCTCTCCGAATGCAAATGAGGATATGATTAATGATTGTACTCTGATCTTAGCTGGGATAACATAATGGTATCATAAACATTAACAAAATAGGAGGGCAGGACAATAATGGATATTCGCATTGAAGCGCGTAATCTGACCATGCTCCCTGAATGGGAAGAGAAGATCGACGAAGAACTATCCAAGATCGACTGTCACTACCCCGGCTTACTTCACCACTTTCGCCTGATCTTGGTCGGCACCCGGCATCACAAGCTGGGGGCTTTTGAAGTACATATCACCGGTACAGTGCCGGAGAAGACCATTGTGGTCAAAGAGAAAGGGGAACTGGTTCTCCCTCTTATTATAGAGGCATTTGACGTCCTGGATTCGGAATTAAGAGAGCACAACCGCCTGAGGCAGCAAGTGGTCCGTGAGGAGCCAGGGCCCACACGGGGCTTTATAACCCACATTTTTCCGGAAGAGGATTATGGCCTCATTCTATCCACTGAAGGCCGCGAGGTTTACTTCCACAAAAATGCAGTAAAGGATATGAAGTTTGAAAGACTGAACATCGGAGACTGTGTGGAATTTGGGGAGGAGGCCGGAGATAAGGGTCCCCAGGCGACATGGGTGCGCCGAAGGTAACCAACAACTCCTCTAAGCGCAAGGTTAAGGTCTTGTAACACGCGTTCAGAAGAAACCCTCCTTTTTTGACAACTCCTGACAGATAAACAAAACTAACACCAATTGACCGCCTGTCTGTGATTATGGTACAAGAGACAAAGCCAAGGGTGAGGGATGAAGAATGGGAATCGAGGGTGTCTGTAAGGATGAGTATAATGCCACGAATAAGGGTTGTGTCTTACTTGTGGCCACCCTGGCGTCGTTTCTTACGCCCTTTATAGGCTCTTCAGTCAATATCGCCCTTCCTTCCATCGGCAAAGAATTTCACATGGATGCCGTCCTGTTGAGTTGGATTTCCACCTCTTTTCTTCTGTCTGCCGCAATGTTTCTGGTTCCTTTTGGAAGGATAGCGGATATACATGGAAGGAAAAAAGTCTTTTTGTCCGGCATATCGATTTATACCCTTACTTGTCTTCTTTCCGCCCTTTCGCCTTCGGCCGGGATACTCATTGCCTCCCGGGTCATGCAGGGGATCGGGAGTTCCATGATATTCGGCACAGGAGTGGCCATACTTACCTCGGTGTTTCCGGCGGGGGAAAGGGGAAGGGCGCTGGGCATAAACGTTGCTGCTGTTTATTTAGGCCTCTCTCTCGGGCCTTTTATAGGCGGGGCCATTACCGAGCACTTTGGCTGGAGGGCCATCTTCCTGGCTAATATCCCCCTGGGCCTGCTTGTAATTCTTCTTGTTATCGGGAAAATAAAGGGGGAGTGGGCCGAGTCCAGAGGAGAAAAATTGGATATTATGGGTTCTGTGATCTACGGCCTTTCGCTCATGGCCGTAATGTATGGATTTTCCCAGCCTTCCGCCTCCGGTATGACGCTCATCGGGACGGGTCTCTTCGGTGCTATTACCTTTCTTAAGTGGGAGATGAAGGTGGAAAGTCCTCTTCTCGACATAAATCTTTTCCGGGCTAACCGGGTCTTCACCTTCTCTAACCTGGCAGCCCTCATTAACTATAGCGCAACCTTTGGTGTAGCTTTCCTTTTGAGCCTTTACCTCCAGTATATCAGGGGGCTGAGTCCTCAACATGCCGGGCTTATTATGGTAGCCCAGCCCATTGTGATGACGGTTTTTTCACCGGTTGCCGGACGCCTTTCCGACCGCATGGAGCCGCGCGTGGTGGCCTCAACAGGAATGGCGTTGATCGCCATCGGGCTTTCCTTTTTTGTTTTTTTAAACGAAAAAACGGCCCTGGCATTAATTGTAGCCGATTTGGGCCTCCTGGGCCTGGGTTTTGCCCTCTTTTCATCTCCCAACACCAATGCCATTATGAGTTCCGTTTCGAGGAAGTTTTATGGAGTGGCGTCAGGGATTGTCGCCACCATGCGCATGACCGGACAGATGCTCAGCATGGGTGTCGTCATGCTGCTTTTCGCCGCCCATATCGGAAGGGTCCCGATTACACCTTTGTGCTATCCGTTTTTTCTGAAGAGCGTGAAGGCTTCCTTCATCATCTTTTCCGCCCTCTGCTTCGCCGGCATATTTGCCTCCCTGGCCAGAGGGAAGCTGCGCTGAATCCTTTTGTCATCCACTTGTCCGCGCCGATCAAGATGATTTTCCTGAAGACGTGATATATTCCATGCCTGTTAAAAACAAAAAAGGCCCGATTATTCAATCGAGCCTTTTTATATTTTGGCTCCCCGGGCCGGACTCGAACCAGCGACCAAGTGGTTAACAGCCACCCGCTCTACCTGCTGAGCTACCGGGGAATAGATAAAAAATATCTATAACAAAGTTAGGTCGCTCCGTCAATGCCTTTGTTCGGTGCTATTCGGGCCTACCGCGACAATTACGTATTTTTCGGGTTGAATATATGTCTTGGCCACTCTCAACACGTCATCAACGGTAACTTTTTCTATTTGGTCCAGATAATTTTTGGTAAAATCAAAACCGAGTCGGTAGCGTTCGTTTAAAGCCATATCCATGGCCTGGGCGGCGTTGGTCTGGAGGCCGATCTCCGTACTCCCGATTATATACCGCTTGGCCCGGTTCAGTTCCGCCGGGTCGATTAACTCATCCCGCACCCGGTTCAGTTCCCGCCACATACTGTTAACAGCCGCCTCTTTCTTTTCCGGGCTTGTCGCTATGTATACGCCGAAGGCGCCCGTTTCTATCCCTTCCGTAGAAAAGGCCGAGAGGCTATATGCCAAGCTTTCCTTATCCCGGAGCCTGGCAAAGAGACGCCCGCTCTGCCCGGAAAGTACGTTATTCAAGACATCCAGGGCGGCCCTATCCGGATGGGAAAGGGTAACACCCCGAAAGCCGATGGTGATATGCACCTGCTGTTTGGACTTCAAAATGGAGGCAGTTTTGGGGCTTGCAATAGACTTAGGAAGCGGAATCCTGACATCCCTAAAGCCCGGGTTCTTCCAGCGGGAAAGCAGTCTTTCTACCTCTGCCTTTACACCGGATGCCTCTACGTCACCTACTATCGCCAGGACAAGATTACCGGGGATGACATAGCGCCGGTAGCCCTCTTTAATTTTTTTAGTTGAGAGCTTGTTAATAGTTCCCGGGCTGCCGAGGGGATTCATACTGTATGGATAACCGGTAAAAAGCAACTTGTTGAAGTTGAGAAAGGTGATAGCCGGGAGACTATCTTCCTGCTGTTTTAGTTGCGCCAGCAACACCGGACGCAATTTTTCCAGCTCCTTTGGGCTAAAATCCGGTTCAAGCATGACCTCGGTCAGGAGATCAAGCCCACGGGAAAAGAAACGTGATAAAAACGTAGCGTTCAACCCAAAGGTATTCTTACCCGAGAAGCCATTGATGCTACCGGCCATACCTTCGACCTCAACGGCCAGTTCCTGTGCGCCTCTTCGTTTTGTTCCCTTTGTCCATAACTGAGCCAGGGCATTAAACAGGCCATTATTAGCCGCGGTTTCATATCGCAGCCCGCCCAGGAAAACGGCGTGTATGGAGACCGTAGGCACGTTTCGCTCTTCCTTCACTAGGAGGGTGATGCCGTTTGAAAGGATGAATTTCTGCGCCCCGGATATCTCTACCTTCCGAGTGGCGTATAATTTTCTCGCCTCTTCATCTGCCGCACGGGATAGGCAGGCTGCCTCTTCCATAGAAAAAGGCATCGCCGCCTCCTTCGGAATCAGTAGCCCTAATGTAAGGCGTTCCGGATGGAGGTATTTCTCTGCTACCCGCCGTATATCTTCAGGTGTGACGGCTGCCACCTTCTTTAGATAATTCGCCTGCTCACGGCAGTCACCGGCCATGGTCTCAAAATACCCGAGTTTGCGGGCCTGCCCCTGGACGCGCTCCTGGGCATAAATGAACCCCGACTCTATATTCAACTTGGCCTTGTTGAGTTCGTCCTCTGTAACGTGGTCATACCGAAGGCGATAAATTTCACGTAATGCGGCTTTAACCGCCTCCCTGCTCTTTTCCGCATCCAGACTACAGGCGACTTCGAACAGGCCGGGACCTAACGGTGTAAAAGAGTACGCAGCCACCCCATGTACCAGGTTTTTCCTATTCCGCAACTCCTGGTAAAACCGGGAGCTTTCCCCTTCGCCCAGGATGCTCGCCAGCACATCCAGGGCCACACTATCCGGGTCATTAAAACCGGGTATGGGGAAACACATATTAAGGTGTGACTCGTTGATCTC
The DNA here is from genome assembly GCA_040754095.1 of Thermodesulfobacteriota bacterium. Classification (GTDB taxonomy): domain Bacteria; phylum Desulfobacterota; class QYQD01; order QYQD01; family QYQD01; genus QYQD01. The sequence goes on along the minus strand of JBFMFO010000022.1, from coordinate 18,837 downwards.
ATCCTCAAGCAGGACCGTGCGAACCTCATTCTGCAGCGGTTCCTCAAGGGAACCGGATTCAGAAACCGTACCTTTCATGCCGGAAAAGGCCTGTTTAATCCGTGAAATGCAATCAGCAGTCTCTACGTCCCCCACCACGACTACCGTGAGGTTGGAAGGTATGTAGCGCTTTTTCATATAGGCCAGGATAGAGTCTCTCGTGAGGGGCTGGACGGTTTCGGGAAAACCGATTACCGGCCTCCGGTATGGAGAAACCGTATAAGCCTTTGCCATAACTGCCTCAAAGAGTTTGACGGAAGGCTGGTCCTGACGCATGCGGATCTCTTCCAGAACCACCATTTTTTCCCGTTCGATTTCTAACGAGTCAAACGATGAGTGAAGTACGGCGTCGGAGAGTATGTCCAATCCTACATCGAAAAATTTACTGCCTATAGCTACATGATAGACGGTGTAATCCAGAGAGGTGTAGGCATTTATATCCCCGCCCACCGCCTCAATCGCCCTGGCTATCTCTCCAGGCCCGCGCCGGGCCGTTCCTTTAAAGATCATGTGCTCTATGAAGTGGGTAATGCCGGCCTCGTTATCCGTCTCATAAACACTTCCGGCCTTCACCCAGACCTGAATAGCCACGACCGGAGCGGCATGGTTTTCCTTGATGATCACGGTAAGGCTGTTATCAAGCTGGAAGCGGTAAGGGTTGGGAAACGTCTCCGCAGCCTGGGCAGCCGGGTTGGTTATGAAAATAGAAGATAGTAGAATTAAAAACAGTAAGGAGGTTATGATTCGTTTGTGATAAGGTTTCATAAGTAAAATCCCTTCTATAATCTTATAGTTAATGCGCATCCGGAAACTATCGTTTCCGTCTTCACGCTTTCAGCCATCAGCGTGTTTGTTATCCGTTAACCGTTAGCCGTTGTCCGACATTTTCTTTCGGTTAACGGTCAACAGTGAACGGTGGACCGGCTTTATGCTGAGTGCTGGTTGCTCATTTTTACCAGTGACAAATGACCATTGACAAGTGACATTCACTATCGTTTAAAATATTCCTTAATGGCTGCTTCGTTAAATTCGTTCTTTGTTATACCGTAGCGTTCTTTAGCAGCCATCACACGCCGTAAGGACTCTTCGAGGCGCATCCGCCCCTCTCTGTCCTTCTCTACAAATGCCCTTACCGCTTCAAATGCCCGTACAATCTTTTCTTTTTCATGACAGATAAGAATTATATCCACTCCGGCCATAAGGGACAGCGCTGCCGACTCTTCTAGGCTGAAATGCCTTTCGATAGCGCCCATCTCCAGATCATCGCTAATGATCAGGCCGTCAAATCCCATCTTATGACGCAGGATGTCCGTAAGGAAGTTCCGGGACAGGGTCGCCGGCAGATCGGGATCGACACCTGGATAAATCACATGGGCCGTCATAACAGCCGCTACCCGGGCGGCGACGGCTTTTTGGAAAGGTACAAGTTCTCTTTTCTCCAGTTCGGATAAAGGCGTATCCATAACCGGCAGGTCCTGGTGCGGGTCTAGTTTCACCCCGCCTATGCCCGGAAAGTGCTTGGCCGTGGCCAGGATGCCTTCTTTTTGCAAGCCTTCAATTACAATGCCGCCCAGGCGTCCCACCAACGCCGGGTCACTTCCGAATACCCGCCCTTCCATAACGCGGTCAGTCCCCGGCACGTCGAGGTCCATGACCGGGGCAAAATTCATGTTACAGCCGATGAGATTCAACTCTCTGGCTGTTATGTGGGCAAACCGACGGGCCTCTGCGGCCGGATCGGCTGCCTTAGCGATGCCTGCCGCCCCGGGAAACTGGGTAAAAGGCGGCTTCAGCCTGGCCACCGGCCCGCCTTCCTGGTCGATGGAAATGAGGGGTAGGGGCAGCCCTCTATCCCGACAGGCCTTTTTCAGGTCTTGACAGAGCCTTGCCACTTGTACCGGCTCAGACACATTCCGCCTGAAAAGGATAAAATTGCCGATGCCGTATCTATAGATCAGTTCCTGCGTCTCCACGTCCAGGTCGGCTCCCGGAAAGCCGACCATAAAAAGCTGCCCTAATTTCTTAACCAGATCATTCATTACTTTATCCGCACCACCTAACGGTAACCGTTCACCGTTGTCCCTGAAAAGCGCGAAAAACGTCTTCTTCGGTGAACGGTTACTTATAACATACATAAACCATACCTAACCAATTGTTTCCTGTCAATTAATCAAAAATATTAAAGTTCTTAGATAGGTTGCCGATACATTCAACAAGTGAAAAAGTGCCCGGAAAAGAATAAAAAATTAAAGTTTTCTCCATAGTTGCCGATAAATGAATCAAGGGCGAGAACTATCCCCTTGGCCTTGAATTCACAAGGAAGTGGGGGGCGGAAAGGCAGGTGAAGCTAAAAGAATAAGGGAAGTTTCCGAAAGTTTAAGCGTTCCTTGGATTTTTAGAAAGGGAGGGCAACGACCCCCCGGTGCCCACGTTGGACGCCATGGTACCGGAGGCGAGCCCAGTGGCGTAACCGGCACTTCTCTTTATGGCCAAAAATTAGAAAGGAGGGGATGACTTTGAGTACAAATATGAAAAATATGGAGAAAGGGGTGATAATCATGAGAAGGGCAGGTATGTTCAAAACTGGTTGTTTGGCGGTTCTATTGAGCGCATTCCTGGCCTTAATACCGGTCGGCTATGCCCTGGCAACGGTCTCCGGTCAATGCGTGAACTGCCATACCATGCATAACAGTCAGGGCGGAACGGAGATGCAATTGAAGGATGGAGAGACAAGCGCCCAAGGGGCCCTGGTGCGCGGGAGCTGTGTGGGCTGCCACGGACAAAGTCCGTCAGGCACCAGTAATATCATTACTAATATCCCGCAGGTGTGGCACGCGGCAGCTACCGACTTGGCCGGTGGCAATTTTAAGTACGTCGTAAGCACTGGTGACACCTACGGGCATAATGTCGAAAATGTGGATACACAAGATGCTACACTAGGCAACACACCGCCAGGCTACGCCGCGGCCTATGACCCTGCAAGTACAGATTATAGTACTGCCAGCAGGTTGACCTGTGCCGGACAGAACGGTTGTCACGGTAACCGGGATACTAGCGATCAGTTTGGCGCCGTAAGCGGGGCGCACCATGCCAGTGACGCCGTCCTCAAGTTTGGCGGTATCGTCGAAGCTTCTCAAGGGGCCTCTGTAGCTACCAGTTACCGTTTCCTGTACAAGGTTAAAGGCGCTGAAGACAGCGACTGGCAGAATACGGTTTCCGCCACTGACCACAACGAGTATAAAGGCGCGATATATGCCGCCAGGACCAGCATGGCCTGGGCCGATGTCGATACCATTAGTGAACTCTGCTCGGAGTGCCATGGTAATTTCCATATGTCGGGCAGTTCAGGTATAGGCACAGCCAGCCCCTGGCTGAGGCACCCGACGGATGTGTTAGTACCTAGCAGCGATGAATATGCGAGCATCTTAACCACCTATAATACCACCGTCCCCGTGGCAAGGGCAACGATCCCCAATGCCGCAAGCGGTACGGTAGCTGCCGGTACCGACATCGTCATGTGTCTGTCCTGTCACCGGGCCCATGGCAGCGCGTATGTAGATATCCTGAGATGGACATATAGCGACATGGAAGTGGGCACGACTACCCACGATGGAGAGGGTTGTTTTGTCTGCCATACCGAAAAGGACTAATTAATAAAATTTGGTTAGCAAGCATGGGGGGGCCGCTTAAAGGAGCGGCCCTCGCTATTTTGTGCACTTTCTCGCTATATATCAATCCCTCATCTCTAACCTTTTCAAAAATTACAGGCACAACACGTGGTTATGCCATTGAAGAAGTTTATATCCTTCATCCCAAAAACTTGCACAAGCAAGTTGACTGTGATAGATAGTGGCTATGTAACTTGTACCGAGGCGTCAAATCCCAGGCAACTTATGCCATCCCGCAAGCCGGCTATAACCCTTATAACCCCACCCGTCTCTCTTGAAGAACGCTATGGAAGACTTTCCGGCGCCGGAAACACACTCCCTTCCCTCGGGCTTCTCTCCCTGGGGTCATGTCTCAGAAAGGCAGGTTATCCGGTCACTGTGATCGATGCCTGTTCCAAGGGGTTGCCCCAAAAGAAAACCATCGAATACGTCATCTCAGCAGGCCCCAAATATGTTTGCATATCCGCTACCACCCTGACTATACACTCAGCCGTTCAAGTAGCTGAGACGATCAAGGCTATTGATCCGAAAATTACCACTGTTATCGGGGGGCCGCACCTGACCGCAGTTCCTGAGAAAACCATGGAGCTTTTTTCTTGTCTGGACATCGGGGTGATCGGCGAAGGGGAAGAGACCATAATTGAGCTGATTAAAAACCTAGAAGACGATACCGGACTTTCAAACATACCGGGCATTATCTATAGGAGGGATAACGATCTTGTAAAAACCGGTCCCAGACCGTTTATCAAAAACCTCGATGACATCCCCTTCCCGGCCTGGGATCTCCTTGACGATTTTCCAAAAAGTTACAGGCCGCCGCCTTTTCGCTTCAAAAGCCTGCCCGCCGCTTATATCGTCACCAGCAGGGGATGCCCGTATCAATGCATATTTTGTGATCGTTCAGTCTTTGGCAACAGGTGCCGAACCCATAGCGCCGAATATATTCTGGCTCTAATGGAATATCTGTTCAAGCGTTTCGGCATAAGAGAGATACTTCTGGAAGATGATACATTCGTGACCTTCCGCAAGCGCCTTATAGAGATATGCGAAGGGATTTTAAGAAAGGGGCTGAAGATAGGCTGGTCGTGTCTGGGAAGGGCAGATGCCGTAGATTTAGAGATACTCAACTTGATGAAAAAGTCAGGATGCTGGCATATCAGTTACGGGATCGAGACCGGTGACCCCAAAGTCATGGACTTTATCGGCAAGAAGATTTCTCTGGAGAAGATTGAGCAGGCCGTCCATTGGACAAAAGAGGCCGGCCTGATGGCCAAGGGCTTCTTCATACTGGGGCATCCTATCGACACCCATGAATCAATACAAAAAACTATCGAGTTTGCCTTAAAGATACCTTTAGATGATATCAGCGTAGCCATGCTGACGCCCTTTCCGGGGAGCATGGTATATGAAATCGCCTCTCAATACGGGGAATTTGATGAGGACTGGCAAAAAATGAACCTTCTGGACGTGGTTTTTATCCCCAAAGGCATTACCAAGACCGAACTTAAGAACTATTCCAGGCAGATGATCCGAAAATTTTATCTTAGACCGAACAGAATCATGAACTATAGTATGCGAATTTTCAGGAATCCGAAAAACTTGCCGATCTATATTAAGGGGATTACATCTGTTCTAAAAGACATAGGCCGTCATGAGTAGCCGGCAGCCCAAGGGCGCTCTATTTAGTTCCCATCCGGAAAGTCACCCCCCTCCCTCGACGGGAGGGGGTAGGGGGGAGGGTGAACTGAAGAAAGTCATCAGGTTATCCCCCCTCACCCTAACCTTCTCCTGCCAGGGGAGAGGGGAAAAACAGGGTTTTCGGATGGAAACTATTTATAATTTATGGCCGGAGTGTTTGACCCGGACAATATCGAGGGTAAATGAAACAGCCAATTCCATTAGTGTCAGTTGTAGTGGTTACTATAAACAATTTGAGTTTACTCAGGAATTGTCTGGATAGCCTTTATGCCCAGAATTATAAGGCGTTGGAACTTATTGTAGTTGATAATGGCTCTGAAGAAGACATACCGGGCATGCTGGCCAAAGAGTTCCCGGGAGTCCGTTTAATCAGGCTGACCAAGAATTATGGCTTTGCAGCAGGGAATAATCGCGGTATCGAAATAGCACGGGGCAAATATGTGGCCCTGATCAACAACGATGCCGTGGCCGCGCCTCAGTGGATAAGTTCATTGGTGGCTGTGGCCGAGTCTGATTCAAGGGTCGGGGCAGTGGCCTCGATAATTATTGATGGGAACCGGCCGGATGTTTTAGATTCGTGTGGAGTGGGAATCGCGCTTGACGGCATGTCCCGCCAGGCGATGCGGGGGCATCCGGCACCCAATCTGACTGAACCAAAAGAGGTATTGGCATTTAGTGGATGCGCCTGCTTATTGAGGATGGAAGCATTAAAAGAGGTCGGTCTTTTTGACGAGGATTTTTTTGCCTATTGTGAGGACACTGACCTGGGACTTCGCCTTCGCTGGGCGGGGTGGGAGATAGTTGCCGCGCCGGGCGCTTACGTTCGTCATTATTATTCCATGACCGGTGGAAAGTTTTCTTTACAAAAAATCTATTGGGTGGAACGGAATCATTTCTGGGTGGCAATAAAAAATCTTCCCTGGCCTCTTCTGGTTTTCCTTCCCTTTGTTACTGTGTGGCGTTATCTTGTGCAGGGATGCCTTCTTTGGCGGGGCAGGGGTGAACTTGGCAATTTCATAAATAATCATGGCCGGGCGGCAATCGCCTCCACTTATCTAAGGGCATATATTAATATGCTTCAACACGCGCCGACTATGTTTGTAAAGCGATGGTTGTTTTGCAACAAGCGCCGCCTTAAGGACATGGACATGCTTAGATTGATCTGGAAGACCCGCTTGTCTATTGATGAGATTATGGGGATTAGGAGACAACAAAAACGTCGGTAACGTTGCGCACAACTTAATGGATCAACCCTTTGTCAGCATTTGTATCGTAAATTACAATGGCCGTAGGCACTTACGAGACTGCCTCTCATCGATCTATAATATAGACTATCCGAAGGAAAAATTCGAAGTCCTGGTAGCAGACAATGCCTCGGCAGACGGTAGCATAGAATTCATATCCAAAAATTTCCCCGCCGTTAGAATCTTGCCTTTAAAGCAAAACTATGGATTTGCCCGGGCCAATAATATTTGCGCCCAAGCGGCCGAAGGCGACTATATGGTCTTCCTAAATAACGACACGGTTGTAACCAAGGGTTGGCTGAGAACGCTGGTCAATAGGATAGCTTCGAATCAGGACATCGGTGTAGTGGGCAGCAAACTTTTATTCCACGACCGCCCAAACATTATCAATTCAGCAGGGGGACGGATTATCTTTAACGGGGGCGGTTACGACGTTGGATTTATGGATTTCGATTCCGATAAATATAATGCAGGCTCATATTGCGGTTGTGTCTGCGGTGCATCTCTGATGGTGCGCAAGGGAGAATTCAGGGACATAGGGATGTTCGATGAAGACTATTTCATGTATTTCGAAGACGTAGATCTTTGTTGGCGCTACTGGTTACGTGGCAAGAAAGTCTGGTATGCTCCGGAATCCATTGTATACCACAAATTCGGGGGGTCTTCTTCAGGTGAAAGGCACCATCCGTTAAGGGTCTTTTATGGTACGAAGAATTCCCTATCCAATATAGTCAAGAACTATGAGACCGCCCACATCATCCTGCCTTTCGTGATTTTTTCTCTTTATAATTTCAGCAAGCTAATCCTTTTTATGATCAAATTAGATTTTAGTTCCGTCCGAGCCTTAATAAAAGGATACGGCATTTTTTTTGCGGGCCTCCCCCGGTTACCTGAAAAAAGAAAGGGTGTCCAAGGGAGAAGGGTTGTATCAGATAGCTATCTCTTGAAAAATAACATTATAGAGTCACCAATAGGTACCTTTAAGGAACTTGTTCGGTTGACTAAGTTAACCTGAACTTAACATCGTAACGGTTGGCTTTTGCCCATGAATAGTCTTGGAGTAGAAGAAGACGGCAGGAAACAGTGTCCTGTGTGTCTTGAAACACTTAGCCATTCCTTTGTATTTGTAGAGGAATGGTATGGTTACACTATCTGGCACTGCTCCCATTGCGATATTGTGTTTTCTGTCCCCATGAAACACCCGGGGAAAGAATTTTACAATGGCGAGGTTGATGAATTTTTTAAAAGGGTTTACCAATCAAGAGACATTGGCATTTTCTCTATCGGTCCGAACCACAAATGGGCGGTAAAAAATCTTCCCATAAGATCTGGTTCACTGCTGGACATAGGCTGTGGGAATGGCTCATTCATGCTGTATGCGAAAAAAAGGGGGTTTGACACCTGGGGAGTTGATCTCTCAGAAAAGGCTGTGGAAGCAGGAAAGAGATACCTTGGAATAAATAATATCTTTGCTTGCAGCCTTGAGAGGTTTGGAAAAGAGATATGTCCAGGCGTGAAATTCGATGCGATTACCTTTTTTGAGGTTCTTGAGCACATGGACGATCCAAATAGTTTTGTGGAAGCAGTAAAGGCGTTCATAAAGCCTGGGGGATTCATTGCCCTTAGTGTTCCCAATAGGGAAAGGCCCCTGCCGAATATTTTGATGCCAAAAGCTGGAGATAGCCCCCCTCACCATTTCACGAGGTGGAGCAAAAAGGCCCTGATTAATTTTTTGGAGAGGCATGGCTTTGAACCCATAAAGGTTTCCACTGTTCCTGTGTCCACAGCAGCAGGTGCTATTATGGATTATTTTCTGGGTACAGAAAAAGTATCAGCTGGTGTAGCCAGGGCGGCCTCTAATGAGTCCTTATCTGGCCCGGTAAGGCTTGTTTTTTACGTAATAAAAACCTTGTGCCACGCCATGTTAAAGACGCTGGATATATTTTTGTATCCGCTTCACAGGAAGGTTTGTCTGGTGGTAATTGCCAGAGTGGACTAAACATCGTGGTTAAGAATAAGATAGCTCGAAATATAGTGGCTCTTTCACTAGGAACTGCCGTTGAGAACCTATTTTCGTACTTCCTCATTATAGCCATCGCGAGGCATCTGGGAGATGTTGGGTTGGGGCAGTATTCATTTGTGATTGCCTTAGGTTATCTGGTTGTCTTAATAGCTAATCCTGGGTTGGATTACCTTTTACTTAAAGAGATATCCAGGTCAAAGGACTTAACCTCCAGATACACCTCCAATATCCTTTCCCTAAAAATAACCCTAACTTTTCTTGCACTGTTTGTGACTTTTACTGTCAGTTTACTTTTAGATAAGAATCCCATTGTCATTAGAAGCTTGTGGATTGTGGCCATTGTTTTTAGCTTTGGTAATGTAGGGAGTATTTTTAGTAGTGTCCTCCAGGCTAATGAGATGATGGAGTTTATCTCCTTGACTAAGTGCCTGGAACGGTTGATAGCTTTCTGCTTGGGTTTATACTTTTTATCTACTAAACACTCTCTGCTTTATTTATTTCTAGCCTTGCTTCTCTCGGGAACCTTAAGAGAAACACTGCATATATTTCTTGCCAGGGCATACGTCTCTCCCAGGCTTGGATTTGACATTTCTTTACTTAGATCGGTACTTATCCAATCCCTTCCTTATGCTTTTACCTCTATTTTTCTGTACATTTATTTTCGTATTGATACCGTAATGCTTTCCTTAATGATAAACGACCAGGTTACCGGATGGTATAGCGCGGCCTATAAATTGATGGACGTTTTGACCTACATTCCATCTCTGGTCATCATAGCCATCTTGCCTGTTTTCTCTAAGGCGTTCACGGAAGATGAACAAGTATTGAAGAACCTGTTTGTCCGTACCTTCAGGTACCTAGTCATTTTGGCAGTTCCCTTGGTAATGGGGGTTTTTCTGCTGGCTCCGAGAATAATTTTGTTTGTTTATAAGGATGGTTTTGAGGAGGCAGCCCTGGCGTTACAAGTATTAATCTGGGCAGAGGGCTTTGTTTTTGTAAATTATCTGTGCGGACATTTACTGAATATGATTGATAAGCAAAAGATATTTACAAAAGTAGTTGTAGTTACGACAATTTTCAATGTTATGTTAAATCTTATCCTGATTCCAAAATACTCCTACATGGGGGCCGGCGTAGCCACGCTCTTATCAGAGGCGTTAATCTTCATTCTAATGTATCATTTTGTCAAAAAGCATTTTATTAGGATACCCTTATGGGAAATGGTATGGCGCCCTGCCATTTCCTCTCTCCTTATGGCCGTCATTATACTGAACCTGGATTCCTTGCCTTTGTGGTATTTGCTGCCGATAAGTACTGTTAGCTATTTTCTATGCTTCGCTTTATTGGGAGGGGTTAATAAGCAGGATAGAGACGTTGTATCCGCCATCTTTTCCATGATGGGACCTAAAAAGGGGTGATTATGGCCGGCGACGTAATTATCATCATACCGGCATACAATGAAGACCATACCCTCTCCCGGGTGATTACGGACATCAGGAGTTCTATTTCCGGCGTTGATATACTGGTCGTTAACGATGGCTCTCAAGATAAAACCGAGGGAATAGTCCGGCGCATGGGTGAACGTGTAATATCGCTGCCTTTTAACATGGGCTACGGGGCCGCCCTGCAAACCGGCTTCAGGTATGCCCTGCAGCACGGATACCAATATGTAGTCCAGATGGACGCCGATGGCCAGCATGAACCAAGGGATATACCAAGACTCCTGGACGTGGTCTTAAACGGGGAGGCGGACGTAGCCATCGGTTCAAGGTTTCTAAACAGTGACGACTATAAAGCCCCCTTGATACGCAGGATGGGGATGCTTGTCTTTGGCCATATTGCCTCGCTCATCATCGGTCAAAAAATCACGGACCCTACATCCGGATATCAGGCCCTAAACAGCAATGGTATCCGTTTCTATGCCAGTGATTATTTTCCGGCGGATTACCCGGACGCTGACGTCATCATCATGCTTCATCGCGCCGGGCTAAAAATAAAGGAGATTCCGGTGACCATGTATCCTAACTCACAGAAGTCCATGCATGGCGGTATAGAGCTGCTCTATTACTTATTCAAGATGTTCCTGTCCATCTTTCTTACCCTGCTAAGGAAGAACCCTTTCCCCAGGACGTAAAGGAGGGAAGATTATGCCGATCAGACAACAAATATTCGCCTTAATTGTAGGAATAACGGCTGCTGTCTTTATCCTGGAAATGGTTCGCAGGCGAAAACTACGTGAGGAATACTCCTGGTTATGGCTCTTAACTGCCCTGGGCATAGTTGTCCTGGCTGTCTGGTATGACTTCCTGGTCATTGTTTCCCGGATGATCGGGGCTGTGTTACCAACAACTACCCTGTTTATTTTCGGCCTGATCTTTTTGCTTATGATAGCGCTTCATTCCTCGATTAAGATATCCTCTCTAACCGATAAGATAAACAAACTGACACAGGAGGTCGCTATTTTGAAGGCCGAATTGAAAAGGCCCGGCGGCAAGGATTCGGAATAGGTGCTCTATGCGGGAAGTGCAGTTGATATATATGGAGTTCGCGGTCATCGCCGTCCTGGTCTTGATATCCGGACTGGGTGTTTATCAACGCAATTTCGTCTGGAAAAGCGAGCTAACCCTGTGGAAGGACACAGTTCAAAAATCGCCATCTAAGGCACGTCCGCACAACAATCTCAGTATGGCCTACCGGATGTCCGGCCAATGGGACCGGTCCATAGCAGAGGCCCGGATTACTCTGAGGTTGAAGCCTGATCACGCTAATGCCTTTGTTTCTCTGGCCGATGCCTATTTGCATAAAGGTTCCTCTGACTTGGCTATCAAGTATTCGCAGGAGGCCCTAAAGGCAAGGCCCGGCTATGTCGATGCCTATTTGTGCCTGGGGGATGCCCATGTCAAAAAAGGCCAAATGGATGAAGCTATAACTGCCTATCGAAATGCTGTACGCTTCAAGCCAGGCAACTTGACGGCGCATCACAACCTGGCCTCTGCCTACGGCATCAAGGGCTTAACAGACCTGGCCATTGCCGAATTCACAAAAGCCCTGGTCCTTAAGCCCGATTCTGCTGATACTCACTTTAACCTGGGCTATGCCTATGAACAAAAGGGTCTTTTTATCCAGGCCGCCGAAGAATATAATATGGCACTGAGGTTAAATCCTGGTGACGAGAGCGCCCGCCGGGCGCTGGAAACGATAATGCTCAGAATCAGAAGGGGATACTAAATTGAAACAGTCAATGGGATATCCTGATAGCAAGCGCCACGCCCTGGCCATTTTACTGATAAGCATCTCCGGTCTTCTTGTTTATTCCAACAGCCTTGACTGTTCTTTTCACTTTGATGACATCCGGGCTATTGTGGAAAACTACGCCATCCACCGGGTTGATTTGAGAGAAATTTTTGCTACCTCTTCCCGACCGATACTGGACGTTACCCTGGCCATAAACTATGCCCTGGGCGGGCTTAACGTATTCGGCTATCACCTGGTTAACCTGGCGCTTCATATCGCAAACGGAATAATGATTTATTTCATATTATCCTGGACAGCAAATCTCCCTTCGGTAAGGGATATATACCAGGGACAGGCCTATCGCATAGCCCTTTATGCATCCCTGCTTTTTATGGTTCACCCCATCCAAACTCAGGCCGTAACTTATATAATCAGCCGATCCGAGGTTCTGGCCTCCTCATTTTATCTTTTAACGCTGCTTTTGATTATCAAGGCCTTCCAGGTTAAGAAAAAGGGGCCCTATTTGACCGGGGCACTGATAAGTTCGTGTTTGGGCATGGGCACCAAGCAAATAGTCGCCACCTTGCCCTTAGCCCTCGTCATTTATGACTTTTACTTTCTCTCCGATGGAGACTGGAAGATACTCAAGAGCCATTACAAGATTCACCTGGCCATGTTCTCTACACTGGTTATTGTCCTTTTTTTGAATATCTTAAACCTCGAAAAATTTATATCTTTCGACTATACGAAGGGCGTTCCGGTACCCCTCGATGAACCCGTGACCTCCTTTCAGTACTTCCTGACCCAGCTTCATGTCATCCCTTATTATATCAGGCTGCTTTTTCTCCCTGTTGGTCTGAACCTGGACTATGATTGGCCTATTGTCCGGAGCGTGGACGGACTTACCGTACTTTTCTTTCTTTTCCTTGTGGCCCTTATTATTATCGGCATCGCCATGTTCCGCCGGTCGCGCCTCTTTTCTTTCAGCATTATCTGGTTCTTTGTGACCCTGTCCGTAACCTCAAGCTTTATTGTCATCTATGACCCCATATTCGAGCATCGCCTCTACCTGCCTTCGGTGGGTTTTGTCACCATTATCGCGCTACTTATCAGTAGAATATCAGGGCCAAAAATAAAGGCTTGAGCAAATGAAGCCAATAGAGTCCAAAATATATCCTGAAGTCTTGACCATAGCATCCATACTATTGGCGCTGGGAGCAGCTACCTGTCAACGCAATCTTGTTTGGAAAAGCGAAACCTCGCTGTGGCTGGATGCGGTTAAAAAAGCCCCGTGGAATGATAGGGCTTATGTTAATCTCGGAAATGAACACCTTAAAAATCGCCTTTGGAATGAGGCTATAGGCGAATTCAAAAAGGCCATAGAAATAAATCCCAGGAGGTATTCGGGTTACTATAATCTGGCCATAGCCTATGAGGGGATGGGGATGTTGAACGAGGCTATCGAGCATTATCAAAAGGCCTTAAATATCAAACCCGACCTGTTGGAGGCTATTGTTAATCTGGGAACTATATATTTACAAAAAAATCAGATAGATGACGCCATAACCCAATACGGGAAAGCATTAAATATTAAACCGGACCTTCCAGAGGCGCACTGGAACCTGGGACTTGCCTATGAGAAAAAAGGACTGGTTCGAGAGGCTATCCGGGAGTTTGAAGACTTCCTTCGGCTACGACCCGGCGACGCCCCGATGGTCATTGCCAGGATCAACAAGCTAAAGACTTTTCACTAAAAATTATGTCCGAAGTCAAAACGTATCTATCTATCGAGATCATAATCATAACTGTGCTGATAATCATACTCGGTATGGTCGCCTACCAGAGAAATTCTGTCTGGAAAGATGATCTGACCCTGTGGCGTGATACGGTCACAAAATCACCGAACAAGGCCAGGCCGCATAATTATATGGGCATTTCCTATAAAAATAGGGGACTCCTTGACAAGGCCATAGAGCATTACCAGATCAGCATCCGGTCGGCTCCGGCATATTCAGAGCCTTATAACAACCTTGGGGTCTGCTATTTTGAAAAGGGGGGGATAGATTCGGCCATCCAGGCGTTTCGAGAGGCCATCAGTATAAACTACAAGAATGCGGAAGCCCACTATAACCTGGGGATAGCCTATGGCTCAAAAGGACTCTATGAACAGGCTTTCATGGAAATAAAAAAGGGCAAAGAACTCAGCACAGAGGGTAACTGGGTGTCAATATTAGGAGAAATGAAGTCAAAAGAAGGCAGGCATCAGCAATCAACAGGGCCCTAATTTGTCAGAAAAATCCCATTAAATGCTTGACATAGGTTATTTGTAATGCTAACATCGCTTGCGTTGAATTACTATTCATCCCTTGTGGAGGAAGCGCTATATGTTTCATAAAAAAGGACTAGTTGTTGTATTTGCGGTTCTGGCCATAGGCCTTATGGCAGCGGTTTTTTGTTATAAATGTCCTGTTGGTAATGCCGTTGCTGCAGAGGCGGCCCTCTCCAACAGCGATTGCGTGAAGTGCCACCCGCAACAGCCGGAGACTATTGCCTCTAAGGGGGCCAAGCATAAGACGGCCGTGGGATGTCTGGACTGCCACACCGAACATCCACCACAAGGCACGCAGGCTGTCCCAAAATGTGCTATGTGCCATGCCGGAAAGCCCCACTACGAATTGCCCGAATGCGCTTCCTGCCATGCGGATACCCATGCCCCGTTAGATATCAAGATGGGCGAGAAGACCACGCCGGTATGTCTCACCTGCCATCCACAGCAGGGAAATGAGATGGCGGTTTCTCCGAGCAAACATGCCCTATTAGATTGCTCAAAGTGTCACCCGGCGCACAGACAGTACCTCGATTGTTTAAAGTGCCACGACCCGCATACCAAAGATATGACCTTTGAGACCTGTAAGGCCTGTCATCCACCGCATAAACCCCTGGATATCAAGTATGGTATGGATACACCTTCAGAGACCTGTGCGGCGTGCCACTATGATGCCTATGACAACTTGAAGGCCAATACCACAAAACATCATGACCTATCCTGTGCCTATTGCCATCGCGATAAACACAAGGTAGTTCCGCCCTGCGAGGCGTGTCATGGGAAACCGCATGCATCAGGTATCCATGCGAAATATCCGGAATGCGGCAAGTGTCATGGAGCGGCACACACCCTGATGAAATAGGCCGTTTTGGCTGATACGTAAGCGATAAGGGGCGCCCCAAAAGGCGCTCCTCCAAGGTTTGGTTATGAGAGGTGGACAATGAAAAGATTGCTGGTAGCCTTTGGGGGGTTAGTATTACTGCTTATCGCAGTTATTTGGGGTTGCGCGGAGCAGCGTGTAGTAACGGTGCCGGCCCCGGGGACTGTTGTAGAAGAAGGGGGCGTGGCTGTTACGCCGGTCCCGGCGGAAACGCCAGTGGTAGTGGCAGCACCGGCGAAAGCCAAGGCCAAGATAGCGCCGCTGTATGAGAAGGAGATATCGCCTCTGAAGACAGAGCAGTGCGGTCAGTGCCATTTATATTATTACAATACCATCCGCAATGAAGGCGGCAAGCACCAGATCGATTGCACCAAGTGTCATGAGAAATACCACGTGTATCGTCCGGACAAGGTCAAATACGAAGACATTATGCCTAAATGCAACACCTGTCACGGACTGGCTCACGGTGATAAATTGGCTAACTGCGCTGCCTGCCACGCCAACCCCCATGCGCCGACGGGCAAGATGGCGGGCCCGGACATGGATGCCGGATGTTCCATCTGCCACGGCAAGGTAGCCGACGAGCTTAAGACCCATAAGAGTAAACATACGGACGTGGCGTGTTCCGACTGCCATACCGTGCACCGTCATATTCCGGTTTGTGCCGATTGTCATTCACCGCATACACCGACCCAGACCAATGCCGAGTGCTTAAGCTGCCACCCGGTGCACAGGCCACTGGTGATCACGTATCCGCTCGAGACACCGCGAGACACCTGTGGGGCATGCCATCCCAAGGCCCTGCAGGATCTCCAGAAGAGCCAGACCAAGCACGATCAACTAAGTTGTGCCAAATGCCATCCCAAACATCGGGATATTATTCAGTGCGAGGCCTGCCACGGTCAGCCGCATAGTCCGACTTTGCTTAAGGGCTTCAAGAAATGTGGTGACTGCCACAATACTGCCCACGCTATGCCCAGGTAAGGGTAATATCAGAAGATAAAAAAAGAAAGGCGGTCATTAATGGCCGCCTTTCTTTTTTGCATTCTAGGGATGAAAACTGTCATTCCTTCGCTTCACGGCTTGCGCAGTGACCCTTCCGGCTTGCAGGCAGGAAAGGTTTTCCCCTTTCAGGTCTATAAGGGGCTGGCTTTCCCCTTCCTGCTCGCCCTCGAAGGGTTCCCCCACTGCTCCAAGCAAGTTTCGCGAAGGAACAACGGCTTCCATAAAAATGTGGGGAAAGTCCTAAGGCTATAAAATCCTTGACAAGCGGGGGACAGGGATGTTAATGAATGGACTGTTTTTGGGTAGTCTTTACAGGATTTCCGTTAGTTATGACACCTTAATAACCCTCTGAGATACAATGACATGAAGCCGGAAAACAGCCTCTCAGCGCCACCCGAAAAAAAACAACCTTTCTGGAAATCTCTCGCTTCAGTTAACCTCACCATATTCTTACTTATATTTCTCGCGGTAAGCTCTATTGTCGGGACGCTTATCCCTCAAAATGAGCCTCCCGCCATGTATGTTCAGCGGTATGGGTATGGCACTTACCAGCTTTTGGATTCGTTATCTCTGCTGGACCTCTATCATTCGGGGTGGTTTAGACTCCTTCTTCTTCTCCTGGCGCTGAACCTGATTGTCTGTACTACGGACAGGCTCCGGCATGTCTGGGATATTGTTTTCCCAAAAGAAAAGAGGCTTAACGAAAACACTGTCCTGGCCAAGCCAGGGACGAGGGCCTTAAAATATAAGGCGAACCCTTCTGTGGTTAAGGCCGCACTCTTGCCCATTCTTTCAGGTAAGCTGGGCGACCTGAACGAGACCACGTCCGGCTCAACAACAATTCTTTGGCAGGAAAAGGGAAGATTATCCCGTCTCGGTGTCTATGTCGTGCATCTTAGTGTCGTTATTTTCTATATTGCCGGGATAGCGAGCTCCCTGGGCGGGTTCAGAACCAGCGTTAACCTGCCGGAGGGGGCGGTGGTGGAACAGGTGCCCCTGCCTAATACTAACGTAGGCTATAACCTGGGCTTTTCCCTCCGCGTTGACAAGTTTGAGGCTCAGTTTTATCCCACCGGCGAACCAAGGGATTACCGCAGCGACATAACCATTATCGAAAACGGGAAGCCGGTGTTGAACGGCAACATCCGGGTCAACCATCCCCTTACGTACAGAGGTATCACTTTTTATCAGGCCTCTTACGGCCGCTTCCCAAAGACGATTGAACTTAATCTGGTTGATAAAACCAGCGGGAAAATCATGCCGCTTTCTGTTCCATTCGGCCAGGAGGCCATTTTGCCTGATGGACTGGGCACCCTCCGTTCATTACGGGTTGAGCCGAATGTGATGGATATGGGCCCTGCGGTTCAGATGTTGCTGACCAGTCCCGAGGGAGGACAAACCGACCTTTGGATATTCAAAAACAACCCGGACTTTGGAAGGGTCAAAAAATTACCGTACCGGTTTCTCGTAACCGAGGTAAGGGAAGGCTTCTACACCGGCCTCCAGGTAGCCAAGGAACCGGGCATCCTCTTTGTCTGGGCCGGCAGTATATTAATGGTATTGGGAATTGCCGTGACCTTTTTCATGTCACACCGTAAGATATGGGCTGTGCTGGAGAAAAAAGGCGAGGGGACAACAGTTACCGTCGGCGGACAGACAAATAAAAACAAGCTGGGGCTGGAAGAAAGGCTTGATAAGCTCTACCTGCAACTCCAGAAAGCCGATATAAAATAAAAGGGGAAACGAACCGCCATGCTGAGTTCGAAGATTCTCGCTGCCGTAACATTCAGCTATCTTGCGGCAGTGATATTTTATCTGAGCGCCCTGATCTTTAAGACAAAAATCGGCCAGAGGATCGCTTCGGTTGTCACTATAGGCACCTTTGTTGCGCATACCGTTGCCATTATTTTACGCTGGGTTGAATCCCACAACCTTGGGATCGGCCATGCCCCATTTGCCAATTTTTATGAGTCCCTGGTCTTCTTTGCCTGGGCGACAATTTTGATCCATTTTATTGCTGAATATAAGTATAAAATTGCCCACGCCGGCGTGTTCACCGTACCTTTTGCCTTCCTTGGTCTGGCCTACGCCTCGTTTTCACCGACTATTTCAAGCCGCATTGAACCGCTTGTCCCGGCCTTGCAGAGCAACTGGCTCATTGCCCATGTCATCACCTGCTTTATCGGTTATGGCGCATTTGCTGTTTCCTGTGGCCTGAGTATCGCGTACCTGTTTAAAAGATCCGATGACAAAAAAGACCTGGATACCCTTAACTATCGGGTGATTGTCTTTGGTTTTCTGTTTCTTACCGCCGGCATCGCAACCGGTTCCATCTGGGCGCATTCGGCTTGGGGGGCCTACTGGCAATGGGACCCTAAAGAAACCTGGTCTCTGATTACGTGGTTCGTCTATGCGATCATCCTCCATGTCCGTCTGCGCGGGTGGCATGGCAAAAAGATCGCCCTGCTCTCCATTGGCGGTTTTGTATCAGTGCTCTTTACTTATTTTGGAGTCAATTTCCTTCTCTCCGGCCTGCACAGCTATATAAATTAGCCAAAAAACTCCCTACTAACCGGCATCCTGAATTAAATGGTAAATGGGGACGTTCGTGCAGAACGTGCTTGACAAGCTGAGTGGGTTTGTGAGATATAGGAACACATGCCAAGATTAGCGAGACTGGATGCGCCCGGAGTTCTGCACCATGTTATCGGGCGGGGTAT
>JBFMFO010000021.1:0-44549 GCA_040754095.1 Thermodesulfobacteriota bacterium | reverse complement strand
ACCAACTGGCTATCGTTTGCAAAAAGGAGTATAGCCTTTTTAAAGCTTTCCCGTCCCCTCTGGAATATAGCAAGCTCTTTTCCAAAGAGGGGAATAGAGAAGAGTAAAAAATTACCCACTCGATTACATGAAGGCCTGTTTTAAGATCTCAATCAAAGGAGGAAAAAGGATGAAGGCTTTCAGATTTTTCCTGGCGCTGATAATGTTGGTAATGATTTCTGCGGCGAATGTATCCGCTGAAACAAGAATACGCTGCGCCTCGACCACAAGCACACAGAATTCGGGATTATTTGATTACATCCTGCCGATGTTTGAGAAAAAAACAGGCATAAAAATTGACGTTGTGGCTGTCGGTACAGGCGCTGCCATTGAAATAGGCAGAAGGGGGGATGCCGACGTAGTTTTTGTCCATGCAAAGGAACAGGAGTTAAGGGCGGTTGAAGAGGGATATTTCGTGAATCGCCATGATGTAATGTATAACGATTTCGTCATCATCGGCCCCCCTCATGACCTTGGTAAGACAAAAGGAATGAAGTCGGCTCCGGATGTCTTTAAGAAGATTGCGCGGAGCGCTTATCCCTTTGTATCGAGGGGTGACAAATCAGGGACGCATACCAAGGAACTTGCGATATGGGGAAAGGCAGGCATAGACCCGAAAGGACAAAAGTGGTATCTCGAAGTGGGCCAGGGGATGGAAAAGACACAGAGGATCGCGAATGAAAAACGGGCCTATACGCTTACTGACCGAGGCACATGGCTTGCCACAAAGGAAAAGGACAAACTCGAAATGGTCATAGTTCTCGAAGGCGATCCTGTATTATTCAATCAATATGGTGTCATGGCAGTGAATCCTGAAAAACACAAGCATGTCAAATATCGGGAGACGATGGAGTTTATAAACTGGCTTATATCAAGGGATGGGCAGCAGGCTATTGCCTCATTTAAAGATAAACATGGCAATCAGCTTTTCATCCCAGACGCAAAATAAGAAAAGGAATATTATATGAGAAAATTAAGTGTGTTTGTGGCGCTCTTTGTTTTTTCGCTTTCAGTGTGGGTACTACCTGCTCCGGCGGCAGATTCAAATGCAGAGATAGAACAACTTAAAGGGGAAGTGCAGAAGCTCCTCAAAAGAATAGAGGAGATGGAAAAGAGGCAGGCCGAGACCCAGGCCAGGACCATCGAGGTAGAAAAAAAATCGGCGGAAACCGAGAAGAAGATGTTACAGGCGGGATATAATAAGGGCTTTTATATCAAGACCCCGGATGAAAATTTTCTATTGAAGACGAATGTATTCGTCCAGTTTCGTCATACCTTTCTTGACTTCGACAGAGAGATCAACGCCAACAATGAGAACTGGAACAACTTCTTCCTAAGACGGGCGAGGGTTATATTCACCGGCAATGCGCCCAATAAAGACTGGACATATTTCTCCCATATCCAGTTAGAACCGCAAAGCGCCGTCAACCTGCACGACGCATATGTGACATGGAAGAAACATCCTTATGCTCAAATACAGTTCGGACGCGCCAAGCTCCCCTATGGTCTTCATTTCTGGCAGTCTGCGATCATGCTGAATGGTGTGGAGCGCAGTATTTTTTCCGGTGAGACAGATGCGGATGGGAAGGATGATACGAGGAAATGGCCCGGTGGAAATGCCAATTTTCTGGTCAGCACTGAAGATAGCGTTACAAAGTTTCCTCTCGGCGGGTTTAACCTCTTCAGATCTCAAGGAGTTCAACTGCAGGGAGATGTTGATTTATTTGGACAGAACGGATTCTTACAATATTGGTCCGGCGTTTATAACGGCAGAAATTCAAAGGCTTCCCCTAATCTTGACTCCAATCCGCTATGGGTGGGCAGAATCTCCATAAATCCATTCGGGAAATATAATCTTCTCCAGCAGGGAGACATAGATTACAGCCAGACCCCTAAGGTTTGTTTTCTCGTCTCAGGGTTCTATAATACGGATCGGCTGAACCAGATTCGCAGCTCAACAGACGGGACTGCGAGCACAGTATCTTACTATGATGTCATAGGTTCCGGTTACAACCTAGCTGCCCTGTTAAGATATAAAGGATTTTCTTTTGATGCCGAATACGGCTATGATCGGCTGAAACAGGAGAGAACTGCAGGAGATACATGGGATAGATTCGCGTATAGATTTGACGCGGGTTATTTCGTCATACCGAAGAAATTTGAAGTTGTGGCGAGGTATGCGTATGTCGAAAGACTTGAAGATAATACAGTAGCCAAATCTTTTGCCTCAGGCCTCGGACTTGTCAGCGTTAATGGCGGCACGAACAATGCCGTTGAGGATAACCTTCAGGAATATACGGTTGGATTAAATTACTATCTTTACGGACACAATCTGAAACTTTCTGTGGATTACAGTTATCTGATGAGAGAATTAACCCCGACCTCTACCGCAACGGTTCCGGTTGAGGATCAGCATGACAACAGATTCAGGACCATGGCGCAGTTTTACTTCTAACAGACGGCTCCAATAAAAACCATTTATAAAAATTTATTTCTATTCTATACTTGGTGAACCCGTAAAAGGCCCAGTTTTTCACGCAAAGGCGCAAAGACCGCAAAGAAAAATGAAAATCTGGAAATCAAGAAATCAGGAGTAAAAGATTTTTTCATGAGTTCCTGAGTTCCAAATTTTATTCTTTTTGCGTCCTCGCCGGCTCTGCGTGAGAAATTGATCTTTTCCGGGTTCATCATACTTTACTCTTACAAATTTTACCTGTCTCTGTTATGGATTCGATTACAGAGGGATTCATAAGGGCGCTTTTCCTCATTTGGAGTCGTGACCGAGAGCTTCTGGATATCATTTTCCTATCGCTGAAGGTCTCCGGCACGGCCTTATTGATAGCAACCGCTGCCGGTCTTCTCACCGGCGCACTGGTGGGATTTAAACGCTTTCCGGGAAAGGATTTCATCCTCGGCCTTTTGAATACCTTCATGGGACTTCCCCCTGTGGTTGTCGGGCTTTTCCTGTATCTTCTGCTGTCAAGAAGCGGACCCCTTGGATTCATGGGATTACTTTATACTCCATCGGCTATGGTGACGGCCCAGAGCATCCTCGCTTTTCCCATCGTGGCCTCTCTTTGCCACTCGGCTATTGTAAGTGTAGATCCTATTATCGGACAGGCCTCCCGGACACTTGGGGCCACGCCCTTTCAGATAACACTCACTGTAATCAATGAGGCCCGCTACGGGATAATGTCCGGGATAACTGCCGCATTCGGAAGGGTAATGGCAGAGGTAGGCGCAATACTCATTGTGGGTGGAAATATCGCAGGCTATACCAGGGTTATGACTACGACTATAGCGCTTGAGACGGATAAGGGAAATTTTGAGCTTGCCCTGGCTCTGGGGATGATACTTCTAACTATCTCATTAATTATAAACATGGCCCTCTATTTAATTCAAAAAAAGGGAATGGTGGCGAGGTAAATGATTATGTCCCGGCGGGCCTTCAACCTGAGATTGACGGTCTTCAATATCTGCAAAAACTATAACAGGGAGCCTGTTCTTGGAGACTGCTCCTTTTCCTTTGATAAGAGCGGTACTTATGTGCTGATGGGCCCTAATGGCAGCGGCAAGTCAACGTTTTTAAGGATATGCGCCCTTCTTGAAGAACCGGATGAAGGTGAGATAATCTATTTCTCAGGAGCGGATGCCTTAAAAAAAGACATTGAACTAAGGCGCCGGACAACCCTTTTGTTGCCGAGGGTCGGGGTATTTAATGCCACGGTGTTTAAGAACGTGGCTTATGGGCTGAGGCTAAGGGGAATAAAAGGGACGGAGATAGAGGAGAGGGTGGATGAGGCCCTGGAATTTGTCGGTCTGATCCATAAAAGAAACCAGAATGCACGGCTTCTTTCCAGCGGAGAGACACAAAGGCTCGGTATTGCCAGGTCCATGGTTATTGAGCCTGAGATATTTTTCCTCGATGAACCGACGGCATCCGTTGATCAAAAAAATACAGGGATCATAGAGGATATAATTTTGAAGATGAAAGAAAGGGGCAAATCCATCGTGGTTATAACCACCCATGATATAGCGCAGGCAAACAGGCTCGCAGATTGGCTGCTTTTGCTAAAAGATGGGAAGGTTATTCCTTCTCAAAGATGCGCCGAGGCGAATTAGTTCCCATCCGAAAACCCCGGTTTTCTGGATGGAGCAGTCAGCATGTTTGTTATCCGTTAACCGTTAAGCGTTGTCCGACATTTTCTTCCGGTAAACGGTCAACTGTGAACGGCAGACCAGCTTCATGCTAATCGCTGAGCGCTGTAAGCGTGAAGACGGAAACGATAGTTTCCGGCTGAGCACGAATTAGAGTTCCATGCGCAGGGCCTTCTGTCCGGCCGGGTAGCGCCAGGGGGCCTCGCCGATAACGCAAAATCCGCATGTTTCAAAGAAGGAGCGACCGGCCTGATTGGTTTCCGCCACGGACAGCCTAATCTTCATAGGGTTGCCGCCTTCGGATGAGTCTTTATTAAACTGCTTTACAAACCTTATCAATTCACTCCCGATCCCATGCCGCCGATACTCCTTTGAGACGGCAATAGCCATGATCTCCAATACGGTCTCTCCGTCCTGCTCATCCCTCATCATGGCAAACATAATAAAGCCGCAGCAGACCTTACCGTCGGTTTTCTTTTCGCAGACGAAGGTATAAGTGCCCGGAGTAAGAAACCACTTGGCAATGGATAAATCATAGTGGCCATAGGGGGAAAATGAATCTCTGGACAAGGGAAGTATAAACGGGAAGTCGGTTAAATCCGCCTCTCTAACCAAGGTCATAGCAATCTCAGTATCCGTTCCAGGTCACAATTTTCCTGCACCACCCTGGCCAGTTTGTCCAATTGCTCCTGACGGAAAAGATGGTACGAAAAACCGGACGTAGAAGGGGGGAGTCCCTTTTGCCGGCGCAGCCAGTTGATAAAACTGCGCCGCGCCCGGTCGCTGTCGAAGACGCCGTGTATGTATGTGCCCAGTACCGGGTTATGGTCTGACATGACTGCCACTGCGGTCTCCGGGGTGTCCACCAGCGGCAGGATGCGGCCTTTTATTCTTGTCAGGCCCATGTGTATCTCATAGCCGAAGACGCTTGTACCGGCGGGAAAGACAGGTGAAGAAACCGTCTGGTGGCAGACCTGCCGCAAGACCTTCCCGCGTTCGATGGTGGTCTCTACCGGCAGAAGCCCCAGTCCCTCTGTCTTCCGGATGTCGCTTTCTGTTCCATAGGGATCAAACAGCTTTTCTCCCAACATCTGATAGCCGCCGCAGATGCCGACAATGGCCGTGCCTCCGGCACAGGCCTCCTTTATGCGCGCATCCCAGCCATGCTTACGAAGATGTACGGCGTCGGCCAGGGTGGCCTTGCTGCCGGGCAGGATCAGGCAGTCACAGAGGTCGATCTCGGCCGGACTGCGCAGGAAGCGCAGGGAGACATCCGGTTCCAGAGTTAAGGGGGTAAAATCCGTGAAATTGGAGATGCGCGGGGGCACAACTACACCGATCACTACCTTTTCCGTATCGACCTCGAGTTTTCCGACCTGCGGCGGTATGGCATCTTCTTCATCCACCCAGATATCGCGAAAATAAGGGAAAACGCCCAGGACCGGTAAGTTGATGCCCTTTTCAAACATCTCTATCCCCGGCTCCAGGAGGGCCCGGTCACCGCGAAATTTATTGATGAGGAACCCCTTGACCAGGGGTTTATACTCCTCCTGGATAAGGTCATAGGTGCCCTTCATCCAGGCAAAGACCCCGCCCCGGTCAATGTCGCCGACAATGAGTACCCCCGCTCCGGCATATTGCGCCATCTGCATATTAACCAGATCGCGGTCCTGCAGGTTAATCTCCGCCGGACTTCCTGCCCCTTCGATCACTATAACCTCATACTCGCGGGCCAGCCCGTCGTATGTCTTCTGCGCTATTTCACGGTGTCTCTTATAGCGGCGGTAATAATCCCGGGCATTACGATTGCCGTCCGTCCGGCCCAGAAGAATGACCTGCGAGCAGTTGTCGGCCGACGGTTTAAGGAGGATGGGGTTCATGCGCACGTCGGGCTGAAGGCCGCAGGCCTCGGCCTGATAGACCTGAGCCCGGCCCATCTCCAGACCATCGGCCGTGACATAGGAATTAAGGGCCATATTCTGGGCCTTGAAAGGGGCAACGCTGATGCCCATTTCCTTAAGTATCCGGCCAAAGGCGGCGACGAGGACGCTCTTTCCTACGCCGGAGCCTGTCCCCTGAATCATCAATGCCTTGGCCCGGTGTTTTTTCATGACAAAAATACCCCGGTTAAAAAAAGAGCGGTCTCTACCATCTCGCTGAGCGCGCCCAGCATGTCTCCGGTTATACCGCCGATCTTCTTCTTATAAAAGGCCAGGACTACGGCGGTCATCAGCAGGAATATGCCGTTCATCCACAAGAAGGTTTTTACCCCGGCCAGCAGGGGGAGTCCCATGAGCGGCACTACCAGGAGGAACCTAGCAACCCCCTCCTTACTAACAAAGTCTCGTCCGGTTCCTCCTTCCTTTCGGGCATAAGGGAGGAAATATGTCCCGAAAAGCATCGCCGCCCGGCCGTATGCCGCAGGTAAGACGAAGCAGGCCCATGAGGCCCCCCCGCCGCGGGGAAGGTTGGCAAGGGCCGCCCATTTCAGGCCCAGAATAAAGAACAGGGCCATGGCCCCCATGGCCCCGATGTCGCTGGCCTTCATAATGCGCAGGGCATCTTCCCGCGAGCGATGGGAAAAAATCCCGTCTGCCGTATCGGCCAGGCCGTCCAGATGAAGACCTCCGGTAATGGCCGCCAGAAAGAGGACGGAGAAAAGAGAGGTTATCTGAACCGGAAAGAGGCGGAGCAGGATATAATCGAAGAGAAAGATAAGGCCGCCGATCACCAGACCGACGACCGGGAACCACGGCAACGTCCCGGTTCCTATCTGTCCTTTGCCCCGGGGCGCAGGCAGGATGGTTAAAAAGGTAAGGGCGTCAAAGAAATTACCCATTATTCCCCTTACTGACCTCGGCCTGGCTAAAGGTGTGCACCTCATTAAAGACCCGGCAGGCGGCCTCAATAATGTGCATGGCCAGGGCCGCTCCCGTTCCTTCCCCAAGACGCAGATCGAGATTTACGATAGGCGCGAGACCAAGGCGGGCCAACATGTGCTTATGCCCCTGCTCCACAGAACAGTGTCCGGCGAAGGCATATTGAGAGACAAGGGGGCAGAGTGTATGGGCGATCAGCGCGCCGGCCGTGGAAATAAGGCCGTCGATAACCACCGGTTTCCTGTGATAGGCCGCCGCCAGGACTATCCCCGCAATGCCGCCTATCTCAAACCCGCCGACCTTGGAAAGGACGTCCATTCCGTCCGCCGGGTCGGGTTGGTTTACAGAGATGGCCGCCCTGATAATCTCACATTTTTTTTGCAAAGATGCATCGGATATGCCCGTGCCGCGGCCGGTCATATCCTCTACGAACTGCCCGGTAATAACGGCACCGATGGCGCTGGACGGAGTGGTGTTTCCGATCCCCATATCGCCGGTTCCCAGGAGTGTTATGCCCCCAGCAAACATGGCTGCGGCCAGATCAAAACCAGCCATGATCGCCTCTTTCGCCTGCTCCCGGGTCATGGCCGGACCGTTTGTAAAATCATTCGTTCCCGGAGCAATCCTTTTCTTTATAAAGCGATTTTCTCCCTGGATAGCGTCCGGCAAATCCGGGATGATGCCCATATCGACCACCAGCACCTCGGCAGGAAGCTGGCGGGCCAAGGCGTTTATGCCGGCGCCGCCCCGGACAAAGTTTTTGACCATCTCCCCGGTGACCTCCTGTGGAAAGGCGCTTATGCCTTGTTTAACTACCCCATGGTCACCGGCCATGACCAAAAAACCTTTCTTTTTGACGGAAGGATTGAGGCTGCGCGTTATGCCGCACAGCCGCTCGCCTATCTCGTGCAATCTTCCCATGGCACGGGGCGGCATACACAGTTCGGCGGTGTGATTTTTGGCCTTCTCCATTATTTTCAGATCAATCGGTTCGATTTTGGCGATGATGTCCCTAAGTTGTGTCATTTTTTACCTCAAAATTTTTATTATATCACTATTAGTGTTTTGAAACGATTATTAAGTCCGAAAGTTCCTATTGCTTCGGGATTGGAGCCAAATCCGAAACTCGAATATCGAAACTCGAAACAAATTCAAATTTCTAATGTCTCAATGTTCAAAACCGCAACACGAACAATTCGTTTTGATAATTCGGATTTTAATCATTCGATATTGTTTCGAGATTCGTGCTTCGGATTTCGAATTTGAAGCTACGCTATATCGAAGGATCCAGCATACTTCGAAGCCCATAGCGTTTCAAAAACCAACCCTGTTACCTCCTATTTAACCTTTACCGGTATGCCGGCCACCAGCCAGTAGACTTCATCGGCACAGGCGGCCAGCTTCTGGTTGGCTATACCGGACAGGTCACGAAATCTCCGGGCCAGCCTGTTTTCCGGGACGATACCGGCTCCGACCTCATTGGTTACCAGGACAAAGGAACAGGGGAATTTTTGTATCCTCTCCGCGAGAGATCCTGTTGAGTGCATTATTTCCTTTTCGGGCATATTCTGGAGCAGCATATTGGAGACCCACAGTGTGACGCAGTCAATGAGTATAACACCGGCCTTTGCTGCCTCCTTTTCTATGGCCCCGGCAATATTCAGGGGTTCCTCCACGGTGCGCCAGTCCTGGCCCCGTTCTTTTCGGTGATTTCTTATCCGCTCCTTCATCTCCTCATCCAGGGCCTGTCCCGTAGCCAGGTATAGCCGGTTTGTAAAGTGACGGTTGGCATAGTCCAGGGCAAAACGGCTCTTGCCGCTCCGGCAGCCTCCGGTTACCAGGATGATTTTCTTCATGCCTTTTTCCACAGTTTTGCCAGGACTTCCAATGAGGTCTGGAGGTGTTGAAAGGAAAAGACCTCGATAGAGACCGTACCCGTATATCCTTTCAAAAGGCGTAGCCAGCCTAAAAGGGCGGCCTCATCCAGGACATCCAGACCCAGATGGTCGCGGCCCTGACAGACGCCATGCAGGTGAATAATGGCCGTCTTCTCCAGATACTTATCCAGGTAGTACAGCGGGTCTTCTCCGTTGAGCAATAGATGGCCGAGATCAAGGCAGATGGAAAGGCCAAGGTCGTTGATGATACCCTCTACCCAGATCAGTGGGTAGTCGAGGGTTTCGACAGAAATCAGCTCCGGGTTAATCCCTGTCTTCAGGATGTCGCCGGTGCTTTCAGCAATCCGCCTCCGCCATAAAGAGAGATTCTTCTCACCTGGAAATCCCCCTGTATCCCTCTTTTCCAAAGGGGGAATTGATGGGGCCACGTCTTTCCCCAAAGGGGGACTTTGGCTTCCCCCCTTTTCCAGAGGGGAATCTAACATACCCCCCCCTTTACTAAAGGGGGGTGAGGGGGGATTATTTTCATTGTTCTTTGCCCGCCGTAGGCAGATGGGTGTTTCATCATAGTTATAGTGCAGCGTATAGGTGGAAGGAGCAAGCCTTTTGGTAAGGGCTACAGCCTTCCGGACTGCCGCAACCCCCTCCTCCCTTATGTTGTCCGAAGGATGTCCGAGGGAGATATCCAGGGGAAGGTGCACATTGTAAGATAATTCTTGCTTATTCTGCAAAGCGGAGAGATCTGATATTTCCTCACTATTGGGTAGATTTTTACTCTCAAAAAGGATTAGTTCCATTTCGTCCAGGTATGGGGCGAGGCATACGGCATTAGGCAGGATATGGTCAGGATAGATAAACGATGTCGTAGCCAGACGAAAGGGAAAAAGCCCGCGGTAGCTTTTGAAAAGCGCCAAATAATTCCCTTTGTCACTTTCTACTACAGAAAACATGGCGCTTAACATATTGAGTAGCGGAGGCCGTGTCAAGGGAAAATGATTTTTGGATAAATTGGTTTTGACAGCCCGTGGCTCTTTATGTATAAATACAAGTTGTTTGATTTTTATAGCTTTTTACCCCTTGAGCGGTCATGAGGCAGTTTTCATCCGGAAACCCTATATTCCCTCCCCCTTTGACGGGGGAGGGCTAGGGTGGGGATGAAAAGATTGTGTAATTTCAGACTGTTCACCCTCCCCCTCGCCCCCTCCCGTCGAGGGAGGGGAAAATTTTTGGGGGACTTTTCGGATGGAAACTAGGCAGTAAATTATATGGAGACAAAAGGATTACCCAACAGGGTGGTGATAGGCACTATCGCCGGTTTGGCTGGCATCGCCATCCTTCTGTACACAGCCTATCTGTCCCACCGAGAGTTTGAGGAGACTCTGGTTTTCCAGACACAGCAGCAACTGTTGACGGTTGCCAAGACCACTGCAAACAGACTGGAGGAATTCGCCGGCCATCTTTCGAGGGAATTAAAGATTCTGGCGAAGGAACCGGCAGTCAAAGAGGCGATCAAAAATAAAAGCCGGCAAACTGAATCGCACGGTCTGCATCAGATTAAATTTCTTTATGAGCCTCATAAAAACGATGTTGATGCGCTTACTATACTTGATGCCAGGGGAATT
Organism: Thermodesulfobacteriota bacterium; assembly: GCA_040754095.1. Taxonomy (GTDB): domain Bacteria; phylum Desulfobacterota; class QYQD01; order QYQD01; family QYQD01; genus QYQD01. The sequence continues at coordinate 33,953 of JBFMFO010000021.1, read as the reverse complement.
ATGCTGCACCGGTACCCCTTTATAGCGGACAGACCGGGGAAGGAGCATAGGAATAAACCGGGTGTAGCGCATGTCATGCGGGAACATAAACCGCATATCAGCGGCTGGTTTTACAACAATCTGGGCCGGCCGGCTATCTCTATCCTGGAACCGGTATTTTACAGGGATAAAGTTATAGGGATGGCGCGCTGGATGCTCAGCCTGGACACCCTTTCTAAAAATTTCGTTCAACCCATCAAGGTAGGCAAGGCCGGTTACGCCTGGCTGTTAGATGAAAAAGGAACGATTTTGAGCCATCCCGACTCAAAACAGTTAAGTAAGCATATCATAACTGTAAGAAAAAATAAGTTTCCCGGACATGACTGGTCAGCCTTAGAACATATTGTAGAGAAGGCGGGACGGGGAGAAGAAGGCGCCGGTACCTATATCTGTGCGACATGTGGCAAGAGACTTATAGCCTATGCCCCGGTTCGTATGGGTAATCAGTTGTGGTCGATCGGCGTTTCCATGGATTATTCCGAGATCACAGGCCCCCTCTACAGGCATGCCGCAGGGCAGATAACCATTGCCGGACTGGTTATATTGCTGTTTGCGGCCGGGGGATTTACTTTTTATAAAATTGAAAAGAAAAATGCAGCCGAACTCAGACGGAGGAACGAAGAGTTAAAGCAGAAGGTCATTGAACGTAAGCGGGCGGAAGAGGCGCTGCGGGAAAGCGAGGGGAAACTCGCCGGCATTGTCGATTCGGTGACGGATCAGATGATCATGGTGGACGAACATTTTAATATCGTATGGGGCAACGATGTGGCCAGGGCCATGTTCGGGCCGGATCTGATCGGTAAAAAGTGCTATTTTGCCTATCACGGCCGCGAACGCATTTGCGATAAGTGTGTAGTAAAAGAGTGTTTCGAGGACGGCCATGTGCACGAATTTGAGAAGGAGATTACAAGGGGTAACGGTATCCCGCGAGTCTTCTGGGGTACGGCCAGTGTGGCCGCCCGCCATGAAGACGGCCGTCCCAGGATGGTGGTGGAATTCTTGCGCGACATAACGGACCGCAAGCGGGCGGAAAAGGATATTGGGACCTTAAAACAACAAATGGAGTTCATCCTGGGCGCTACAAAAACCGGCCTTGACATTATCGATTCGGACTTTAGCGTTCGTTATATAGATCCGGAGTGGGGTAAGATATACGGCGATCCGACCGGGAGAAAGTGTTACGAATATTTTATGGGCCTAAGCGAAATGTGTCCTGGTTGCGGGATCCCAAAGGCCCTGGAGACAAAGTCCATCACCGTCACCGAAGAAGTATTGGTCAAGGAAGGCAACAGGCCGGTACAGGTTACCACCATACCATTTCAGGACGAGGAAGGGAAATGGCTGTTTGCGGAAGTCAATGTGGACATTACCGAGCGGAAGCGGGCGGAGGAGCAAATCAAGGCCTCGCTTAGAGAGAAGGAGGTGCTCCTGAAGGAAATCCACCACAGGGTTAAAAACAACCTGCAGGTAATTTCCAGTCTGCTTAGACTTCAGTCTCAATATGTGCAGGACAAGAGGGATACGGAGATTTTTAAGGAGAGCCGGAACCGGATAAAGTCGATGGCCCTTGTCCATGAAAAGCTTTATCAATCCAAGGACCTGGCGAGCATTAATTTTCATGAATACGTCAGCCTCCTGGTAAATGGCCTGTTCCGGTCCTATGGAGTTAATACAGACAAAACAGCATTAAAGACGAATATCGAGGACATCATGCTTGGAGTTGATGTTGCTATCCCGTGTGGATTGATCATAAATGAACTGGTTTCAAATTCCCTGAAATATGCCTTTCCGGAAGATAAAGCGGGTGAGATAGAGATTACGCTCCGCACATCAGATGAAGGTGCGATGGAGTTGACGGTTGCCGATAATGGTATCGGCCTGCCGGGGGATTGGGACCTGACAAACAGCGGGTCACTGGGTCTGAAACTGGTTAAGATTCTGACCGATCAAATCGATGGCAAGATAGAACTGGATAGAAGTGAAGGGACTAAATTCAGGATAGACTTTTAAAAAACAACGCATGCAAAAAGGATTTAAGACCATGGGAACAAAAATCTTAGTGGTTGAAGATGAAGGCATTGTTGCCGAAGACATACGCGGCAGCCTGGAGAGTTTGGGATATACGGTCTCAGCAGTGGTATCGTCCGGACAGGAGGCTATTAAAAAGGCGGAAGAGTATAAGCCGGATTTGGTGCTGATGGACATCGTGCTGAAGGGTGAAATAGACGGGATTGAGGCGGCCAACCAGATACATTTATGCTTCAACATCCCGATCGTATATCTTACTGCCTACGCCGACGAAAGGACCCTGGACCGGGCAAAGGTAACCGAGCCGTTAGGATACATTGTCAAGCCGTTCGAAGACAGAGAATTACGCACGACCATTGAGATGGCCCTGTACAAACACAAGATGGAGAATAGATTAAGGGAACGCGAAGAGTGGCTTTCTACCACCCTCGGGAGTATCGGCGATGCAGTGATTGCTACGGATGCCCGGGGACACGTCAGGTTCATGAATCCCGTTGCCGAATCCCTGACCGGATGGAAGGAGGGAAGCGCAGCCGGAAAGGCCCTGGCCGAGGTCTTTAATATTATAAATGAAGAGACACGCAGGCCGGTCGAGAATCCTGCAACCAAGGTGCTGCGAAAGGGTGTGGTCGTCGGTCTGGCCAATCATACTTTATTGGTAGCTCGTGATGGGGCTGAGATACCAATTGACGATAGCGGCGCGCCTATCAGGGATGCTAGAGGCGACATCATCGGGGTAGTTCTGGTCTTCCGCGATATCCGGGAACGCAGGAAGGCGGAACGAGACCTTCAGGAATCAGAGAGACGTTATCGCGGCCTGTATGAGACGGCCATGGTGGGTCTGTACCGCAGCCGGATCAGCGACGGCAAGATTATCATGGCAAACCAACTGGCTGCCGACATTTTGGGTTACAGCTCGATTGAGGGGTTAACCACTGAATTTGTATTTGGCGAGCGTTATTCGCCGGAGAGAAGGACGGAGCTCCTGCGGAAGTTGGAGGAATGCGGCATGGTATCTGATTTTGAGATACAGGTCACCCGCAAGGATGGAGAAAAAATAGACCTGATAATAACGGCCAGGGCCTATCCGGAAGATGGTTACATCGAGGGCGCCATGATCGATATTACCGACAAGAAACACCTCGAAACTCAACTACTCCAGGCCCAGAAGATGGAGGCCATCGGTACTCTGGCCGGTGGTATTGCCCATGATTTTAACAACCTTCTTATGGTGGTGGCGGGATATACATCCTTGATGCTGAGCGATCTCGATTCCAGTCATCCCCATTATAACAAGCTAAAACAGATCGAAGAACAGGTCAGAAGCGGGTCTGAGTTGACCGCTCAGCTTTTGGGGTTTGCCCGCCGCGGGAAATATAATGTTAAGCCGCTTGACGTAAACGAGATAATGAGAATCAGCGCCGGCATGTTCGGCCGTACCAAGAAAGAGATCACTATCAGAGAGAAATATGATCCTGATCTCTGGACCGTAGAGGCCGACCGGGGCCAGGTCGAGCAGGTACTTCTTAACCTCTATGTGAACGCCTGGCATGCCATGCCGGCGGGCGGGGATATCTATTTAGAGACAAATAATGTCATTCTGGATGAAAGCTACAGCAAACCCTACAAGGTCCAACCGGGGAGATATGTCAGGATATCCGTTACCGATACGGGTGTTGGTATGGATGAAACAATCCGGAGACGCGTATTTGAGCCTTTCTTTACTACCAAGGAGATGGGCCGGGGCAGCGGGCTGGGATTGGCCTCAGCCTATGGGATTATCAAGAATCACGGCGGCATTATCAATGTCTATAGCGAAAAGGGCCATGGCACGACGTTTACCATCTATTTACCGGCATCAGAAAAAGAGGTCGTAAGGGAAAAAGAGATGTCCGTGAAGATGGTAAGGGGGGCAGAGACCATCTTGTTTGTGGATGACGAAGAGATGATCCGGGATGTCGGCCGGGAATTATTGGAAGAATTGGGATATAAGGTGTTCATAGCCAAGGACGGAGAAGAAGCGGTCGATATTTATAAGGCAAATAAGGGTGGGATTGATCTGGTCATTTTGGATATGATCATGCCGGGTACAGGGGGCGGTGAGACCTATGACCGGTTGAAGGAGATCGACCCGGTCGTAACAGTTCTCCTTTCCAGTGGATACAGCATTAACGGCGAAGCCTCCAAGATCTTGGAACGGGGATGCCGCGGGTTTATTCAGAAGCCTTTTAACATGGGAGGCCTTTCCAGCAAGGTAAGGGAGGTTCTGGATAATAAAAAGTAATGAGTTAACAGCTATCAGCCGTCAGTTAAAGGTGCTATTCCACTTTCTGAAAGCTGATCGCTGAAAGCTGACAGCTGACAGCTAAAGTTCTATTCCGACTTCAGATCTTCAGCGCCACCTCTGTGGCGCTTCTCAGCGCCGCCCCAAGATCGCCCGGCTGAGAGGCATCACCAATAACTATTACTTCCTTAATTTTCCCCTTAAGTTCATCCGCCAGGTTGTTTTCCGATCGCGCGCCAACGGCCGGTATCACCTGATCCGCCTCAATCCGGAGTCTCTGACCGTCCTTTTTCTCCAGGGAGACCATAGTCCCGCTAATCTCTGTAACCCGGGTCTCTGTAAGGATTTTCACCCTCTTATCGGCCAGCCTGGCCAGCAGGCGCGCCCGGGGAATATCTTTCATTCGGCCCAATACCTCCGGCAGCATCTCAACCACGGTTACCTCCCTGCCTGGCTCAGCCAGCCAATCCGCAGTTTCACACCCGATATCACCCCCGCCGATGATCACTATTTTCCGACCGGGGAGAACCTTTTTGGCATAAAGCTCCCGGGCGTCAACCACAATACCGGAATCCATACCTGGAATCGGCGGACGTATCGGATGTGACCCGGTAGCCACTATAACCGCGTCCGGTGCCATATTGACTATATCTTCTACTGCGCCCGGACAGTTGAGGCGGACCTGAGCAGTGCTTTGTTTTAAGGAATGTATTAAGTAGCGTAAGGCCCCGGACATCTCTTCTTTGAAGGGGGCCTTGTCGGCCAAAAGTAGTTGGCCGCCGGGCTCGGCCTCTTTTTCCCAGAGTTCTGCTCTGTGTCCCCTCTGGCCGGCTATGACCGTGGCCTGTATGCCGGCCGGGCCGCCTCCGACAACCAGGATTTTTTTCTTTACTGCGACCGGAAGCACATTCCAGCGATATTCAAGACCGGCAAAGGGGTTAACGGTGCAGGCGCGGCCTAAGCCCGGCGCTCCTTTATCGGCGCAGTCTTCCAGGCAGTAGGTGCAGGCCCTTATACCGGCAATATCCCCAGACGCAGCCTTATTGGGAAGATCCGGATCGGCTATTAAGGCCCTGGCCATAGCCACGAAATCGGCCTTGCCTGAGGCGATAATCTCTTCCGCCAGGGCCGGTGTATTTATCTTGCCGATGGCTATTACCGGCAGGTTAACGGCAGCTTTAATCCGGGCGGCGGTTTCTGTCAGCAGACCCGGTGCACAGTCATGCCCGGGTATGGTAACAAATTTGGTAGCTTTATTGCCGGCATTGGCCAGAATGGCATCAGCGCCGGCCTTTTCGATCAATCTGGCCATGGATATGGCCTCATTTATAGTCAGTCCACCGGGAACAAATTCATCACAGACCAGTTTTACCATTACCGCGAAATCCCGGCCGGCACATTGCTTTGTTTTTTCGATCAGCCGGATTAAAAAACGGCACCGATTTTCCACAGGCCCGCCCAGATCATCTGTGCGCTTGTTGAGAAGCGGCGAAAGAAGCTGGGCGATCAAATCGCCGTAACTGGCCTGTATCTCCACCCCGTCGTAGCCGATCTCCCGAGCCTTTTTGGCCCCGGCGGCCATAATTTCTATTATCTCTTTGGCCTCCTCCGGCGACATGACATTGGCCAGGGGAACGACCCATCTTTTTCCTTTTTTCCTGGCTTCGGGGACCTCTTTATCGAAGATTCTTTCTTTGGGATAATTGAGCTGCATAAAGGCCCTGGCGCCTTCGGCGTGGATTATGTCCAGCAGCCCGGCGATGCCGGACGCATACTCTTCTGTGTCAAAGCGAAGTTCCTGTGGCCCCTTATAGGCGCGGGGATAATCCAGACAGGGGCAGTCCAGCACGATCAGGGCTGCGCCGCCCCTGGCTCGAACCTGGTAAAAGGCCTTTATCCTGTCGTTTACCTTGCTTTCAACAGCATACTTGGTGGGATAGAGCGGCATGATAATACGATTGCGCAGATTACAGGTTCCAATGGCCCCGGGTGTAAAAAGATGGAAGAAATACATGTTCTTCTCCTTACAGTCTTTCTAAGTTGTATCCTTCAAGGAACCATTTCTACCTAAATCAAGTAATGTTGTGATACCACGCATTCCATAAGAAATTCTATTTTAGAATTAATGGGCCGGATAAGTCAAATCAGAAATGGAATCCTTTGTTCCTTCGCTTCATGGCTTGCGCAGTGACCCTATCGGGGTTCGCAGGCGGGGAACGCTTGCCCCTTCCCGCCTCTGAAGGGCGGGCTTTCCCCTTCCTGCTCGCCCTCGATGGGTTCCCCCTGCTCCAGCAAATTTCGCTCAAGAACATCGGATTCCATAAAAAAATGGGGAAAGCTCAGGATCTTATTGGGACGAGGTAGGAGATTTTAATCCAGGAAATCGGTGGGATGGCTGCACTTCCAGTACCTTTTGGCCAGATCACGGACAATCGAAAAGGCCCGGACCGCTTCTATGGGGTTGATGGGAGAGTCTTTTTGTTCTCGAAGATAGGCTATCTTGACGTCATCAAGACGGGAAAGAAATTTTCTGATGTCACTGTTTCGAACACACCTCTGATTACACTGGGCGCATTTTTCCGGCGACGTCATCTCTGCCGGTCGCAGGATGCAGGGAATTTCTTTTACTTGCCGCTTAGTTTTCACAGGAAACCTTATAGGACTTATGTGATGATAGGTGAAAAGTGTATATATAATTTTAAGCTAAAAAGCAAGGCGTTATCTCCGTTCCCCTGTAAATAACCGATAAAAGCGAACAAAATAATCTACCCCGGACCACACCGTCAAGATAAGAGCAAGCCATAACAATGCCTTGCCGAATTGATGAAAATTGATGCCCAGGTAAGTAAAATGAAGCAGGAGGGCGATAAGGGCGCTGATTTGAAAAATAGTCTTGGCCTTGCCCAGACCGCTGGCATCGATAACCACGCCGCCGGTAACCCCGATGCCGCGCAGGCCGGTTACCGCTATCTCCCGCCCGATGATAAGGAATGCCATCCAGGCCTCCACCCGGCCCTTGGGGATAAGCATGATTAAGGCCGCTGAGATAAGGAGTTTGTCGGCCAGGGGATCCAGGAGTTTGCCTAGGGCAGTAACACACTTTTGCCGACGGGCCAGGAAACCGTCCAGGAGATCGGTTATGGAGGCCATGGAAAAGAAAAAAGTCGCCCAGAAAGCCGGAAGCGGCTGATCTGAACGGCTGATAAAAAACATAACCAGAGGGATACAAAAGATGCGGAAGATTGTAAGACTGTTAGGCAGGTTCCAGGTGTTTATATGCCCTGTCTCATTCATGCGGTAATCATAGCATCTTATTTTCCTGATAACCATATCTATTTTTGTAATTTCGGAAGTACAGCAAGACCCTCTGTACGTAATCCTGCGTTTCCTTAATCATGGGGATTTGTTTTCGGTTCCCAACCCTATCCGGGCCGGCATTATAGGCCGCCAGGGCCAAGGGTATATTGCCGTCGAACATGCCTAAGAGCCGCTTCAGGTACTTGACCCCGCCGTATATGTTTTCCGCCGGATCAAAAATATCAAACACGGCCATCTCCTGTGCCGTCTGAGGCATCAGTTGCATCAGACCCCGTGCTCCCTTCGGCGAAAGCGCCAGGTAGTTGAAGTTGGATTCGGCCTTAATTATAGCCCGGACCAGATTCGTATCTACACCAAACCGCCGGCAGGCCGCATGAATGACAGGATCGTATCTTTTAATATCACCCGAAAGAGCAGCATAGGAATAGGAAGTTCGTTCCATGGTCTTTCCGGTGCGGAGGAAAACCCTATATCGCTCGTCGTTAGGCACATCGGTAAAATGAACTACGCCCTCGCTATCAGTAAAACAGTAAATATCCGCCTGTGCAGAAATAGGGCCGGCTATCGTTAGGATCGTTAAAAACAGGAGGAACAACACGGTTCGCAAAGCATTCGCCTGCATCCCTTTGTGACCCCCATAGGGAAGAATTATTTCTTGGGACCGCCTACTTTCTTCCAGTCCGCCATAAATTTCTCTATTCCGATATCCGTAAGCGGATGTTTAGCCAACTGGGCTATAACCTTGAATGGTATGGTGGCCACATCCGCACCCATCAGGGCCGCCTCTAGGACATGACCGGGGTGACGGATACTGGCCACAATGACCTCTGTATCAAAGGCATAGTTGTCATAGATAGAAATAATATCCCCCACCAGATCCATACCCACCTGGGAAATATCGTCCAGCCGGCCGACAAAGGGGCTGACATAGCTTGCCCCCGCTTTAGCCGCCAGCAAGGCCTGCACCGGCGAAAAAATAAGCGTGACATTGGTCTTAATGCCCGCTTCGCTGAGCATCCGGGTGGCCTTAATCCCTTCCGTGGTCATGGGCGCCTTGATAACTATATTATCGGCAATTTTGGCCAGATCTTTAGCCTCTCTAACCATTTCTTTGGCCTCCAGGCTGACCACCTCAGCGCTGATAGGCCCTTTTACTATCCTGCATATCTCAGTCAGGAGCTTTTTGAAGGGCTTGTTCTCCCTGGCAATAAGCGATGGGTTTGTAGTCACCCCATCGACCAGGCCCATATCATTGGCCTGCCGGATTTCATCCAGATTGGCGGTATCGATAAAAAACTTCATACACACTCTCCTTTTCCTTTCAGAATACAGAATTCAGAAGTCAGTAGGTTTTATCCTGACCCCTGTATTCTATCTATAAATTTTTCTTTACATTCTTCACTGCAAAAGTAGTAGATTTTCCCATTCATACCGGCCGTAAGGGACTCGTTTTTGGGGCAGTAGGTGTGACAAACCGGGTCTTCCACTAGCTCTGCGGTTATTGCGCTATCATCTTTCTTCCGGTTTACTTGTTCAGGCCTGCCCAACTCCCTGCGCACGGCCTTATAAATCTGATAAACAACAAATAGTAAAATGAGATAAATGAGCAGCCTCATCTCAGTTTTCAACCTCTATCCGGCGGACTCGCTGCCCGTTTTCCGGCACTTCCCTGAGCAAATCACAAACCCTTTTTTTGAGCACCGGATGCTCGAAGTCAGGAGATAGTTCGCAAAGGGGCACCATGACAAAGCGGCGCTCATGTAATCTGGGGTGAGGAATAATTAGCTCCCCGGTGTCCAGGACCATGTCGTCATAAAATAAAAGGTCGAGATCGACAATCCGTGGCCCGTATCGGACTGCCCTTTCCCTCCCCATTTCATCCTCAATATGGCGAAGAAGACAAAATAGATCCTGTGCGGATAGAGGGCCTTTTACCTCGGCCGCGGCATTGACATACCATCCCTGCGTTTTTAATTCCTGAGGCTCCGTCAGATACAGAGAAGAGAGGCGTATCTTTAATCTGCCATCAGCCTTAGCCAGGCGCCTTGAGGCCTGGAGACAATTGGCCTTGGCGTCGCCCAGGTTGGATCCAATACCAATATAGGCCAGGACATCTTCCAAAGTTTAAAACCCTACATTCTTGATGCGTTGGACGGCCTCCTGGAGGCGTTCTTTTCCTACCGTCAGGGCCATACGAACATAACCTTCTCCGGGCGCGCCAAAACCATTGCCCGGAGTAGTAACGATACCCGCCTTGCTCAAAAGGTGGGCGGTAAATTCGGCGGAGGTATAGCTCCGGGGGACTTCAACCCACAGGTAAAAGGTAGCCCTTGGTTTTTCCACATTCAACCCCGCTTCTTTCAGGCTGGTAACTAAAATATCCCGGCGCCCGGCATAAACAGCCTGCATCTCCCGGACACAGGTCTGGTCACCATCCAGGGCCGCCATACCGGCTATCTGGATAGCCTGGAACACCCCGGAATCAATATTGCTTTTTATCTGCCCCAATCCGGCGATGACCTCTTTGTTCCCCACAGCAAAGCCTATGCGCCAACCGGTCATGTTATAGGTCTTGGAAAGGGAATGGAGTTCGATTCCTACCCCCTTGGCCCCCTCGACCTCCAGAAAACTGGGCGGCTTATAGCCGTCAAAGGCCATCTCGCTATAGGCCGCATCATGGCAGACTATAATGTTATATTTTTCAGCAAAGGCCACAATTTCTTTAAAGAAGTCCACCGTAGCCACGGCTGCCGTAGGATTGTTGGGATAATTAATGAACAGAAGACAGGCCTTTTCAGCTATCTCCGGAGGGATGGCAGTCAGGTCCGGCAAGAAATGGTTTTCTTTGGTAAGAGGCATATAATATGGCTCGCCGCCGGCAAATATAGTCCCGATATGATAAACCGGATAGGCCGGTGACGGCACCAGAGCCACATCACCGGGATTAATGAAGGCGAGGGGGATGTGGGCAATGCCCTCCTTGGAACCAATCAGGCTAACGACCTCTGTTTGGGGGTCCAGAGAGACACCAAAACGTCTTTCATACCATCCGGCCACGGAAAATTTAAAGCCGTTCATGCCCGAATAAGAGGGATAACGGTGGTTTTGAGGATCGGTCGCCGCTTCATTAAGCCGGGTGATTATATGAGGCGGCGTGGGGATGTCCGGGTCTCCTACCCCTAGGTCAATGACATCTATCCCCCGGGCTCTTACCTCTTCTTTCATACGATCTATCTCCGCAAAGAGATAAGGCGGCAGCTTCTTTAGTCGTTCCGATTTTTCTATTTTGATCATCTGCGCTACATACCTTTCTAATTAATTTCCATCCAAAAACCCAGGTTTTCTGGATGGAGCGGTTGGCACTCAGCTATCAGTCTTTTCTGCTTCCACCGTATTGCGCAGCGTGCCAATGCCTTCCACAACAATCTCTATGACATCGCCGGGAACCATAGGGCCGATTCCGGAAGGCGTGCCGGTAGCAATGATATCGCCCGGAAGCAAGGTCATCACTTGAGAGATAAAACTGACCAGTTCGGCGACCCCGTAGATGAGATTTCCGGTGTGGGATGACTGGCGAAGTTTCCCGTTGAGGTATGATTCTACCTTGAGATGCGAGGGATCCATCCCCCGGGCAATACAGGGGCCGATAGGGGCAAAGGTATCAAAACCCTTGGAACGCGTAAACTGTACGTCCTTTCTCTGTAGATCCCTGGCCGTAACATCGTTTACACAGGTATAGCCAAGGATGTAATCATAGGCCTTCTCCTGCGGGATAAAACGGGCTCTCTGGCCGATGATCACACCCAGCTCGGCCTCGTAGTCAACCCTATTGCTCATCCGGGGATACATAATGGATGATTCCGGCCCGATGACCGCCGTCCCCGGTTTAAGAAAAATCAAAGGCTCATCCGGGATAGGGAACCCCAACTCCCTGGCATGATCGCGATAATTCAGGCCCAGGGCAATGATCTTGCCTGGCTGGCAGGGAGGGAGGAGTTGGACATCAGCCAGGTCATATTCTTCCTTCCCTGTTTTAAATTTTGCGAATATATCGCCTTCTATGCTGCGGATGACGTTTTCTCTTAGCTGCCCGTACCTGGCAGCGCCATCGGCTTCAAAACGAACGAAGCGCTCTATCACTTTCTCAGTCCCAGTACGTCCTGCATATCATAGATGCCGTTTTTTTGATTTACGATCCACCTGGCGGCACGCACGGCCCCGCGGGCAAAATTATCCCGGCTATGGGCACGGTGGATGACCTCAATACGTTCCCCGATACCGGCAAAAAGGACGGTGTGTTCGCCCACAATATCGCCGCCGCGAACGGTCTGTATGCCGATTTCCTCATTCGTCCGCTGACCGATCATCCCATGGCGGGCATAGACCCCAACCTTATCCAAGTCGCGGCCTAAGGCACCGGCCAGCACCTGGGCCAGCTTTACGGCTGTGCCGCTGGGGGCGTCCTTTTTAAGGCGGTGATGGGCCTCGACAATCTCCACATCATAACCTTCACCCAGGATTGCGGCCACATCCTGCACGACTTTATAGAGGACGTTTACACCCACACTCATATTGGGGGCCAGCACACAGCGCACCTTTTTGGCCAGCTTCTTGATCTCTTTCATCTCCTCAGGCGTAAACCCGGTTGTCCCCACCACAATGGCCTTTTTGTGTTTGGCGGCCAGGGCCACGTGTTCTAGAGACGAGGCATGAAAGGTGAAGTCAATGATTACATCACCCTTTTTAATGACCGATTCCAGACCCTCAGAAATCGGGATGCCTATCTTTCCCAGACCGGTTATCTCTCCTACGTCCTGGCCGAGGGCCGGATGTCCCGGCCTTTCAAAGGCCGCTGCCAGTTTAATCCCTTCGGCCTGGTGAACCATATGGATATTGCGTCCGCCCATTTTGCCGGCGGCGCCCGCCACAATAGCCTTTATCATATCCTTTCTCCTTGCAATTAGTTTTCATCCGGAAACTACCATTTTCAGCCTACGGTCGGTCTAAGGCCGGATTCAGGCTGTCAGCCATCAGCGATCAGCCGTCAGCAAAAAACTGAGATAAACATTAAGCTGAAAGCAGATAGCTGACTGCTGACAGCTTCTTACTTAATAAGTCCGTAGTTTTTCAGTGCAACCTTCAAGCGTTCCACATTTTTCGGTGACATGGGCGACAGCGGCAGCCTGAGTTCCGGCGAAATCATGCCCATGAGTCCAAGCGCCGTCTTTGCCGGTATGGGATTGGTCTCATAAAACATGGCCTGGCAAAGCGGGAGAAGTTTATAGTGCAGTTCCTGGGCTTTTTGTCGGTCCCGGGACTCAAAGGCATTACAAAGATCGGCCATGTCCTTTGGCGCCACATTGGATACTACGGAGATAACTCCCTTACCGCCCACGGCCAGTGTAGGTAAGACCGTAAAATCGTCCCCGGATACCAGACTGAATTTTTTATTGGAGAGGCGTATAACCTCGCTGATTTGCTGCAGGGAGCCTGTGGCCTCCTTGATTCCTATGATATTTTTTATTTCAGCCAGGCGGGCCACTGTTTCGGGCAGCATGTTGACACTGGTCCGGCCGGGGACATTATAGAGAACGATAGGGATATCTACTTCCTCGGCCACGGCCTTGAAATGCTGATAGAGTCCTTCCTGTGTAGGCTTATTATAGTAAGGGGTGATTAACAGGGCCGCGTTAGCGCCGGCTTTTTCGGCATGCTTGGTCAACACTATGGATTCAGACGTGCTGTTGGAGCCTGTACCGGCCACTATCGGCACCCGGCCGGCTACCGTCTGTACCGTGATCTCAACTACAGACATATGTTCCTCATGGGAAAGCGTAGCCGCTTCGCCGGTTGTCCCGCAGGGAATAATGGCGTGCGTGCCGTTTTTGATCTGAAATTCTATGAGCTTTTTTAGGCCCTTCTCATCTATCTTGCCCTTTTTAAAGGGAGTGACAATAGCCACCATAGCCCCTTTTGCTATCTCTGCTGTTTTCCGTTTCATAGTTCCTCCTCCCTTAATAGACCTTCATAGACAATCTTTGCCTCGCCTTCCAGAAAGACGGGGCTTATGCCCCCCGGGCCGGATTTAAAATAGACGTCAAGTATTTCTCCACCGCGCGTCTGTACGTGGACCGGCGGCATAATTCCGTATTTCAGGGAGGCGATGATGGCTGCGGCCACTGATCCGGTGCCGCAGGCCAGGGTCTCATCCTCCACTCCCCGCTCGTAGGTACGTATGGCAATATTCTGTTTATCCAGGACCTGCACAAAATTTACGTTGGTGCCGGCCGGCTGAAACTCGGTGTGAAAACGGATGCTCCGGCCCCACTCAGGGACATTTACCTTATCCAGGTCGGGGACAAAATGGACGACATGCGGTACGCCCGTGTTTATGAAATGTACAACGTATTTGTCTTGATTTGTCAAGACTTTTATATCCATGCGCAGATCAAGCGGGGGCACCATCTCCAGTTTCACCCGATGATCGGTCACTTCGGCCCGGATCAAGCCGGCGATAGTCTCGAAGGTCATCTCAGGACCGGCTATCCGGGTTACGTAGGCAAAACGCGCCGCACAGCGCCCGCCGTTACCGCACATCTCGGCCTCGCTGCCATCGGCATTATAAAATCGCCACTTGAAATCGGCATCGGGCATACCGGGAGGTTCGATTAGAATCAAACCGTCGGCCCCTACCGATACCTTACGGCGGCACAGCCGGCGGGCCCACGCGGATCCCTCATTGACACCAACGAGACCGGAACGGTTGTCAATAATGATAAAATCATTACCGCTGCCGCTCATTTTATAAAAAGACAGCCTTTTCCCCATGGACTATTTTACCTGAGAACCTTGCAGAAAATCCGGTATCTTCTCACCCCGAACCAGGGATTGGCAGGTCTCGCGGCGCCGGATGACGGAAAAATCGCGGCCCTTGACCATAACCTCGGCCGCCCGCCGTCGGCTGTTATAGTTGGAAGACATGGAAAAACCATAGGCCCCCGCACTCATAACCGCCATAAGATCGCCGGGGGCAAAATCCGGAAGCTCCCGGTCTCTGACCAGGAAATCACCGGATTCACAGATAGGCCCCACCACGTCTGCCTTTATTTTTTCTCCGGCGTACTTATCCCTGACCGGCCAGATGGCATGATAGGAGCCGTAAAGACTGGGCCGGGCCAGATCATTCATGCCGGCATCCACGATCAGAAAATGCCTGCTTCCATTATTCTTGGTGTACAAGACCCTGGTCACTAGCGCCCCGGCATTTCCCACAATCACCCTGCCGGGTTCGAGGATCAGTGTAACGTCCATATCGCGCATGTTTTTTATAATGGCCTCGGCATAGGCAAAGGGATGGGGGGGCTCTTCCTGGTCGTAGCGGATGCCCAAGCCGCCGCCCAGGTCCAGATAACGGATACTAATGCCGTCTGTTTGCAGTCGGGCAATGAGATCCTTCAACTTTACTAAGGCGTCAACGAATGGCGCTATCTCTGTGATCTGGGAGCCGATATGGCAGCTCACGCCTACAATTTCTACGTGGGAAAGGCTGCGCGCCTCTCTGTATTCTTTAAGAGAACGCCCGATGTCTATGCCGAATTTATTTTTCTTTAGCCCCGTAGAGATATATGGATGTGTCCTGGGGTCAACATCAGGGTTGACCCTCAAGGCAATACGGGCCTTCTTTTTCATCCGGGCCGCTATCTTATTTATGGCCAAAAGCTCCTGTGCAGACTCGATATTGAACATCAGGATGCCGGCCTTGAGGGCATCTTGAATCTCATCAATGCGCTTCCCCACGCCGGAATAGACGACCTTGTCCGGCGAAACACCAGCCTTAAGTGCCCGGTATAGTTCCCCGCCGGAGACAATATCCGCGCCGCCTCCCAGATTGGCCAGGAGTCTGACCACAGCCAGGTTCGAGTTGGCCTTTAGAGCGAAACAGACCAGATGAGGAACTTTGCCGAAGGCCCGGTCGAACGTCTTGAAATGGTGGCTTAATGTGGCGTGGCTGTAAAGATAAAAGGGAGTCCCCACTGCCCCGGCAATAGCGGCAACCGGCACGTTTTCACAATATAACTCAGCAGCGACGTAGTTAAAGTGATGCAAGCCTTTTTCCCCTCTCAAAAAGATCTACTCGGCCCATACCCTGACCTCAAGGGACATGGTGCTTTCATTCTGCCGGGGCGAAGAATCCAGGGCGGTTACCGCATAATGATACACTTCTCCTTTATGCACTTCTTTGTCTGTATAGCGTACTGATTTCTCCGGCTCCCGGGAAAGGCATTGCCACTTGTCTTCTTCTTTCGTCCGCCTATAGACGCGATAACCGGCCAGATCAGGCTCTGTATTATCTATCCATCTTAGGACGATGCCTTCCGGTGAAGCTATGGCCGACAGACCTGCAGGCGGGGCCGGCGGCGTCATATCTTTAGGGAGGGCTGTAACCTCGCCGCTCTCCGGGCCTTCAATAAGGGTGTCCCTTACTGACCGTACGGCATGCACTTTATAGGTATAACAGGCGTCATTGGCCAGCGCGGTATCTGTAAATGCAGTATTGGAAAGGAGCCCGGCCATAACCAGACGCTCATACGGCCCGTCTCCTTTGCGCCGGTAAATATAGTAAGAGAGCGGCTCACCCACGGCTGACCCGTCTGATAACCTTTCCGGGGCCTTCCAGTCAAGTACAACCTGACCATCTCCGGCCTGGGCGTTAAGGGTTGCCGGCGGACCGGGTGGCGCGTCCCAATAGATGATTACGGGTTCGGCTTCCGCTCCTATACGGCCGTCATCATCTACGGCCTGCACGGTATAGACATATTTATGCCCGTAGGTCAGATCACTATCGACAAATTTCACCAGATCCTCGGTAGCTGTTTCCTTGTTTGGGCCGGGCCACCTGACATTGAAGATGTCTGTATAGTGTACGGGGCATCCGGGACAATCTTCGGTAAATTCATAACTTGCTCTCAGTACCCGGAAGCCGGAAAGCCGGGTTAGAGGAGATCCGTCTTTGCGTTTTATAGGCGGCTTCCAGGCAAGCACGATGGCCTTATCTGTCAAACGGGCAAAAAACCCGGTCACGGCCTGGGGGACTACTTCATGCGGCGGTCGGGGCGGCATCTTCTTGCCGCAGGCCAGGAGGCTGAGCGCAAGGCCGGTAATAATAATTGTTCTCCAGGTCAAAGACCTTATCACCTAAGCTCCTTTTCGGCGGCCTTAAGCGCCGCCAGTACCAGTCTGCGGGCCGTTCCCCCGGTTGAGACCCGGCTTTCCACTGACTTTTCCGGGCGGATATATTCGAAAACATCGGCCTCAACCCTATCTGAAAATTTTTTAAGTTCGTCCAGGGATAAGTCGGTAAGTTCGCAGCCCTTATCCAGGCAATAACGCACTGTCCGGCCGACGATGGCATGGGCCTCCCGGAAAGGCACTTCCCGTAAGACCAGGTAGTCTGCCAGGTCCGTAGCCGTCAGAAATCCCTTCTGTACGGCCTGAGTTACCCTGTCCAGTCGAATCTCGACCTCCCCCAGCATGGCGCTATAGATGGTCAATACCCGTACAACCGTATCCACCGCATCAAAGAGGGCCTCTTTATCCTCCTGCATGTCCCGGTTATAGGCCAGAGGCAAACCCTTCATCACGGTGAGCAGGGAAAGAAGATGGCCGAAGACCCGTCCGGCCTTCCCCCGCACCAGTTCCGGGACGTCAGGGTTTTTCTTCTGCGGCATTATGCTGCTGCCCGTACAAAAGGCATCGCCTATTTCAATAAAGGAGAATTCGCTGCTCGACCAGAGGATGAGTTCTTCTGAAAGGCGGCTCAAATGAACCATGAGGATAGAGCAGTCTGCCAGAAACTCCATAGCAAAGTCCCTGTCGCTCACTGCATCGATGCTGTTGGCGGAGACTGAAGGAAAATCCAGCAGTTTGGCTACATAGTGCCGGTCAATGGGAAGGCCTGTGCCGGCCAGGGCCGCGCTTCCCAGGGGAAGGACATTAATCCGCTTGAGACATTCGGAAAAACGTTCCCGGTCCCTTTTCAACATCTCGTAATAGGCCAGGAGGTGATGCGCCAGGAGCACCGGCTGGGCCCTTTGCAGGTGCGTGTATCCGGGCATAATGACGTCGCTGTACCGGCGAGCCAAACCCACCAAACTTTGCTGTAATCCTTTAATCAGGCCGATAATCTCCTGCGCCTTATCCCGCAGATAAAGGCGCGCATCAGTGGCCACCTGGTCATTGCGGCTCCGGGCGGTATGCAGTTTTTCCCCGGCCGGCCCGATCTTATCAACGAGGGCCTTTTCAATATGCATGTGGATGTCTTCCAGGGAAGGGGTAAAGATGAAGCGGCCCTGGTCGATCTCTTTCTTTATGGCCCGGAGGCCGTCAATGATAAGCCTGGCCTCATCTTTAGTGATAAGCTTCTGCTTGGCCAGCATCCGGCAGTGGGCGATACTGCCCTCGATATCATAGGGATAAAGCCTGCGGTCAAAATGGATGGAGGCTGTAAATTCCTCTACCAGCCCGGATGTCTTTTGGCGAAACCGTCCGCCCCAGGGTTTTTTCTGTGTCATATCTTATGAACGCCTCTTTTTTTGTAAGGCCTGCACTTTTAGCCGCAATCCGTTCAGGCGTATAAAACCCTCGGCATCCTTTTGTCGATAGATATCATCTTCTTCAAAGGTGGCCAGTTCCTGTATATAAAGCGACTGATCAGATTTGCGGCCTACGACCGTACAGTTACCTTTATAGAGCTTGAGCCGTACCGTTCCCGTCACCGTGGTCTGGGTCTCGTCCATAGTCTTTTGCAGGAGGCGCATCTCCGGCGAAAACCAGAAACCGTAATAGATCATCTCGGCATAGCGGGGGATGAGGCTGTCGCGGATGTGCATGACCTCCCGGTCCATAGTGATCGATTCCAGGGCCTGATGGGCTATGCGCATGATTGTCCCGCCCGGGGTTTCATAAACCCCGCGCGACTTCATGCCCACAAAGCGATTTTCCACGATGTCCGCCCGTCCGATACCGTTTAATCCCCCAATCTCATTTAATTTAGTCAGGAGGTCAACGGGCTGCATAGCTGACCCGTCTATGGCCACGGGGTCTCCCTTAGCAAAGTCAATTTCTATATAGGTCGGTTTTGACGGCGCCCTTTCCGGCGAGCGGGTAAGGGTGAACATATCCTGCGGCGGTTCTCGCCAGGGATCTTCCAGGATGCCCCCTTCATAACTTATGTGCAGGAGATTGCAGTCACAGCTATACGGTTTTTTTTTGGTAGTGGGTACGGGGATGCCATGCTTCCGGGCGAATTTAATGAGGTCCTGACGTCCCTTAAAATCCCATTCCCTCCAAGGGGCAATGATAATCAGACCGGGGTCGATAGCCATATAGCTCAGTTCAAAGCGCACCTGGTCGTTGCCCTTGCCTGTGGCCCCATGGCTGACGGCATTGGCCTTTTCTTTTCCGGCGATTTCCACCTGGCGGCGGGCGATAAGCGGGCGGGCCAGTGATGTGCCGAGGAGATAGCCGCTCTCATAGACCACATTGGCCCGAAAGGCCGGGAAGACATAATCACGCACGAAGGTATCCCGCAGGTCGTCTATATAGACCCTGTCTGCGCCTGTATCTATGGCCTTTTTTCTAATGGCTTCCCAGTCTTCCGTCTGGCCGATGTTGGCCACAAAGGCTGTTACCGGACATCGATAGGTCACTTTAAGCCATCTCAGTATGACTGAGGTATCCAGCCCGCCGGAGTAGGCCAGTACGATCTTTCTGACTTTTTCTGCCATTTTAAACCCGCCTTCTTTATGCTTTCAGCGATCAGCGATTAGCTATTCACCATGTTTGTTAACCGTTAACCGTTGTCCGACATTTTCTTCCGGTAAACGGTCAACAGTGAACGGTGGACCGGCTTCATGCCGATAGCTGAGTGCTGACTGCTCGTCCGGCCTTAGGCCGACCGTAGGCCGGAATTTTTGGTTTCCGGACGAAGATCATTTAATCATCATGGCCAGTATGGCCTTATGGACGTGCAGTTTATTTTCGGCCTGGTCAAATACTACCGACTGCGGTCCTTCCAGGACTTCGGCGGCTATCTCCTCATCCCTGTGCGCCGGCAGGCAGTGGAGGACTATAGTATCGCCCTTGGTCCGGCGCAGAAGTTCGTTGTTTACCTGGTAGGGCTGAAAGACCTTCCGGCGTTCAGCCGCCTCCTCTTCCTGCCCCATGCTGGCCCAGACATCCGTGTTGATAACATCGGCGCCTTCTACCGCCTTTGCCGGATCCTCGAAGAGCAGGATGGGCTTTTGGGCCTTTTTCAGGGCCGGTTCCAGGACCTCCGGCCGTGGTCCGTAGCCCTTGGGACAGGCCAGGGAAAGAGAGAACCCCAGCATGGCTGCGGCCTCGATCCAGGAATGGGCTACGTTATTTCCATCTCCCACCCAGGCTATCCTTAAGTCTTCTATAGCGCCTTTTTTTTCAATAACGGTCATGACATCACTTAGGATCTGGCACGGATGATAGAGGTCGGTAAGCCCGTTTATAACCGGTATGGTGGCATGGGCTGCCAATTCCTCGACTGTCTCTTGGGCAAAAGTCCGCACCACAAGCCCGTTCAGATACCGGGACAGAACACGGGCGGTGTCGGCCAGCGGCTCCTGACGGGCCAACTGGGTATCCCGGCTGGAGAGGAAAGTGACGTTGCCTCCGAGCTGGAACATGGCGGCTTCAAAAGAGACGCGGGTGCGGGTGGAGGCCTTTTCAAAGATTAGCCCAATGGTCTTACCGACCAGAGGCCGGTAAGAAGTATTCCCTTTGTCCTTCTTAAAGGCCATAGCCCGCGTGATAATAGCCCGTATATCTTTCTTGGTCAGGTCGTTGATACCCAAGAGGTCTTTTTTCATAGCCTGTTCCTGCATTCTTCGTCCAGGGCGACGATGAGCAGATCAATTTCCTCCCTGGTTATTATAAGGGGCGGCGCAAACCGCAATATATTGCCTTGGGTACAGTTGATAAGGAAACCTTTATGGAGAAGGCCGGTCACAAAATCAGCGCCATCGACCATTAGGCCTAGTCCCAGGATAAGTCCCAGCCCGCGCACCTCCTTGATGAGAGAAGGATAGCGGGCGGCCAGACCTTCCAGCCCCTGTTTGAAATATCCGCCCATCTCCCGGCAGTGTGAAAGGAGACCGCCTTCCAGCAAGGTCTTCAGGACCACGTTGGCAGCGGCACAGACTACCGGGTTGCCGCCGAAGGTCGAGGCATGCGTGCCCGGCGTGAAGGAAGCGGCGACCTCCTCACGGGCCAAAAGCGCGCCCAGAGGGAGTCCGTTGGCCAGGGCCTTGGCCAGGGTCATCATGTCCGGTTTTATCCCGTAATGCTCATGGGCGAACAGGGTTCCGGTGCGGCCCATACCGACCTGAACCTCATCCAGAATAAGGAGCAGCCTGTGCTCATCGCACAATTTTCTGACTGCGGGCAGATATTCGGGTGAAAACAATACAACTCCACCTTCACCCTGGATCGGTTCCATAAGGATGGCGCAGGTCTTCCCGGTTATGGCCTGTTTCATGGCCTCCAGGTCTCCGGCCGGGACGTGCCTGAAGCCGTCCATAAGAGGCTCAAAACCCTTATGGAATTTCTCCTGGCCGGTGGCCGAGAGGGCAGCCAGAGTGCGGCCATGGAATGAGCCCTGGAGGCAGATGACTTCATAACGGCCGTCGCCAAAATGGTCTCGTGAATATTTTCGCGCCAGTTTGATAGCCGCCTCATTTGCCTCTGCCCCGCTGTTACAGAAGAAGACCCGGTCGGCGAAAGAGTGTTCGATAAGCGATTCGGCCAGTTCTATCTGGGGCATGGTATAGTAAAGGTTTGATACATGCACGAGTTTCTGTGCCTGGCGGCACACGGCCTCCGCGACCTCCGGGTGGGCATGTCCCAGGCTGCAGACCGCAATTCCGGCCAAAAAATCAAGATACATTTTCCCATCGGAGTCGAATACCCGGCAGCCTTTGCCTTCTACCAGGGTAACCGGGCTGCGGCCGTAGGTATGCATAATATAATGATCTGATAAACTCATCCAGTCTTTCTTGCCTGCGTCCATTTCTTCATCTTTCCTACGGTATGACCTGGGTGCCGACGCCACTCTGAGTAAATATCTCCAGGAGGACGGCATGCTCGATCCGGCCATCGATAATATGGGCCTTTTCCACGCCTTCGGTCAACGCCTTGAGGCAGCAGTTGACCTTGGGGATCATCCCGCCGGTAATAAGACCGTCAGACAGCATTTTCCCGGCCTGCCCGGTAGTCAGCGATTGAAGCAGTTTTTCGTTTTTATCCAACACCCCCGGAACGTCCGTGAGCAGGATAAGCTTGGCCGCCTTTAAAGCGCCCGCCACTGCTCCGGCCACGAAGTCGGCATTAATATTATATGATTCTCCTTCCGCACCCACTCCTATGGGGGCAATGACCGGTATGAACCGGCTGTCTTCAAGGGCCTTAAGGACTGCGGCATCTACAGCCGTGATCTCACCGATCATGCCCGCGTCTATGATCTCAGGGGGCAGGTCTTCCCCCCGTGACTGGTAAACATGCATCTTTTTGGCCTGTAACAAGCGCCCATCCTTACCGCCCAGACCCACGGCCTGCCCTCCGCTCTGATTGATAAGGGTGACGATCTCTTTGTTGACCTTGCCTCCCAGCACCATTTCCACAACGCTCATGGTCTCACTGTCCGTGACGCGCAGACCCTGAACAAAGGTGGACCGGATGCCCATGCGTTTCAGCACCTCGCTTATCTGCGGGCCGCCGCCATGAACGACTATGGGACGCAGGCCGATATAGCGCATGAGGACCACGTCCCGGGCAAAGCTTTGCTTGAGGAGGTCGTTGACCATGGCGTGTCCGCCATATTTTATGACCACCGTCTTTCCGTAAAATGTCTGAATATAGGGCAGGGCTTCGATCAATACCCTGGCCTTTTCCACCCACTCTTCCATTCGGTACACCATGTTCGTTATTATAAAATAAACCGGCTGAGGTCCTCATCCTTGACGATCTCGTTTAATCTGTCCCGGACGTAGCCGGCCGTTATCGTAAAAGACATATCGGTCATCTCCGGGGCGTTAAATGATATCTCATCAAGAAGTTTTTCCATGACCGTGTGCAGCCGCCGCGCGCCGATGTTCTCGGTACGCTCGTTAACCACTGTGGCTATGGAGGCTATTTCCTCAATGCCCTCGGGCTCGAATATAAGCTGTACTTTTTCCGTGGCCATGAGGGACTGGTATTGGGTAACCAGCGCATTTTGCGGCTCGGTCAAAATACGCACAAAATCACCCTTGCCCAGGGCCTTTAATTCTACCCTTATAGGGAAACGGCCCTGTAACTCGGGAATCAGGTCCGAGGGCTTGGCCATATGAAAGGCCCCGCTGGCGATAAAAAGGATATGATCGGTTTTAACCAGGCCATACTTGGTATTGACCGTTGTCCCCTCCACGACGGGCAAGAGGTCTCTCTGTACGCCGAGGCGCGATACGTCAGGACCATGTCCGTGCTCATGGCTGGCGATCTTGTCGATCTCATCCAGAAAGATAATGCCGCTCTGCTCAACACGTTTTCTGGCCTGCTCCGTAACCGCGTCCATATCAATCAGGCGCTGGCTTTCTTCCTGAGCCAGAATCTCCAGGGCCTCCGGCACCTTTACCTTCCGTCTCTTTGTTTTTGCAGGGAAGAGATTCCCGAACATCTCTTTTAAATTAATATCCATGTCTTCCAGACCTGCGGCAGAGAATACCTCAACTACGGGCACGGCCCTCTGTGAGACCTCAAGATCCACATAACGATCGTTCAGTTTCCCCTCACGCAGGAGCTTACGCAATTTTTCACGGGTCTCATTCCTTTCCATTGACGGCCGGGAAGGCTGCTCCGGCGGTAAAGTCCCCGGAAGCGTCGCAGAGGCGGTCCCTCCTGCCGGCGGCAGAAGGATATCCAACAGTTTTTCCTCGGCGATCTCCGCGGCCTTGACCTTCACCTTTTCCCGTTCCTCGGCCTTGACCATGTTTACCGCCAGCTCGGTCAGGTCGCGAATCATGGATTCCACATCCCGGCCCACATAGCCTACTTCGGTAAACTTGCTGGCCTCTATTTTTAAGAACGGTGACTGGGTAAGTTTGGCCAGACGTCTGGCGATCTCGGTCTTGCCCACACCCGTAGGCCCGATCATTATTATGTTCTTGGGGGCAATTTCATCGCGCAGTTCCTCGGGAACCTGCTGCCGTCGCCAGCGGTTTCGGAGCGCTATGGCTACCGCGCGTTTAGCCTCGGCCTGTCCGACCACGTACTTGTCCAGTTCAGCTACAATCTGGCGCGGGGTTAAGGTCTCTATGTCGATCATAATTTTTCTACCACTATTATTTCGTTAGTATAGATGCAGACTGAAGCGGCGATGCGCATGGCCTCTCTGGCAATACTTTCGGCATCCAGGTCTGAAGCCGAGACCAGGGCCCGGGCCGCGGCCAGGGCATAGGGGCCGCCGGAGCCTATGGCCAGAAGTCCGTCATCCGGTTCGATGACGTCGCCTGCCCCGGAAATAAGAAAGGAATGTTCCATATCCACGGCTATTAGGAATGCCTCCAGGCGTCTAAGGATCCGGTCTGTGCGCCAGTCTTTGGCCAGTTCCACCACGGAACGGACCAGGTTGCCGGAGTGTTTTTCCAGCTTTTGTTCCAGCCGCTCAAACAAGGTAAAGGCATCAGCGGTAGCCCCGGCAAAACCGGTAATGACCTTATCCTGGTAGAGGCGGCGAACCTTGCGGGCCTGGTGCTTCATGATGGTGTTGCCCAGGGTTACCTGACCGTCACCGGCCACCACTACCTCTCCTCTGTGGCGCACGGCCAATATCGTCGTTCCTCTTATGTCTTCCGGGGAATTTTTCATTTATGCAGACCCCTCACTTACTTATTGCCTTTGGCCTTGGGATGGGCACTGTCGTAAACGGCCATCAGTTTGTCCAGGCCGACATGGGTGTATTTCTGTGTGGTGGAAAGGCTGACATGGCCGAGCATCTCCTGCACAGAGCGCAAGTCCGCGCCCATGTCCAGGAGATGGGTGGCGAACGTATGCCTTAAGGCATGCGGATATACGTGCTTGAACAACCCGGCCAGCTCGCCATATTTACCGACCAGCCGCTCTACACTCCTGGCCGTAAGCCGGCCGCCGCGGCTATTGATAAAAAGCGGATTCACATCCCGCACGCCGGTTTTTTGCACGACTTTCCGGCCTTTCTCCATGTACCCCTTAAGGGCCTCCAATGCCCGGCTGCCGATGGGCACGATGCGTTCCTTACCTCCCTTGCCCAGTACGCGCGCTATACCCAGGGGAAAATCTATACTATCCGTATTCATGGCCACAAGTTCACCGACACGCAGACCGCAAGAATAAAGGAGTTCCAGGATAGCCCGGTCCCGTAGAGTCAAAAGCTCGTTCCCTTTCGGTGATTCCACCAGGGCAAAGATCTCATCCACAGGCAGGAACGTAGGCAGAA
Source organism: Thermodesulfobacteriota bacterium (assembly GCA_040754095.1). Classification (GTDB taxonomy): domain Bacteria; phylum Desulfobacterota; class QYQD01; order QYQD01; family QYQD01; genus QYQD01. The sequence goes on along the minus strand of JBFMFO010000021.1, from coordinate 8,745 downwards.
ATTTTTCCTGTTTGGGGCTGGAAACCAGTTCCGCAGGATTATGCGGCAAAAACCCGCGTTTGACCAGGTAACGGAAAAAACTGCGGACAGAGGCAAGTTTGCGCCCTATGGAAGAGCGCTTATTCCTGGCGTATAAGTGGGCCAGAAAACTGCGGATGGATAGATGGTCGATGGCCTCAATAGTTGCCTTATCACCCAGAAAAGAGGCAAATTGTAAAAGATCGCTCTCATAATTGCGCAGGGTATGCGGGGAGTAGTTCTTTTCTATCTTTAGATAGGAAAGAAATATGGGAATATGTTTTTTCACAACCAGCCCTGAAAGTTAAGAAAAATAAGATATTATTACTAACATATCCGTTGTAATTTTCAAATAAAAAACGGCAGGGGTGAGAGTATAATAAGGCGGGCAGGGCATGAAAAAGGATGCCGGGCGTGCCTTGCGGCACGCCCGATAGCGGTTACTCTATATTCACTTTTATTTGTTTAGGCTTGGCCTCTTCCTGTTTAGGGACGATGATTTCCAGTATCCCGTTTGAGAATTTGGCCTTGATCTTATCCGCCTCCAGACTGGCGGGAAGGGCAAAGGAACGGTTAAATACCCCGTAAGAACGCTCGATACGGTGGTAGTTTTCCTGTTTAACATCTTTCTGAAATTTCCGTTCCCCGCTCAGGACAAGGGTGTTATCCTTCATCTCCACCCGGATGTCTTCCTGATTCAAGCCAGGCAGGTCGGCCTGTATGACTATCGCCTCTGCTGTCTCATAAATATCCACCGGGGGCGCCCAACTGCCCTGGATTAATTCCTCCCTTTTTCCTGTGCGGCCCAGGCTTTCCTCGAAAAGTCGATTCATCCTCTCCTGTAACGACAATAAATCCCTGAAAGGTTCCCATTTGACAATCGGCATAAGCAAGTCCTCCTTGAAATATGTTTTATTCTGACTTCTGTATTCTGTCTCCTTTATTCTGCATATTACGTTGCTTTTTTAAAGACGACTTCTCCCTTATCGTCCGTGTCTATCAGTATCGAATCTCCTTCCTGAAACGTCCCTTCCAGCAATTTCAAGGCAAGGCCGTCCTGTATATATTTCTGGATAGCCCTCTTGAGGGGCCTGGCCCCAAAGACCGGATCGAAGCCGACCCTGGCCAGGAATTCCCTGACTCCATCGGTCAGCTTGATCTTGAGGTGCCGGTCGGCGAGACGCTTCTTCAATAGCTCTACCTGGATGTCGATGATTTTTTTCAATTGTTCCATCTCCAGGCCGTGGAAAATAATTATCTCGTCGATCCGGTTTAGAAACTCCGGCCTGAACTGCGTATGCAGGGCATCCATGACCCTTCGCACCATCTCCTCCCGGTCTTTTTCGCCCAGGTCCTGTATATACTGGCTGCCTATATTAGAGGTCATAATAATAATGGTGTTCTTGAAGTCCACGGTTCGTCCCTGACCGTCGGTCATGCGGCCGTCATCCAGTATCTGCAGGAGTGAATTAAAGACATCGGGATGGGCCTTCTCTATCTCGTCGAAGAGCAGTACGGTGTAGGGCCGGCGGCGTACCGCTTCCGTGAGATAACCTCCTTCTTCATAGCCGACGTACCCCGGAGGGGCGCCGATAAGTCTGGCCACGGAGTGTTTCTCCATAAATTCGGACATATCCAGGCGCACCATGGCCTGTTCGTCGTCAAACATGAACTCGGCCAGGGCCTTGGCCAGCTCGGTCTTGCCTACACCCGTCGGTCCCATAAAAATGAAAGAGCCGATGGGGCGGTTGGGGTCTTGAAGCCCGGAACGGGCCCGGCGCACGGCATTGGCTACGGCGCGTACGGCGTCTTCCTGGCCGATTACGCGCCGCCGCAGGCGGTCTTCCATGTGAATAAGCTTCTGCTTCTCGCTTTCCATCATACGTGAGACCGGTATCCCGGTCCAGCGGGAGACCACCTCGGCTATGTCTTCTTCATCCACTTCTTCTTTAAGCATCTTCTGATCGGCCTGCAATCCTTCCAGTTCCTTTTTATTCGCCTCAAGTTGTTTCTCCAGATCCGGAAGCAGGCCGTAGCGAATCTCTGCGGCCTTTGCCAAGTCGCCGTTTCTTTCGGCCTGGGCCTCTTTATTTTTGGCCTCTTCGATCTTTTCCTTAATAGAACGTATATTCTGGATAGCCTCCTTTTCCCTCTGCCAGTGGGCCTTCATGGCATTGCTTTTTTCCCGCAGTTCAGCCAGTTCCTTCCCGATCTTCTCCAATCTCTCTCCGGAGGCCGCATCTGTCTCCTTGCGCAGGGCCTCACGCTCGATCTCAAGCTGTACGGCCTTTCTTTCCACCTCATCAATTTCACCGGGCAGGCTGTCTATCTCGATGCGCAGTTTAGAGGCCGCCTCATCGATGAGATCGATGGCCTTGTCCGGTAAAAAGCGGTCGGTTATATACCGGTTTGATAAGGTAGCGGCTGCTACTATGGCCGAATCCTTGATGCGTACGCCATGATGAACCTCATATTTTTCCTTAAGCCCGCGCAGGATGGATATGGTGTCTTCTTCGTTCGGTTCGGTGACCAGGACCGGCTGGAACCTGCGTTCCAGGGCCGCATCCTTTTCGATATGTTTTCTGTATTCATCGAGCGTGGTAGCCCCGATGCAATGCAGTTCGCCCCGAGCTAGGGCCGGTTTGAGCATGTTTGAGGCGTCAATGGCCCCCTCGGCCGCCCCGGCGCCGACCAGGGTATGCATCTCGTCGATAAACAGGATTATCTGGCCGTGTTTCTCCTGAATCTCTTTTAATACGGCCTTCAAACGATCTTCAAACTCACCCCGGTATTTGGCGCCGGCGACCAGGGCGCCCATGTCCAGGGCCGTCACCTGTTTGTCTTTCAGGGTCTCCGGTATATCCCCGCCGACAATGCGCTGGGCCAGGCCTTCTACAATAGCGGTCTTGCCGACCCCGGGTTCACCGATAAGGACCGGGTTGTTTTTAGTCCGTCTGGAAAGCACCTGGATAACGCGGCGGATTTCTTCGTCGCGGCCTATGACCGGGTCAAGCTTGCCGGATCGGGCCAGAGCCGTAAGGTCCCGGCCGTAGCGTTCCAGGGCCTGATATTTTTCCTCCGGATTCGGATCGGTCACCCTCTGACTGCCCCGGATACTGAGAAGGGCCTGCATTATTGTTTCGCGGCTGATGCCTTTTTGCTGGAGGATATCCGCTATTGCTGAGCCTTTTGTCTCCAGCATGGCCATGAGGAGATGTTCCTGACTGACGTAGTCGTCCCGCATCTCCTCGGCTATCTTAAAGGAGCGGTCCAGCATAATTTTTAAGAGGGGCGAGATATAGGCCCCCTGAAAGCCTGCGCCGGAAACCCTGGATAGACTTTCCAACCGTTGCTCCACTTCGGCCATAACCGCTTTCGGATCGACACCCGTTTTTTTCAGGATAGCGGGGATAAGACCTTCCGGTTGTTCCAGAAGCACGGCCATCAGATGCTCCGGCTCTATCTGCTGATGCCCCTTGCTTTCCGCAAGTTGCTGGGCGCTTTGTATGGCTTCCTGGGATTTTATGGTTAATTTGTCAAATCGCATAATTCCTCCACTAAATTAGGACGCAGATTTTCGCCGATATCCGCAGAAAAATGTTTTTATATGGGGTTCTTATAAAAGTTGTCCGCCTGTCCCAGACCCCGATCCGGGGTTCGCCGGAATGACGGCAATCCGAATCATAAGAATTTTACAAGAGGCTCATATTTGAAATCTTGACAATCTGCATTTATCTGCGTCCAAAAAGGGAAATTCCTCTGCCACCAAGTTAAGCATCCTGACAAGACCTGTCAAGCCACGGTCAGGACTTCAATATATCCTTTAGAATCTTTGCCTGGCGCATGCGGTTCAATTCAGCATGGTTGGTGAGGTCGAAGTGCAGGGGCGTAATGGATATCAGGTTGCGGGAGAGGGCCCAGGTATCTATGTCTTTTCCCTCCCGGATGAAATGGGTTTCTCCCGCCTGCCAGTAATAAACATTATCTCTGGGATCCATACGTTTGTCAAACCGTTCCACAAAGCGGGAAATTCCCTGACGGGTTAATGCGATGCCTCGGATATCCTCTGGCGGGACGGCCGGTATGTTGACGTTAAGCAAGGTGGCCGGGTTCAGCTCCAGTTCAGTTACGCGCCTGATGAGCTTGCGGATAAAATGGGCGGCAAAGGAAAAGTCAGGGTCTTTAAAGGTATTTAAAGATACGGCTATAGAGGGGATGCCTAATATGGCCCCTTCGGTGGCCGCAGAGACCGTGCCGGAATAAAGGACATTTATCCCCACGTTGGCCCCCAGGTTGATGCCGGAAAGCACGATATCCGGAGGCGTGTCCAGGATTTCATTGATGGCGATCTTTACGCAATCGGCCGGTGTTCCGGAAACGGCCAGGCCCAGGAAATTTTTATTAAGACGCACTTCACGGACGCGGAGGGGATTTAAGAGAGTGATAGCGTGTCCGACCGCGCTTTGCTCACTTTCCGGGGCAACCACGGAGACTCTGTAGTGCGGAGCCAGGACGTCATAAAGGGCGTGGAGTCCCTTGGCGTGTATCCCGTCATCATTGGTCAAAAGAATATGCAAGTTTGTACCCTCCAGGAGATGTGTATAATTTCAAAGGCCAAAATCCAAAGTTCAAATTAATGCCAAACGACTAAATATCGTAACACCTTATGTATTTGAAACCGTCCTGCACTTAGAAAAGGATATTAATCTGGAACTCAGGAACTCATAAAAAGAAAATACGAAAATCTCACCTTAATCAGGGACTCACGAATTCATGAAAGAACAGAGCAGCCAGAGGACGAACTGCTGAAAATCAATTTCTCAAAAATACTTTCCTGGTAACAAGTTATATGAATGAATCTGGAAATCAAAAAATCAGGAATGGAACAGCATTTTTTCCTGATTTCCTGAGTTCCTGATTCAAACGTCTTCCTGAATTCTTTCAAGCCCTCTCCTTCCTGATTTCCTGATTTGGTATGTTTCTTTGCACTTTTTGTCATGCATTTTCAATACGCTAAATTGTTACTAAATATCAAGCTTGAGCTTTCAGCTTCGAACTTGGCTAAATAATAGGTGTTGAAAAAGAATCTTGTCAATGGTTATCTTTCTTGCTAAGAACTATAAGACAATTTTTTACAGCAGGTGGTTTCTAAAAGTATGGAGAAGCAGACAATTAAAGGAGAACCTCTTCCCGCACTCTATTTTCCCTTTACGTATATCCGGGAAGGACTGCTTAAGAGCGTCCTCTTCTTTTTTGACAGTCTGGTCCTTTATCAGCCATCCGAATGGCAGCCATCGCCACTTTATCCGGAGTTGGTAAGGTCCGGCCTTCTTCGTCTGGAAACCCCTCTTCCGGCCGGCCCTGAACTGCCGGCCCTGAAGCGAAGAGTGCGGGAGATCCTGTCCTGGGGCGATTTTGTCTTCAGATCCGGCCAGCTTGGCTATTTGAAGCATATCAAGGAGTCAGGGACCGGCATGGAGGGATATGGAGAGATAATGGCCGCACTCAGGGGCGAAGAGCTTGTACCGCCGGCCTTTGACGAACTTTCCGCTATCCGGTTATTCCTACACTTGGCGCAGGAACACGACCGGCAGGAAGACGAGACGGCACGCCTGGGCTTCAAGGTCAGCATGCAGGAGAGTAAGCTGTGGTCGGAGCTTTTGATAGATGAAGAAAGGCCTTCTCAGGCCGCCCCCGCCTCCATACCCGATAGGGAGGATACCATCTCCATTGCCACCCGGCTTAAGGCCTGGTCACGCCTGTTTGAGGAAGGCTTTCACGGGGCCGGGATACCCTTCACAGACAGGCCTGCGGCGCTGGAGTTGTTACCGCCCAATGAACTCATTTTGACGATTCCACTCCCTGATCTGAGCGGCCGGGACTTTCCTGAGGCCTTAGAAGTCCGTGAGCAAGGCAGGGCGTTAGAGGCTGTAACTTTGATTAAGGCTTATGTAAGGCAGGCAGTTAAACGCCTTGCCACTTCTTCCCGGGGAGGGGAGAATATTAAAGACCTGTCGTGCCATAGGCAGATTCGCCTGGGCGAAGATGATGCCCGTTTAAAAGGGGCGCTCCAGACACTGGGCGAAGAGAGTTCCCGCCTGAGCAACTTACCCCCGTATAACCTTTCTCTTTATATCTTCCCCGGTACCCCCACAGCAGGTCTGTTTTCAAAAGGTGTCTCTGACGAACGGAACGGGTTCATTTTCCTGCTGACGAAAGGCAGCGCTCATGAAACCATCTGACAGGCTGGAGATCGAAAAATACGGGAATATCCTTGACCGTATCGGGCGCACCCCTCTTGCACCCATCATACGCATAAATCCTTACCGGAACGTTACCATTCTGGCCAAACTGGAGATGTTCAATCCGGGCGGGTCGATTAAGGACCGTGTGGCCCTGGCCATGATCGAGGCTGCGGAAGAGACCGGGGGGCTGAAAAAGGGGATGACCGTGCTCGAGGCCACGAGCGGCAACACCGGCATCGGCCTGGCCCTGGTAAGCGCGGTCAAGGGCTACCGTTGTATGCTGGTCATGTCCGAATCCGCCAGCATAGAAAGACGCAGGATACTGGAGGCCTTTGGGACGGAGATAATCCTCACCCCGGCCAACCTGGGCACGGATGGGGCCATTGAGGAGGCCTATGCCCTGGCCCGCGAATATCCGGAGCGCTATTTTATGACCGACCAGTTTAATAATGAAAATAACTGGAAGGCCCATTATACAGGCACCGGGCCGGAGATCTGGGAACAGACCGGGGGGCAGGTCAGCGCCGTTGTCATGGGTCTCGGGACGACCGGGACAGCTATGGGTGTTTCCCGTTATATCAAAGAGCAAAATCCGGCCGTGAAAATTATAGGCGTCGAGCCTTATTTAAAGCACAGGATTCAGGGCCTGAAGAACATGAAGGAATCCTATAAGCCAGGCATCTTCGATAAAAACAGGCTGGATGAGATCATAAATATCCATGACGAAGAGGCCTTTGCCATGGCCCGCCGTCTGGCCAAGGAAGAGGGCTTTTTTGTCGGGATGAGTTCCGGAGCGGCTATGGCCGCGGCCCTGGAAGTCGCCCGGCGCATGGAAAAAGGGATTGTGGTCACGATCTTTCCCGATGGCGGTGACCGGTATCTGAGCACCGATCTCTTTGCCGAAGAGGTTAAATCGCTTTCTAAGGAGACCGCCTCCCAACTGAAGTTCTATAATACCCTGACCCGGAAAAAAGAGGTCTTTGAATCGATCATGCCGGGTAAGACAGGCATGTATTCGTGCGGCCCGACTGCGTATGAGCTTGCGCACCTGGGGAATTGCCGGCGCTTTATAGCCACGGATTTGATCAGACGCTACCTGGAGTTCAAGGGCTACGCGGTTACCCATATCATGAACATCACGGATATAGACGACAAGACCATTCAGGGTTCCGAGCAGGCCGGACTGCCCCTGAAGGAGTTTACGGAAAGGTATATCCGGGAGTTCATGCAGGATATAGATACGCTCGGCGTCTTGCGGGCCACGGTCTATCCGCGCGCTACCGAACACGTGGAAGACATGCTGGCCATGACCAGGACCCTTCTAGAAAAGGGCTATGCCTATGAAAAACACCACTCTATTTATTACGACCTTTCCAAGTTCCCGCACTATGGACGCTTGTCGCGTATAAAGCTGGATAAGATAAAGGTCGGGACTACGGTTGATCTCGATGAGTATGAAAAAGATAACCCCATGGACTTTACCCTCCTGAAACGTTCCAGCCTGTCTGAACTGAAAAAGGGTATATTTTACAAGACTGAATGGGGAAATCTGCGGCCGGGCTGGCATATTGAATGCGCCGCCATGTCCCTCAAGTATCTCGGGCCGACCTTTGATGTCCATACCAGCGGGAGTGATCTGATTTTCCCGCATCATGAAAATGAGATCGCCATCGCCGAGGCCTTTACCGGCAAGGCCATGGCCAGATACTGGCTGCACAGCGCCCTGGTCATGGTAAACGGCAAAAAGATGTCCCGTTCAGCCGGTAATTTTATTACCTTACGGGACCTGCTGGAAAAGGGATATACCGGCCGTGAAGTCCGTTTTCTTCTCCTTTTTACACACTATCGGAAACCCCTGCGTTTTTCCTACCGGAGCCTCGATGCCGCGCAGAGTTCACTCTGGCGGCTGGATGATCTTGTCCATCGCCTGAATGTGCTTATCCCCGGAGAACCGCACCCGGAGGCGGCCACGTATGTATCGACCCTGGAGCAGGAATTTACCGTGGCCATGGATGACGACCTGAACGTGGCCGGGGCTTTGGCCACCCTTTTCAACTTCATCAAAAAGATAACCCCGATCATGGATGCCCGTAAGTTGGATCGCGACCAGATCGCCTACACCCTGGCTGCTCTGAAAAAGCTGGATGCCGTGCTCGGGGTCATGGATTTCAAGGAAGAGGCGCTCGCTCCGGAGATTGCGGCCCTGATTGAAAAGAGGGAAGAGGCCCGCGAGAGAAAGGATTGGGCCCTGGCCGATCAGATGCGCGAACAACTCTCCGCCCATGGTATAATGGTTATCGACACGCCGCGCGGCCCCATCTGGCGTAAAAAGTAGCGGGAAAGAGTTATTCACCACAGAGCTTGCTATATTGCAGTAAGCCTTGCGGATAAATGAAAAAGGCTATACTCATTTTGATTTGAGCCAATAGCAAGTTGGTTAACGCAAATCAAAAGAGGAGCATAGCCGTGAAAAAGAGTGAAG